>NZ_CP061287.1:743859-1487718 GCF_018687275.1 Polynucleobacter sp. MWH-Aus1W21
TGAATTACATCCAACTGCAAAAGAGTTAATTGCCGGCAGAATTCAGTCGATGGCAGAGGGTGATCCGATTAAGGCTGATCTTAATACTCCAGAAAACCAGCATCGCTTCAAAATGGGTGAGTTCCCCATTGGAAGTGAAATCATTCCCAATCCCTACAATCAAATTCCAGGCTTTCGAATTCAAGAGCATCACTTTGTGCCGGGCTTTCCGGTGATGGCTGCGCCGATGATGGCTTGGTGCTTGGATACCCATTACAAGGATCTATTCCATCAAGAGAACTGGGCTGAGCAGAGTTTCATTGTTCCCAAGGGTATTGAATCGACTTTGACCCCCTTAATGGAGCGCATAGAAGCTAATTTTCCAGGGGTGAAGGTCTTCAGTCTTCCGTCAGTGGGAGATGCCTCAAGGGGAGGTGTGTACGCTCAGCGCCATATTGAACTGGGTATCAAAGGCAATGCCAATCTCCTGGAAAGCGCCTGGATTGCTCTCAGAACGGGCACCCAAGAGCTGGGCTACGAAATCCACGATATCAGTTGAAACTATATGCACTAAAAAGGTGCAAATAGGGGTATTTGAGCTTGTATGAGGGGTATTTGGGCACTTAAACAGTGCAATAATGAGAGTTCCCATTTGTTTGCTTCAGTAAATTACATACATCCATTAGGCATGTTTGGTGCCTGGAATAAACAAGGGTGTATGCCTTAAGTTTTGATTCCGAATTTAGTTAATAGAGGAGATTTGCATGACGAAGACCGTCGCTGATGTGATGAAGTTAGTTAAAGAGAAAGAAATTACTTTCGTTGATTTCCGCTTTGTGGATACAAAGGGTAAAGAACAACACACGACAGTTCCTATCTCTGCTTTTGACGAAGACAAATTTGAGAGCGGTCATGCATTTGACGGTTCTTCTATTGCTGGTTGGAAGGGTATTGAGGCATCAGACATGTTGCTCAAACCAGATCCAACAGCCGCTTATATCGACCCATTCTATGAAGAGCCAACTTTAGTGTTGACTTGTGACGTGATCGAGCCAGCTGATGGCAAAGGTTACGACCGTGATCCACGTTCTATTGCTAAGCGCGCTGAAGCGTATTTGAAGAGCACTGGCTTGGGCGACACAGCTTACTTTGGTCCAGAGCCAGAGTTCTTTATTTTTGACGGCGTTCGTTGGGGTGCTGACATGAAGGGCTGCTTCGTGAAGATTGATTCCGAAGAGGCTCCATGGTCTTCATCAAAAGAAATCGAAGGCGGCAACACTGGTCACCGCCCAGGTAAAAAAGGCGGCTACTTCCCAGTTGCTCCTGTAGATACATTCCAAGACATGCGCTCTGAAATGTGTTTGATTCTTGAATCATTGGGTATTCCAGTCGAAGTGCATCACCATGAAGTTGCTGGCCAAGGTCAAAACGAATTGGGTACTAAGTTCAGCACATTGGTTCAACGTGCTGACTGGACTATCTGGCAGAAGTATGTTGTTCAAAACGTAGCTCACGCTTACGGCAAGACAGCAACATTTATGCCTAAGCCAGTAGTTGGCGATAACGGTTCTGGTATGCACGTTCACCAATCTATTTGGAAAAACGGTGAGAACTTGTTTGCTGGTAACGGCTACGCTGGTTTGTCAGAATTCGCATTGTTCTACATTGGCGGCATCATCAAGCACGCTAAGGCATTGAACGCGATTACTAACCCAGGTACAAACTCATACAAACGTTTGGTACCAGGCTTTGAGGCTCCGGTGAAGTTAGCTTACTCAGCACGTAACCGTTCTGCTTCTATCCGTATTCCACACGTTCCAAGTCCAAAGGGTCGTCGTATTGAAACTCGTTTCCCAGATCCATTGGCTAACCCATACCTCTGCTTCTCTGCATTGATGATGGCTGGTTTGGATGGCGTTCAAAACAAGATTCATCCAGGCGAAGCTGCTGACAAGAACTTGTATGACTTGCCACCAGAAGAAGATGCAAAGATCCCAACCGTTTGCGCGAGCTTGGAAGAGGCATTGGAAGCATTGAAGAAAGATCACGAGTTCTTGACTCGCGGTGGTGTATTCACTGAGTCCATGATTGATGCGTATATCAATTTGAAGATGGAAGATGTCACACGTTTCCGTATGACTACTCATCCTATCGAATTTGATATGTACTACTCCCTGTAAGCGAAGGAGAGAACTTGAGCGCAGGTCTGTTGCGCAATTCGTTCAAGGGAGCAGCTTCGGCTGCTCCTTTTTTTCCGACATTGCTTGATCAGATGCCCAATGCCATCGTGGTATTTGAGGCTGAGACCCAACAATTGGTGTATGTGAACCCAGCTGCTGAGTCAGCTCTAGACCTTTCACGTAAATCACTTGAGGGTCAGTCTGTGCACAATTTATTTGGCGATAACGAAGCATTAAGAGTCATGATTGGTGAAGTGAAGCAAGGACATGTCCTAGCGCAGCGCCAAGAAATGATCTTGCATTCCTTGCCTGGCAGTATTCATCAAGATTCCATTCCGGCACACGTTGTAATAGCCGCTTTGGAGGATCCCGCCCTCATCATGATGGAGTGGTTTCCGATTGATCAGCAGTTGCGTAGTGAGCGCGATGAACGCGTAACGCAGCAGGTTGAGGCAAACAAACAGTTGATGCGCAATTTAGCGCATGAGATTAAAAACCCATTGGGTGGAATTCGTGGGGCAGCTCAGTTGCTTGAGTTTGAGCTACCGGATAAAGGTTTGCGAGAGTACACGCAAGTCATTATTAAAGAATCAGATCGCCTACAGACTCTGGTGGACCGACTTTTAGCGCCTCATCGCAAGGCGCATGTCATGGAGTCTTTTAATGTGCACGAAGCTTTGGAGCGCGTACGTAGTTTAGTTTTGGCTGAGTTTCCAAAGGGGCTCAAAATTATTCGTAATTACGATACGAGTCTGCCAGATGTATTGGGAGACCGAGAGCAGCTGATTCAGGCAACACTCAATATTGTTCACAACGCAGCACAAGCTCTTTCCGAAGAGATTCAAAGTGGTGTTGCGCAAATCGAACTTAAGACCCGTGTGGCACGTTCAGTGACAATTGCTAAGCATCGCTATAAGTTGGCGATGGATCTGCATGTGATTGATAACGGTCCGGGCATTCCAGAGGAGATTATTGAACGCATCTTCTTCCCGCTGGTTTCGGGTAGAGAGGGTGGCAGTGGCCTTGGTCTCACTTTGGCACAAACCTTTGTTCAGCAGCATCAGGGCTTTATTTCTTGTAATAGCCGCCCTGGCCGCACCGATTTTCATATTCAAATTCCATACCGTAGGCAGGAGAAAGCATCATGAAACCAATTTGGATCGTCGACGATGATCAATCCATTCGTTGGGTCTTAGAAAAGGCATTATCGCGTGAGAATATTCCGCATAAGAGTTTCTCCAATCCAAATGATGTTCTCAATGCTTTGGAAAAAGAATCTCCTCAGGTGCTTATTTCAGATATCCGGATGCCACGCGGTAATGGCTTGGATCTATTGCAGCATGTGAAGGCTAGCCATCCGAATTTACCTGTGATCATCATGACGGCTTATTCAGATTTGGATTCAGCTGTATCTTCATTTCAAGGCGGTGCATTTGAGTACCTCACCAAACCATTTGACGTTGAAAAAGCCGTTGAATTGATCCATCGCGCAGTAGAGCAGGGTATTCGCAATGACTCTGGCTCTAAAGAATTAACCGCATGGCGCCAAGATGCGACTGAAATCATTGGTCAAGCCCCAGCCATGCAAGAAATCTTCCGTGCGATTGGTCGTTTGGCTCAATCAAATGCAACAGTCCTCATTACTGGCGAGTCTGGTACTGGTAAAGAGTTGGTAGCTCATGCATTGCACAAGCACAGCCCTTGCGCTAAAGGTCCATTTGTCTCTTTGAGTACATCAGCTGTACCAAAAGATTTGTTGGAGTCTGAGTTGTTTGGCCATGAGCGTGGTGCTTTTCCTGGTGCGCAAACACTCCGTCGCGGTCGCTTTGAACAAGCGGATGGAGGCACTCTGTTTTTAGGTGAGGTAGCCGATCTTCCATTTGACTTGCAAACCCGTTTACTGCGAGTTTTGTCGGATGGCCATTTTTATCGTATCGGTGGTCAAGATCCGATTAAGGCCAATGTACGCGTTATCGCATCTACCCATCAGAACCTAGATGCTCGTGTAGCAGCAGGGCTCTTCCGTGAAGACTTATTACATCGCCTGAATGTCATTCGTTTGCGCATGCCTTCATTGCGTGAGCGTAACGAAGATATTCCAATGTTGGCTCGGCATTTCATGCTCAGTTGCGCTAAGTCTTTAGGAGTTGATCCTAAAAAGCTATCTGATGAAGTATTAAAAGAAATCAGCGCAATGCCATTTCCAGGCAACGTGCGCCAATTAGAGAACTTGTGTCATTGGCTAACGGTAATGACGCCTGCCAATGTGATTGGCGTAAGCGATCTGCCTGCCGATATCGTTGCAGAGGCTAGCGAGCAACCCGTGATTCTTCATGGTGAGTCCTCGCCAAGTAATCCCGCTACGACTAAAGTTACTTCAGGTGATTGGGAGAGTGGCTTAGGACGTCTTGCTGTGAAGATGCTGCAAGATGGCGATAAGGAAGTCTTTGATGCTCTCACTGCACGCTTTGAAAAGGCGGTATTACAAGCTGCGCTTGAAGTCACGCGCGGCAGAAGAGTGGAGGCCGCTCAACGTCTAGGTATTGGACGCAATACGATTACCCGTAAGTTGCAAGAGCTGGGAATCGATGACTGATTCAGTTCGCATAGCCGCATGGAATGTGAACTCATTAAAGGTTCGCCTCCCACAAGTCCTGCGTTGGTTGCAGGATCAGGAAAAAAAGCAGCACCCTATTGATGCATTGTGTTTGCAGGAGCTCAAGCTCACAGATGATAAGTACCCGCATCAAGAGCTTGAGGATGCTGGCTACTTAAGTCTGGCTGCAGGCCAAAAGACCTATAACGGTGTGGCGATCATTGTGCGCAAGGCAGCCTTAGCGCCGATTGCATCTGATGTAGCAACCAGCTTTCTAAAACCCACTAGAAACATTCCAAACCATGTAGATGAGCAGCAGAGAATCTTAGCTGCCACCATTCCCTTTGCGGGAACCCAGCCAATGAGGTTAGTTTCTGCATATTTTCCAAATGGGCAATCACCCGATAGCGATAAATTCGTATATAAGCTGAGTTGGCTTAAAGCATTGCAAACTTGGTTAGGCGAAGAGCTCCAGCAGAACTCACGTTTAGCGTTGTTAGGGGACTTCAATATTGCACCTACCGATTCGGATGTGCATGATCCCTCTAAGTGGATCGGGCAGAACCTGGTTTCTCCAGAGGAGCGTCAAGCTTTCCAACAGTTGGTTCAATTGGGATTAACAGACTCTTTCAGAATGTTTGAGCAGCCACCAAAAACCTTTAGTTGGTGGGACTATCGCATGATGGGTTTCAGAAGAAATGCCGGCATGCGTATCGATCACATCCTTCTCAGTGAAGCGCTTCAAGAAAAATGCACTGCTAGCGTGATCGATAAAGAGCCCAGAACCTGGGAGCAGCCTTCTGACCATGCTCCAGTGATTGCAACAATTAAGAAAACTTAAGTTGATTGCTTGATTGCTTCCAACCTTTGTAGAGAGTTCTGTAATTTAAGAGGCTCTACGGGGTTCCATCCTCGATATGGAGAGATGCTAATAAAGAGAAACACCGCCGACATAATGACGCATACCGATGCTATTGATAGGGATACCTTCATAGCTTTAATGCTTCCAAGATGCACAATTCCAACTGAGAGTAGCAATAAAAATGAAAATACAGGAATCGATGGCCATTTCGAGATGTGGTCATTGTCGAATGCTATGGACCGCCTAATTTGACGATCATGTCGAATGGTTGCAATCGCTGATAACAACTGTTCTTGAATAGCGCCACGTTGATTTGGCTGGAAAGCAATTTGATTCACAATTTTATTTAATGCTAAAAATTCTGGTAAAGCAATATCACGCTTGCTGGCATCATTGCTTTGCATGGCGGGCCATTCTTTATCGATAACTGCGCTTACATAATTTTTTACAGCTGAACTAATTTGTAATTGATCCTGATTGGGTAAAGCTGTTGCAGTACTAACAATTAGTTCAATTGCGCTTGTTTCAGTTATTAGGTTTGTAATGGCATGCTGATGTCGATCAAAAGAATTACCCGCTAAAGTCGAGATTGCAAGACCGAAAATAAAAGAGGTAATTGATAAGAATGACGGAACAACCGCATCGGAATCATGCAGCCAGCGAGATATAGGTGATTCATTAAGGGTCCAGTAAATCGCATATGCAGTGATGGCGGTAATTGCAATAGCTGCAATGGAAAATTCCGCTAGCTCGAGTGAGTAGGCGCTCATGAGATTGATCCTAAAGCCTTGAATTGAAAGTCACAATCATAAAGCCTTTATAGGGCAATATTTCCAGGAAGCAATCTGTGGGCCGCCATAAGATAACTGCATTGCCAGATCGCCAATAGAGAGCCCTGAACCTAAAAGCATGCGTCTAATTAAATATGGATCCTGCATGGCATGGTGTCTAATATAGGTTTTAGAACCTCATTTCATCACATCCATGAAAAAAATCACTCGTCTTTCAGTTCTGGCACTCGGTACCGCCTTCGGAGTTTTATCTACCGCTGTATTTGCTGACCCTCCAGTGCAGCCTTTTTATGCGGCAGTAATGAAGATGGCCCCTGAAGGTAAATTGGGGCAGGTGATCAAGCAGGAAAAAATTGAAACATCCGTAAAAGGCGCTCAAGCCTGGAGAATTGCCTATATTTCATCCGATGTTGCTGGCCGCAAAAATATTTCAACTGGCTTAGTGGTCGCGCCAGTAGGTCAGGCTCCTGCAGGTGGTCGTCTAGTGATGACATGGGCGCATGGAACAACAGGTGCGGCGCAAAATTGTGGCCCATCACAGGTTATTGATCCAGCAGTTCCTTTGAACGAGTATTTCTTAGTTGGCGGAAATTCTTGGACAGATTATGGAATTCCAGCAGTAGAAGAATTTATTAAAGAGGGTTATGTATTGGTTGCAACCGACTACCAAGGTTTGGGTGGTGGCGGTAGGCATCAATACAGCGTTGCAGCGACTAACGGTATGGATACGCTTAATGCTGCTCGTGCCGCTGGCTCTATGAAGGAGACGGGCGCCAGTAAGAAGACCATTGTTTATGGGTGGTCACAAGGCGGCGGGGCGGTCATTGCATTGGCTGGAATGTCTGACTACATTAAGCAAGCTGGCACTGCGTTCGATGGTGTGGATATTGTTGGATTTGTGGCTCTAGCACCGCAAGATATTTCCATATTGGCTCCAGCAGGCAAACTCGATCAAGCAACAGCAGATAAATATTTGCAAGGCTCCCAAAAGATGTTTTTGGATAACGTCTTTAATTTCACCCATGCAACAATGTATTACTGGGGAACTCAAGCTGCCTTTTCTAATCTGAAATTATCAGACCTCTTTACCGATGAGGGTGTGAAAGTGGCTAACGATATTTACAGCAATAAATGTATGCATGCTGCTAGTGACACTTTTAACTTTAACTACGGTGCAAACTACGCTAGCTTATTAAAGTCAACGCCTACCAATACTCTTGCTTGGGCACAGGCAATGCTAAAGGGTGGTGTACCTGTAGCAAGGCCTGTTGCCCCAGTACAAATTTACTTTGGCACTAAAGATACCGCCGTCCCTCCAATGATGCATAAGCTCTACCAAGATCAAGTTTGCAAACTTGGCGGGAATGTTGGAAGGATGCAATTACCTGGCGAGCAGTCTCACTTTACGACCCCTGGATCATCTAAGCCATTCTATTTATCTTGGGTTAAGGATCGCGTAGCAGGTAAGCCGCTAGAGAATGCTTGCCCAAAAAATTAAAGCAGAAACTAAATCAGCAATTAATTTAAAAAATGAACTCTTGGGATTCAAAGCTCAAGAAGCTGAAAAACCACCCGAGGGTGGTTTTTCTATTTGTGTAATCTAGTAAATCAATTAAGCTAAACCACCATGCCTTAGCAGGGCATCAATACTTGGTTCTCTACCTCTAAAGGCCTTGAATGATTCAGCTGCCGGACGGCTGCCACCCACTTCCAATATCTCTTCGCGATAACGAGTACCTGTTTTTTCATCTAGGACGCTGCCAGTTAGCTTGGCGGCTTCTTCAAAAGCGGAGTAGACGTCTGCAGATAAAACTTCTGCCCATTTGTAGCTGTAATAACCTGCTGCATAGCCTCCTGCAAAAATATGGCTGAAGGTATTAATCCAGCGAGAGATAGCGGGCTGTGGGATGACATTAAATTGATCGGCAATCGCTCTCGATAAGTCGAGTACCGCTTGATCTTTTGCGTCTTTGGTATCCAAGCTGGAGTGTAGGCGCCAGTCGGTTAATGACATCACAATTTGGCGCAGAGTCATATAGCCATTTTGGAAATTCTTGGCAGCCAAGATTTTTTCAAAGAGCTCACGCGGCAGTGGTTTGCCAGTTTCAGCGTGTGCAGTCATTTTTTCTAAGACTTCCCATTCCCAGCAGAAGTTTTCCATAAACTGGCTTGGTAACTCAACCGCATCCCATTCAACCCCATTGATTCCTGAAACACCCAAGGCGCTCACTTGCGTTAAGAGGTGATGTAGCCCGTGTCCACTCTCATGGAAGAGCGTAATCACATCATCATGTGTAATGGTGGGCTGACGCAAGACGCCATCAACCTTCACTGGAGGCGCAAAGTTACAGACTAAATACGCTACAGGTACTTGGATCTCTCCATTGGGTAATACTCTGCGACCGCGGGCATCATCCATCCAAGCGCCGCCACGCTTGCCGGGGCGAGCATAGGGATCGAGATAGAAATAGGCCGCGATATTTCCCGCACCATTCTTTACTGAGAAGGATTGCACGTCAGCATGCCATGTAGGCAGGTTAGCCGCTTCAATCTTCACACCAAACAAAGTTTGGATAACCTGGAAGAGTCCATCCAATACTTTGGGTAATGGGAAATACTGTTTGAGTTCATTTTCTGAGAATGAGTAACGCTCTTGCTTCAATCTCTCAGAAGCAAATGCAACATCCCATGGCTCCAAGCCATCCGTAATTGAAAGTTCAGTTTTGGCAAACTCGGAAAGTTCTTGCCAATCCTTGAGTGCAAATGGTTTTGCTTTCTGGGTGAAATTGGTTAAGAAGGAATCCACTTCCTCAACGCTATTGGCCATCTTCGGCGCCAAGCTCAGCGCAGCATAGTTCTTAAATCCCAGCATTCGCGCTTCTTCATCGCGCAGTCTGAGTTGCTCAAGCATATTTTTTGTATTATCCAAATCCAGCTTGCCTTTGCCGT
This sequence comes from Polynucleobacter sp. MWH-Aus1W21, assembly GCF_018687275.1. Taxonomy (NCBI): domain Bacteria; kingdom Pseudomonadati; phylum Pseudomonadota; class Betaproteobacteria; order Burkholderiales; family Burkholderiaceae; genus Polynucleobacter; species Polynucleobacter sp. MWH-Aus1W21. The sequence goes on from NZ_CP061287.1 coordinate 753,217, forward strand.
ACTGTGGAGCCAGCTCTGAAGCGCGCGTGACATAGGCCTCGTACATCAAGCGACGCAACGCGCGATTTTCTGAGTACTGCATGACTGGGTAGTAAGAGGGGAAGTGCAGTGTGAATGCCCAGCCCTGCAGATTCTTTTGCTGAGCAGTATCTGCAGCTGCAGCAATAGCATCCTCGGGCAGTCCCACCAGATCAGCCTTATCGGTTACAAGATGCACAAAGCTATCGGTTGCATCTAAGACGTGGTCAGAAAAGGCCTTGCCTAGGGTTGCTTGCTCATCTTGGATTTGGGCAAAACGTGGTTTGTCTGCGTCACTCAGTTCTGCGCCGCCCAAGCGAAAATCGCGCAATGAGTTTTCAATAACTTTCTTCTGTGCTGAACTCAGTTTTGCGAAGTCAGGAGACTTACTGAGTTCTTTGAATTTTTTGTAGAGATCTAAATTCTGCCCAAGACTCGAAAAGAAAGCAGTTACTTTAGGTAGCATTGCGCCATAGGCGGCTCGTAATTCTGGTGTATCAGCAACACTATTGAGGTGAGAGATCACACCCCAGGATCTACCTAAAGATTCTGTAGCGTCTTCCAATGGCTCAGCCAAGGCATCCCAAGATGTCACTGTATTTGGATTTACTGCAACATCCACTGCGTCCTGCGCATGCTTCAAAAGGTATTCAATTGCAGGGGCAATATGCTCAGGCTTTACTTCAGAGTAGGCGGCAATGCCTCGTCCAAAAGTAACCAGAGGATTGTTTTGTAATTCAGCGGGGAGGGTATTAGTGAGGGATATAGTCATCCCTCTAGCTTAATGGACTGGGAGCAATTTTGCCAAAAGTCCCAGTCAAATCCTTAGTGCTTTGATGCCTTTTCAGCTGCTTCTAAGGTATTCATCAGCAACATCGTGATGGTCATAGGGCCGACGCCACCAGGAACCGGGGTTATCCAGCCGGCAACATATTTGGCTGTATCAAAATCAACATCACCACAAAGCTTGCCATCTGGCAGGCGATTAATGCCTACATCAATCACTACCGCACCATTTTTGACCATGTCACCAGTGATCATCTTTGGTTTGCCAGTGGCAACCACCAAGATGTCGGCATCCTTTGTATGGTGTGCCAGGTCACGTGTTTTGCTATTGCAGATGGTTACAGTTGCACCAGCTTGTAATAGCAACATGGCCATTGGTTTGCCTACGATATTCGATGCACCCACAATCACAGCGCGAGCGCCGCGAATTGGATACTCAATACTCTCTAGAATCTTCATGCAGCCATAAGGCGTGCATGGCTTGAATTCTGGTTGACCAACCATCAATGCACCGGCATTCGCAACGTGAAAGCCATCCACATCTTTCTCAGGAGCAATCGCCTCAAGGACGCGTTCGGATGCGATGTGCTCTGGTAATGGCAGTTGTACCAAGATCCCATGGATCGCCGGATCTGCATTCAGGGTTGCAATTCGAGCTAGTAACTCTTCCTCGCCAAGCTCAGCAGAGTAGCGCTCTAAAACAGAATGAAAACCAACATCTTCACAGGCTTTGACTTTATTGCGGACATACACAGCGCTGGCAGGATTATCACCAACTACGATCACGGCTAAGCCAGGACGAGTGCCTTTGGCAGTAACGATTGCACCACGCGCTGCAATCTCTGTACGAAGCTTCTTAGAAAGTGCGTTGCCGTCTAATAATTGCGCTGGCATCTCAATATCCCGATATTAATTAGGTTGTGGGTCGGATAAAGCCAGACGGAGCAGGTCTGCCACAGTATTGACGTTGAGCTTTTCCATGATATTGGCACGGTGTGCTTCAACAGTCTTGATAGAAATACCAAGATCGTCAGCAATTTGTTTATTTAAGCGGCCGGCAACAATACGCTCGAGCACTTGACGTTCACGACCAGTCAGCTTGCTGAGTAAGCTTTGAGTAATTTTGCGTTGGCTTGCTTGCGAGTAATCAATGCGAGCTTTAGCAAGCATGCGATCTACTAAACCACAAAGATCATTTTCTTTAAAAGGTTTTTCAATGAAATCCACAGCACCGCGTTTCATGGTGGAGACTGCCATGGAAACATCGCCGTGACCGGTAATGAAGGCAACAGGCATTGGCAAGTTTTCACTAGTAAGGCGCTCTTGTAATTCAAGACCAGACATACCAGGCATACGCACATCCAAAATGGCGCAAGAGATAGTGGACTTATCGGTGCTTTGTAAAGACTGCAAGAAACGTTCAGCACTTGCATGACAACGCACAACATAGCCGTTGCCTTCTAAAAGCCAAGTGAGGGAGTCTCTAACTGCTTCATCATCATCCACAACGTAGACAACTTCAGCTTGGTTTGGTTTTGCAGTGGCACTTAAGTTCATATCAGTTCTCGCGAGGTAAACCTATAAATTCAATATTAAGTAATGGCCTTGGTTTCAGGGGATTCCAGGGGTAGAAGTATTGTAAAGGTGCAGCCAGCCAGCTTGGTCTGTTCCGAGTCTTTGATGTTGGTGGCCCAAAGCCTGCCATGGTGGGATTCAATAATAGAGCGGCAGATATTGAGTCCCATGCCCATGCCATCGGATTTGGTGCTAAAAAAGGGCTCAAACATGTGTTCCAGGACATTTTCAGGTATTCCGCCCCCGCCGTCGGTGACTTGAATTCGGAGCATGGCGGGGAAAATGCTGGTGTCTAAATCAACAGCAATCTTCACTGTCGGAGCTGACCAGCGCGAGGAGAGGGGGTATGCCTCACGCACGCTATCAAGAGCATTTTTCAGGAGATTGACCACGACCTGCAAAATGAGGACTGGATCGAGATTGACTACCGGAAGATTTTCAGCAATCTCCGAGGTAATGCTCAAGCGGTGTCGATGCGCCTCAATTTCAACCAGACCAACTGCGTCATTAATGATTTCAGAAACGCTTGCTGCCTTGCGCTGAGGTTCACTGCGCTTTACGAAGCCTCGAATTCGTTGAATGATGGTGCCAGCACGATGAGCTTGTTCAGAGGCTTTTGCCAGCGCTGGCAGTATATCTTTGGTAATGGAGGGATCCAAATTGCCATCTAAGCGTTTTGCCACTCCGTTGCAGTAATTTGAAATCGCGGAGAGTGGCTGGTTCAATTCATGGGCTAACGAAGAGGCCATTTCACCCATGGTGGTGAGGCGACTAGTAAACTGCATGCGCTCTTGTTGTTGGAGCGCTAAATCATCAGCCTCTTTACGAGCGGTGATATCGGTAGCAACTAGTAATTGTGCGAGATGGCCGTCTACCCATGGAATAAAGCGTCGCCTGACCTCAAACCACTTATTGCTGCTATCAGTCAATTGCACTTCTTCTGACTCTGATTCTTGATAAAGAAATGAGGTTGGAATGCCATCACGTATGTAGTCTTGTAGATCCTGCGCAATATTGTGCAAAGTCGCAATTTCATTATCTTGGTGAGCTAATTGAAAGTGCCCCCTGGAATCATTGCCAAAATTTTCTCGGTAGAAGCGGTTTGCAAATAGTAGTTCATCAGTTTCCAAGGAGACAACAGACACTGCTGCATCTAGGCTTTCTAGAACGGTAGTAAATCGCTCTTGTGATGCAGCCAATTCTTCACGAATCTTTTTTGGCTCCGAAATATCGATTAAGGAAGTTACCCAGCCAGTCTGCTTACCTTTTTCATTAATCAAGGGTGCAATAAATGTACGGGTTTGGATCAGGGTTCCATCGCGCTTCAGAATGGCACCCTCGATACCAATTTTCATGCTGCCGCTGATATCGGATTTCAGGGCACGATTCATTTTTTCTACAAGCTCATCCCTTCTGCTATCTGGCCAAAATGGAAATGGTGGGGTGAGGCCCATTAACTCTTCCGAGGTCCAGCCTGTCATTTCGCAAAAGGCCCGATTGACATAGGTGATTCGCTTCTCCATATCGTGAGCGCGAATACCCACTGGAGTGGAGTTCTCCATTGCGTTACGAAAGCTGGTTTCTGTGCGCAGACTTGCTTCTGCTTCCTGGCGCACTTGCATTTGCTTGAGCACTGACCACAAACTCCAAATCACGAAGATGCTTAATCCCAATACAACGCCAATTAACATCCTGAAGGTGAGGTTGGTAGGCGGAGGATAGGTGTCAATCCGCAGCGTGAGGTTCGGGCTTAAGACGCCGATATCTAAGCTAGTCTGATTGCTAAATGCTCTTTTAGGAGTTCCTTTATCAGAGGAGATTGCTAGGACTTTTTCGTTATCGGTGATGAGGGTAAACCGATAGTGGGACTTGAGCTCTCCAGGAATGACATCCAAAATCCCTTGAGTGGTGTAGAGCGCCGCCAAGTAACCCACAATTTCTCCGCTTACTATATTGGGAACTACTTGCCAGAAAACGATTTTTCTCTCCGCATTGATTGGCTCATCGCCCGGTAGATTGAGGGAAATAAAAGGACTAAAGGCAGCTCTACTGGTTACTCTACTTAATTCAATGGTGGATGTAAGACTGGAATTAACGGGTTGATCATTTTGACTCTTAGTAATCCAGTCTGGTTTGCCAATTTCGGTTGGCGCAACCCACTGTCGTTGACTTTGATTGTTCAGCCAGATTATTTTGATGATTTCATGATTGTTAAGAGCAAGATCATCTGCCTGTTCTTTGGCAATTTGCTTGAGTCTGACTTGATCTTCGCTTGCTGCAACTTCGCGATTGATCGTGGTTAATGCATCTAGATTGCTAGCAAACCGAGACTGAATGCGCTGCTTGGCAAAAGAGAGCTCCCTAAATAGAGCAGCTTCCTGTTGTGTCTTTTCTTGTAAGTGTAGGGTGCCCAAAATAATGCCCATGACTGCCGTAAAGATCACAATCGCAATCAGTGGGGTGTAAACAAGCCTAAATCCGCGTATTTTGCGGAGCCATTTCAATGGCCGAAGGAAAAGATTGGTGGAGGCTGATACTTTCATGAATACGAAGCATTTTGCCCTATTGCGACCCTTAAAATGCTATTTCTGGCCTGATTAGCCATTCTTATTTGCACCGCAATAAATTACCACATTATGAGAAATATTATCATTATGTGGAAAATTGCTTGTTTACACCCATATACCTTCCTAGAATATTGCCTATAGAGTTAATGACAAATAAAGCACTATTTAACGGAGACTAAAGATGGCAGCGGTTCCAGACCAAGTATTAGGCAAACAGAATGCTCAGGACGCCGATCCTGGCGAGACTCAAGAATGGTTGCAGGCGCTCGATGGTGTGATTCGCAATGAGGGCCCAGAAAGAGCTGCTTATTTAATTGATCAACAAATTTCTCATGCGCGCGTGAACGGGGTGGTTCAGCCATTCCATGCCGAGACTCCTTACATCAATACGATTCCTGTTGAAAACCAAGCACGCTTGCCTGGTGATCAGAACGTGGAGCACCGTATTCGTTCTTACACTCGTTGGAATGCCATGGCGATGGTATTGCGCGCTAATAAAGATACCAACGTTGGCGGCCACATTTCTTCTTTCCAATCAGCAGCGACTTTATACGACGTCGGCTTTAATCACTTCTGGCATGCACCATCTCCGGAGCATGGTGGTGATTTGATATTTGTACAGGGCCACTCAGCTCCAGGCGTATATGCCCGTGCCTATATGTTGGGTCGTCTCGAAGAGGGTCAGCTCAATAACTTCCGTCAAGAAGTGGGCGGCAAAGGCATCTCTAGTTATCCACATCCTTGGTTAATGCCAGACTTCTGGCAGTTCCCAACGGTATCGATGGGCTTGGGTCCAATCATGGCGATTTACCAAGCGCGCTTTATGAAGTACTTAACAGATCGCGGCTTTATTCAAGAGCAGGGTCGTAAGGTATGGGCCTTCTTGGGTGATGGCGAAACCGACGAGCCAGAGTCTCTTGGTGCGATTGGTATGGCTGGCCGTGAAAAACTCGACAATCTGATTTTTGTTATCAACTGTAACTTGCAGCGCTTAGATGGACCAGTTCGCGGTAACGGAAAAATTATTCAAGAGCTTGAGAGTGAGTTCCGTGGCTCAGGCTGGAATGTCATCAAGGTAGTGTGGGGCGGCCAATGGGATGCTTTATTTGCACGCGATAAAAAAGGCATCTTGATGCAGCGTTTGGGCGAAATCGTTGACGGTCAGTACCAGACAATGAAGTCTAAGAATGGCGCCTACGTTCGCGAGATCGTTTTCAACACCCCAGAATTAAAGGCTTTAGTCAGCGACTGGAGTGATGATGAGATTTGGCAGCTCAATCGTGGCGGCCATGATCCTCATAAAGTCTTTGCAGCGTTTCATGCAGCGGTAAATCATAAAGAACAGCCAACAGTGATCTTGGCTCACACCATTAAAGGTTATGGTATGGGCGGCTCAGGCGAGGCGATGAATATTGCCCACCAGGCAAAGAAGATGAATGCTGATGACGTTCGTCGCTTCCGTGATCGCTTTGAAATTCCGGTTAAGGATGAGCAGTTAGATGATATGCCCCTAGTGAAATTTGCTGATGGTAGTCCAGAGCTCGAGTACATGAAGGCTCGCCGTCATGAATTAGGTGGCTATTTACCGCAGCGTCGCACCAAGGCGGAAAGCTTACCTGTTCCTTCACTAGAAACTTTTGCACCATTGCTTGAGGCAACTACAGAGGGTCGCGAGATCTCCACAACGATGGCGTTTGTACGCATGCTCAACACGGTAGTGCGCGATAAGGTGCTCGGTAAGCGTGTTGTTCCGATTGTTCCTGATGAGTCGCGTACATTCGGTATGGAAGGTATGTTCCGCCAATTGGGTATCTGGAATCAATTAGGACAGTTGTATACGCCTGAAGACCACGACCAATTGATGTTCTATAAAGAGGATAAGACTGGTCAGATCTTGCAAGAGGGTATTAATGAGGCTGGTGGTATGTGCGATTGGATCGCGGCCGCCACTTCTTATTCCACGCATGGCGTACCGATGTTGCCTTTCTACATCTTCTATTCCATGTTTGGTTTCCAGCGTATTGGCGATTTAGCTTGGGCTGCAGGCGATATGCGTAGCCGCGGCTTCTTGTTGGGCGGTACTGCTGGTAGAACAACCCTGAACGGCGAAGGCTTGCAACACGAAGATGGCCATAGCCATCTGTGGAGTGGCGCAGTTCCTAACTGTATTAGCTACGACCCTACATTCTCATTTGAATTGGCGGTAGTGATTCAGGATGGTATGCGTCGTATGTTGGAGGTTCAGGAAGATGTTTACTACTACATCACCTTGATGAATGAGAACTACGCACATCCAGCAATGCCTAAGGGTGCAGAAAAAGACATCATTAAGGGTATGTATAAGCTGAAGTCTGTTGGCGACGCCAACGCAAAGCTGCGCGTACAACTTTTAGGCTCTGGAACAATCTTCCGCGAAGTTATCGAAGCGGCAGAGATTTTGCATAAAGACTGGGGCATTGCTTCAGACTTGTGGGGTTGCCCAAGCTTTACTGAGCTCGGCCGCGATTGGACTTCAGCACACCGCAGCAATCTATTGAACCCAGCTGCTGCGCCAACCCTCTCTCATGTTGAGAAGTGTTTAAAAGACACCTCCGGTCCGATCATTGCTGCTACTGACTATGTTCGTTTATTTGCAGAGCAAATTCGTCCAGCGATTCAGCATATGGGTCGTCGCTATGAAGTGCTTGGTACCGACGGATTTGGTCGTTCAGATACCCGTGAAAAACTCCGTGATTTCTTTGAAGTGGATCGCCGTTGGGTGGTTCTGACTGCATTGAGATCATTGGTTGACTCTGGTCAGCTTGATCGCTCTAAGTTGGCAGAAGCGATTAAGAAATACGACATCGATACTACTAAACCAAACCCAATGACGGTTTGATAAGAGATAAATACTATGAGTCAAATAATTGAAATCAAAGTTCCGGATATCGGCGATTACAAAGATGTACCGGTGATTGAAGTATTGGTTAAAGCAGGCGATAAGATTGAGAAAGAACAATCCATCGTGGTACTTGAATCTGATAAAGCCACCATGGATGTTCCTTCATCACACTCTGGCATCGTCAAAGAGGTCAAAGTAAAGATAGGGGACAGCCTTTCCGAAGGTTCTGTTGTCATTACCTTGGAAGAGGGTGCAGCAGCTGCTGCATCAGTACCAGCAGCTAGCGCTCCCGCAGCAGCACCAGCTGCGGCACCAGTCAGCACTGGCGGATCGCCAATTGAAATCAAAGTTCCAGATATCGGCGACTACAAAGATGTACCGGTAATTGAGGTTTTGGTAAAGGTCGGCGACAAGGTTGAAAAAGAGCAGTCCATCGTTGTGCTTGAATCTGATAAAGCCACTATGGACGTTCCTTCATCACACTCTGGCGTTGTGAAAGAAGTCAAAGTTAAAGTTGGCGACAATCTTTCTGAAGGATCAGTGGTTGTGATCTTGGAAGGTGGGTCTTCTGTTTCCGCTCCCTCTCCAGTTGCTGTCAGCGCAGCACCTGCGGTACCAGCAGCTAAAGCTGTTGAGCCTCCGATTGCAAGAGCGCCAGCACCGCCTCCGCTGAGCAACACTCCTCCGCCAGTAGAAACAGCGGTGAGTCACGCTAGCCCTTCTGTGCGTAAGTTTGCGCGCGAGCTAGGCGTCACGATTGATCAAGTTAAAGGATCGGGCCCTAAAGGCCGCATTACTCAAGAAGATGTGCAAGCATTTGTCAAGGCGGCGATGAGTGGCGGAGCGGGAAGTCCTGCGGCAGCCTCTAGTGGTGGCAGTTTAGGTGGCTTGAATCTCATTCCTTGGCCGAAAGTCGATTTCACGAAGTTTGGTGAGATTGAGCGTCAACCACTAAATCGTATTAAGAAACTCACAGCAGCCAATTTGGGCCGTAACTGGGTCATGATTCCAGCTGTGACGTATCACGAAGATGCTGACATTACCGACTTAGAGGCATTCCGCGTTCTCACCAATAAAGAGAATGAGAAGAAGGGCGTCAAGATTACGATGCTTGCTTTCTTAATGAAGGCCGCAGTAGCAGCATTGAAAAAATACCCCGAGTTCAATAGCTCATTAGATGGTGATGATCTAATTCTGAAGAAATACTTCAATATCGGTTTTGCTGCAGACACTCCTACCGGTCTAGTTGTTCCGGTAATTAAAGATGCGGATAAAAAAGGTATCTTTGAATTGGCTAAAGAAACTTCAGAGCTAGCAGCGCTCGCACGTGATGGCAAATTAAAGCCCGATCAAATGCAGGGTGCGAGCTTTACGATTTCATCACTAGGCGGTATTGGTGGTACGTATTTCTCACCCATCGTTAATGCGCCTGAAGTAGCCATCATGGGCGTTAGTAAGGCTGCAATGAAGCCGGTATGGGATGGTAAGCAGTTTGTACCACGCCTCATTTGCCCATTGTCTTTGTCAGCAGATCATCGCGTGATTGACGGTGCTTTGGCTACTCGCTTCAATGTTTACATTGCTCAGCTCTTGGCCGACTTCCGTCGCGCTAGTCTGTAAGGGGAATTCATGGCTAAGCAAACAATTCTCGTTCCAGATATTGGTGACTATTCCGATGTACCTGTCATTGAAGTGCTGGTGAAAGTCGGCGACGTTATTGAAAAAGAGCAACCACTCTTGGTGCTCGAATCAGACAAAGCAACAATGGAAGTGCCAGCAGATGCTGCAGGCACTATCACTAGTATTGCAGTGAAGTTGGGCGATAAGGTTGGCAAAGGTTCTGTGATTGCAGAAATCGAAGCAAGTGGTGCGGCGCCTACCGCTAAAACTGCTGCAGCTCCTGTGGCACCAGCTCCCGCTGCTCCAACAATGACCGCCGCACCTGCACCAGTAGCAGGGCAGTACAGCGGCAAGGTAGATCATGAATGCGAAGTATTAGTTCTAGGTGCCGGTCCTGGCGGCTATAGCGCAGCGTTTCGTAGTGCTGACTTAGGTATGAATACCGTTTTAGTAGAGCGTTACCCAACTTTGGGTGGCGTTTGCTTGAATGTCGGTTGTATTCCATCTAAAGCATTGCTCCACACCACTTCAGTGATGGATGAAGTGAAGACCATGGCAAAGCATGGCATTACCTTTGGCGCGCCGAAGATCGAGATTGATCAATTGCGTGGTTACAAAGAATCTGTCATTGCCAAATTAACTGGTGGTCTTGCTGGAATGGCAAAGGCTCGCAAAGTCAAAGTAGTTCGTGGCCTGGGTAAGTTTTTAGATGCGAACCATGTCGAGGTTGAGTTAACCGACGGTACTGGCCAAGACCTCACTGGTAAAAAAGAAGTGGTGCGCTTTCAGAAGGCCATCATCGCTGCTGGTAGTCAGCCAGTGAAGTTGCCTTTCTTGCCAGAAGATCCACGTATTGTGGATAGTACGGGCGCACTATTGCTCAAGAGTATCCCAAAGCGTATGTTGGTAATCGGTGGTGGCATTATTGGTCTAGAGATGGCGACTGTTTACAGCACGCTGGGCTCACGTATTGATATTGCCGAGATGATGGACGGCCTTATGGCTGGTGCAGATCGTGATTTAGAAAAAGTCTGGGAGAAGTTCAACGCCGGACGTTTTGAAAAAATCATGCTCAAGACTCGCGCAGCGAAAGCTGAAGTCAAGCCGGATGGTATTCAAGTTTCCTTTGAGGGTGAGAATGCGCCAGCTGAACCGCAAACCTATGACTTGGTATTAGTTGCAGTAGGACGCACTCCAAATGGCAAGAAGATTGATGCTGGTAAAGCAGGCGTGCAGGTAGATGAGCGCGGCTTTATTCCAGTGGATAAGCAAATGCGTACTAATGTCCCCAATATTTTTGCAATTGGTGACTTAGTTGGTCAGCCGATGTTGGCTCATAAGGCAGTGCATGAAGGTCACGTTGCTGCCGAAGCAGCTGCTGGCGAAAAGTCTTATTTCGATGCGAAGCAAATTCCATCGGTTGCCTATACTGATCCTGAGGTAGCTTGGGCCGGTCTGACAGAAGAGCAGTGCAAGGCTCAAGGCATCGCTTACGAGAAGGGCTTATTCCCTTGGGCAGCTAGTGGTCGCGCAATTGCTAATGGACGTGATGAAGGTTTTACTAAACTCATATTTGATGCAACTACCCATCGCATTATTGGCGGCGGTATTGTGGGCACACACGCTGGTGATTTAATTGGTGAAGTATGTTTGGCTATTGAGATGGGCGCTGATGCTGTGGATATTGGTAAGACTATTCATCCACACCCAACGCTTGGCGAATCAGTAGGTCTAGCAGCTGAAGCAGCACACGGTCATTGCACCGACCTGCCACCAGTGAAAAAGAAATCCTAAGTCACGCTATATGCACAAAACAAAAGCCCCGAGTAATCGGGGCTTTTTTACTTCAATTTAAGTGGCTATGGTGAATAAAGCTTTTATGAGATGAGCATGGCATTTAGCTCACGAATGCGCTCATCCACATAGTAGCCTCCGCATTCTGTATATCGAAGGTACTTGCATCCACAATGCTTGCATACATACACATCAGACTTGTTATACGGGTGATAAGGGATTGAGATAGGGGCATCCTTAGACCAGATCGTCATTCCCTTGGAGAGATCTTCCTCCCAGCACTCTGGGGCATCCTCCACCCTAAGAGTCCCGATGCACTCTAGAGAATCTGTTAGAAAACCACCAGGGACACTTTCCCAGCCTACGCAGCTCAGCGATTGGCAGTCAGGACATTTATCTTTGGAGTCAAAAGACTTGGCCACGTTTAGTAGCTCTTCTCTGTTGAGGCTTTTGGGCATTTAAGGAGATTTTGTATAAAAATGTGCTGAGTGAGGTATATTTTTACTAAAGAACAGATCTTAGCCTATACATGAACTAAATAGGCGAGAAAGAGGGACTATAAAAATGAAGAGACAGATATTTCTAGGGGTAGGGATTTACTTATCTCTATTGGCATTCAACGTAATAGCGCAAGGCTCATATCCGTGTACAACGGTTAAATTTGTATCGCCATACCCTCCCGGGGGAACAACCGATATCTTGGCAAGAATATTTGCTCCAGGTTTGGCTAAACAGCTAGGCACTAACGTTATTGTTGAAAATAAAGGTGGCGCTAGTAGCAACATTGGAACAGAGTATGTGGCTAATTCAGCCTCAGATGGTTGTACGCTTTTGCTTGGGAACAATACTGGCATCGTAATCAATCAAAATTTATATAAGCTAAAAATTAACCCCTCAAAAGATTTGGCAGCAGTTGCAGAGGTTGCCTCGGTTCCTCTGGTTCTTTATGTGAACTCATCAGTCCCAGCAAATAATGTCAACGAGCTAATTGAGCTAATCAAAAATAATCCAGGTAAATATAGCTACGCTTCAGGCGGTAGTGGCAGTCCACAACACTTAATGGGGGAGATGCTAAAGTTAGAAAAGCAACTTGATCTTACCCATATACCTTATAGAGGTCAGGGCCCAGCGATGGCTGACGTCCTCGCTGGGCAGGTACCAATTGCATTTGAGACAACAACCGCGATTGCCGCTCAGATGTCATCTGGACGCATACGAGTACTTGCAACCACCGGCGCGGTAAGGCCCAAAAACTTTCCAAATGTACCAACTATGAAAGAGCTTGGCTACAGCAGCTTTGTCATTGAAAACTGGTATGGAATATTCGTAGCAGCCAAAACCCCATCTGTTCTGATTGCTAGATTAAATAAGGCAATTAATGTAGTAATGAAAGAGCCAGAAGTTGCTGCAAGTCTTAACAAGATGGGATCAAGTGACGTAGCGGGTACACCAGAACAATTTACCCAATTTATCAATAAAGAGATCCCTTACTGGGAATCATTGGTGAAACGCACTGGCGCAACGGTTGATTGAATAATTTAAGAGGAATTCAACATGAATAATGGATACGAAATCCAACCTAGAAAAGAAGCTTTTAAAGAGGGCATTGCAGCCTTAACAGGATTGGCAACCTCTATTGTTAGCGATGTATTGGGTAGAACTATTGGCGCGGTTGATATTTTGCCGGTAAATAAGTCACCAGTTTCTGTTTGTGGCAATGCGGTTACTGTTAGTGTTCGTTCAGGTGATAACTTGATGATTCATAAGGCGCTGCAAATCCTTCAGCCAGGCGATGTTCTGGTGGTGGATGGGGGTGGAGATATTTCACGAGCTTTGTTTGGTGAAATCATGATGACAGTCGCTAAATCAAGAGGGGCTGTTGGCGCAGTATTGGATGCTGCTATACGAGACGTGGAAGCATTTGAGAGGCATCAATTTCCTTGTTGGGCTCGCGGGGTCAATATGCGTGGACCATATAAGGATGGCCCTGGCAGCATAAATGTTCCGATTGCTATTGGGGGAATGGTTATTAATCCTGGCGATATCATTCTTGGCGATTGCGATGGAATTATTGCTTTGCCTCCTGGACTAGTGATGGAGGCTGTTCGACTTGGTCGGGAGAAAGAGGCTGTCGAGCGTAAAACAATTCAATTAATTCACGATGGTAAATATGATGATTCATGGGTGGATATAAGCTTGAAGCAAAAGGGTGTGCTATGAAGCTAAGAATTCTTTTTTCAATCTTATTGAGTGCGCTTGCTTTAAATTCACTGGCTGCATATCCAGATAAATCGATTAAGTTTTTAGTTCCCTGGCCTCCAGGCGGAGCAACCGATCAAGTAGCACGCATTTTGGCAATACCGCTAACCAAGGAGCTTGGTGTTTCTGTGTTTGTAGAAAACAAGGGTGGTGCCGGCGGCAATATTGGTACTCAAGCATTTTTACAAGATAAGCCGGATGGCTATTCAATTTTGATGGCAACTAGCTCTACGAATGCGGCGGGTCCACACCTGTTTGCAAATCAAGGGTTTGATGCCTCTAAAGATTTCACGCCAGTGGTTTTGGTTTGCACCATTCCAAATATTATGGTTGTCCCAGCCTCTTCACCCTGGAATAGTCTTAAAGATTTGATGACCGATGCAAAACAAAACCCAGGCAAGTTTACTTACGGGTCTGCTGGTATTGGTGCCTCACAACATCTGGCGGGTGCGCAATTTAAAACGGTGACGGGTTTGGATATTCGTCATGTGCCCTATAAGGGTAGCGGTCCTGCAGCTTTGGATCTCATGGCAGGTCATATTGATATGATGCTAGATACAGGCTCTATGGCCAATATAAAAGGCGGCAAGTTAAAGGCGTTAGGTGTTGCTTCAGATAAGCGTATTCCTGAGTTACCTAATGTGCCAACGATGAAAGAAGCCGGAGTACCAATGGTAGCTAATGCCTGGTATGGCGTTATGTTGCCAGCGGGTGCGCCAAAAGACGTTACAGAAAAACTTAATGCGGCATTCAATAAGGTTTTGAAAGATCCCGAGGTACGTAAAAGTCTTCAGGGAATCGGCGCTCAGGTAGATGGAGGAACGGTTGCTGAATTTACAAAGTTCTCACAGTCTGAAATTAAGCGCTATGAAGGGATTGTCAAGATGTCAGGGGCTCCTAAAGAGTAAATTCAAAGAAGGAAATTGATTTCAGATTGATAGTTGCGGAAAATTTAGAGAAACTAAATTTATCCCTCAGGGCAATATCTTTGAGAGGAGTTCTCGCCTAACTAACTATGATCACCCTAAAGGAAAAAATAGATGATTATTGATTGTCATGGCCATTACACTACAGCGCCAAAAGCATTGAAAGCTTGGCGCGATGCGCAGGTTGCTAACTTAAATACACCTGAGCTGGGCCCTAAGATATCGGATTTAAAAATAAGTGATGATGAAATTCGGGAATCTATCGAATTAAATCAACTAGCTAGAATGAAAGAGCGGGGCATTGATGTCACGATCTTTTCGCCCCAGGCAAGCTTTATGACTCATCATATCGGTGATTTTAATACCTCGGCAACTTGGGCAGCCCTTTGTAATGAACTCGTCTATCGAGTAACGCAATTGTTTCCCCAAAATTTTGTTGGGGCGGCAATGCTGCCTCAGTCACCTGGCGTGGATATCAGCACTTGCTTGCCTGAAATGCGTAAATGTATTAAGGAGTATGGCTTTGTAGGCATTAATCTCAATCCTGATCCTTCTGGCGGACATTGGCGGGACCCGCCACTAAGCCATGAATACTGGCATCCGATTTACAAAGAAATGATTGCCTTGGATGTGCCCGCGATGATTCATGTGAGTACGAGTTGTAATGACTGCTTCCATACCACTGGTGCGCATTATTTAAATGCTGATACGACAGCTTTTATGCAATGCTTAACTTCTGATTTGTTTGAGCAGTTTCCTGCCTTACGATTCTTAATTCCACATGGGGGTGGGGCGGTGCCTTATCACTGGGGTCGATTTAGGGGTCTGGCAAAGGATATGGATATCCCAGACATTAACCAGAAGCTTCTTAATAATATTTATTTTGATACTTGCGTCTATCACCAGCCGGGCATCAACTTGCTGACAGAGGTTATTCCAGTTAAAAATATTCTATTTGCATCAGAAACGTTTGGAGCCGTCAAAGATATCGATCCCGATACTGGATTCTTTTTTGATGATACCCGTCGCTATCTCAATGCTGTTGATGGATTAAGCGACAAAGAAAAGGAAATGATTTTTGAAGGTAACGCTCGCAAGATATTTTCTAGAATTAATAACAGAATTTCAAATTGAGTTGGAGCATGATGAGATCCGAAGAGTTTGATCAAATTTATAGGGGGCGTTTAGAAAAATTAGCGACCTCCAATTTAAGTGATGCATTGGATAGGCTTGGAATCACTGCTGCCGTGATCGGCATTATTCCTCAATGGGGCAAGACTAAAGTAATTGGTAGGGCAATTACGATTCGCATGATTGCCGCTGGTGCAGCGCAAAGCAAGGCGCATCTTGGTGTCGATGCTATCTTCTCCGCATCCCCTGGGGATGTCATTGTGATTGATAACCGCGGAGATCTGAATAATAACTGCTGGGGTGAAATTCTTTCAATGGGAGCTTTGAAAAAGAAGATCTCTGGCGTGATAGTTGATGGTGCGGTTCGTGATGTAGATACCTGTGAAGAGTTTGGCTTTCCAGTGCATGCAAGGGGTACAGTTCCAATTACTGCTCGAGGTCGAATTGTTCAGGAGGCATGGAATATCCCTATAAGGGTCGGGAATATTCCCGTACTGCCTGGCGATGTGATTGTTGCTGATGTTAATGGAGTAGTGGCCATTCCTGCTGCTAAGCTTAGTGAAGTATTGGATGCGGCAGAGGTTATTGCTGCGAAAGAGTTGGCAATGGTTGATGCCCTAAGAGAGGGGCAATCAATTATTGATGTTGATAAGCAATTTAATTACGAGCAGATGTTAAAAAGTTAGGAGCTGATATGAGTTCAACGTACATTTCCCGAAGAATATTTTTGAATATTCTAGGCTTAATCTGTTTTGGAATGGCTGCTCAGTTAGCTAATGCCCAGTATCCATGCCCCGTCATCAAAATTATCTCTCCTTATCCACCAGGTGGTGCAAGTGATGTTTTGGCAAGAATGCTAGTTCCAGGCTTATCTAAACAACTAAATACAAATGTAATTGTGGAGAATAAAACGGGAGCTAGTGGCAATATTGGTACCGAATTTGTATCTAGTGCTGCAGGTGATGGCTGCACACTCTTGCTTGGCAATAGCACGGGTATTGTCATTAATCGAAATTTATATAAATTGCGAAATGATCCTATAGTGAGTTTGAAGCCTGTTGTTGAAGTTGCTGCAGTGCCAATGGTTTTGTATGTTAACTCTTCAGTTCCTGCTAATTCGTTTGCTGAATTGATTGCGTTAATAAAAAAGGAGCCCGGAAAATATAGCTTTGCTTCTCCTGGCAGTGGCAGTACTCATCATCTTTTGGGGGAGCTGCTCAAGCTAGAACAAAAGCTTGATATGACCCACATACCTTATAGAGGCTCTGGACCCGCAATTGCAGATGTTCTGGCAGGACAAGTGCCTATGGCATTTGAATCCACTGGCGCAATGGTTCCCCATCTAAATAGTGGCAAGGTAAGGGCATTGGCCACTACCGGGGCTGTCAGGGCAAAAAATTTGCCAGACGTTCCTACTATGAAAGAGCTTGGCTACCCTAAATTTGTTGTAGAAAATTGGTATGGAATTTTTGCGCCAGCTAAAACGCCGACGGCATTAGTTAACCAATTAAATAAAGAGATCAATAAAATTTTAACGTCAGGAGATGTTGCTGAGAGTCTATCTAAAATGGGATCTTTAAATAGCGAGCAAACGCCTGAGCAATTTGCTGCGTTCATTAAAAAGGAGATTCCTTACTGGGAACTTCTAGTGAAGCAATCTGGTGCTACTGCTGAATAAACTTCAACCTAAAATAGATCAACAGGCATAAAAAAGCCCCGAGTAATCGGGGCTTTTCATTAGCAGATTTTCTGCGGTGCTTATTTTTTCTTTTTTGCTTTACTTGCTGTATCTGCTGCCTTCATCACCGTTTCAGAGGCACTGCTTAAGTTAGTTTGAGCTACTTCAACTGCATGCTTTACTGCCTTCTGGCTAGTTTCAAATACGTTGTTTGCAGAAGCAATCGCTTGTTTCATAGCTTGTACGGCAGCATCAGAACCTGCTGGAGCATTCTTTGTCCACTCTTCAACTAGAGCATTCATCTTCTGTTGACCAGCCTGTAATTCTTTTTCAGCGGACTGCGTAAAGCTGTTTTGTGTTTCGTGGGCTAATTCATATAAATGGCGGCTGTAAGCCATAATTTTCTCTGCCATTGGTTGCACTGCTTCTGCTTGGTGCGCGAGCAATTGCTGAATGTCTTTTACTTCTAATGCTTTCTTGGCGCTATTCATGCTGTCGCTTAAGCTTTGCTTAGCAATCTGCATATTGAGTTCAACTAATTTTTCAATACTTTGCAACGCTTGATTGGTTAATCCACTCAAGGTCTCTAAGTTGGCTTTTTGTGCTGCGGCAAGTTGTTCTGGAGTTAAGTTCATTTGCTATCTCTTTTCTTTTAACTATTTTGTATTCTGACTTTAGTCTTTTATCTAATGTACTCTCTTTGCATCAGTATATTGCATATATATTGCGTTGCAGCATAAGTTCCATTGGGCAGAGCTGGGAAGTGCCTATTGGAAAAGAGCCTAAAATTAGGCACACAGTAAAAATTCTTAATATTTTCAGTTAGTTATCCATGAAGCTCTCGCTAGACAATGCCATTGCCCCGATATTCGTGCTCATTTGGAGTACGGGCTTTGTGATTGCGCGCCTAGCGATGCCCTACGTAGAGCCAGCCACCTTCTTATTTTGGCGATTTTCAGGGGTTCTAGCTGCGATGGCGGCGTTTAGTCTGGTGTGGAGAATCACTTGGCCTAGCTGGTCTCAAATCAAGCATATCGCCGTTGCTGGCATCTTGCTTCAGTTTGGTTACTTACTCGGCGTATGGTTTGCTGTCAGATTGGGAATGACGGCTGGGTTGGTTGCCATCATAGTTGGACTTCAGCCAATTGTGACTGCCTGGTTTGCTGCTTGGATATCAGAGAAGGTATCGCCACGCCAATGGATTGGTCTGGGATTTGGTTTTGCTGGTGTCGCCTTAGTAGTGGTTGAAAAGATTGGTTTTACGCCTATTCCTTTGACGAGTTACGCGCTCGCATTTGGAGGTCTTCTCTCGATAACCTTTGGCACCCTTTATCAAAAGAAATTCTGTCCAGTATTTGACCTGCGTGCCGGCTCCTCTATTCAGTTTGGTGTTTCAGCGGCGCTGTGCTTTATCTGTATGTATTTGTTTGAATCGGGTGAGATGGTTTGGAACCCTTCCGTTATTGGGGCATTGCTCTGGGCCATCTTCCCCTTATCGATAGGATCAATCAGTTTGTTGTTCATGATGATTCGCAAGGGGGCTGCTACCAAAGTCACCAGCTTTCTCTATTTAGTGCCACCGACAACTGCCGCAATGGCTTGGCTGTTATTTGATGAGCCATTTACCTTGTTAATGGCTGTTGGTCTATGCCTAACGATGACGGGGGTAGTGCTGGTAAATGCGCGTCAGGCTAATACAGTGGCAACAATTGCAGAGTAGAGCGTATTAATAAAAGTAGATTTTGGTGAGCGGAATACCTAGATTGGGGCGAATAAAACCGCCTTGCTCTAGGAAATTAATTATCATTCCGTATGTTGAAAGTTTTGGAAGGTATTTTGGGATGCGTTTGAATCGATTGTGGCTTTTTGCCTTGGCAGTAATTTTTGCGGTTGGCGCTATGGCGAATGCACCTGCAATTGCTGCTAATAAAGATAAACAGCAAGCCAAATCCACCACCAAAACAGCTTCTAAGACAAGCGCCAAGACTTCCAAGAAGCCTAAAACCGTGCGCGTTACAGTGACGCGCTCAACAGAGCCGGTCGTACCTGCAAGACCATCTCTTGCAACCGCATTGGGATTGCGCGGACAACATGACGACCTCAATCTCAAATCTAGCGTAGCGATGGTAGTTAATCAAGATACTAAAGAAGTGTATTTTGAAAAGAACCCCTCAGTTAGCTTGCCAATCGCTTCTATTACAAAGTTAATGACAGCGATGGTGGTGTTAGATGCCAAGATGCCACTAGATGAAACTTTGGTTATCAACTCTGAAGATGTACAGATTTACCGCACTTCACGTTTGGCTGGCGGCACCGTATTAACTCGTGAAGAAGCCTTACTACTGGCTTTAATGTCCTCTGAGAACCGCGCTGCATATACCTTGGGAAGAAATTACCCGGGCGGTGTTCCAGCATTTGTAGGTGCCATGAATCGCAAGGCAAAAGAGCTTGGTATGGAGCACTCTCATTTTGCAGATCCAACTGGTCTCTTGAGTGAGAACGTTGCAACAGCAGAAGATCTCACGCGCATGCTCAGCGCCGCATATCAATATAAAACTATTCGCGAGTTTTCAACTTGGCCAGATTTAACGATGGTGATTGCAAAGCGTCCACAGAAATTTTTGAATACTAATCGCTTAGTGCGCTCTGGTGATATGAATATCGGTCTGCAAAAAACCGGCTTTATTAATGCTGCTGGTAAATGTTTGGTGATGCAGGCTAGAGTAAACAACACACCATTGCTATTAGTGTTCCTGGATTCTGTTGGAACACAATCTCGTTTTGCTGACGCCGTGCGTGTGCGTGATTGGTATGAGCGTATGCCGTCCGGCGCACAGCCAATACGTCGCTTAATGTAAAGCTAGTTTGCGCTGCCGGGTTCGGCAGACTTAGGTTTAAAGCCCATGCCTTTGGAGATCTGTAGGGCAGTTTCTTGTAGGGCACGCAGCCAATCCGCCTGAATGCGGTCAGTGGGGGCACTCAAAGAGAGGCCGGCAACCAATTTTCCGGTGTCATCCAAGATGGCTGCAGCCAAACAGCTCACGCCCAACTCTAGTTCTTCATCATCACGAGCATTGCCCACTTTGCGTACTTGATTGAGTTCGGCTTCGAGCTTCCCTAATTCGGTGATGCTATTACGAGTATGTCCAGACAGGCCAGTGCGCGTAACATAGGCACGAACCTGACCTGGATCATCGCTAGCTAAAAAGAGCTTGCCAACTGAGGTGAGGTGCAGAGGAGCGCGACCGCCAATAGCGCGGACTACTTGCATTCCTGATCGCTCGCTATAGGCACGATCAACGTAAACGATTTCATCGCCTTGGCGAACGGATAGGTTTACTGTTTCACCGGTGAGCTTGTGTAGGGTACGCATTGGTAACTGCGCCGCTTCACGTACTGATAATCTTGCTTTCACTAGATTGCCGAGCTCTAGGAGCTTTAAGCCAAGACGGTAAGTGCCACCATCGCCACGCTCAACCAGTCTGCATGCAACCATGTCATTCAAAATGCGGTGAGCGGTAGAAGGGTGAAGACCAGTCAGCTCAGCAAGGTTTTTGAGGCTACTTGAGTCCTCTTGATCGGCTAGCGCATCCAGTAAATTCATCATGCGCTCAACTACCTGGATGGCAGTTTTACCAACCTCTCCGGTAGATTTGGGGGGTTTGATGGGTTTGCTAGTGCTCATAGACCTTATTGTAGCGATTCCAGATCAAATTGCATATTGTGAAATGCCATTTTATGGGGCAACCAATAAAAAATGCCCCTGAATTGGGGCTATTTAAAGGTGTTTTAGGGTTGCCTGAGGGCGGTGGCGCACTCGTTGACCAAGTCTGGGCCGCGATAGATTAAGCCACTATAGAGTTGGACTAGACTGGCGCCAGCCATGATCTTTTCTCTAGCATCAGCACCGGACATGATGCCGCCAACGCCAATGATCGGTAGTTGATTGCCAAGTCTGGCTTTCAAAGTTTTGATGACGATATTCGAAGTATTACGAACGGGTGCGCCAGATAGGCCACCGGTTTCTTCGCCGAATTCCATACCTTTGACTGCGTCGCGGGAGATGGTTGTGTTGGTAGCAATGACTGCATCCATACCAAATTCGAGCAATAGATCAGCAATGAGATTGATATCGCCATGATCTAAGTCCGGCGCGATTTTCAGGAAGAGTGGTTTGCGTACGCCATGGTGATCGCATAAACGCTTTCTAGCTTCATCAAGGCTGCCGAGTAATTCACGGAGCATTTCTTCGCCTTGTAGAGCACGCAGATTTTGAGTATTTGGGGAGGAGATATTGACGGTAATATAAGTCGCGATTTCGTAGACGGCTTCCATGGCCAAAACGTAATCACGGGAAGCCTCTTCGATTGGTGTGCTGGCATTTTTGCCAATATTCATACCAAGTACACCACCATTCTGCCAAAATTTTGAACGGCGTACTCTGGTGACGCAAGCATCAACACCATCGTTGTTAAAGCCCATACGATTGATGATTGCCTGCGCATCAGGTAGGCGAAACATACGAGGCTTTGGGTTGCCAGGTTGTGGGCGTGGCGTCACTGTGCCAATTTCTAAAAATCCAAATCCCAATGCGGCCAATGCATCAATGTGTTTGCCATCTTTATCCAATCCGGCAGCAAGACCAACTGGGTTTGGAAACTCGATGCCGCAAAGTATTTGTGGATCGTTAATCGGCTTAGTTACCAATCGCTCTAATAATCCCCAGCGCTGCGCGCGATCCATATTGCTTAGAGTAAGGTTATGGGCTTTTTCGGGGTCTATACAAAAGAGCCAAGGGCGTAGAAGGGAGTAGCGATCGATCATGGGTAGATATTATGACTCAGACAACGGTTGCCAATGATCGTCGATCAACCCCTCCATGGGCTGATAATTAATCTTGTACGACATCTTGTTGCTTTCTTGGATGTAGTAGCCCAGATAGAGGTAGGGCAAGCCCAAGATCCGTGCCTGCTCGATCTGCCACAGAATGCTGTAGCTACCATAGCTAGCAGCATGGCTTGAGGTGTCATAGAAGGTATAAACCGAGGAGATGCCTTGTTCCAGGATGTCGATCATACTAACCATGCGTAATCTACCAGGATGTGGGTCGTGAGGGCCATCCCGAAATTCCACAATGCGCGAGTTCACTCGACTTTGCAATAAAAATTGCATGTACTGGTCTTGATCATCACTATCCATATCTCCACCTTCATGCCGCTCATGTTGATAGCGTTGATAAAGTTGGTAATGCTCTTCTTGGTAGCCCAGATTTAAAACTGAAGTTTTAAGACCGGCATGTTTCTTTTGGGCGCGGCGCTGGCTTCGTGAGGGAATAAATTGATTTACCAAGATACGTGTCGCAATACAGGCTTTGCATTCATCACAATAGGGTCGATAGGTATATAAACCGCTACGTCTAAATCCGGCATTTAATAAATCGCTGTAGACATCTGCATGAATCAAATGGGATGGCGTAGCAACTTGAGAGCGAGCAGTCTTATTAGGCAAATAGCTACAAGCATATGGAGCAGTTGCATAAAACTGCAAGGTGGTTAGAGGAAGTTCTTTGAGCTGGGTCATAGCCAGTGATGCAAGATTGTTTTGTCAAAAGTCCAAGATTTATCAATCTTAGTTTGATTTAAAGAAACTTGCAGTTGCTCTAAAAACTCTTTACGCGGTATGGGTGCGGCGCCCAAAGAAAGCAGATGCGCCGTTTCTTGCTGGCAGTCAATCATGTACACCTCATTAGTCAGGCACCAGGCGCTCAGGGATGCTAAGGCGATTTTGGACGCGTTGGTTTTGCGGCTGAACATGGATTCCCCAAAAACCATACCTCCAAAAGAAACGCAATACAGTCCGCCCATTAGATGACCATCTTCAATGACAGCAATGCTGTGAGCGTTGCCTTGCTCATGCAACGCTGTGTAGGCATCCATAATTTCATGGGTGATCCATGTGCCATCTTGATCTTTACGAGCGCTAGTAGCGCAAGAGCGGATGACAGCACCAAAATCACCGTCTACTTCTATTTGGGCCTGGGTATTTTGACAAAAGAGGCGAATAATTTTTCGTAAGGAATCGCTGCATTTGAAGTCGCTTGGCTTTAAAACCATCCTTGGATCTGGTGACCACCATAACACCGGCTGGTTGTCTGAGTACCAAGGAAAAATACCTTGTTGATAGGCGCGTGCAAGTTGCCCTGGGTATATTTGTTCGCTAACTGCAATTAAACCAGGAACGCTAGGATCTGGATCAGCCTCTAGCAGGGGGTTTGGGAAAGGGTCATGTGGCCCTAGCCAGGCAATCTGACCCATAGTAGTTCTTTAAATTCTTTCAGATGGCAAGATGTCACGACTGCGCACATGAAACTCTTTGTCAGCTTCTAAGTTGCCCGCAGCACGATCGGCAAAAAACCATTCCAAGGTTTGCTTCACCGTGGGGAAGGCTAGCTCATTCCAGGGTATGTCATTCTCATTGAAGAGTGCAACTTCAAGGCTTTCTTCACCAGCGGAAAACTCTGGTGTATTCATCGTCGCCAAATAAAACAGATGCACTTGCTCGGCATGTGGCACGTTAAGAAGAGAGTAGAGCGCTCCAATATTCACTTCTGCACCAGCCTCCTCGAGAGTCTCGCGAGCGGCACCATGACTCGTGCTTTCTCCTAACTCCATAAAGCCTGCAGGAAGTGTCCAATAACCATGACGAGGCTCAATCGCTCTCCGACATAAGAGTACTTGCTGTCCATACACAGGAATACTACCCACTACATTGCGAGGATTCTGATAATGAATGCTGCCACAGGCTTCGCATACATGGCGTTCACGAGAATCATCAGCTGGAATTTTGATCGTCAATACAGCAGCGCAGTTAGGGCAATACTTCATACTGACTTTCTAAAAATGGGCTTTGATAGCGCCACGAAGGGCATTGCTAAGGATAATCTCATCTGCCATTGAAACATCATTAATAGTCAGGTTAGCTTCACGGGCATTCATCTTGGGGTCGGCAAGCAAGGCGGCACGCATGACTCCTGGCAGAAGACCTGCTGAGACTGGTGGGGTAAGCCATTCAGGACTACCTTTGGATTTAACAAAAATACTAGTTCTGCCGCCTTCTGTCACAAAGCCTTGCTCATTGCAAAAGAGGGCATCAAAACCACCTAGCTTAGTTGCCTCTTGCCATGCTTGATCATAAAGACCTCGTTTGCTAACTTTGTGTCGCAGTAGCGCATCCCCTGAATGCATCGTTACATCACCAGGCAGGATATCTTTAGCCCAGAATATTTTGACTGGTTCATTTGTCTGATGAATAACGGCGCTTGAAACAGAAAGCGCTCCATTGGCTGCGAGATCTAGTCTTAATCGATGCGACACGTTTTTATCAAACGACGCACAAGCGTCCAGAACCAACTTTTCTGCAGTCACAGATTCAAAGGGAATTCGCAAAGCCAAAGCAGATGCTTGCATGCGCTCTAGGTGTGATCTCAATCTCTGTGGCTCACCGTGTATCACTGCAATAGTTTCGAACAAACCAGTAGCACTTGGCAGATCCATTAGAAAGGCAGATTTAATATGACATTCTTGCCACTCTTGTTTGGCATCGGAGTCGTTGGTGATGCCAGCACCTACACCCAAAGTGAAAGTGGAAGCGTGAGATTGAGTATCCGCAGCAATTTCAACAGTCCGAATAGGTACACTAAAGGCAAAGTTGCCATTGGGATCAAGCCACCCTAAAGCGCCACAGTAGTAACCGCGATCTTCGGATTCAAGTTCTTGAATAATCTCCATGCTGCGCTTCTTTGGAGCGCCAGTAACAGAGCCACACGGAAAAACAGCCTTAAAAATATCAAAGAGGCTGACATCGGGTTTAATTTGGCCTTGCACGGTAGATGTCATCTGCAAAACATCGCCATGTCTTGCTACCTCAAAAAGATTGGGTACCGTTACGGTACCTGGCAAAGAGATACGACTGAGATCATTACGCAGTAAGTCAACGATCATCACATTCTCTGCTTGGTTCTTTGGATCGTCAGATAAAGCGCTGGCAACTGCAGATAATGCGCTAGCAGTGCCTTTCATTGGCATCGCTTTCAAAGTATCGCCATCACGCGCCACAAAAAGTTCTGGTGACTGTGATAGCAGAAATTTGCTTTCATGTTCTATGAATGCGCCAAATCGACCGGGTTGTCTATCCCGCAAGCGACCATACAAAGCTAAAGGAGCCCCATAAGTCTTGCCTTTAATCCGATACGTGTGATTAATCTGGTAGCTATCACCGCTACGAATGTATTCCTGAATCGTGTCGATGTCTGCCGTAAAACGATCCTCAGATATCGATTCTTGAACATCGATTACACCTGCACAACGTTGTGAGCCCTCAAGCAAAGCCAGCTTTTCTGAGATGCAGGTATCAACATCTTGTTTAGAGAGTTTTTTAAAGCTCGAGAAAGACCAGGCCTCAATTAAATGGTGGGGATCATCGGTTAAAGATAGTCTTTGGGGTAGTTTATGTATTTGCCTACCCAATTCATAGGCAAAAGCAGCCACAACATATTCCCCTCTAGAGAGAGCAGAAGATATTTCAGTAAAGCATTGTTGTGTAGCTGCTAAATCAGCAGTCTGATCACCGCTTGGCAGAACGCGCCAGTAGTGGAGCGCGTTTTCATAAAGGCGACTGGTAGGTGAGGCCGCAGTACTTTGCGCGTCATCGAGCAAAATCATCGCGGCTGACCCAGTAAATTCAGATTACTTCAGAATCGTGGCGGATTCGATGGTTACAGTCTTGCTTGGCACATCAGCCATTCTGCCCATACGTGGCGCTGGTGCAACCATAGTAGGTATCTTGCGAATGGCATCAATCGTTTGTGTTCCCGAGATCACTTTGCCAAATACGGTATAGCCATTACCCATCGCATTGGGATAATCTAAGCCTGCATTGTCTTTCACATTAATAAAAAACTGCGCAGTTGCAGAATCTGGATCAGATGTACGGGCCATCGCAATCGTATAGACATTATTTTTTAAACCGTTTTGCGCCTCAGAAACTACTGGAGCATTTGTTGGTTTTTGATTTAGGTCTGCTGTAAAGCCGCCGCCTTGAATCATGAAGCCATCAATCACGCGATGAAAGATAGTGCCGTTATAAAAACCACTGTTTACATAATTTAAAAAGTTGGCAGTGGTCTTGGGCGCTTTAACGTCATCCAACTCCACTACGAAATTGCCCATATTCGTCTTAAATTCCACCTTCGGCCCTGCAAATACAGCTTGACTGGCAAAACAAGAAAGGGCAATAACGAGTGTGGCGAGTAGCTTGCGCATATGAACTCCTTAAACAATATGAAAGTGACTTAAATTGATTGTATTGCTCATTACTGCATGATGGGTGAATCAAGCTATATCGTCAGCTCAGGCCATTAGGCACATTGCCAGCATAGGCGTAAGAAGCCTCTTCAAACATGCCAGGCCTGGCAAGGTAATCCAAGACCCAGTCGATCGTATCGATTCCCCAAAAGCACTGTTGATTGACTATCAGAGCAGGCACCCCAAAAGCACCATCAGCTTTGGCCTGGTTGGTATTGGCAATGAGTTTTGCTTTTACCTCTGGATTTTCAGGTTTAGGAGTGTCAGCAGGTAAATCTAAGTATGTGCAAAATTCTGACCAAGATAGATTGGGATCTCTTCCTTCTACCCATACATAATCAAAGGCTCGCTCAACCATTGTCCAGTCAGCATTCTGCTCAACTAGAAGACGTTGCGCAGCAACTGTCATAAATGGATGATGTTCTGGAAAGCGAAATGGGATGCCCAGCTTCTCTGCTTGCCAAACGCAGAACTGATAGGTATGTGGACGCTTGGCAGCAACTTCACCAGGTCCTTTGTTTTCCGTAGCACGCAAAAGTCCACCTAGCAAAATAGGAACAGGCTTGATATCTAGCTTGTCCTCAAGGCGTTGCCTTTGTTTGACATAAAGATAGGCAAATGGCGAAACAATGTCGTAATAAAAAGTAGCCGGAGTCTTTTTACCCATATCCCCTTACTTCTTCTTATGCTCTTCATCGAGCTTTTCCAAGAAAGCCAATTTTTCCTTAATTTGAGCCTCCAAGCCACGTTCAACTGGCTCATACCAATGCGGCTCTTTCATACCCTCGGGTAAGTAGGATTCACCAGCAGCATAGCCATGAGGTTCATCGTGAGCATAGCGATATTCTTTGCCATGACCAAGTTCTTTCATTAACTTTGTTGGGGCATTACGCAAATGATTGGGTACGCCTCTTGATTGATCTTGCGCCACAAAAGCTCGTGCCGCATTAAAAGCGTTGTAGCTGGCATTGCTCTTGGAAGCTACGGCTAGATAAACCACGGCTTGCCCAAGGGCTAGCTCACCTTCAGGTGAGCCCAGTCTCTCAAAGGTTTGCGCAGCATCATTTGCTAATTGCATCGCTCTTGGATCTGCTAGGCCAATATCTTCCCAAGCCATACGGATAATGCGACGTGCTAGATATCGAGGATCTGCTCCACCATCGAGCATGCGACAAAACCAATACAGAGCAGCATCTGGGTTAGATCCACGCACAGATTTATGCAGGGCAGAGATTTGGTCATAAAAGTGATCGCCACCTTTATCGAAACGTCGTGCTTGAGCGCTTAGAGCATTTTCAATAAATTGTTGATCTACGTTCTCGAGTTCAGCATTCGGTGTGAGTGCTGCATTACGTACTTGCTCAACCAGATTCAGTAGACGCCTTGCATCGCCATCGGCATTGGAGATAAGGGTATCAATAGCAGCAGATTCAAATTGCACATCAGGCATTGCGTGTTGACGCGCACGTTCAAAAAGTAATCTCAACTCCTCTGGAGTGAGAGACTTCAATACGTACACCTGAGCTCGCGATAAGAGAGCTGAGTTCACTTCAAAAGAAGGGTTCTCGGTAGTGGCGCCTATAAAGGTAAATAAACCAGATTCCACGTGGGGTAGCAGGGCGTCTTGCTGGCTTTTATTAAAGCGATGGATCTCGTCCACAAACAAGATAGTTTGTTTACCGTACTGAGCCATGTTTTGTTGAGCTTGCTCAATAGATTCACGGATTTCTTTAACGCCTGCCAACACTGCAGAGATAGCTATGAACTCGCGATCAAATGCTTTTGCTGAAAGGCGTGCTAGCGTTGTCTTGCCAACACCAGGGGGACCCCACAAAATCATCGAGTGAGGCTTGCCTGACGCAAAAGCTAAGTTAAGTGGTTTACCGCTAGCTAATAAGTGGGTTTGCCCAATCACCTCTTCAATTGTCTTTGGACGCAGCGCTTCCGCTAAGGGAGGTGGCGGAGTGCTATCAAAAAGACTGCTCATAGCATCATGCTTGAATAAAAAGAATTACCAAAGCTGCCCAGGTTAAGCATGCGGCTGCAATATAGGTCAAGCGATTGCGCATCGTCATAAATGCAGAACGAGTGGCTTCATCAGAAAAATAATATTGATAGGTGTTCTGATCAATATTGCGCTGAATAATCAGTGTGGAAGCAAGTATGAGTAGACCCACGGGTATATATATATGCAGTGCTACCCAAGCAACTAGCGCTGGAATAACGCCCCAGATCCAGGCATTACGGTCTTCCCAGCGATCTCCAGCAGGTGCTTTACCCAATAGGTGCAAATTAGCACCCCAATGTAAGGCTCCCATAAATGAAGTGATTACAGCCCCATAACCAGCCAAGGATTCAGCGCTCAAGTAGTTTATTGGTGTGGGTGCTAATTGCACCATTAAAGCAAGTCCAATAAATGGAATAAGGCCGGCATAACCAAGTTTGCGTACTAGAGGTGGAATGGGGTTCACGATGAGATGGTTTCGTTATTTAAGTAAAAAATTATTTATCGTAGGTATAAACGCCGCGACCTGTTTTGCGACCGAGATATCCAGCTGCAACCATTTCACGAAGCAGTGGGCAAGGTCGATATTTAGAGTCGCTGAAGTTTTCAAAATAGACTTCCATTACTGCTAAGCAGGTATCCAAACCAATCAGATCTGCTAATGCCAGGGGACCAATCGGTTGGTTGCAACCTAACTTCATGCCAGCATCAATATCTTCTGGACTAGCAAGTCCTTCAGACAAAACAAAGAAGGCCTCGTTAATCATGGGTAGCAAAATGCGATTTACTACAAAGCCAGGAGAATTTTTAACGGTGATTGGCTCTTTGCCAACGCGCTTGGCCATATCAATAATGGCGGCATGAGTTGCATCGCTAGTCTGTAAGCCGCGAATCACCTCCACCAGAGCCATCAAGGGTGGTGGGTTAAAAAAGTGCATACCAATAAAGCGCGCAGGATTGGAGTCAAGGGCTGCTAGCTTAGTGATAGACAGAGAGGATGTGTTGGTGGCAATGATGGTGTCTTTGCTGACAATCTCATCTACTTGCTTGAGAATTTTTTCCTTGACCGCTTGATTTTCTGTGGCAGCTTCAATGACTAAACCCAGACCTTTGAGGTCGTTATATGAAGTGCTACCCTTAATGCGCTTGAGTGCTGCATCTTTTGCTTCAATCGTTAAGGTTTCTTTTTTAACAAGGCGATCTAAGCTCTTGCTTATTTGTTCGAGGCCACGTTGAACTGCTGCATCGTTAATATCAACCATGACAATATCTAAGCCGGCAACTGCGCATACTTGAGCAATACCATTTCCCATGGTGCCTGCACCGATTACACCGACTGACTGAATACTCATCTTATTTCCTCTTTTGATACTGTGTTGAACCAAACAATTGCTCTCTAGCCTTGGCATCGTGCAAAGGTTTGCGTAATGCCGTTAATACTTCGCAACCACGCTTAACTGCTGGTCGCGCACCAATCTTTTCAAACCAACGCTTGAAATGCGGGTACTCATTGATCTCAATGCCTTGATTCTTCCAGTTACGAGTCCATGGATAAATCGCAATATCGGCAATCGAATAGGATTTTCCTGCCACATAGGGATTATCTTTCAGTTGGCTATCCAACACCCCGTAGATTCGCTTAGCTTCATTGGTATAGCGATTGATCGCGTATTCAATTTTCTCAGGTGCATACAGGCGGAAGTGGTGGTTTTGCCCAAGCATAGGGCCAAGACCCCCCATTTGGAACATTAGCCATTGCAGTACTTCATACTTTCCACGGGTATCTTGAGGCAAGAATTTGCCAGTCTTGCCCGCTAAGTAGAGAAGAATCGCGCCCGACTCAAAAAGGCTAATGGGTTTGCCGTCCGGCCCATTGGGATCTACTATTGCTGGAATCTTATTGTTGGGGCTGATATTTAAAAACTCAGGGGCAAATTGATCTCCTGCGCCAATATCAATGGGGTGAGCGATCCAATCCTTGTCTAATCGAAAGCCGCATTCTTCCAGCATGATGTGTACTTTGTGGCCATTTGGTGTGGGCCAGCTGTATACATCAATTACGGTAGATTTTTTATTTGCCATGGTGTCCTCTAGATATTTTCTAAACGCTGTAAGGCGCTTGTCAGTGTTTGATCCTGTTTCGCAAAACAAAAACGAATGACGCCAGATTCAGTTGCTTGCTCATAGAAAGCAGAGACTGGTATAGCCGCCACCCCAATTTCAGTTGTGAGCCATTTGCAAAAGTCAGCCTCATTGAATTTTGCCTGGGGAATACCTAATGCTGAGTAGTCAACACACTGAAAATAAGTGCCTGGAGTAGGGAGTAATTTAAATTTCGTCTTGCATAAGCCCACCCTAAAAAAATCACGCTTAGCTTGATAAAAGGCGGGGAGATTTAAATAATGTTCAGCATCTGCAAGATATGTTGCTAGGCCAAATTGCATCGGTGTGTTCACGGTGAATACATTGAACTGATGGACCTTGCGAAACTCTTTTGTTAATGCCGGTGGTGCAGCCACATAGCCTACTTTCCAGCCAGTGACATGATAGGTCTTGCCAAAGCTAGAGATCAGAAAGCTCCTGGCCGCAAGCTCGGCATGGGATGCAACACTGTGGTGCTGCGCTCCGTCATAGACCATATGCTCGTAGACTTCGTCACTCAAAATCAATACGGAAGTATTGCGAACTAAGTTCGCGAGACTATCTAGGTCAGCCTTGCTCCAAACCATCCCAGTGGGGTTATGTGGAGTATTAATCATGATTAAACGGGTTTTGGAGTTGATTGCCTTGGCTAATGCATCCCATGGAATTTCATAGGAGGCAACTTGCCCATACTCATCACGAATCACCTCTAAGGAAATGGCAATGGTTTTGCCACCCGCTAATTCGATGGATGGGCGATAGCTGTCATACGCCGGTTCAATGATGATGACTTCATCGCCTGGACTAACGCAAGCGAGTATGGCTGTCAGAATGCCTT
Source organism: Polynucleobacter sp. MWH-Aus1W21 (assembly GCF_018687275.1). Taxonomy (NCBI): domain Bacteria; kingdom Pseudomonadati; phylum Pseudomonadota; class Betaproteobacteria; order Burkholderiales; family Burkholderiaceae; genus Polynucleobacter; species Polynucleobacter sp. MWH-Aus1W21. The sequence goes on from NZ_CP061287.1 coordinate 784,799, forward strand.
GTGTACCACCCGCGGTTATGGTGATTTCAGTATCGGCATCATAGTGGTGACCGTAAAGGTTTTGTATCTTCTGGCTAATGCCATTACGTAGCTCCGCAATACCAGTCATTGGTGGATATTGATTGCGGTCAGCCAGCATGGCTTCATTTACTTCGGCAATCAGTTTTCTATCGCAGGGAAAGTCTGGAAAACCTTGGCCCAAATTAATGGCTTTGTGCTCAGCAGCTAAAGCTGACATCACCGTAAAGATCGTGGTCCCCACCTTTGGCAGGCTACTTGGAAAAGAGGGGGTCTTTAGCGGGTTCATGGAGGCGAAGAGTGATGGCCGGTCGTTTAGAGCGGATATGGCCGGTAGTCGCTAGAATGGTAAAAATACATAATCAAATTGTGCCATGCTGATCGTCCTTTCACCTGCTAAATCCCTGAATTACAAGACCCCAGCCAAGGTCAAGGCGCCAACTTTGCCTGAGTTTGTCTCTGAATCGGCCAAGCTAATTGCTGATCTGAAGAAGTTAGCGCCGCAAGACGTCGCCAAGCTCATGGGCTTATCCGATCAATTGGCCACTTTGAATGTGGGTCGCTATCGGGATTGGTCCAAGAAATTCACCGAAGAAAACAGCAAGCCGGCGATCTACGCTTTTGATGGCGATGTTTATGACGGTTTTGATGTCAAAACCTTGGATGCCAAATCCGTTCAATTTGCTCAAGACCATATGCGTATTTTGTCTGGCCTTTATGGTGCATTGAAGCCTCTTGATCTAATGCAGCCATATCGCCTAGAGATGGGCACTTCATTTAAGAATGCCAGGGGCAAGGATCTTTATGCCTTTTGGGGCAGCAGAGTGACCGATTCCATTAAAAAAGTCTTGGAAAAACAAAAGAAGCCCGTACTACTGAATTTAGCTTCGGAAGAATATTTCAAAGTACTGCAGCCAAAGGAATTAGATTGCCCAGTTATTGCGCCTGTATTTCAGGATGCTAAGGACGGCAAGTACAAGATCATTTCTTTTTATGCCAAGCGTGCTCGCGGCCTAATGGCGCGCTACGTTGTTGAAAATCGCATTACTGATCCAGCGGATTTAAAAGGCTTTAATTTAGATGGCTACAAATATTGTGCAGCAGAATCTAAAGCCGACAAGCCTGTATTTAGAAGGGCAGAAAGAAAATAATGGCTGTACATCGCACCAAAGCATCGCAACGTAATTCTCCTGAGGTGGAGAAGTTAGTGGCTGACGCTATTTCTTTGGCTGCTTCTGGAAGTCAAGTTGAAGACCGTTTTTGGGAAGAGCGTTTGAATGTGCGATTGATGCGTCTGCTCAAAAGCCAAAATCAAAATGTGATTGATGCTGCGCTAGATCAAACCTTCCGTATTAATACAGTGGCTTTTGAGGTACTCGCTGATATTGCAGTAACCTTAGCCGAATCCTTAAGGATTGAACATGAGGGGCAAGATTGGGACGTGTTGCTTTTGGCAATGCCTATCGTTGCTCATACACGCTATCAAATACCTTCAGGCCCGTTACCTGCTGCCATCATTGAATCAACTGCACAGGCCTTGCATAGCGCCATTGCCTCAACAGATACGCGTCTAGCCATTGTTCCCTGGCTATATAGCATTGATCAAATGCCTCACTCGCATTGTCAAACTCGCATCCTGACTGAGTCCTTAGCAAGTGCGGCTATTTCTGGAAAAGACGTCAAGCTTGAGTTGCGTGATATGTCGGAAACAATCGCCGTTTTAGCTGACCCACGTTTTATCATTGCTGCGCTAAGCGCCCCCGCTGGCTCACCAATTTTCCGTTGGCAGGCTGAGCCACCAGCGCGCCAAGAGCGCGGCGTGAGTTTAATTGGTTGGCAAAACGCAATGCAAGAACCGATTGCCTCTTTATTGCCTGGTTGTGAGTTTGAGCTTCTACTTCCAGAGGCGTATTTCACAAACTGTCGCTTGGCTGATAAGCATGTGCGCCCATTAAGTATTCGTGCAGCAGTGAACTTTCTTGGGAGTACGCTAGGCATTCTTCCCGCCGGTCTTTCATGTGTTGTTGGTGCGTTTGGCGAAGAGCAGGCTGATGAATACCGAATTTCTTTCAGTGCAAAAGGCTCCTCGGAAGTCATGTACGGCGTGATCTGGCCACTCTATGATCGTGAGAGCGTAGCAAGTGATGCTTTAAATGATTTATCAGATGACGAGAGTCCGATCAAGAAGATTTGCGATGCCTTACATGACGCTGGAGTGGAAGATGTCTTCCGTCATGCCATGTTATTTGATCCTGAGCTCTGTGATGACTGCGGCGCACCTTTATTTCCTGATCGTTCTGGTGAAGCAGTGCATGCCGAAATGCCCGATGATGCACCTTCACAGCAGCCCTTATTCCACTAGAGCTAAAGAAGAATTTTGAATCAATGCGATGTAAAAGCTGAATGATTGATCAATAAAAAAGCCGAGGAATCCTCGGCTTTTTTATTTAATGCAATATGAGAAATTAATTCTGCACAAATGGTTCCGCGCCAGCAAACAAGTGTGGTAATTTGCCTGATTTCATGTCTGCTGTTTGACAAAAATCAGCAAGTCGTACACCTGCTTTAATGTTGAATAACATAGCTTTGTTACCTAACACCACTAGGTCATAACCAGAGTTCGCGTTCTTGTAACGAAGGCTGCCTGGCAATGAGGTTTGGCGCTCTAAATCATAAGATCTTGATTCCCAAGTTAAGCGAACTTTTTCAGTAGTGCCAGTAGTTTTGAACTGCTTGCTTTCCTGACAAGTCCATGTAACCACTTCTTCATTAGCGCTAGCATTTACTGTACCTAAAAGGCTTGCAAGTACTGTGCTAATTGCGAGAAGATTTTTTTTCATGTGCAAAATTTCCTTATGAGAGCAGGTGCTTAACGCCAGCTTGCTCTTCGAGTAATTCATTTAAGGTGTGTGTCATACGCTCACGGGAGAACTCATCGATCTCTAAACCTTCGATCATTTTGTATTCGCCGTTTTCGCAAACTACTGGGAAGCCATAAATGACTTCTGCTGGAATGCCGTATTCACCTTTGGATGGGATGCCCATAGTTACCCACTTGCCGTTAGTACCTAGTACCCAGTCATGAATGTGATCGATCGCTGCGTTAGCTGCAGAAGCCGCAGAAGAAAGGCCGCGTGCTTCAATGATGGCTGCGCCACGCTTGCCAACAGTTGGAATAAACACATCTTTGTTCCATGCTGCATCGTTGATAGAGTCTTTAACTGACTTGCCATCGATGGTTGCAAAGCGATAGTCTGGATACATTGTTGGGCTATGGTTGCCCCAAACAACTAATTTCTCAATATCAGCAACAGGTTTATTCAATTTGTTAGCCAACTGTGAGAGAGCGCGGTTGTGATCGAGGCGCAACATTGCTGTGAAGTTTTTCGCAGGAATGTCTGGAGCAGACTTCATAGCGATATAAGCGTTGGTATTTGCTGGGTTACCAACAACCAATACTTTTACAGTCTTCTTAGCAACAGCATTCAATGCTTTACCTTGGGCTGTGAAAATTTGCGCATTAGCGGAGAGCAAATCTTTACGCTCCATACCAGGGCCACGTGGACGTGCGCCAACTAAAAGAGCAACGTCGATATCTTTAAATGCAGTCATTGGGTCTGAGTGAGCTGTCATGCCAGCCAAGAGTGGGAATGCACAGTCTTCCAACTCCATCATTACGCCAGTTAAGGCTTTCTGAGCTTTTTCATCTGGAATCTCAAGCAATTGCAAGATTACGGGCTGATCTTTGCCCAAAAGGTCGCCATTGGCGATACGGAATAAAAGGGAATATCCGATTTGACCGGCTGCACCGGTTACGGCGACACGCATTGGGGCTTTTGCCATTACTAATAACTCCAGAAGAAGGTTAAGAGGGTTAATTAACGAAAACTTTTCTATTATCCATTTAAGTGTAGGGACTTTGGCTTTACACTGTCAAAGATGTCTTATATAAGACTAGAATTACCTAGAATTTTATCTAATTGACGCGGACTGGAGTTAATTTGTCTGATGTGACTTTGCCTGTTGCCTCATTTAGCCCTCTGTACGAGCAGATTAAGGCGATGATTTTGGCTAGTTTGCAAGCCTCTGAATGGCTTCCAGGGGAGGCTATTCCCAGCGAAATGGAGCTTGCAGCCCGTTATGCCGTAAGTCAGGGCACTGTTCGCAAGGCAATTGATGAGCTTGCTGCTCAAAACCTCTTAGTTCGCCGCCAGGGTAAGGGTACTTTTGTTGCCACCCATCAAGAAGATGACTGGCAGTACCGTTTTTTGCGTTTAGCCCCCGATTCCGGCGAGAAATTTCACCTCACCAATGAGTTTTTGTCTTGCGAAAAGACTAAAGCAAGCTCTTATGTCGCTAATTTGCTCAAATTAAAGGCAGGTGACCCCATCATTCATATCGATCGGGTCCAAAGTTTTGCGGGTAAACCCATTGTTTTTGAAGAGATTTTTCTTCCTGGGGCACGCTTTAAGGGTTTGGATTTAGAAGCTCTAAATGCTTGGCATGGTCCCGTTTACGCCTTTTATGAGGGGCAGTACGCCACGCATATGGTGCGAGCGGAAGAAAAGATTAAAGCTGTGGCTGCAGACGAAGTTCTTGCAAAGCATCTTCATTTGTCTGTAGGAGCGCCGCTCCTTTCTGTAGAGCGGGTGGCATTTACCTACGGGAATAAACCAGTAGAAATTCGCCACGCTAGATACGACACTTCAGAGCAGCATTATGAGAACAAATTGAACTAGTCATTGATAGAGCCGAATTAGTAAAAACCAGTAATTAACCCCTTTAAACACTAAAAAATCCCCACCACCCCTAAGGTTTCCAATAGAATATGTTGCGATACAACAAAACCACACTGAACCTCCACCTAAAGATAGAGATTACCCATGGTTGATTCACAGCAAAACGTAAAAAAAGATAGACCTGTTTACAAAAATATTGGTCTTGCCCAGTTGATTAAATACCGCCTTCCTTGGGCGGGTAAAGTGTCAATTCTTCATCGCATTAGCGGTGCAGCATTGTTCCTCTTGTTGCCATTTATCTTGTATCTCTTTGATCAGAGCGTTGCCTCTGAGTTGAGCTATCAAAAATTCCAGGCTTTTACCGGCAACATATTGGTAAAAATTATTTGCCTCGGTTTGATCTGGTGTTTTTTACATCACTTCTGTGCTGGTATCCGCTACCTCTTGCTCGATTTAGAAATCGGCGTAGAGAAGTCTGAAGCTAATCGTTCGGCCATTGTTGTGCTTGTTGTTGGCTTGGCTCTGACTGCAGTAGTTGGTCTCAAAATGTTCGGCTTGTACTAAGCGCTAATCATTTAAGGAAATCTCATGCCTATTTATCAAATCGGACCAAAGCGCTTAGTTGTCGGTGCGCATTACGGCCTTAAAGAATGGATCATCCAACGCGTTACTGCGATTGTGATGGTGGTATTTACGATTGTTTTGTTAGTTGACTACTGCATCACCGGCAGCGCCTCCTACGAGGGCTGGTCTGGCTTGTTCAGCGGTCAAGTAATGAAGTTGTTAACACTCTTGGCTTTCATCAGCTTGTTCTATCACGCTTGGATTGGCGTGCGTGACATCTGGATGGATTACATCAAGCCCGTCAGCATTCGTTTGACACTTCAAGTGTTAACCGTTTTGTATCTCGTAGCCTGTGCGGCATATGCCGTTCAAATTTTGTGGAAAGTGTAATTCGATGACTGCAATTAAAAAATCATTGCCACGCCGCCGTTTTGATGCGGTGATTATTGGAGCAGGTGGTTCAGGTATGCGCGCTTCATTGCAGTTGGCTGAAGCCGGCTTGAATGTTGCTGTTCTGACAAAAGTTTTCCCAACACGTTCACACACTGTTGCTGCACAAGGTGGTATCGGTGCTTCATTAGGCAACATGAGTGAAGACAATTGGCACTATCACTTCTATGACACCATTAAAGGTTCTGACTGGTTAGGTGACCAAGACGTGATCGAATTTATGTGTCGTGAAGCTCCAAAAGTTGTTTATGAGTTAGAGCACTTTGGTATGCCGTTTGACCGTAACCCAGATGGCACGATTTATCAGCGTCCATTCGGTGGCCACACAGCAAACTATGGTGAGAAGCCAGTGCAGCGTGCCTGTGCTGCTGCTGACCGTACTGGCCATGCAATGTTGCACACTTTGTACCAACGTAACGTCCGCGCAAAAACCAATTTCTTCGTTGAGTGGTTGGCGCTCGATTTGATCCGTGATGATGATGGTGATGTTGTTGGTGTAACTGCTCTCGAAATGGAAACAGGTCAGGTTTACATCTTGGAAGCCAAGATTGTGATGTTGGCTACTGGTGGTGCCGGTCGTATTTGGGACGCATCTACTAACGCATTTATTAATACCGGCGATGGCATGGGCTTAGCAGCTCGTGCTGGCATTCCATTGGAAGATATGGAGTTCTGGCAATTCCACCCAACTGGCGTAGCTGGTGCAGGTGTGTTGTTGACAGAAGGTTGCCGTGGTGAAGGCGGCATCTTGCGTAACAAGGATGGTGAGCGTTTCATGGAGCGTTATGCGCCAACCTATAAAGATTTGGCGCCACGCGACTTCGTTTCACGTTGCATGGACCAAGAGATCAAAGAAGGGCGCGGTTGCGGTCCTAATGGTGACTATGTTGTGCTCGATTTGACACACATTGGCGCCGAAACCATCATGAAGCGTTTGCCATCTGTTTACGAGATTGGCGTTAATTTCGCAAACGTTGATGTGACTAAAGAGCCAATTCCAGTTGTACCAACGATTCACTATCAGATGGGCGGTATTCCTACCAACATCAATGGTCAAGTTGTTGTGCCTGCTAATGGCATTCACAATGAGATCGTTAATGGCTTGTATGCGATAGGCGAGTGTTCGTGCGTTTCAGTTCACGGCGCTAATCGTTTGGGCACTAACTCATTGCTCGACCTCTTGGTATTTGGTCGCGCAGCTGGCAATCACATTGTTGGCCTTGACCTTAAGAATCGCGAATTCAAACCATTGCCTGCAAATGCTGGTGAGCAAACATTGGAGCGCATTGCGAAGTTGGATAACTCCACTTCTGGTGAATACGCACAAGACGTTGCAAATGATATTCGTAAGTGTATGCAGAAATACGCTGGAGTATTCCGCAATCAAGAGTTGATGGACGAGGGTGTTCGTCAAATGGCTAAATTGACGGAGCGCGCTAAGCACTTATGGGTTAAAGACAAGTCTGAAATTTTCAATACAGCACGTATTGAGGCTTTGGAAGTGGCCAACTTGGTTGAGACTGCAAACGCAACCATGATTTCTGCGGCAGCTCGCAAAGAAAGTCGTGGCGCCCATTCGCACGATGATCATCAAGAGCGTGACGACGAAAATTGGATGAAGCATACCCTTTGGTATAGCGAAGGCAATCGTTTGACTTACAAGCCAGTGGTATTAAAACCTTTAACAGTTGAGTCCTTCCCACCTAAAGAACGTACTTTCTAAGCGAAGAGAAATAGAAAATGAGTGATATCCGTATATTCGAAATTTACCGCTACGATCCAGATGTCGATGCAGCTCCACGCATGGAACGTTATGAGCTAGAACTCACTGGTGAGCGTATGTTGTTGGACGCGTTGATTTCTTTGAAGAAGCAAGATGAAACGATTTCTTATCGTCGTTCATGCCGTGAAGGTGTTTGTGGTTCAGATGCGATGAACATCAACGGTAAAAACGGTTTGGCTTGTTTGACCAATATGTTGACTTTGCCTAAGGTCATCACATTGCGCCCATTGCCTGGCTTGCCAGTTGTGCGCGATTTGATTGTCGACATGACTTTGTTCTTCAAGCAATACTTGTCTATCAAGCCTTACCTGGTAAACGATAATCCGCCTCCTGAAAAAGAGCGTCTCCAGAGTCCTGAAGAGCGTGAAGAGTTAAATGGTTTGTATGAGTGCATCTTGTGCGCATCATGCTCAACTTCATGCCCATCATTCTGGTGGAATCCAGATAAGTTTGTTGGTCCAGCTGGTTTGTTGCAGGCATATCGCTTCATTGCTGATAGTCGTGACGAGGAAACCTCACAGCGTTTGGATAACTTAGAAGATCCATACCGCTTGTTCCGTTGCCATACCATCATGAATTGCGTGGACGTATGTCCGAAGCACTTGAATCCAACGAAGGCAATTGGCAAGATCAAGGAGTTGATGGTTCGTAGGGCAGTATGACCCTCGGAAACGCAGAGTTATATCGTTTAAAAAGTGACGCTCGCAGGGGCTTGCTGGAAAACGATTTAATTCTGCAGCGTTTCTTTGAGCGCTATGGTGCTCAGTTAAGCGTTGAGGATGGCAAAGTATTAAGCCAGTTATTGGCTTTAGATGACAACGACTTAATGGATTTGTTAATTGGTCGCAAAGATTCTGTAGCAAGCCTGGAGAAAGAGATGCAAGCAGGCTCTTTCAAGTTAGTTTTACAAAGACTGAGGGAGAAGTAATTCGGTCTTTTGGCGTAGTTGTAGTGAAAGCATGTGAACGAATAATGTATTAATCATAATTTTGAATGACTAAGGATTAGAAATGATTGAATCGGACATCAAGGCAAAACTCTCGTTTTCAGATGGAACACCAGATATTGATCTGCCAATTTATAAAGGGACTGTTGGTCCTGACGTAATTGACATTCGTAAGCTCTATGGTCAGACCGGCAAGTTCACTTACGACTCAGGCTTTTTATCTACTGCCTCTTGCAATAGCAAAATTACCTACATTGATGGCGACAAGGGTGAGTTGCTTTATCGCGGTTACCCAATTGAAGATTTGGCAAATAACTGTGACTTCTTAGAAGTTTGCTACCTCTTGATTAATGGCGAATTGCCAAATGCGAAGGAAAAGAAAGACTTCGACGAAATGGTTATGCACCACACCATGGTTCATGAGCAAATGCAATTTTTCTTGCGTGGTTTCCGTCGTGACGCACACCCAATGTCAGTATTGACTGGTTTGGTTGGTGCAATGGCTGCGTTCTATCATGACGAAATTGATTACAGCGATCCATATGCTCGTGAAGTTGCGCAGATTCGTTTGATCGCAAAAATGCCAACCCTGGTAGCGATGGCTTATAAATATTCTGTAGGACAACCATTTATCTATCCAGATAACTCTTTGTCATACACTGCAAACTTTATGCGCATGATGTTTGCAACGCCTTGCGAAGAATACAAAGTAAACCCAGTATTGGTACGTGCTTTGGACCGTATCTTCACATTGCATGCTGACCATGAGCAAAATGCTTCTACTTCTACAGTGCGTTTGTGCGGCTCTTCTGGTACTAATCCATTTGCTGCTATCTCCGCCGGTATTGCTTGCCTCTGGGGCCCAGCACACGGTGGTGCAAACGAAGCTTGTTTGCAGATGTTGAATGAGATTCAAGCTCAAGGTGGCGTAGATAAGATTCATGAATTCATCGCCCAAGTAAAAGACAAAAACTCTAGCGTTCGCTTGATGGGCTTTGGTCACCGTGTTTACAAGAACTTTGACCCACGCGCTAAATTGATGCGGGAAACTTGCTATGAGGTATTGAATGAATTGGGTCTCCAAGATGATCCATTGTTCAAGCTCGCAATGACTCTTGAGAAGATCGCATTGGAAGACGACTATTTCGTTAGCCGCAAGCTCTATCCAAACGTAGACTTCTACTCTGGCATCGTTCAACGTGCGCTTGGTATCCCAACAGAAATGTTTACCTGTATTTTTGCTTTGGCAAGAACAGTAGGCTGGATTGCTCAGTGGGAAGAAATGATTACTGATCCTGAGTACAAGATTGGACGTCCACGTCAGTTGTACGTTGGCGAAACAACACGCAAAGTTCCAAACATTACAGTTCGTAAATAAGGTTTTAAAGGTCACTCATGTCTCGTACGCTTTATGACAAATTGTGGGATGACCACGTTGTTTACTCTGAAGAGGATGGCACAGCCACGATTTATATTGATCGTCAGTTGCTTCATGAGGTAACCAGCCCTCAGGCATTTGAAGGTTTGAATATAGCTGGCCGTCCTGTTTGGCGCATCTCCGCTAATTTAGCGGTTTCTGATCACAACGTTCCGACAACGGATCGCTCCGAAGGTATTGCCGATCCAATATCGAAACTGCAAGTAGATACCCTAGACCAAAACTGTGATGCTTTCGGCATTACGCAATACAAAATGAACGATACCCGCCAAGGGATTGTTCATGTGATTGGACCGGAGCAGGGCGCTACTTTGCCTGGCATGACTGTGGTCTGCGGTGATTCTCATACCAGTACACATGGCGCATTTGGTGCTTTGGCGTTTGGTATCGGCACATCCGAAGTTGAGCACGTATTAGCCACTCAAACTTTGCTCATGAAAAAGAGCAAGAATATGTTGGTAAAGGTAGATGGCCGACTACAGCCAGGTTCCACCGCTAAAGATATTGTCCTCGCCGTAATCGGCAAGATTGGTACAGCTGGCGGCACCGGGTACACCATTGAATTTGCTGGCGAAGCTATTCGCGACCTTTCGATGGAAGGTCGTATGACACTTTGCAATATGGCAATTGAAGCTGGCGCGCGCGCTGGTTTGGTTGCGGTAGACGAAACAACCATTGAGTACATTCAAGGTCGTCCGTATGCACCTAAAGGACCTGCGATGTTGCAAGCCTTGCAATATTGGAGAACTTTGCACTCTGATCCGGATGCAAAATTTGATGCTGTTGTTGAGTTGCGTGCAGAAGAGATTGCTCCACAAGTCACCTGGGGCACATCTCCAGAGATGGTTCTGGCAATTAGTGATCGCGTTCCTGATCCAGAAAAAGAGCGTGATCCGAATAAGCGCTCCGCAATGGAGCGTGCGCTTCAGTATATGAACCTCAATCCAAATACGCCCATCAGTAGCATTTCTATTGATAAAGTGTTTATTGGTTCCTGTACAAATAGCCGTATTGAAGACATCCGTGCCGCCGCAAAGGTGGTAGATCGTTTGGGTAAAAAAGTAGCGGCTAATGTGAAATTAGCCTTAGTTGTTCCTGGTTCCGGTTTAGTCAAAGCCCAAGCCGAGCGCGAAGGTTTGGATCGTATTTTTAAGGCCGCAGGATTCGAGTGGCGTGAACCTGGTTGCTCTATGTGTTTGGCGATGAATGCTGATCGCCTAGAGCCAGGAGAGCGATGCGCTTCAACCTCTAATCGTAATTTTGAAGGTCGCCAAGGTAATGGTGGCCGCACTCATTTGGTAAGCCCAGCAATGGCTGCAGCTGCCGCAATCGAAGGTCACTTTGTTGACGTTCGCAAGATTTCATAAAGGTCATAAAAGAATGAAATTTTCACCTGTTTCTCTCATTTCAAAATTAGCAATCGTAGGTATTGCAGGCTTGGTGATCTCAGCTTGTAGCAATACTATGGAAGGCGTTGGAAAAGATTTGCAAACAATGGGTAACTCCATGGGCGGATCTAGCAGCACTCAGCAAAGTAACCAATCTCAAACTAAGGGTAAGGATGTTGTCGTTACCCCTGTGAAGTAATTAATTAGAGTTAAAGTCAGAAACATGGATAAATTTACGGTATACAAAGGTTTAGTTGCTCCGCTTAATCGCGAGAACGTGGATACCGACGCCATCATTCCGAAGCAGTTTTTGAAATCTATTAAGAAGACCGGCTTTGGTCAAAACCTTTTTGATGAATGGCGTTATCTAGATCATGGTGAACCAGGTCAAGATTGCAGTACTCGCCCAATCAACCCAGACTTTGTCCTCAATCAACCTCGCTATAAAGGCGCAGGTATTCTGCTGGCCCGCAAAAACTTTGGTTGTGGCAGTTCTCGTGAGCATGCTCCATGGGCTTTGGACCAATTTGGCTTTAGAGCAGTTATTGCGCCTAGCTTTGCAGATATTTTCTTTAATAACTGCTTTAAGAATGGTCTTCTACCTATCGTTTTGACCGAAATGCAGGTTGACCATCTTTTTAATGAAACCATGGCTTTCAATGGTTACCAGTTAACGATTGACCTAGAGGCTCAGCAGGTGGTTGCCCCTGATGGCACCGCTTATAGCTTCGATGTCGCCCCCTTTAGGAAGTATTGCCTACTTAATGGCTTAGACGATATTGGCTTAACACTGCAACATGCAGATAAAATCAAGGCTTATGAAGCTGAGCGCATCCTCAAGATGCCTTGGCTTGCGACACAATTGCCGTAATTTCGTTGATTTAAAGGCCTTTCATGAAAATTGCAGTTCTACCGGGCGATGGTATCGGCCCGGAAATCGTTGCTCAAGCCGTTCGAGTGCTTCAAGCGCTTGGTCCAAAGTTTGATCTGGAAGAGGCTCCAGTAGGTGGTGCCGCTTATGACGTCGCCGGCCATCCTTTGCCCCCGGCCACTTTGGAATTGGCTAAAAAAGCTGATGCGATTCTTTTTGGCGCAGTAGGTGATTGGAAATACGACACTCTTGCTCGTGAACTACGTCCTGAGCAGGCCATCTTAGGTTTGCGTAAACACCTCGAGTTGTTCGCTAACTTCAGACCTGCTATTTGTTATCCAGAGCTTACTGCTGCATCAAGCCTCAAGCCAGAAATTATCGGTGGCTTGGATATTTTGATTGTGCGTGAACTCAATGGCGATATCTACTTTGGTCAGCCGCGCGGTATTCGCACTTCAGAGTTACCATTGTTTAAAGGTGCTCGTGAAGGCTTTGACACTATGCACTATAGCGAGCCAGAAGTAGAGCGTATTGGACATGTTGCTTTTCAAGCTGCACGTAAGCGTGGCAAGAAAGTATGCAGCGTGGATAAAGCGAACGTACTAGAAACTTCACAACTTTGGCGTGAAGTGATGATTCGTATTTCAAAAGAGTATCCAGATGTTGAGTTGTCGCATATGTATGTCGATAACGCTGCAATGCAGTTGGTTAAAGCACCCAAGGCATTTGACGTGGTAGTCACTGGTAATTTGTTTGGCGACATTCTGTCTGACGAAGCGGCTATGTTGACTGGCTCGATTGGTATGTTGCCGTCTGCCTCTTTGGATAAAAATAATAAAGGCTTATATGAGCCAAGTCATGGTTCTGCGCCGGATATTGCTGGTAAAGGCATCGCCAATCCATTGGCAACGATTTTGTCTGCGGCAATGATGCTGCGCTATTCCTTGGCAATGCCGGCGGAAGCAGATCGTATTGAAAGGGCGGTTCAGAAAGTATTGGCGCAAGGATTGCGTACAGCCGATATTTATACCGAAGGTACGAAAAAGGTATCAACGGTTGAAATGGGCGATGCTGTAGTTGCAGCGCTTGCGTAAGAAAACGAAATAAAAAAACAAAGAAGTAAAACAAACACATTTATTAGATAGTTAACATCATGGCAAATTCAAAAACACCTTTGGTTGGTTTAGTTGGCTGGCGCGGTATGGTTGGTAGCGTTCTCATGGAACGTATGCTCGCTGAGAAAGATTTTGATCTAATTGAGCCTGTATTTTTTAGCACCAGCCAAGCCGGTGGCGAAGTGCCACTTCTTAACGGTAAAAAAGTTACTAAGAGTGAAAGCACTTTGCAAGATGCCAATGACATCAAAGCATTGTCACGCTGCGACATCATCCTGACTTGCCAAGGTGGCGACTACACCAATGATATTTTCCCCAAGCTGCGTGCAGCAGGGTGGAATGGACATTGGATTGATGCTGCTAGCGCATTGCGCATGAAAGATGACGCCGTATTGGTCTTAGATCCGGTCAATCGCCCAGTTATTGACAAAGCTTTGGCTGCCGGTGGTAAGAATTGGATTGGTGCCAATTGCACTGTGAGTTTGATGATGATGGCTATGGGTGGCTTGGTTAAGGCCGACATGGTTGAATGGATTAGCGCCATGACTTACCAGGCAGCCTCTGGTGCTGGTGCGCAAAACATGCGCGAACTACTTTTGCAGATGGGCGCATTGCGCGATAGCGTAGCTACCGAGTTAGCTGATCCATCTTCCTGGATTTTGGATATCGATCGTAAGGTTACTGAAACATTGCGTTCATCAGATTTTCCGAAGAAGAACTTCCGCAATACCGCATTAGCAGGTAGCTTGATTCCTTGGATCGACGTGCCTGTTGAGAACGGTCAAACTAAAGAAGAGTGGAAGGGTGGCGCTGAGTTCAATAAGATCTTGGGTCGTCCCGCATTCCGTACACCAGGCAGTATTCCAATTGATGGTTTATGTGTTCGTGTTGGTGCGATGCGCTGCCACTCACAAGGTTTGACTGTAAAACTCAAAAAAGACATTCCTCTCAAAGAGATCGAGGCAATTTTGGCTGCTGATAATCAGTGGGTCAAAGTGGTGCCTAACGATCGCGAAACTACTGAGCGTGATCTATCTCCAGCAGCGATCAGCGGCACTTTGACAGTTCCTATTGGCCGTTTGCATAAGATGGCGATGGGCCCAGAGTACTTAGGTGCTTTCACGGTTGGCGATCAACTCTTGTGGGGTGCTGCTGAGCCATTGCGCCGCATGCTGCGAATTCTTCTTGAGAACTAATTCATTTTCTATGTTTCGTATGAGTCAGTCAGGCTTTCTAACGCTACTGAGCTTAGTTCTGCTCAGCTGGTCAACTATGGTCGGTGCTATTTCTTTAGGCGCTCCCCAGCTACAGTCCCGCCCTGGCGAGCCACTACGCGTTGAAATTCCTATTCGAGTTGGAGCGGATGAGGAGAGTGCTTTATCGAGCCTGAATGTAGTTATGCCTAACAAGGCAACTTATGAACGCCTGGGAATCTCTCAAAAGATTCTGGAGCTTAACCCGCAAGCAATGGTGTATCGCAATCGCCAAGAGCAATTAATGGTCTTGGTCGAGACGGTTAATTCTGTCCCTATGACTGATGACCCATTCTTGGATATTTTGGTTAACCTCAATTGGTCCAGCGGAAGTCTGAATAAGGCCTTTACGATCTTGCTGGGCGACACACAAAAAGTCTTGGTGGGCCCTGGGCAAACATTGTCTGAGATCGCCGCCCTCATGGCGCCTGAGTTGGATGGTGCCACTTTAGATCAGACGATGATGGCTTTATACAAAGCAAATCCTGATGCTTTTGCAAGTGGCAACATTAATCTCTTGGCTGCAGGTGTTGAATTATCTAAGCCGAGTCAGGCTCTGTTGCGTTCAATCAGTCCTGCTGAAGCAAACCAGTTTGTTGCAGAGGCTAATGAGCAGTGGCGTCAAGATCATGCCGATAAACAGAGCGGTGTTGTTGACCCTGTAAAGTCTGCTAACCCTAAAGTCACCGAATCATCACCAAAAGATATCTTAAAAATTGGCTCTAATGCTGATGGTGCTGACCAAAAACTTCGCCAAACAGAGGAATTGGTTGCTCAAGAAAAGATGCTGGAGCAAACTAAAGCGCGTGTTGCCGAATTAGAAAAGAATATTGCTGACCTACAAAAACTTCTGGATCAGCCTGTTGAGAAGAAGGTGGTAGGCAAACATTTTGGTTTAGGTGGTTTTGCTACGACTATATTAGCCGCAGTTTTAATTGCCATAACTGCTTTATTACTCTGGTGGTTGGCTCGCAATGCCCGGCGACCTGAAGTTTCAGGCTTTGATGCTTCACCAAATCACACTACGCTGGATCAAGATGCGGACAAGCATCTAGATAAAGATGAGAAAGTGGGAACAACACATCATTTTGAAATGCCTGTTCGTGCTAAAGCATTGTTTGATGGAATCAATCTTGATCTTTCAAAGTCTGCGAATGAAGTGCCATCGGTGGCGAGCGCTCCAGCTTCTCCTTCCCCTGTAGACACAGATACATTGCGTGTCAAGCTGAATTTAGCCCGTGCTTACATTACCATTGAGGACTTTTCTGCCGCTAAAAAATCGATTGAGGAGGTGCTGCGTATCAGTAAATCGGTTGATTCAGTCATCACCGTTGAAGCACAGGGTTTGTTGGCAGAGATTTCGCATCGCAATACCTAAACTATGCGTATAGCCCTTGGCCTTCAGTACGACGGCAGCCCTTATTCTGGCTGGCAAACTCAGGTCAATCACAATACGGTACAAGACGAATTAGAAAAAGCCATTCGTGCCTTTGTTGGCGAGCAAGCCTGCGCAACTCAACCCATACAAACGATCACCGCAGGCAGAACTGATACCGGAGTCCATGCCTTAGGGCAGGTTGTGCATTTTGATGTCAATGTCGAGCGTGAAGACTTTTCGTGGGTGAGGGGGGTGAATTCATTTCTGCCGCCATCGATTGTGGTGAATTGGGCAAAGCCAGTTAGCAATGAATTTAGTGCTCGCTTCTCTGCTTATGAGCGTGAATATATTTACGCATTGCAGGCTGGGCCATGTCGCTCGCCGATGTCGCATTCTCGTGCTGGTTATTTGATGCTGCCTCCAAATCAATGGCTTGATGTTGAGGCAATTAAAAAATCTGCCGAGTGCTTAATTGGTGAACACGACTTTAGTTCCTTCCGTTCATCCGAATGCCAGAGCAAGACGCCGATTAAAACGCTTTATTCCGTTGAGATTATTTCCGATCAACCGTGGGTATATTTTCGTATTCGGGGGAATGCCTTTTTGCATCATATGATCCGCAATGTTGTCGGTTGTCTTTTGCAAATTGGTCAGGGCAGACAAAAGCCGGATTGGATGGCTGAAGTCTTAGCTGCCAAAAATAGGCAAGCCGCCGCTCCTACTTTTATGGCGGATGGCTTGTATTTAGCCAAAATTACCTACCCGGAAGAATTTGCCATCCCACGGCCTTGGTTAGAAAACTCTTGGCTACCAGCTCAGGTCATCGAGAAGCAAGTTAAAGATCAAAATAAAGAGCAAAAGAAATAATAGGCCCTAGGCCTTATCATTCATTTATGGGCTTACTGACATATTCTCCGGGCCGTACTAGGGTCAAAATCTGCGGTTTAAAGACTGCTGCTGATATCGATTCCGCAGTTTCTGCAGGGGTAGATGCAGTTGGCTTCGTCTTCTACCCACCAAGTGTGCGCGCTGTAAGTCCTAATATCGCTGCCCAGCTCATTTCTAGACTCCCAGCAGGGGTAGATGCCGTTGGACTCGTTGTAAACGCTACAGATGAGCAATTTGCCGCAATTCGGGCTGCTGCTTCGATTACCTTATGGCAGTTTCATGGGGATGAGACCCCAGAACGCTGTGCTCAGCTTGCTGCAGGCGAGCCTTGGATGAAGGCTGCCCGTGTGGGAGTTGGCTTCGCTTTTGACGATTTTTCCCTACAATATGGGGATGCAAATGCTTTTCTGCTAGATGCCCTCGTTGAGGGATATGGTGGCGGAGGCGTTCCTTTTGATTGGCAAGGAATTCCACAGACATGGGTAAGCGAAAACGCGCCTCGGGTCGTTTTGAGTGGTGGATTGAACGCGCACAACGTGGGCGAGGCGATTGCACGTCTGCATCCTTGCGCAGTTGACGTCAGCAGTGGCGTAGAAAGCAGCAGGGGTGTCAAAGATCCTGCGCTCATGGCTCAATTTATCCAAGCAGTGCGCGCAGCAGATGCCAAAACATCATCCCAATAATTTGCTGTAACCAAATCAAAAGAGGTAGTTATGTACGATAAGCCAGATGCACGAGGACACTTTGGTCCCTATGGTGGCGTATTTGTTTCTGAGACATTGATGTATGCATTGGATGAGCTGAAAGAAGCCTATGCAAAATATCAACACGATCCTGAATTCATTGAAGAGTTTCATTACGAACTCAAGCACTTTGTAGGCAGACCATCTCCGGTCTATCACGCTAAGCGTTGGAGCGAAATGCTCGGTGGGGCGCAGATCTATCTTAAGCGCGAAGATCTAAATCACACAGGTGCCCACAAGATTAATAACGTGATTGGTCAGGCTATGTTGGCTAAGCGCATGGGTAAACCTCGCATCATTGCTGAGACTGGGGCGGGGCAGCATGGCGTTGCTACAGCCACCATCTGTGCACGTTTTGGCTTGGACTGCACGGTATATCAAGGTTCTGTTGACGTAGCACGTCAAGCGCAGAATGTATTCCGTATGAAGTTGTTAGGCGCCAAAGTCGTTCCAGTGGAGTCAGGCACCAAGACTTTGAAAGACGCGCTCAATGAAGCGATGCGCGATTGGGTTACAAACGTTGACAATACTTTCTACATTATTGGCACTGTTGCAGGACCGCATCCTTATCCAATGATGGTGAGAGATTTTCAAAGCGTGATTGGTGAAGAGTGCAAAGTGCAAATGCCAGAGATGACTGGGCGCCAACCTGACTTCGTTCTTGCTTGCGTAGGCGGCGGTTCAAATGCGATGGGCATTTTCTACCCGTACATTGATTACCCAGAGGTAAAACTTGTTGGTGTTGAGGCAGCTGGTCATGGTTTAGGCAGTGGTCTACATTCTGCAGCTTTGTGCGTAGGTAAGCCTGGTGTATTGCATGGCAACCGCACTTACTTATTACAAGATGAGAATGGTCAGATCTCTGAAACCCATTCCGTTTCTGCTGGTATGGACTACCCAGGAGTAGGTCCTGAACACGCTTGGTTAAAAGATTCTGGCCGTGCAGACTATGTAGCAATTACAGACGAAGAAGCATTGCAAGCATTCCATGACTGTTGCCGTATTGAGGGTATTATTCCTGCGCTTGAGTCTTCTCACGCTATTGCCTATGCCTGCAAGCTGGCTAAGACATTGCCAAAAGACAAAACGATCTTGGTGAACCTTTCTGGTCGTGGTGATAAAGATATGCATACCGTTGCTCAAGCAACGGGGTCTGAAGGCTAAAAAGAAAAAACAAAAATAGAAAAATAAAATAGCTATGTCAAAAATTACTGCGCTCTTTAAGGAGCTAAAGGCAACAGGTAAAAAAGGATTAATTCCTTTCATTACTGCTGGCGATCCAGATCCAAAACAAACTGTTGAACTCATGCATGCATTAGTTCGTGGTGGTTCAAGCGTGATTGAATTAGGTGTACCGTTTTCAGATCCAATGGCAGATGGTCCAGTGATTCAAAGATCATCAGAGCGCGCGTTAACGCATGGCGTTACTTTGCACAGTTGCTTAGAAATGGTGAAAGAGTTTCGTAAGAAGGATTCCAATACACCAGTGGTATTGATGGGTTACGCAAATCCTGTGGAACAAATGGGAGCAGAGCGTTTTGCAACAGAAGCAAAGGCTGCCGGTGTTGATGGTGTGTTGGTAGTGGACTATCCTCCAGAAGAGTGTGTTGATTTTGCTGCTCGTATGCGCGCCGCTGGAATTGATCCAATCTTCTTGTTAGCGCCAACTTCATCACATGAACGCATTAAAGAAGCTGCCAAAATAGCTTCTGGTTATATCTACTACGTTTCGATGCGTGGCGTTACTGGAGCCTCTCATCTCAATACTCAAGATGTGGCCAGCATCATTCCTAAAATTCGCGAAGAAACCGATATCCCAATCGCTGTAGGCTTCGGAATTAGCGATGCTGCTAGCGCCAAGGCGGTATCGGCCAGTGCTGATGCTGTAGTGATTGGTAGCAGAATTATTCGTCTTTTAGAGGATGCGCCCCCTGGGCAGGCGGTACAATCACTGGAAACCTTCATTCGCGAGATTCGCGACGCATTGGATAGTTAAAAACTAATGAGCTGGATAGATAAATTACTCCCACCCCAAATTCAACATACTGATCCTGCAAATCGCAAATCAGTACCTGAAGGATTGTGGGTTAAGTGCCCTGGTTGTGAAACCGTTCTTTACAGCACTGACATCGAAGCAAATTTATCAGTTTGCCCAAAGTGCAGCCATCATATGCGTATTGGCGCACGTTTACGCTTAGATAGTCTGTTAGATGAAAAAGGTCGCTACGAAATTGGTGCAGACATTTATCCAACCGATCCACTGAAGTTCAAAGATTCCAAAAAATACCCAGATCGGATTAAAGAAGCAAATGATGCTTCTGGTGAGTCTGAGGCCCTGATTGTGATGGGCGGCAAGATTGAAACGATTCCTGTGGTTGCTGCATGTTTTGAGTTCCAATACATGGGTGGCTCGATGGGCTCTGTTGTCGGTGAGCGTTTTGCCCGCGGTGTTCAAGAAGCGATTAATAAGAAGTGTGCATTTATTTGCGTAACCGCTACTGGCGGTGCAAGGATGCAAGAGAGTTTGTTATCTCTGTTTCAGATGGCCAAGACCAACTCGATGTTGACCTTGTTAGCTAAAAAAGGATTGCCATATATCAGCGTACTTACGGATCCAACGATGGGTGGTATCTCCGCGAGCTTTGCCTTCATGGGTGACGTTGTAATGGCTGAGCCTAAAGCTTTGATTGGTTTTGCCGGTCCTCGCGTGATTGAACAAACTGTACGTGAGAAGTTGCCAGAAGGTTTCCAGCGTTCAGAATTCTTGATGCAAAAGGGCGGCATTGACATGATTGTTGATCGTCGTCAGATGCGTGGTGAAATTGCCCGTTTGCTAGCTTTGCTGCAAAAACTTCCCGAGCCTGCGATAGCGGGTAGCGCAGCCGTTTAAGCGCTTGAGCTCAGCACACCAAGCCCCCATTTTATTTTCCAGCCTAGAGGCCTGGCTTAGCCACCTCGAGACTGCTCACCCTGTTGGTATTGATATGGGGCTTGAGCGTATTAATCGTGTGAAGGCTGCATTAAATTTGCATTTTGATTGTCCGGTAATTACGGTTGCTGGCACCAATGGCAAAGGATCCACTTGCGCCTTTTTAGAAAGCATTCTCCTCGCATCCGGTTACCGCGTTGGTTGCCACACTTCACCGCACCTACTGCAATTTAATGAGCGTGCTCGTATCAATGGCGAAGATGTTAAAGACAATATCTTGCTTGAGCATTTCGCTGCTGTAGAAAATGCGCGCGTTAGTTTGGTTGACGCTCCAACTCTGACTTATTTTGAGTTCACGACTTTAGCCATCATGCATCTGTTTTCTCAATCAAATCTAGATGCTGTTGTATTAGAAGTCGGTATGGGTGGACGTTTAGATGCAGTCAATATTGTGGATGCCGATTGCGCCATCGTGACTAGTATCGATATTGATCATGCCGACTTCTTAGGTGGTACACGCGAAGCGATTGGTTTGGAGAAGGCAGGCATATTTCGTCCTGGCCATATTGCGGTTTGCGGTGACCCTGTTCCACCACAAACACTTATCGACTATGCTGAAAAGCTGGGTTGTGATCTTTGGTTGCAGGGACGTGATTACAACTTCCAGGGCGATAAACAGCAGTGGGGTTGGGCAGGGCGCAATAAACGCTTTAGTGGCCTTGGCTACCCAGCATTGCGTGGTGCCAACCAGATTCTGAATGCCTCAGCAGTGATAGCTGCCCTGATGGCTCTACACCAGCGCCTACCAGTTAGCGCCCAAGATATTCGCAATGGCTTTGCCTTGGTTGAGTTGCCGGGGCGCTTTCAGGTTCTGCCTGGGCAGCCTACGGTCGTTTTGGATGTGGCACACAACCCCCATGCCGCGGCTACTTTGGCTCAAGGCCTGGATAAGATGGGTTATCACCCCTATACCTATGCCATTTTTGGGGCAATGGCCGACAAAGATATCGAAGGCGTCATCAAACCCCTTTTGAATATCGTGGATTTCTGGTTTTGCACGGATTTGCCGACTGCTAGGGCAGCTTCAGGTCAGTTCCTAGCTCAGAAGCTTGAAAGCATGGGTGTAAAGCCTAAAAATGGGTCAGATGGTGGCATCGAAATCTTTGAAAATCCCGCTTTAGCGTATCAAAAAGCGCTATCTCAGGCTGGTGAGGGTGATAGAATTGTCATCTTCGGATCCTTCTATACCGTTGCAGGCGTAATGACTTACCGAAACAACCAGGCCCACTGATCCATGATTCGTTTACCAAGCTTTTTTAAGCGAAAAACCCAGTCAGATGACCTTGAATTTAATTCAAGGGGTGGTCGCACCGCCAAAAGAGCGGCGCCACGTAGTTTTCAGCGTGCAGCAGAAGCTGAAGAGTTGGCCCTGACAGAAGATCCTGAACAACAAAGAGCGCGTCATCGTCTGATAGGCGCAGCTGTATTGGTCTTAATTGCTGTAGTTGGACTCCCTCGCATTTTGGATAGCAAGCCCAAGTTAGCTCCAAACGATATCGCTGTAAATATCGTGACTAGCTTACCTATTCCTGGTACTGAAACCAAGCCTGAAGAAAAGCCAAAAGCAGAAGTGCCTGTTGAGAATGCTAAAGAAGTATCTAAAGTTGCTGTAGCACCTGTGCCAGCAGCGGAAGTAAAAACTGAATCCAAGGCTGAAACTAAGCAAGAGACGAAAGCTGACGCTAAGCCAGCAGCGCCTGCAGTAAATAAATCTGGCGCACTGGGCCTGGCATCCGGTGAAGAGGTGGTTGCCTCCAGCTCTACCAAAGCAGACAAACCTAAAGTGGAAGACGCAACTAAACCTGCCGCAACAAACGGTTCAGGTAAGTACGTTATTCAGATTGGTGCTTTTGCATCTGAGGCCAATGTAAAAGCCTTATCCGCAAGACTCAAAAATCAAAATATTCCTAGTTATACCTTGAGTAAGGCAGGCACTGATGGTGGCAAGATTTTCCTTGTGCGTGCAGGTCCCTTTACCGATAAAGATGTTGCAGAAGCAGCTGAAAAGAAAATTAAGGCGATGGGTCTTACACCAAGACTTGTCGATTCCGGTAAACAGTAATGGAATATTTATCCACCCTCAAGTTAACATCGGTGGATTACTTCACCCTAGTTGTGCTCCTGGTATCCGCATTAGTCGGCATTTCCCGCGGTTTGTTTAAAGAGGTTCTTGCTTTAGCATCATGGTTTGCTGCTGCTTGGGTCGCTTATCACTACAGTAATTACCTCTCAACAGAGTGGCTATCTACTTTTCATCTGGATGAGCTTCTTAGTTTAGGTGTGAGTTTTATTATTTTGTTTGTACTAACGCTCATCATTTTTGGTTTATTTGGCGGGGTAGTGCAAAAAATTATCTTGTCAGTAGGTCTTAGTTTGACTGACCGTTTCTTGGGTTTGATTTTTGGTGTGATGCGTGGCGGCTTGATTGTCGTCGTGCTTGCTACCTTGGCTGCTCTCACTCCTATTCCGCAAAGTATGGCCTGGAAGAACGCCATTACCAGACCAGCAATTGATATGGCAACCGGTTTAATTAAAGGTTGGCTTCCCGCTGACTGGGCAAAGCAATTGGGTGATGCTATGCCTAAAGTTACCCCTACCATTACTCCTAAATTAACAATAGGAATCTAGAGATATGTGCGGCGTCGTCGGAACTGTTTCCCACTCACCAGTAAATCAACTTCTCTATGATGCCTTGTTGCTTTTGCAGCATCGTGGTCAGGATGCCGCAGGTATTGCAACGATGAATGGTAATTCGTTCACGATGCATAAAGCCAACGGCTTAGTACGAGATGTTTTCAGAACACGCAATATGCGCAGCCTAGTGGGCAATGCGGGTATTGGTCAGGTGCGTTACCCAACCGCTGGCTCAGCAAGCAGCGAAGAAGAGGCGCAACCTTTTTACGTAAGCGCACCATACGGCATCATCTTGGCGCATAACGGCAATCTAACAAATGCTCCAAGTCTGCGTGTTGAGATGGCTTATCGTGATCGCCGTCACATCAATACGAGTTCTGATACTGAAGTATTGCTGAACGTATTAGCTGACGAACTACAAAAAGAAACCAATAGTGCAGCCCTCGATGAGGGCGCGATGTTTAATGCAGTTACTGGTGTAACCAGTCGCGTTAAAGGTTCATATGCAGTCGTATCTTTAATTGCTGGCTATGGTCTATTAGCCTTCCGCGATCAGTACGGTATTCGTCCTCTTTGTATCGGACGTATTGATACGCCTCAAGGCCCTGAGTGGATGATTGCATCCGAGTCTGTTGCTCTCGAAGGTTTGGGCTTCACATTTGTGCGTGACGTCAATCCAGGCGAAGCAATCTATATCGATTTAGATGGCAATTTCTATTCACGTCAGTGCGTACCTAATGCAGTGCTTACTCCTTGCATCTTTGAGTATGTTTACATGGCTCGTCCAGATTCAACCATTGATGGCGTCACTGTCTATAACGTACGTATGCGTATGGGCGATTACTTGGCCGAGAAGATTCGCAAAGAAACCAATGTTGACGAGATCGATGTGGTGATGCCAATTCCGGACTCAAGCCGTCCAGCAGCAATGCAGGTCGCAAAGAACTTGGGTGTGGATTATCGCGAAGGCTTCTTTAAGAACCGTTACATCGGTCGCACCTTCATCATGCCGGGGCAGGCTGTTCGTAAGAAGTCAGTTCGTCAAAAACTCAATGCGATGCGTATCGAGTTTAAAGATAAGACTGTCTTAATCGTGGACGACTCTATCGTGCGCGGTACTACTTCTTTCGAGATCGTACAGATGGCGCGTGAATCTGGCGCTAAGAAAGTGATCTTTGCATCTGCTGCACCACCAGTACGCTTCCCGAATGTCTATGGCATTGATATGCCTACACGTAGTGAATTGGTAGCTTATGGCCGTACCGATGAAGAAATCAACAAGATGATCGGTGCAGATCAGTTGATCTATCAGAGCGTAGAAGACATGAAGCAGGCAGTCAGAGATATCAACCCGAATATTCAGAACTTCGAAGCCTCATGCTTTGATGGTTTCTATGTCACGGGCGACATTACCGAGTCCTATTTGGATGCTTTAGAAGCAGCCAGAAATACCTCCGCCGCAAAAGCGGATCGTCAGAAGGATTCAAGCGACTTTGCCCGCTCCCAGCTCCATCTTCATTTGGCTACCGAAGACTAAAAAGCGACAGGATATTGCCTCACATGAGGCATTTCCTCAATTCGGTGTCAAAATAGCATCATGAAGAGCAAAACCACACGCAAAAAACCGGATTTTTCTAAGTTGGCCCTAGAGACTCTAGCTGTCCGCGCTGGCAC
Organism: Polynucleobacter sp. MWH-Aus1W21; assembly: GCF_018687275.1. Lineage (NCBI taxonomy): Bacteria > Pseudomonadati > Pseudomonadota > Betaproteobacteria > Burkholderiales > Burkholderiaceae > Polynucleobacter > Polynucleobacter sp. MWH-Aus1W21. Next base: position 809,670 of record NZ_CP061287.1, read on the forward strand.
ACGTCGTACTGCTGAGTATCAAGAACACTCCGAGGCAATGTTCCTCACTTCAAGCTTTTGCTTTGATAGCGCTGAATTAGCAGCAGATGGTTTTGCTCACGCTGATCAAGGATTTATCTATTCCCGCTTTACCAATCCTACTGTGAGTATGTTTCAAGATCGCTTGGCCGCTCTAGAAGGTGGCGAGGCTTGTATTGCTACATCATCTGGAATGGCTGCCATCATGACAATGGCGATGGCGCACTTACAGGCGGGTGACCATGTTGTATGTTCACGCTCAGTGTTTGGTGCAACGATTCAGTTGTTCACCAATATCATGGGCCGCTTTGGCATTACAACAACCTATGTTGATTTGGCTGATACCAAGTCATGGCAAGCTGCTGTCCAACCGAATACCAAACTCTTTTATCTAGAGACGCCTTCTAATCCGCTGACTGAGATTGCTGATATCAAAGCCATTTCAAAGATTGCCAAGAAAGCAAAAGCACTATTTGCTGTAGATAACTGCTTCTGTACGCCAGCCTTGCAAAAACCATTAGCACTTGGTGCGGATGTCGTGATTCATTCGGCTACTAAGTACTTGGATGGTCAAGGTAGGGTAGTTGGTGGTGCCATCGTGGGTAGCAAAGACTTCATCATGGGAAAAGTATTTCCTTATGTGCGTACCGCAGGTCCAACACTGTCTGCATTTAATGCTTGGGTATTCCTAAAGGGCCTAGAGACTTTAGAGCTTCGTATGAAGCAACAAAGCCAGAATGCGCTCGCCTTAGCTCAATGGCTAGAGAAGCAGCCTGGTGTAGAACGTGTTTACCATCCAGGACTCAAATCTCATCCGCAGCACGCTTTGGCAAAGCGCCAGCAAAAAGAGGGAGGAGCGATTCTGTCATTCACTCTAAAGGGCGGCAAGAAGGCGGCCTTCAAGCTCATTAATCAAACTAAGCTTTGCTCGATTACTGCAAACTTGGGAGATACACGAACAACTATTACCCATCCAGCAACTACGACGCACTGCCGTGTGCCACCTGAAGCCAGAAAAGCTGCTGGCATTACAGATGGCTTGGTGCGTATTGCAGTTGGCCTAGAAAATATCAATGATTTAAAGAGTGACCTCGTTGGCGGACTCAAAAAATAACCAGGTGCATCTGGATAGACCTATGGGGTTCTCAGACGCTACACAGTTCTGGAACGAACGCTTTAATAAAGAAGAGTTCATTTTCGGTAAAGAGCCAAATGAGTACCTGGTTGAGAAAGCAAAGCAATACCTAAAGCCCAAAGACAAGGTTTTATGTATTGCTGACGGCGAAGGGCGCAATGGCGTATGGCTTGCTAAGCAAGGCATGCAAGTAGTTGGATTTGATGCATCTGATATCGCGCTAGCCAAAGCAAAGCAGTTTGCGAAAGATAATCAAGTTGAGGTCGAATACTCATTCTCGGACACTGATAGCTATGCATGGCCTGAAAATACTTATAATGCCGTGATTGGCATCTTCATACAGTTCGCTGATCCAGCTATGCGCGCCAGAATATTCCAGCAAGCGTATAAGGCGACTAAGCCGGGCGGACTCTTCATTTTGCAGGGATACACCCCAAAGCAGCTCGAATACAAAACTGGTGGTCCAAGCCTAATAGAGCATCTGTACACAGAAGAGTTGATTAGAGATTTATCTAAAGAGTTTCAGATCCTGGAACTCGTTAGCTACGAGAAAGAGCTCTCGGAGGGTCCAAGACATACTGGTATGTCGGCTATTCTAGGTTTGGTTGCGCGCAAATAAATCAATATACTGATACTCTAGTGTTGTGAAGATAATAGAAATTAAAAATGCATGGCAGGGTAATAGCGACTGCAACGCATGCTCCATTCGAAGTTCGGCGCTCTTCGCTGAATTGAATGAGGAGGATTTTTCTAAGATTCATTCGCCCATTGATGATATGAGGTTTGAGGCTAATGCCAGTCTTTATACTCAAGGCGATGAAGCGGAATATCTGTATACCCTGCGTGAAGGGTACATCAAGCTGTTACATATCAATTCTGACGGCTCAAATAGAATAGTACGCTTGGTAATGCCTGGTGATTTATTTGGTATGGAGGCTTTGCTCGGTCAGACTTACTCCCATTCAGCTGCTGCTTTATCTAATGTGCATCTCTGCCGTATTCCTAAAGCAATTATCTCCAGCTTGGGGGAAGAGTCGCCACGCTTGCATAGGCAAATCGTCAAGAAATGGGGTGAGGCTTTAGCTCAATCAGAGTCCTGGTTCTCTGAAATCAATACTGGCAGAATTGAAATTCGCTTAGCTAGATTTTTCTTACGTATAGCCAAAGTTTCTGGCGATATGGCAGTTGCACCACTCTTTAAAAGAGAGGATATGGGCTTAATGATGGACGTCAAGTTTGAAACTATCAGTAGAGCCCTTGCTTCTATGGCGGAACAGGGCTTAATTTCCAATATCGGAAAGTTAAGTATTCAAATTCCGAGTATAAAAAAGCTTGAAAGCTTTTCTCAAGCTGGCGCTTAAAAATAAAAAAGACTGCCTTGGCAGTCTTTTTTAGTTATCGAAATGATTCGACTAAAACTAAATTGCTAACTTAAGCTTTCTTGGCGTAAGCAGAGCACCAACCTTTACCTGCAACCTTCTTTGTTCCAAATAATGAACAGCCACCAGTTGCATCGCCTGCTTTGCCTTGGAACAATGCACAGTTATCGCACTCTTGGCCGGCAGCGTATTTTGCATACTTTGCTTTATCAACGGTTGTTGCGTTAGCCTTGTAACCCAATGCAGCAGCTTGTGGATCAGTTTCTGCAACCATAGCTTGAGCTTGAACTTTACCGTTCAATGCAAGGGTGCAGGCACCAGCAGCAGACAAAATCATAAATTGGCGACGACTATTTTTCATAAGAGTTCCAGTGTTTGGGTAAATAAAAAATCTAAATAACTAGCTATACGGCATATTAAAGGGGATAGCTCCACCATCAATAGGGGTTTCTCAGTATTAAGTTTAGCCAGACTTGGGCTCACACTACGCAAATATGCATAAATGCGTATAGAAGCATTTAAAACAGGTGTTTATCCAAATTAAGGGGTTTTATGAAAAAGTTTCTTTCTCTTGGCCTGATGTTGTTTTCAGGTCTCGCCGCAGCGCAAACCAGTGCGCCAGCCAATCCAGAGTTGCTACAAATTATTGATAAGTCCACCAACTTCGTGGTTAAAACAGTCAAAGGTCCAGTTGAGATCACACGCGTAATGACACCTTGTGCGAAAAATAAAGGTTGGCTACAGCCTTTAATTCCAATTAAGGGTGTTGTGCCGGTTGATGAAATTGATGTTCTTAACGCATTAAATGACAAGGATTCGCTAGTAGTTGATATGCGAGTGGTCGATGATCGCGTTAAAGGCACTATCCCAGGCTCTATCGGTATTCCTTACACTGAAGTGGCTATGCGCATGGATGAATTAGGTTGCAAAAAGCCAGCGACTGGCTCCACTAAATGGGACTGCTCTAAGGCGAAGAAGGTTTATGCCTTCTGTAACGGTCCTGTTTGCCCACAAAGCCCTATGGCGATGGCTGCTATGACGCGTGATGGTTTTCCTGCTACTAAGATTTATTACTACCGTGGCGGCATGCTTGATTGGGATGCATTGGGTCTAACCACCATTAAGGGTGAGTTTTAAACTAGGCTTTACTGATATTGATGCGAAAAGGGAGCTTAGGCTCCCTTTTTTATTTCCCTCAAGCTGAATTTCATGATGTAGATCAAATATTTCTCAGCATTTGGATTCAATATCTTGACTTTGTATTTAAATTATATAATATACAAATATATATATTATTAAATAGTTAAATGAAATGAGAAAATATGGTTAACAAGTTAGAGCAGGTTGAGCCAGCGCCGTATATGAACCCTCTGTTAGCGGGAATCCTTCTCGGAATGGTTTTGTTAGCCACTTTTGTGATTACTGGTCATGGGCTGGGAGCTACAGGCTTTACGACACGCTTAACAGCCTGGGTTGGAATGTATGTTGCACCTGTGGCAACCAATGCAAATGATTACTTGGGTGGAATGATTGATGAAGGTAAGCCACTAAACGCATGGATTACTTGGCAAGTCATTGGCGTAGCTCTTGGAGCGTTTACTTCAGCATTTTTTGCGCACAGAATTCAATTCAAGATGGATGGAGCAAAGTTTTTAGGTGGATCTAAGCGTCCTTGGACAGCTCTTTTTGGTGGTGTGCTTGCAGGTTTTGGTGCAAGGATTGCGGCTGGCTGTACTAGTGGCCTCGGTTTATCCGGTGCGGCTGTTCTGAGTTTGGCCGGTTTTACCTTCCTCGGAACATTTTTTGCCGTAGGTTTGTTGGTAAGCCGTTTCTTAAAAGAGGAGAAATAAGATGAGTGAAATTCTCTCTGGGCTTTTATTGGGTGGCGCTTTTGGCTATGTCTTGGAACGCGCCGGATTCGGTAATCCTAATAAGCTGACTGGCCAATTTCGCTTAACAGATTGGTCTGTGTTTAAGGTGATGTTCACCGCCATTGTGTTTGCTGCCGTTGGCCTCTTAGTGTTGGAGTGGGTGGGCTTTGTAGATGCTGGTAATTTATTTGTACCACCTGCATTTTTAGGCGCTGCCGCTCTTGGTGGAGCATTTGTTGGTGCAGGCTTTGCAATTGGTGGATATTGCCCTGGAACCTCAGTCGTCGGTTTGATGTCTGGACGCATTGATGCGGCCATATTTTTGCTTGGCTTGTTGTTAGGGACCGTATTGTTTGCTGGCATCTATCCAAGCATCGAGTTCTTGACGACTTTGGGTGAATATGCAAAAGCAGATTCATTGCCTGATGCTTTCCACATATCGGGTTTATCAATCGATGTTGGCTTGATTATTGCGGCCGTCGGAGTATTTATCTTGGGTTCTTGGATGGAGAAGAAGTCCAAAGGCCCGGTTAGTTCCCAAGTTTAATTATTTAAAAGGAAAGATATGTCTAAAAAATCAACAGTAGCTGCTTTGGCAATGGCTTTAGCTGGTTTGGCGGCTGCACCATTGGCACATTCAGCAGATGCCCCTGCTAATCCATCAGGCGCAGAGCAGAAGAACCCCTGCGGTCCTAAAAAAGAGTCGGCAAATCCATGCGGCCCTGCAAAGAAAAAAGCAGCTAACCCATGTGGCCCTGCAAATCCTTGCGGCCCTAAAAAGCGTAAAGCTGCAGAGTAATTAAATATATATGCTTACTCAATCTAATCTCTGGTTGGCCGCACAAGCGCTAGCAAATATTCAGATGCGTTATGCCGAAACCGGGCGCACCTTGAATGAAGCTGCTTTATGTGGCGCCAAGGATTTTATTGAGTGGCAGCACTATCCAAGTAATGATCTTGTGGATGAGCATAGTGGTTATGAGTTCTACTACCATGCGCATTCTGCAAATGAAATGCCTAATGGTGAGCATGGCCATTTTCATGTAATTAAACGTGATGCAAATATCTTCCATCATCTTATTGGCATTTCTTTAGACCAGAAGGGTTTGCCAGTTCGCTTATTTACCACTAACCAGTGGGTTACCGGCGAAGAGATGGCTAATTCGGACATTGTCATCAAACTCACTAAAGAGTTTCAAGTGACCACAAAAGGTCGTATGGCTCCAGTAAGCAATTGGATTAGCGCTTTAATTCAATTATTTGCTGCAGAGATTGAGGGTTTGCTTTTGGAGCGAGATCAAAAGATTGCTCGACTAGTGGAAGAGCAGGGCAATCGTGAGCTGGTATTGAACTCAAAAAAGCATCATGTTTTAACGGAATGCAAGATTGATTTGATGGGCCGTCTTTCAGACAATTTGTTAGTTGTAAATTCATAAGGGAGTAGAGATGAAAAAAATTCAATGGCTTTTAGCATTTGCCCTAACCGGCCTGGTGAGCCTAGTTCAGGCAATCACTTTGCCTGGTCCTGTAGTCAGTTCTGATTGGTTGTCCAATAATCTATCTGATGTGCAGGTAATTGAAGTCAGAACAGATTTGGCAAGCTACCTCAGAAACCCTGAATTTGATACCGACAAAAAGACTGGAAAGAAGTTCCTGGTAGAAGTTGGTGGCCATATTACTAACTCCACTCTCTTGGATTTTAAGAAGGTGCGTGTAGAGCGTCTGGTTGATGGAAAAAAGATTAAGTTTCTGATTCCTGAAAAAGCAGATTTTGAGAGGTTAGTTCAATCTTTAGGCATCAACTCTGATAAGCCGATTGTGCTCGTGCCTATTGGGCAGGATATGTCAGATATCGACGAGGCTTTAAGAACCTATTGGTCATTCAAGGTGTATGGCGAAGATCAAGTAGCTGTATTAGATGGTGGAATTGCTGGTTGGCTTGGTGAGGGACGTGAATACGTAACTACCAATGCTCAAAAGGCAACTGGTAATTGGTCTGCAAAAGCATATCGCAAAGAATTAATCGCCAGTTCAGATGATGTGGCTGCTGCGTCTAAAGCTGGTAAGCCGCAATTATTGGATGCGCGTCAGCCTGCCCAATACTTGGGCCTTGCAAAACGTCCGGATGTATTGACCTTCGGCCATATTGCGGGCTCAAAAGAGTTGGCGCCTGAATTGTTAGCAAAGCCAAGCAATGGCGCATTGTATTTCTGGCAGAAAAATACTTATGACGCATTAATGGCAGCCAATGGTTTAAGTGTGAAAGGGCCAACAATTGCCTATTGCAATACTGGCCACTTAGCGGCTGGTGGTTGGTTTGTTATGTCAGAGCTTGTGGGCAATAAATCTACTAAGTTATACGATGGCTCTTTGTATCTTTGGACGCTTGAGGGTCGCCCATTGGTCGGTGTTCCACTGAACTAAGAGCTCAAATCATGCCAGTTCTTAAAGCCAGTATTAATTTAAAAAAGATGCAGTCATCAGCAGACGACGCTTGTCGTTTGATGAAGGTACTCTCAAATAGAGATCGTATGCTGTTGCTATGCCAGATAAGTCAGGGGGAGATGTGTGTTGGTGAGCTCGAGGAATGTCTTGATATTCATCAGCCTACCTTATCCCAGCAACTCACCGTTCTGAGAAATGAAGAGCTGGTCGAAACTAGAAGAGATGGTAAGCAAATCTATTATTCACTTTCTAATCGGATTGCTTTGGAAGTGATGAATGTGCTTTATCAAAATTACTGCAGTAAATAACCAAAAGGGGTCTTAATATGAAATGCAATGTCGGTGGTGTTGATCGTATGTTACGTATGGTGGTTGGCTTAGTGTTAATTGGCCTAGCCGTAACCGGAACTGTTGGTGTATGGGGTTGGATTGGTGTTGTACCTCTCGCAACAGGCCTATTTAGATTTTGCCCAGCGTACCCACTCCTAGGAATCAATACTTGCGGTACTGATTCTTCATGTGGCGGCGGCGGTTGCTGTAAATAAGTTGACTATATAAAAAAGGGCAACTGAGGTTGCCCTTTTTTAAACCCAAATATAATTACCGCCACAATAGTCCTATGAGTAATAAAAGGGAATACAGATGTATCGCCACTAAATTGTTCAAAATAAGTTTCTTCATTGCATCTTTTCGAACCATTACCCCTGATATTTGATTGGCGCAAATTATAAATACAGGAAGTACAGACAAGGTAATCAACGTTTGAATTGGAATCCCATAAAAATAAATTCCAATTATTTGAAGGGTATAAGCTGCAATTGATATGCCCGTATACCAGGCACGCAATTCATGGGGGCTACTCTTTGCAGCAAGAGTTAACTTTTGCGCAAGCCGATCTGCCTCAATATCTGGGATCTGATTTATTAGTAGGATATTGGAGGCCATTAATCCATATGCGAGTCCAATCGGGATTATTTGGTATGTAATATTGGTTGTTTGCATAAAGGCGAATCCGATAACTACAAGCGACCATGCAATAGCTATAGATAACTCGCCGAGAGCCCCCCTAGACATCAGCTGCAGTGGTGGTGCGGAGTATGTCCATGCGGCGGTCACTCCAATGAACCCCAGCGGTATCAAGAGCCATGTAGTTTGCGAGCAAATATATAAGCCAATGAAGACGCTAAGTGTGATTAGCGCAAAACCAAGCTGATATATTTCGCTTGGCTTTATTAAATGGTTTTGTATAAAGCGGCTGCCGCCAGTAAACGGTGAAATTCGATTGCGATTATTTTCATCGCTACCATTGAGGTGATCAAAGTAATCATTTATTAAATTCGCTCCAGCATGTATGCAGAGGGCTAAAGTCACAGCAAGCAGGTTGATTGCCATAGACTCTTTTCTAGAGTCTGGAATCGAAAGTCCAATAAGGCAGCCTAAAAGGGTAATTGTGAGAAATGCGGGCCGAGTTGCTAGAAATAACTTGAGGACCGTACTCATGGCGATGTAGAGCTATGCAGATTAGTGACCAACAAATCGCCTAGGATCATTGATTGGTCGTAACGGCATGATGTGAATTTGATTGCCATCTAATTCAATATGCATTTGACTGCCAACTTCCATATTTAGTCTTTTCACTTCAGATGCCGATGCCACCCATTCAATTTTATGTGCGCTATTTTGAATTTGTAGTTGGATCACCGCAATTTGACCCAAGACACTAATCTCTGCGGCAATGGCAGGAGTGCTGGTCGGGGTTGGTGCGTTATGGACACTTAAACCATCTTGCGGAATCACCCAAGCCACTTGCGCATTTGGAGGAATTTTGCCTTTATCGGCCACGGCAAAGGTTTTATCGCAGCCATCCCAAGTGAGATTGCCTGCATTAAATATTCCATGAAATAAATTGCTGATGCCAACCAACTCGGCTACACGGGAGTTTCTGGGTCTTTGAAATAGCACTTGGGGTGCAGCCGTTTGCAAGCTGATGCCGTTATCAATCACGGTAATGCGGTCGGCAAGTAAGTCGGCTTCACGTAAATCATGTGTAACCAACACAATCGGAATGTTTAAATCCTTGCGTAAATCGGCAAGAGTTTTATATAGACCTTGTCGCGTTGGCGCATCGACAGCGGAAAATGGTTCGTCTAACAACAAGATCTTTGGCTGTCGTGCCAATGCGCGAGCGAGTGCTACGCGTTGCTGTTGTCCGCCTGAGAGTTGGTGTGGAAAACGATGGGCAAGTTCAGCAATCCCCATGCGACCAAGCCAGTCCTGAGCAATGGCTTTACGTTCAGCCACCTTATGCACAGAATTCTGCAAAGGGATGAGGACATTCTCAAGCGCAGATAGATGGGGGAAAAGGGCGTATTGCTGAAATAAAAATCCGCAAGAACGTTGTGCGGGAGACAGGTTTTGTATTACTCCTGCAAGTTCGTTAGCCTCAAACCAGGTTTCACCATCACATTCTATTTTTCCAGTCTTCGCTTGGCTTAGTCCGGCAATCGTTCTCAAAGTGCTGGTTTTGCCGCTACCAGATGGCCCTACAAGCGCATGTAATTGACCGGCTGCACATTCCAGTGTGATCTGCAGAGGGTTGGGGAGGGCTTGGCTTATTTTGAGTTTAAGCATCAGCCTCTCCGATGGCGCTGTTGGAAGACGCTTTTGCCAAAAACACCATATGAAAGGGCAATTGCAATCAGGGATATGCCGAGCAGCAATGAAGCCAGCGCACCAGCGCCTGAGGTATCAAAGCTTTGCACTTTGTCGTAGATCGCAATCGATACCGTTTTGGTTTCCCCGGGGATCGCACCCCCAACCATGAGAATGACCCCAAATTCACCTAGGGTGTGAGCAAAAGTTAGTACTGCGGCACTGGTAATGCCTCTCCATGCCAGTGGAAGCTCAATCAAGCGAAAAATTTGCCAATTGGATAGACCGCTTACTTGGGCAGCCTCAATAATTTCTGGGTTAATGGCTTCAAATGCACGCTGAATCGGCTGTATTGCAAAAGGCAGGTTGACTATGAGGGAGGCAATAAGGATTCCGGCAAAGGAAAACACCAGCGGAATACCTAAAAAAGTCTTGCCGCCTAAGCCAATCAAAAGGTAGTAACCCAAAACCGTAGGGGGTAAAACGAGCGGCAAGGCTAGGGCAGCTTCAACCCAGGGTTTGCTTCTATTGAGTCCTAAGAGGCTATGGGCAACCCAAACTCCAAATGGAAGGATGAGGACCAGGGTCCAAAGCGCTAGCTTAAGCGAGAGAAGGATTGCATCCATGTCCATTGTTTGATTGTATTGCTAAGCAATATAGGGTATCTCACTATACCGATTTATCTACTTAGAGGGTCAAATATATGCGTATATATGCATATATTTAAAGGCTGGTGGAATTGAAAGCTAAGGTACAAAAAGCAACAAAAAACTTATCTCCAAAACAGATGGAGAAGGTCTTTGCACATGTAGCTGCTTATTTCAATGTACTTTCTGAGCCGGCACGTTTACGCATCATGTATGCGGTCTGCAGCGGTGAAAAATCCGTCTCTGAGGTTGTAGAGATGTGTGGCTCGAGCCAGGCCAATGTTTCTAGACATTTATTGGCGCTTCATAAAGCTGGAATTTTAATGAGGCGAAAAGAGGGCGTTACGGTTTATTACTCGATTGCGGATAACGCAACCGTAGAGATGTGTCAGACAGTCTGCGCAAAGATTGCTGAAGGCATTCACTAAGAGTAGTTAATAAGTTTTGCAGTAAATCACTTTTCAAGTAGAGGTCAAATGACTAAGAAGCAAATTGAATTATGTGCCGAGGATATCTCGGCGGTAGAGAAGCCGGCCAACAGAGCTCGCTTGGTGAAAGCGCCGGAGCACTTTATCTCACAAGAGTTAATTGCTGATATCAATTCAAATGGTCTGGATGAAACGCGCCGTGGTTTCTTGCGTAAAGGTTTTTTATCAGCTATTGGTGGTGCGGCTGCTGGCTTGGCTTCTCCAATGGCTTTTGCTGCTGGAGAAGGTGATCCCGCCATTCTGGAAAAGCAAGAATGGCAAACTACTTTAGGTAAAAACGTTGCCACCATGCCATATGGTGTGCCATCAATCTATGAAGCTAATTTAATACGCCGTGAATCGCCAGGTTTAACGCGCGTTTCTGCAGCATCAGTTGCGTTTACTCCGTTGCAGGGATTGTTTGGAACCATCACTCCAAACGGTTTGCACTTTGAGCGTCATCACCAAGGTTGGTACAACCTCAACCCTGAAACTCATCGCTTAATGGTGAATGGCATGGTCAAGAATGCCCGTGTATTTACGATGAATGATTTGATGAGATTGCCCTCAGTTTCTCGCACGCACTTTATTGAGTGTGGTGCCAATACTGGATTGGAGTGGGGCAACGTTGCAGTACCAACTGTTCAATATACCCACGGCATGCTCTCTTGTTGCGAATTTACAGGCGTTCCACTCAAGGTATTGCTTGAAGAGTGCGGTGCTGATCTGAAAAAAGGCAAGTTCTTGCTTGCTGAGGGTGGCGACGGTTCTGGTATGACTCGCACCATCAATCTGGAAAGCTGTTTAGAGGACACCATAGTTGCTTGGAGTATGAATGGTGAAATGTTGCGTCCAGAAAATGGTTTCCCATTGCGCCTAGTAGTTCCAGGCGTCCAGGGTGTTAGCTGGGTGAAGTGGTTGCGCCGTCTAGAAGTTGGCGATATGCCTTGGAATGCCAAGGACGAGGCGGTTCACTACATTGAACTCATGCCAGATGGTATGCACCGCCAATACGCATCGATTCAAGAATGCAAATCGGTAATTACTACACCTTCTGGTGGGCAGCAGCTACTGGACAAAGGTTTCTACAATGTGAGCGGTATGGCTTGGTCTGGTCGCGGCAAGATTAGGCGTGTAGACGTCTCATTTGATGGCGGCAATAACTGGCGTCAAGCGCGTCTGGAGACTCCGGTGCTTACTAAGTCAATTACCCGTTTCAATATCGATTGGGTGTGGGATGGTTCGCCGGCAATACTGCAGTCAAGAGCAGTGGATGACACTGGCTATATTCAGCCATCTATTAAGGTGTTGCGTGATTTGCGCGGTAATCGTTCGATTTATCACAACAATGCAATTCAGTCCTGGAAATTGGATTCAAACGGCGAGGTGAGCAATGTACAAGTTGGATAAATTATTTGCTCGCGTAACTGTTGCAGGCTTAGCTGCCTTATCAATTCAATTTGCTTATGCACAAAATACACAAGGATCTGTAAAGTTCCCAGGCATTGGTCGTAATGCTACGCCCGCCGAAGTGATGGCTTGGGATATTGATGTGCGTCCAGACTTCAAAGGTTTGCCAAAAGGATCCGGCTCAGTAGAGCAGGGCCAAGTCATTTGGGAGGCTAAATGCGCGAGTTGTCACGGCGTATTCGGTGAATCGAATGAAATTTTTACGCCGATAGCCGGCGGAACAACGACTGATGACATTAAGACCGGAAGGGTTGCATCTCTGGCCGATCGCAAACAACCTCAGCGAACTACTTTGATGAAGGTGCCTACGGTTTCTACTTTGTGGGATTACATCTATCGCGCTATGCCTTGGAATGCGCCTAGGTCATTAACGCCGGACGATACATATGCGCTCGTTGCATTTATTTTGAGCTTAGGAGAAATTGTTCCGGATGATTTTGTCTTGAGTGATGCCAATATTGCTGATGTGCAAAAGAAGATGCCAAATCGCAACGGCATGACTCGTAATCACGGTTTCTGGAGTGTTAACGGTAAACCAGACGTTAATGGTTCCTCTTGTATGACTAATTGCGTGAAGTTTGTGCAGATTGGCTCAACCTTGCCGGACTTTGCTAGAAATGCCCATGGCAATATCGCAGAGCAAAATCGTTTGTATGGACCGTATCGTGGCTCAGATTCGACTAAGCCGCCAATTGATAAGTTACCCGGATCTAGCGGCGAGGGCTTAGCCCACGCTGCGGACACACATGCGGCAACTACGAAGGGCCCTGCGGCATTATTTAAAAATGAGAACTGCTCTGCATGTCATGCTCCTAATGCGAAGTTGGTAGGACCGTCTATTGCAGATATTGCATCTAAATATAAGGGGCAGAGTGGGGCTCAAGAAAAGCTCATGGCTAAGGTCAAAAATGGTGGCTCAGGGGTTTGGGGAGCCATTCCAATGCCGCCACAGGCGCAGTTATCCGATGAAGATAGGGCTACGCTCGTCCGCTGGGTGCTCACTGGGCAATAGGTTTACAGAAGGTTTTTTGAAATACCGCTATATTTGATACTAAGAGTAGATTAATTAAGGAGTTTTTATGAATCAGCAGCGACGCAGTTTATTGAAATATTCAGCCGTTTTTGGCTTAATGGCTTCTGCGGGTCTTATTAGCGTAGCCCAAGCTCAAGAGTGGAATAAAGCCGCTTTTGAAGGCAAGAGCCTTGATGATGTATTTAAGATCTTGGGTGCAGGCAGCCCAGATAAGTCTGGTGCAGTGACTTTGAATGCGCCTGATATTGCTGAAAATGGTGCAGTTGTGCCGGTGGGCATTACAACTTCCCTTAAAGCAGAGCAAATGGCAATCCTGGTTGAGAAAAACCCAAGCGCCTTAGCTGCTCAATTCTTCATTCCTGCCGGCACTGAGCCATTTGTTACCACACGTATCAAGATGGGCCAGACCTCCAATGTATACGCCTTGGTAAAAGCTGATGGCAAGTGGAGTATGGCTGTTAAGGAAGTGAAAGTTACTTTAGGTGGTTGCGGCGGTTAATCCCCCAATCTATCTGAATACCATTAATTAATTACTAGATTACAAGAGGAAAACATGGCTGATCCAATGCGCGTTAGAGCTGCTGAGAACGGTGGAATTGTGGATGTAAAAATTTTGATGAAACACGATATGGAATCTGGCCAGCGTAAAGACGCTTCTGGCAAGACCATTCCAGCATGGTTTATCAGCACAATTAATGTCAAAGCCAATGGCAAAGATGTATTGAATGGTCAATTTGGTCCAGCGGTTTCTAAGGATCCATTCTTGAACTTCAAATACAAGGGTGCTAAGGGCGACAAGATTGTTGTAAGCTGGGTAGATAGCAAGGGTGACAAGCGCACCGACGAAGCAACCGCTTCTTAATTGCTTGTCTCTATAGATTTTTACTATCACCTGAGTTTTGAAAGGGTTGCAAATGCAGCGTAAATTAACTTTAGGGTTAGCCTCTGGATTGTTGGCTACCTTATTAGCAGTGTCATCTTCAGTCTCTGCGCAAAAGAGTGCAACAGACGATATCGCTAAATATCGCGAGATGATCGCTGATGGCAACCCTTCAGAGCTCTATGAAGCAGCCGGTGAAGATCTATGGAAAAAACCAGCAGGTCCTAAAAACGCCACTCTTGAGAAGTGTGATTTAGGTCTGGGGGCTGGTGTTGTGAAGGGCGCAGCAGCCCAGTTACCGCGCTACTTTAAAGATACCAATAAAGTGCAAGACCTCGAGTCACGCTTAATGACTTGTATGCAAGTGCTGCAAGGTCGCGATCCACAAGAAATGATTGATGCTCCATTCCAAAAAGGTCCTAAAAAGGATATGGAGGCGATTGTTGCTTACGTAGTCACCGCATCTAAAGGTGACAAAATTAAAGTCAGCACTAATCATCCAAAAGAAAAAGAAATGTATGAGCTCGGTAAACGCGCATTCTTCTTCCAGGGTGGCCCAATGGATTTCTCATGTGCATCTTGCCATGCTGAAAACGGTAAACGTATTCGTTTGCAAGATTTGCCTAACTTAACGGAGCAAAAAGGCGCCGCTATGGGTTGGGGTTACTGGCCGGCATATCGTGTTTCTAGCGGTCAGTTCTGGACTATGCAGCAACGCCTGAACGATTGCTATCGTCAGCAGCGTTTCCCATTCCCAATTTATGGTTCAGATGTGACGATTGCTTTGTCTATGTATATGGCAAAGACCGCCAATGGCGGAACAGTTGAAACCCCTGGATTAAAGCGTTAAGAGATAAGAGATAAAGATCATGAAAAATACAAATATCAAAAAGCTCTTAACCATTGCTGGATTTATTGTTGCTTCTAGCTTGCTACAAAACGTTGCAGTGGCTCAACAAAAGAACGATCCAAAGTTTAATAAGATGATGACGGATAGCTTTAGGGCTGATGGTATCGCAGGCTTAGATCGTATTCAGCAAGACGAAACGCAAAAGTTCTGTTCCGACCCTGTATTTGCCAATAGCAAGCAGGGCGAAAAGATGCGCGACAAGATTCAGAAAATCAATATGGCTTCCATCAAGCAACCATCGGATGGCAAATATATTGGTGATTGGAAGAAGGGCGAGGCAATTGCTCAAAGTGGTCGCGGTGCAACCTGGACTGACAAGGCTGACACTGTAGTGGGCGGGGGTTGCTATAACTGTCACCAGATTGATGCTAAAGAGATCTCTTATGGAAATATCGGGCCATCATTGACTGGTTACGGAAAACTACGTGGTTATTCGCAAGAGGTTGTTACTTACACCTGGAATCGAATTAATAATTCCAAGGCGTATAACGCGTGTAGCAATATGCCACGATTTGCACACTTCAAGCTCTTAAATGAGCAGCAGATTCAGGATGTCATGGCTTTACTGCTTGATCCTGCCTCTCCAGTTAATCAATAACGAATCAAAGAACAGGCCGACAGGCCTGTTTTCTTAAGGGAATACTTATATGTCATTAAATCGTCGCGACTTTCTGCAGGCTTTGGCTATTGCATCAGCAGGCGGATTGAGTTTGCAGTCCAATTTCGTGAATGCTCAAACCACCGCACAGAAATTCTATGACTTGCCCAAATTCGGTAATGTCCACTTCCTGCATTTCACGGACTGTCATGCGCAACTATTGCCGATTTACTTCCGCGAGCCTAATGTAAACCTTGGTATTGGCGCGCAAGAGGGCAAGACTCCGCACTTAGTTGGCGAGTATTTCCTAAAGGCTAATGGTATTGCGCCAGGTACACGCGATGCCCATGCATTTACTTACTTGGACTACGTTGCTGCAGCTCAGAACTACGGCAAGATGGGTGGGTTCGCCCATATGGCTACATTGATTAAGCAAATCAAGGCAAATCGTCCTGGCTCACTCTTATTGGATGGTGGCGATACTTGGCAGGGTTCTGGTACATCCCTTTGGACCAACGGCCAGGATATGGTTGATGCCGCTCTTGCTTTAGGTGTTGATGTCATGACGCCGCATTGGGAAATGACCTTAGGCGAGAAGCGCGTCATGGAAATCGTGAATGGCGATTTCAAAGGTAAGGTTTCCTTTATTGCTCAAAACATTAAGACATCTGACTTTGGCGATATGGTGTTTAACCCATACGTCATGAAAGTGCAGAACGGTATTCAGGTTGCCATTATTGGCCAGGCTTTCCCGTACACCCCGATTGCAAATCCAAGATACTTCACCCCAGACTGGACCTTTGGTATTCAAGAAGAGAATATGCAAAAGACCATTGATGAAGTTAGATCTAAAGGGGCCAAGGTAGTAGTGCTTCTGTCGCATAACGGTATGGATGTTGACCTAAAGATGGCATCGCGCGTGCGTGGTCTAGATGCAATTCTAGGCGGTCATACTCATGATGGTGTGCCTATTCCAGTTAAGGTAAAGAATGCTGGTGGTGTAACGCTTGTTACCAATGCGGGATCTAATAGTAAGTTCCTGGGCGTTCTCGATTTTGATGTGAAGGGCGGCAAGCCAGTCGACTTTAGATATAAGTTGCTGCCAATCTTCTCTAATATGATTCCTGCTGATCCAACAATGAGCAAGTTGATCACCAAAATTAGAGCGCCATTCGAGGCTAAGCTAAATGAAAAATTAGCCACTACTGAAGGCCTCTTGTATCGTCGTGGCAACTTCAATGGTAGCTTTGATCAGCTTATCTTAGATGGCCTGATGGCGCAGAAGAATGCGGAGATTGCTTTCTCACCAGGCTTCCGCTGGGGAACTAGCCTGTTGCCAGGTCAAGCAATCACTCGCGAGAACCTGATGGATCAAACGGCGATTACTTATCCGTACACCACGGTTACTAATATGAGTGGTGAAACCATCAAGACCATTCTTGAGGACGTGGCAGATAATTTGTTTAATCCAGATCCGTATTATCAGCAGGGTGGTGACATGGTTCGCGTTGGCGGCATGCAATACACCATTGATCCTGCGCTAACAGCCGGTAAGCGTATTACGGATATGCGTTTAAACGGTAAGCCAATTGAGGCTGGTAAGACTTATAAAGTGGCAGGCTGGGCACCGGTTAGCGAAGAGGCAAAGAACGCGGGCGGCGAGGCAATCTGGGACGTGATGGAACGTCACTTGCGCGATGTAAAGGTGGTTAAAGCAGTTAAGCTCAATGAGCCAATTATTAAGGGTGTTTCAAATAACCCTGGCATGGCCCCAATCTAATTTATTACCGAGGATATACGCATGAAAAAATTACTCTCGATTCTTGCCATACTGACTTTGGCTCTTGGCTTTGGGTCTTTTGCCTCAGCCCAATCCACCGGCAATACAAAAGTGGTTTACCACATTGATGATGCTGAAACGCAAGGCCTTAAAGGTCTGCGTAATATCCGCAATCATTTAGATGTAGCACCACAAACCACCATTATTGTGGTGACCCATGCAAATGGTGTCGACATCATGATGGAGGGGGCGAAAGATAAAAAGAATAATGTGGAGTACGCACCATTAGTTGGCGCTTTGAAATCTCGCGGTGTGAAGTTTGAGGTTTGCGAGATTACTCTCAAGAATCGTAACTTGAAAAAAGATCAATTCACATTAGATGCTGATTTCACCCCATCGGGCGTAGTTCGTGTTGCTGATCTTCAATATAAAGATGGTTTTGCTTACATCAAGCCATAAGCTGTCTTATATGAATTGCTTCAAAAGTCTTGCGGGGATCCTGATGGGATCCCTTATCTTTTTGGGTTCGGCTTTTGGTCAGGTCAAGTCTAGCGATACGATTCAGCTAAAGCCAATACAGGTAGCGCCCCATAGCTATTTTGTACAAGGCTTTCCAGAAATGGGAAGCAGCGCTAATCAAAACTTTATTTCAAACGCTGGCTTTGTCGTAACTCCTGGTGGGGTCGTCGTAGTCGACGCATTGGGTTCGCCGATTCTTGCACAAAAGCTCATTGCCGAAATCAGAAAAATTACTTCGCAAAAGATAGTGGCTCTCATCGTGAGTCATTACCATGCTGACCATGTTTATGGCTTGCAAGAGTTTAAAAAAATTGGTGCCAAAATCTATGCGCAGGGTGAGGGTAGAAATTACCTCTCTTCTGAAACCGCTAGGCAACGCTTGATAGCTTCAAGAATCGATTTCGCTCCGTGGGTTAATGCAAATACCAAATTAATCTCTGCGGATGTATGGGTGGATCAAAAAATAAAGTTAACTTTTGGCGGAGTGGATTTCTTCGTAAGTAGAGTTGGACCTGCGCATGCCCCTGAAGATCTGATGGTGTATGTGCCGTCTGAAAAGGTGCTGTTTGCAGGAGACTTGGTATTTAGGGGTCGAATTCCATTTGTTGGAAATGCCGATAGCAAAGGTTGGTTAATCGCCTTGGATGAGATTGAAAAGCTTAACCCTAATATCGTGATTCCAGGGCATGGTAATTACTCGGTTAAACCGGTTGAAGACATCGTCTTTACGAGGGAATACCTCAGATATCTGCGTGCATCCATGTCTCAGGCGGCTATTAACCTAGATCCTTTTGAGGATGCCTACAAACAGGCCGATTGGTCCGAATATGAGGGAATGCCGCTATTTAGGGCCGCCAACCGCATGAATGCCTATAACGTCTATCTGTCGATCCAGGCTGAGTGAGATAGGCAAGTAAGGCAAATTCAGCCATTGGGCTTTAAAATAGAAGATTAATGCTAAATCCTTGATTTGTAATGAAAATGACTTTTCTACAATCTATCTCAGCAATCGCATTTTGTGCGCTTATTAGCACTCCAGCGCTTGCCGCTCCAGATTTGGCTAATGGCAAGACCATAGACCAGCAAAAGTGCTACGCCTGTCATGCCAAGAAAACCGGCTTTGGTAATGGCGACATGATTTACACCCGCTCTGATAGCAAGGTGAAATCACTGGCTGACTTAAAAAAGATGGTTGGTCTATGCAATACCGAACTACGGCTTGATCTGTTCCCTGAGGATGAAGCGGATGTCACCGCTTTTCTTAATAAACAGTTTTACAAATTTAAACCTTAATTTTTTCAAGATTTGATCGCTATGGATGTTGTAGATATTAGTTCTTTAAGTAAGTCTGTTCTTTGGGCAACTTTTGCCATCACCTTTTTTCTGGGTGCCGTTATGCAGAAAACTGGGTTTTGCAGCATGGGCGCAGTTTCTGACATTTTCATCATGTCCAGCTGGGACCGTTTAAAGCAATGGTTTTTGGCTATTGGTATTGCCATTATTGGTTTCACCTTGATGTCTTATGCTGGCTTGATTGATCCACTCAAAAGTTTTTATACCGGTAATAAATTTTTATGGCTCTCCACAATCGTTGGAAGCGTTTTATTTGGTCTAGGGATGGTATTAGCTTCAGGGTGCGGTAGCAAAACCTTGATCCGTATTGGCGGCGGTAATCTAAAGTCCGTCGTGGTATTTATGGTCCTCGGATTGACGGCCTATATGACAATGCGCGGTTTCTTGGGCGTAGTACGCATCAATACTTTGGATACTTTTTTTATCGCCTTTAATACCCCACAAGATTTACCTAGTCTTTTGAGTTCACCTCTTGGCATTGCGCGTCCTCAACTTCATCTGGCTCTAGGCTTGATCATTGGCGCAGCATTCATTGCTTATGCCTTAGCTAGTAAAGCATTTTGGACTGCTGAAAATTTATTTGCTGGCATTGCCGTAGGATTGGCAATCTGTGCGGTGTGGTGGGTATCAGGCAATCTAGGATATGTTGCCGAGGATCCAAATACTTTAGAGGAAGTATTTTTGGTAACAAATTCAGGTCGTATGGAAAGTCTATCGTTTGTTGCTCCATACGCTTACTCTTTAGATTGGTTGATGATGTATAGCGATACATCCAAAGTGGTCACAGTGGGTATTGCGGCTGTTGTAGGAATGATTTTGGGCTCCACTGCGGTCTCCATCGCAACCAAATCATTTCGCTGGGAATCCTTCCGTAATACTGAAGATACCGCTAACCATTTAGTTGGCGCTGCACTGATGGGCTTTGGTGGTGTGACTGCCTTAGGTTGTACAGTAGGGCAGGGCTTGAGCGGCATCTCCACTCTTGCGATTGGTTCATTGTTGGCTTTGCCTGGATTTATCTTTGGGGCTTATATAGGTCTACGTTATTTACAAATACGCCTTGCTCCTAACCCTTGCAGTTAACTTCAAATACGGCTGAATAATGCAAATTGATTGGATGTCTTTTACTCCCATTCCTTCCTTATTGGGCGGAATGATTCTTGGTGTTGCGGCGGCCTTATATGTTTTATTGCATGGTCGCATTTTGGGTATTAGCGGAATTGTTTCTGGTTTGCTGCATCCTAAATTGACTGATTCAGCATGGCGTGTTGCTCTTGTGTTGGGTTTGATAACCGCACCGTTTCTAGCGTCGTTATTTTTTGGCATATTTCCAGTGGTAGAAATTGAGGCAGATTGGATTGCTATTGTGATTGCCGGCCTTTTAGTTGGCTTTGGTGCTCAATATGGTTCAGGCTGTACTAGTGGTCATGGTATTTGTGGTCTTTCACGCTTATCACCACGTTCATTAGTGGCTACGCTTTCTTTCATGGGTGCAGGCTTTATCACTGTATACTTTTTGCGTCACTTGATTGGGGTTTGAGATGAGAAAACATTTCAGTCTCTTTGGTCAGTATGCAATTGGCGTGCTATTTGGTTGGGGCTTGATCATCTCCGGCATGAGTAATCCACAGAAGATATTGGGATTTTTGGATTTAGCTGGTAACTGGGACCCTTCATTAATGTTTGTCATGGTGGGTGCCGTGATTGTTGGTCTAGCGGGGTTCTACGTCGTTAGCAAAAGAACTGAAGCTTTCTTTGGTGGGGCACTCCATATTCCTGCGCGTAGAGACATTACCAAGCCATTGATTATTGGTAGCTTAATTTTTGGAGCCGGCTGGGGTATCGCTGGTTTTTGTCCTGGTCCAGCCCTAGTTGCTCTTGGTGCAGGCCACCTGAAGGCCTTGGTGTTTGTGGTTGCCATGCTAGCTGGCATGGAGATCTGCGAGCGCTTCTTTACAGCCCATAAGAGCAAGCCAAACCTCTGAGTCAACCCTGATTTAAAATCAACCCTATTGCAAATTTATTGAATGTAGAGGGTTTCATGAGTCTTCCTATTTCTTGCCATACCGACCAGTTCGGTACTCTTGGCCAAATTGAGCCAGGTCACTTAGCCGAGATCGCGGCCCAGGGCTACAAAAGTGTCATTAATAATCGTCCAGATGGTGAGGGCGGTCCGGATCAACCTACCAATGCATCTATTCAGGCGGAAGCAGAAAAGCTGGGCTTGAACTATGTTTACTTACCAGTAGTACCAGGCGCATTTACTCAAGCTCAAGTACAAGAAATGGCGCGCCTCTTAAAAACTTTGCCTGGACCCGTTTTAGCGTTTTGTCGCTCTGGCGCACGCTCTACTAATTTGTACCAACTTGCTTTACAACTTGGTTAATCTAAAGAGCACTCGGAAACCATGCGTATTACCATTCCCGAAGAACGAAAGCTTGTTCATGAAATGATCATGCCGATTCGTTGGGGTGATATGGACGCCTATGGGCATGTAAACAATACTGTTTACTTTAGATATATGGAGCAAGCGCGCTGTGAGTGGATCACTGCCATGGGTTACGAAGTTGCTCCCGGCCGTGAATCCATGTTGATGCTCAATGGCTTCTGTAATTTTTATCAACAACTCTCGTTCCCGGGTGAGTTGATATTAAAGACCTCTATAGGTGCCATTGGCAGAACCAGTTTGGATGTCTATACCAGCATGGCCTTAACTACCTCGCCTGAAGTAGAGGCGGCTATTGGCGGCGCCACCATGGTTTGGGTAGATCTCACCACTAATAAATCTGCGCCTTGGCCTGAGCATATTTTGCAAAAGTTGCGCTAGTCTATCGTGCAACCCAGCAATCCACACATCTTAAGAGTTGATCAATTTTTATCTGAGCTAGATCAGTTTGATCTCGTGATTGATGTGAGATCTCCAGCTGAGTTTGCTTTAGATCATATTCCTGGCGCAGTTAATTACCCCGTTCTTGATAATGAAGAGCGCGCAAAAATAGGAACGCTTTATAAACAAGAGTCTCCATTTGCAGCCAAAAAACTGGGCGCAGCCTTGGTATCAAAAAACATTGCCGCTCATCTTGAAAAGCACTTCCTAGAATTACCCCGTGAGTGGCGTCCCTTAATTTATTGCTGGCGTGGTGGTGAGCGCAGCGGCGCCTTTACTCACATTCTCAATCGGATTGGTTGGAAAGCTAAGCAGCTAGAAGGCGGCTACCAAGGCTTTCGTCGAACGGTGATTGATGGTCTAGACCAGGCGGCTGGTCAATTTTCATTTCAGGTCATTTGTGGAATGACGGGCAGCGGCAAGACTAGAGTGCTTCAGGAGATTGGCGCTCTAGGTGCTCAGATACTCGATCTAGAGGGTTTGGCTGTTCATCGGGGTTCGGTGCTTGGTAATGAACCCAATGAGGACCAGCCATCGCAAAAAGGCTTTGAGACCGCTTTGTGGAACGCATTGCGCTCACTTGATCCTTCTAAAACCGTGTATGTGGAGTCCGAGAGCAAGAAGGTTGGTGGTCTACACGTTCCCGATGCCTTAATGGAAAAGATTCGCAACGGTACCTGTATCGAATTGCGTTCAAGCACACAGACTCGAGTTTCTTGGTTGATTCGTGAGTACCATCACTTCTTAACTGATACCGATAATTTCAAGCGTAAGTTAGCGTTACTAACGGCTCATTATGGAAAAGTACAGATTGCCAAATGGAATGATGCAATTGATGCCGGTAGTTTTCCGGAGCTCGTTGAAGAGTTGCTAGTAAAGCATTACGACCCATCCTACCAATCATCTATTGTCCGCAACTTTCCTCAATACAGAATCGAGAATTTTGTACAGCTAGATGATGATAGTGATGAGGCCTTTGCCAGAGCAGCAAAGGCCATCGTCAGTAAGCTAGGTGCCTAACTAAAAGCCTGAATGCCTGTTTGCGCACGGCCCAGAATGAGGGCGTGAATATCGTGAGTACCTTCGTAGGTGTTAACGACTTCCAAGTTCAGCATGTGACGCACAACGCCATACTCATCTGAAATACCGTTACCACCATGCATATCGCGTGCCATGCGCGCAATATCTAAAGACTTGCCGCAAGAGTTGCGTTTCATGATGGAAGTGATTTCTGGAGCAGCGATACCTTCATCTTTCATGCGACCCAAGCGCAAGCAACCTTGGAGGCCAAGAGTAATTTCAGTTTGCATGTCTGCCAATTTCTTTTGAATCAATTGATTGGCAGCCAGAGGCTTGCCGAATTGCTTGCGATCCATGGTGTATTGGCGAGCGGCATGCCAGCACCACTCAGCTGCGCCAAGGGCTCCCCAGGCGATGCCATAACGTGCTGAGTTTAAGCAGGTGAAGGGGCCTTTGAGACCTTCAATTTCCGGGAATTCATTTTCAGCTGGTACGAACACTTCGTCCATCACGATTTCACCAGTGATTGAGGCGCGTAGACCCATCTTGCCGCTAATCTTTGGTGCACTTAAGCCCTTCATGCCTTTTTCAAGAATGTAGCCACGAATGATGCCTTCATCATTCTTTGCCCAGACTACAAACACATCGGCGATCGGTGAGTTGGAGATCCACATCTTGGAGCCAGTTAAAGAAAATCCACCAGGAACTTTTTTGGCTCGAGTAATCATGCCGCCAGCATCAGAGCCATAGTTAGGTTCTGTTAATCCAAAGCAGCCAATCCATTCGCCGCTTGCTAATTTTGGAAGGTATTTTTGCTTCTGCGCTTCGCTACCAAATTCATTAATCGGAACCATCACTAAAGATGACTGAACACTCATCATGGAGCGATAACCAGAATCTACACGTTCGATTTCACGGGCTATTAAACCGTAGGAGACATAGTTCAGATTCGCTCCGCCATATTGCTCAGGAATGGTGATTCCTAAAAGACCAAGCTCACCCATTTCGCGGAAGATAGCAGGATCAGTGGTTTCATTACGATAGGCATCATGAATGCGCGGCATTAAACGGCCTTGAGCATATTCAGCGGCAGCATCGCGAACCATACGCTCTTCTTCAGTCAGCTGGGTATCAAGAAGTAGGGGGTCTGCCCAGTTAAAACTTACTTTACTCATTGCCTTGTCATCCTCTAAGCGGTTTTATTGTTACTTTTGGCCTGCGCCCTGCGAATTTTCAGGAATGCAGATATTCTTATTTCTATTATCCATTTTTCTGGGCTTATGGACTCGCTAAGACGCCACCATCGCTATTACGACCTCATTCTGGCTGCCTTTGTGGTCGTTTTGTTGTGCTCAAATTTTATTGGCGCTGGTAAGGCGGCAGTGGTTGACCTTCCATATTTTGGGGGCGTGCCTTTTGGTGCGGGGATTCTATTTTTCCCGATTGCCTATTTCTTTGGCGACATTCTGACGGAAGTCTATGGGTACGCTTACGATCGCAGGGCTGTTTGGGCCGGCTTTGCAGCTCTCGCATTTGCCGCGATCATGGCGCAGATTGTGATTGCCTTGCCAGTTGCTCCAGGCGACTATATGGCCAATTACCAACATGGACTGGAAACGGTATTTGGAAATTCTTGGCGTATTGCATTGGCTTCTATGTTTTCTTTTTGGTGCGGTAGTCTGGTCAACAGTTATGTCTTAGCAAAAATGAAGGTTTGGACCCAAGGCCGTTTTCTATGGATGCGCACTATCGGCTCGACAGCAGTAGGTGAGATGGTCGATTCCTCCTTTTTCTATATGTTGGCGTTTTATGGTATCTGGCCAACCCATGAAATCATTCAGGTGGCCTTGGCGCAGTACGTCCTAAAAACCTCCTGGGAAATCCTAGCTACCCCCATGACCTATTGGGTTGTGAACTTCCTCAAGCGCAAGGAAAACGAGGATTTCTACGATATTCATACGAATTTCACCCCATTTAGGGTCAAAGTCTAAGCAAGACCACGGCTTCCTGCCAACAAAGACGTCTAAGCCGTTAAAATAACGGTCTTTGCCCCTCCGGGGTAACTATTGAATTTCAGAAAGCTAGAAAAAATCCGTGCTGTCAGCATCTAATATCACCATGCAGTTTGGGGCAAAGCCTCTGTTTGAAAACATTTCCGTGAAGTTTGGCGGTGGTAATCGTTACGGCCTTATTGGCGCGAATGGTTGCGGCAAGTCAACTTTTATGAAAATTTTAGGTGGCGAGCTTGAGCCAACTAGCGGTAACGTGAGCTTAGATCCCGGTATTCGTTTGGGTAAATTGCGTCAAGATCAATTTGCATATGAAGATGTGCGCGTTCTTGATGTAGTGATGATGGGTCACGAAGAGATGTGGAAGGCTGCTGCAGAACGCGACGCGATCTATGCTAATCCTGATGCTACTGATGAAGATTACATGAAGGCTGCTGAGCTTGAAGGTAAGTACGCTGAGTACGGTGGATATACTGCTGAAGCAAAGGCAGGCGAGTTGTTGTTAGGAATTGGTATTCCTATTGAGCAACACAACGGCCCAATGAGCAATGTTGCGCCAGGTTGGAAATTGCGTGTATTGCTAGCGCAAGCATTGTTCTCTGATCCAGACGTTCTTTTGCTTGATGAGCCAACCAATAACTTGGATATTCACTCCATTCATTGGCTTGAGGACATCCTCAATCAAATTAAGAGCACCATCGTCATCATTTCCCATGATCGTCACTTCCTCAATGAAGTCTGCACGCACATGGCCGACATGGACTATGGAACGCTCAAGGTCTACCCAGGAAACTACGACTCCTACATGCTGGCATCTGTACAGGCACGTACACAACAACTGAGCAATAACGTTAAAGCCAAAGAAAAAATCGCTGAATTGGCAGCTTTCGTAGCGCGCTTCTCAGCAAACGCATCTAAAGCACGCCAAGCGACTTCACGTCAGAGACAGTTAGAGAAAATCGAGATTGTTGAAGTAAAACCATCTTCACGTCAAAACCCATTTATTCGTTTTGATACTGAGAAGAAGTTGCATAACATGGCGGTAGAGTGCAATGCGCTAACTAAGGCTTATGATCGCGTTATCTTCAAGAACTTCAAATTAGGTGTTCGTGCTGGCGAGAAGATTGCCATCATTGGACAAAACGGCGCAGGTAAGACGACACTACTCAAGACTATTCTAAGCAAGCGCTTTGAAGGTATTGCTGCTGATAGCGGTGATGTGAAGTGGGCTGAGAACGCTAACGTTGGTGTGATGCCTCAAGACAATACTGAGATGTTCGCAAAAGATGAATTACTCATGGATTGGATGAATTGGTGGCGCAATACTGGTGACGATGATCAAGTGATTCGTGGCACATTAGGCCGCCTCTTGTTCTCTGGTGACGATATTGGCAAGTCCGTTAAGGTGCTCTCTGGTGGTGAAAAGGGCAGAATGATTTGGGGTAAATTGATGCTCCAAAAATATAACGTGCTAGCAATGGATGAACCTACGAACCATATGGATATGGAATCCATTGAGAGCTTGCAAATTGCACTTGAGAAATTTGACGGTACTTTGATATTTGTTTCTCACGACCGTGAGTTTGTATCTGCTTTGGCTAATCGCATCTTAGAAGTGAAGATGGATGGCACTGTAGTGGATTACTCCGGAACTTACGAAGAGTATTTGCGTAGCCAAGCATTAGCTGGCTAATTTAAGTTCAACAGTAAACCTGTTGGTAAAAGTAAGTCACTGAATAAGCCCCTAAGCGGGCTTATTTTCTTTTGCTTGTCGTTGAAAGCGGGTCGCAGTACCTTCTGCTCGGATGCGCTTCCACACCGAATCTTTTTCTTCCTGAGAAAAGAACACCCAATTACTTACTTCTCCGAGAGTGCGACCGCATCCTTGGCAGATTTCATCGTAAAGAGTGGTGCACACACCAATGCAAGGGGAGTCGGACTCATTATCCCCAGTCGATAGGGAATGAGAGCCATCTTGCGAGGCTGATTTGGTGTCGTTGCTTCCAGAATTCATGGCTGTACTTTAGACGATTTCAATGGACTGTGCTCGGCAAGCTCATCGACATAAGCCCCAATCCCTTGATGCTCACGATCTAAGAAGTGCTGCACTGCTTTAGCAAAGCGGGGATCGGCAATGAAATGGGCTGATTGAATCGTGGTGGGTAAGAAGCCGCGCGCCATCTTGTGTTCACCTTGTGCGCCACCTTCAAAGGTCTGTATCTTATTGGAAATACAGTATTCAATGGCTTGGTAATAGGCAGTTTCAAAGTGCAGGCAGGGAATATGTTCTACCGCACCCCAATATCTGCCATAAGCCTTTGAGGTTTGGGGGTCTACTACTAGTAATGATGCGGCAATAGGATTACCAGCACGTTCAGCAATGATTAAATGAAGATTCTCTGGCATTCGTTGTGCCCATAACTTAAAGAATACCTCGCTGAGGTAAGGGCTAGAGCCATGCTCTAGGTAGGTATTTTCATAACAGCGATAAAAGAATTCCCAGTCCGCATCTGTCGATGTACTGCCAGGCACATGTCTAAAGTTAATTGACTCTCTGGCTACTTGCTCGCGCTCACGACGTATATTTTTACGTCGTTTCATTGTTAGCGCAGATAAGAAATGCTCGAAATTCTCAAAGCCCTGGTTATGCCAATGAAATTGCACTGAGTCGCGCAGCATGAAGCCTTGCTCCTGAAGACTCTTTACTTCTGAGGCATATGGAAATAAGACATGTGCTGATGACAGATTATTTTGTATAACAACAGTTTTTAAGCCCTCAATTAATTGTTGCCTCACTAAGTCCGCATTCGCTCCATCTGCGCTCAAAATCCTTGAGCCTTGAACTGGCGTGAAAGGGATTGCGCAGAGTGCTTTTGGAAAATACTGCATGCCTTGTTGCTCATAAGCCTGGGCCCATGACCAATCGAAGACAAACTCTCCATAGGAGTGCTGCTTTAGATATAAAGGCATTGCGCCAATGGGTTGATCACCGTTTTTCAAGGCTAGGTGAGCAACTTGCCAACCTGTGTTGCCACCAACGCAACCAGTCTCTTCTAGCGCGCTGAGAAATTCATGGCGCAGAAAAGGTCCTGCATCAGAAGGGAGCAGGGCATTCCAGTCCTGGCAAGTGATATCGCTTAAGCGATCAAGTATTTCTAATTGATATGAATCGGGCTGGGCCACGATTAGCGCTGAATAAGCTCTATTTTGTAGCCATCTGGATCGGTCACAAACGCAATGATGGTATCGCCGCCAGCTACGGGTCCAGCTTCACGAGTGACATTGCCGCCAGCCGCCTTAATCTTGGCGCATGCAGCATATGCATCAGGAACACCAATGGCGATATGACCATATGCTGCTCCCATCTCGTAGCTAGAAACTCCATGGTTATAGGTCAACTCAATCTCAGCTTGTCCATCGCCATTACCTTTGCCGTATCCCACAAAAGCCAGTGAATATTTCTGCTCAGGACGCTCTGTCGTGCGGAGTAAATTCATACCCAATACTTTGGTGTAGAAATCAATCGAGCGATTCAAGTCGCCGACGCGAAGCATGGTGTGTAGGATCATCATGGGTTAAATATAACGCTATTTATTTAATCGTGTTGAGATGAAAAACCCCGGCATCTAACCGGGGTTTGTTGTATTGAATATCTTTACATGGATGCGTAGTTTGGTCCGCCTCCACCTTCGGGCGTAACCCAGACGATATTTTGAGTTGGATCTTTGATATCGCAAGTCTTGCAATGTACGCAGTTTTGAGAATTGATTTGCAAGCGTGGCTTGCCGTCAGTTTCTACGTACTCATACACGCCAGCAGGGCAGTAGCGTTGCTCAGGGCCTGCATAGGTTTTGAGATTCACATCTACGGGCGCCGAATCATTTTTCAAAGTTAAGTGACTGGGTTGATTCTCTGCATGATTCGTATTGGAAATAAATACGGATGAGAGGCGATCAAACGTAATCTTCCCATCTGGCTTCGGATAATCAATTGGCTTGTGTTGAGCAG
The DNA here is from genome assembly GCF_018687275.1 of Polynucleobacter sp. MWH-Aus1W21. Taxonomy (NCBI): domain Bacteria; kingdom Pseudomonadati; phylum Pseudomonadota; class Betaproteobacteria; order Burkholderiales; family Burkholderiaceae; genus Polynucleobacter; species Polynucleobacter sp. MWH-Aus1W21. The sequence continues at coordinate 838,750 of NZ_CP061287.1, forward strand.
CGGGCTCTAGGCATTCGTGGTCAGCATGTTTTAGATGGACAGTCCAAGGCATATTGCCGCCCAATAACTTCTGTTCTAAACCAACCATGAGTGTGCCGAGATAGAGACCTTTTGACATCCATGGCTTGAAGTTACGCGCTTGATTGAGTTCTGTATGTAACCAACTATTTTGGAATGCAGTTGGGTAAGCAGATAAAACATCTTCAGAACGGTTTTCATTAATCGCTGCAACTGCCGCTTCTGCTGCAAGCATGCCGGTCTTAATTGCGGCATGGCTTCCTTTGATGCGAGAGGCATTTAAATAACCAGCATCGCAACCAATCAGTGCGCCACCTGGGAATACGGTTTTAGGAAGACTATTTAAACCACCAGCAGTAAGTGCGCGTGCACCGTATGCAATGCGTTTGCCGCCTTCAAAAGTTTCGCGAATTTTTGGGTGCAACTTATAGCGTTGGAATTCTTCAAAAGGAGAAAGGTAAGGGTTCTTATATGAGAGGCCCACCACCAAGCCAACTGCAACCTTGTTATCACCTAGGTGATAAAGGAATGAGCCGCCATAGGTATCACTCTCCAATGGCCAGCCTGCTGTGTGGACAACCAGCCCAGGCTTGCTCTTGGAGGGCTCCACTTCCCATAGCTCCTTGATGCCAATGCCGTAGCTTTGTGGATCGGCATCTTTATCTAATGCAAATTTGGAGATGAGCTGTTTGCCGAGATGGCCGCGTGAACCTTCAGCAAAGAGGGTGTACTTGCCACGCAATTCCATACCAAGTTGGAATTGATCTGTTGGGTTGCCTTCTTTATCCAAACCCATTGAGCCAGTAATCACTCCACAAACTGCACCTTGCTCGTTATAGAGAATTTCTGCTGCAGGAAAGCCGGGAAAGATTTCAACACCGAGATTTTCTGCTTGTTGACCAAGCCAGCGTGTCACGTTAGCTAGACTCACAATATAGTTACCTTCATTCTTAAAGCAATGCGGCAACATCCAGTTAGGAACTTGATAGGAGTTGTCGCTCGTTAAGAACAGGAACTGATCTTGAGTGACTTCGGTTTCTAGTGGGGCACCCAGCTCTTTCCAATCTGGAAATAATTCGGTAAGTGCTTTTGGGTCCATGACGGCACCCGAAAGAATGTGAGCGCCGATTTCGGAACCTTTTTCCAGAACACAAACGCTAATTTCTTTGCCAGAAGCATTGGCCAGTTGCTTAGCTTTAATAGCGGCTGATAAGCCTGCAGGCCCGCCTCCAACGATGACTAAGTCATAGTCCATGGAGTCTCTGGGACCAAATTGCTCTACCAGTTCAGCAGCATTCATTCAATTTCTCCGAAATTTCTCAAAAATAGGGCTTTTCAGCCCTAATAGTTTAGTTCCAACTGTCAAAAACCAATTTAGTGCTAAGACCGCTCGGATCATGGGACTTGAGGCGTTATGATTACTTTTTTACCCTTTTTGGCAATATTAGGACAAAGTTATGAATAAAACCTACCCATCGGCAGTCGATGCCCTGAGGGATATCTTAAAAGACGGACAGAAATTGGCTGTTGGCGGCTTTGGTCTTTGTGGCATTCCTGAGGCTTTAATACAGGCAGTGAAGGATTTGGGTGCTCAAAATTTAACTGCTATTGCTAATAATGCTGGCGTTGATGGTTTTGGTTTGGGTCTATTGCTCAATTCCCGTCAAGTAAAAAAGATGGTTGCCTCCTACGTGGGTGAGAACAAAGAATTCGAACGTCAATACTTAGCAGGCGAGTTAGAGTTGGAATTTACGCCACAAGGAACTTTGGCTGAAAAATTACGCGCAGGTGGTTGCGGTATTCCTGCTTTCTATACCAAGACTGGTGTTGGTACATTGGTTGCGGATGGTAAAGAAGAGAAAACATTTGATGGTGAGAAATACATCATGGAGCGTTCAATCGTTTCTGACATCTCTCTTGTAAAAGCTTGGAAAGCAGACAAGTCAGGAAACTTGGTTTATCGCTATACCGCACGCAACTTTAATCCAGTTGTGGCAATGGCTGGCAAGATTACTGTGGCTGAAGTGGAAGAGATTGTTGAGAACGGCCAACTTCACCCTGATGAGATTCACACGCCTGGTATCTATGTGCACCGCTTGGTGCTCCATACAACACCGGAGAAGCGCATTGAGCAGCGCACGATGACTGCAAAAGCGTAATTTCACGAATAGCAATAGAACAGAATATTTAGGAAGATCGAAATGCCTTGGACAAGAGATGAGATGGCGGCACGTGCTGCTAAAGAGTTAAAAGACGGTTACTACGTGAACTTAGGTATTGGTATGCCTACATTGGTTGCGAACCATGTACCTAAAGATATGGAAGTGTGGCTCCAGTCTGAAAACGGCTTATTGGGTATTGGACCGTTTCCAACCGAAGAAACGATTGACGCAGACCTAATAAATGCAGGCAAGCAAACTATTACGACTTTGCCTGGCTCATCCATTTTTTCTTCTGCAGATTCTTTTGGAATGATTCGTGGCGGCAAAATCAATATTGCGATTTTGGGTGCAATGCAAGTAAGCGAACACGGCGATTTGGCCAACTGGATGATTCCAGGAAAAATGGTCAAGGGCATGGGTGGCGCGATGGACTTGGTGGCAGGCGTAAAACACGTTGTTGTACTGATGGAGCACGTTGCTAAGAAAAAAGATGGCACAGAAGAGCTCAAAATTTTGCCTAAGTGCACATTGCCCTTGACTGGTGTGGGTGTGATTAGTCAGATCATTACAGATCTATGTGTTCTTGACATTACTCCTAAGGGCTTAAAGTTGACTGAGCTCGCACCTGGTGTAACCAAAGAAGAGGTTATTGCCAAGACAGGTGCCCCTGTTGATACAACGGGTTTCTGAGCAATTTATCCAGATGAATGAAATAATGGAATCACTATGTCGGGATTCCATTTTCCTCATTCAAAGCCCGCGACACCAAAGATGAATTCTGGTGTTGATCCCTCTCTGCATGCTCATAAAAAGGGTGATGCAAAACACACCCATAGCAAGCAAGTCTCCAATCAAAATTTACTGTTAATTGCCTTAGTACTTACTTTAGGCTTTTCAGGTGTCGAAGGCGCGGCAGCGTACTTCGCTAATTCATTGGCGTTGATTTCAGATGCGGGTCACATGGTGACCGATGCGGCAGCTCTCGGATTGGCTTTGTTGGCGCAAATTATTTCCCGTCGTCCACCCTCTCCAAAACATTCATTTGGCTTTGGAAGGGCGGAGGCCTTAGCTGCTTTTGTTAATAGTATTGTGATGCTGGCCTTGGTCGTGTGGATTATGGTTGAGGCAATCAGCCGATTCTACGAACCACATAAGGTAGACGGTCTTACCGTAACAGTTGTTGCTGCCATTGGCTTGCTGATGAACATCGTGGTTGCATGGGTGTTATCACGCGATAAGAAAAGTGTGAATACCCGCGCAGCCTTAGTTCATGTCATGGGCGATTTACTGGGATCAATCGCCGCATTGATTGCTGGCGTTGTAATTCAGTTAACGGGTTGGATGCCAATCGATGCCATTTTGTCTATATTGGTTTCACTCTTGATTCTGAAATCGACTATCTCCATTCTCCATGAGTCATATCACTTCCTTATGGAGGGCGTACCGCTCCACATTGATTACTTGCAGGTAGGCACTGATTTAAAAAATGTCCCCGGCGTATTGGCTGTTCATGATCTTCATGTCTGGGAAATGACCCCTAGCTTTCCAGCATTGATTGGCCATATTGAAATTGCCGATATTCAAGAATGGCCTCAGATCATGGCAAGAATTAATGAAATGCTGTTAGATAAGCATGGTATTGATCATGTGACCTTGCAGCCTGAGGTGATTGGTGAGGATCATGAGCATGATCACGCCAGTCATGAAGTTCACAATGAAGCGCAGGCAGTAAATGTATTTCATGACGGCGAAATCTTTTATGTGGACTGCTCTAGCGGCGATGAAAAACACCGCATGGCATACCACGCATGGGGTAATCCAAGCAATCCAGTGTTGATGTGTGTTCATGGTCTGACAAGACGGGGCAGTGACTTTAAGACTCTCGCACTAGCGATGTGCAAAGACTATTACGTTGTCTGTCCAGATGTTGTTGGCAGAGGTGATTCAGGTCGACTTAGTAATCCAATGCTTTATGCCGTGCCACAGTATGTTTCTGACATTGCTACGCTAGTTAAAAAGCTCGGTGTTCCACAAGTGAACTGGTTCGGTACATCTATGGGTGGTCTCATTGGAATGGTTTATGCGGCAATGCCAAATTCGCCAATACGCCGCATGCTGATTAATGATGTAGGTCCAAGAATTGAGCCTGAGGCAATCAAACGTTTGGGTTCTTACGTAGGCCAGCCCTTTGCGTTTGCCAATCGTGAAGATGCTCTTTCTCGCTTGAATGAAATCTGCGCTAGTTTTGGTGAACATACTCCGCAAGAGTGGGAAATCTATAACGGACCTATGTTGATTCAGAAGGAAGGCAAATGGATCATGCATTACGACCCAGATATCTCGGTACCTTTTGCTTCAGTGAATCCAATCATGGCCAAGGCAGGTGAAATGGCGATGTGGCATGCCTTCAAGCAAATTCATATTCCGATGTTGATTGTGCGCGGCGGTAATTCGGATCTGCTATCTGCAGCAACGGTAGCAGAAATGTGCAAAGTAAATCCTTATGCGCGCAGTATTGAGATTCCGAATGTAGGTCATGCACCTGCATTTGTGAAGCCTGAGCAAATTGCTTTAGCAAAAGAGTTCTTCAGTTAATTATTTCTTAATCACCCCTAGTTGCCAATGGCAAACGCCTCTCCTCAACCAGAAAAAGTAGCGCCATTTCAAGACGCTTGGTATGGTGAGCCAGCAGAATTACACGCGGCCGGCGTATTACAGGTTTTGCAATCCCTCAATCTAGATGAAGCCACCTTAACTGCGGCAAGTAATGTCGCCCGCACACATGGTAAAGAAGCTCTTGTTAAGCTTATTGGCGAGGAGTCTGCAAAGCTATTGATCGGTTACAGAGGTTTACGTCAAGCGCAAGCAAAGTTGGTGCGTGACGATGGTGGTCTAAGTGTTGCTGGTCAAGAAGAGATGCTGCGCAAAATGCTGTTGGCATTTGGTGATGATCTACGTGTAGTGCTTATTTATCTTGCCTCCCGCCTACAAACACTTCGCTGGATCACACAGGAAAAGATAGTAATGCCTGCAGCATGGGCCCAGGAGATTCTGAATATCGATGCCTCATTGGCTAATCGTCTGGGTATTTGGCAAATGAAGTGGGAGATGGAGGACTTAGCATTTCGTACGCTATCTCCCGAAACGTATCGTGAGATTGCTAAGATGCTCGATGCTAAGCGGATAGAGCGCCAATCTTTTATTGATCAAATCGTATTGCAATTACAAGAAGAATTAAAAACTGCGCAGATCAAAGGTGAAGTGCTCGGTAGACCAAAGCATATCTATAGCATCTGGAAAAAGATGGAAGGTAAATCCCTAGACTTTGCCAATCTGTATGACGTCAGAGCATTTCGAGTTTCGGTAGAAGATGTGAAGTCTTGCTATGCCGTGCTGGGTATTGTTCATAACGTATGGCAACCAGTACCACGTGAGTTTGATGATTACATTGCAAGACCGAAGCCAAACGGCTATCAATCCTTGCATACGGTAGTCATGAATGATGACGGTACTGCATTTGAAATTCAGGTGCGTACACAAGAAATGCATCAACAAGCTGAATACGGTTTAGCCGCTCACTGGCGCTATAAAGAAGGCGCCTATGTGGGCATGGCTACGCCGCCCAATCCAGTTAAAACCAATAAACCCAGCGTTAATCATCAGCAGGGCACTCATAGTGCTGAGGTGGCATATGAGAGGCAGATCGCTTGGGCCCGTCAGCTCATTTCCTGGAAAGAAGATGCTTGGGAGCAATTGAAGCATCATGAGATTGATGATCATATTTATGTTCTTACTCCTTTAGGAAAAGTGATCTCCTTGGAGAAGGGTTCGACACCAATTGATTTTGCATATGCCGTTCATACCAATCTAGGTCATCGCTGTAGGGGTGCGCGTGTTGATGGCGCGATGGTTCCGCTCGAGACTGCATTAAAGAATGGTCAAACGATTGAGATTATTGCTGTTAAACACGGCGGTCCATCAAGAGACTGGATTAGCCCAGATAAAAATTACGTGCGCTCGCAAAGAGCGCGTCAACGAGTGCGCGCTTGGTTTAATGCACTTGACGATGAAGAGGCTGGTCAATCCGCTAAGACAGTTGATCTTAAGAATGAAACAACTACAGAGATAAAAGCAACGCCAGCTACGCCTGAAATTATCCTACGCAGCAGTAGCCATAAGACAGGACGCGGTGGTGATGTTTTAGTAGTTGGCGTTGACTCTTTGTTGACGCAATTAGCGCGTTGCTGCCGGCCTGTACCTCCAGACGCCATTGCGGGATTTGTGACGCAAGGCAGAGGCGTATCGATTCATCGCCGTTCTTGCAAAACGTTTAGAGGTCTTCTGGAAAGGGCGCCCGAGCGTGTGATTCAGACTGCTTGGACTGCTTCCGCGGTCGATCCAGTGGTCAATCAAGACCAAAAACGGGTCTTTCCAGCAGATTTGGTCGTTACAGGTTTGGATCGCCCTGAACTCATGCGCGAGCTCTTTGAGATTCTCACAAGACAAGGCGTGCATGTTATCGACCTACGTAAATCGGCCAAAAAGGGACTAGCCCAGATCCTTTTAACGATTGAAGTAAAGGATTCTGAGGTCTTGCGCCTGGTTCAAAACAGCCTGGAAGAGGTCAAAGGGGTCACCCAAGTGCGCCGCCGGTGATAAACTCTATGGCTGTATAGGCTCGTAGCTCAGCTGGTTAGAGCACCACCTTGACATGGTGGGGGTCGTTGGTTCGAGTCCAATCGAGCCTACCAACGAATAGGACCCAAAGCGCGGTTGCCCAAAAGCTGCCGCGCTTTATTTTTAGGTCATCGAAGTAAAACGGAAGTTCAGTAAATAAGATGGAGTCGTCATGCTTGTAGTTACTCTACCCGATGGATCAAAACGTGAGTTTGAGGCCCCAGTTCGCGTCGCAGATGTTGCGCAAAGTATTGGCAGCGGTCTTGCAAAAGCTGCTTTAGGCGGCATCGTGGATGGCAAGATGGTTGATACCAGTTTTGTAATCGACAAAGATAGTCAGCTGGCCATCATTACCGACAAGAGTCCAGAAGCTTTAGAGATTGTTCGTCACTCCACAGCGCACTTATTGGCTTACGCCGTCAAAGAATTATTCCCAGAAGCGCAAGTGACTATTGGTCCTGTGATCGAGAATGGCTTTTACTATGACTTCTCTTATCACCGTCCATTTACACCGGATGACTTGGTTGCTTTAGAAAAGAAAATGACTGAGCTCGCTAAAAAAGACGAGCCAGTACTTCGTACTGTCATGCCACGCGATGAAGCTGTTGAGTTTTTCAAAAAGCAGGGTGAAAACTACAAAGCAGAATTGATTGCGAGCATTCCACAAGGTGAGGATGTTTCCTTATACGCCGAAGGTAAGTTCACGGACTTGTGCCGTGGCCCACACGTGCCTTCTACTGGAAAGCTCAAAGTATTTAAGCTGATGAAGCTTGCGGGTGCTTACTGGCGTGGCGATAGCAAGAATGAGATGTTGCAGCGTATCTACGGTACGGCCTGGTTACGTAAAGAAGATCAAGATGCTTACTTGCATATGCTTGAAGAGTCTGAGAAGCGTGATCATCGCCGTCTTGGAAAGCAACTCGATTTATTTCATTTCCAAGAAGAAGCTCCAGGTTTAATTTTCTGGCATCCAAAGGGTTGGTCAATTTGGCAAGAAGTTGAGCAATACATGCGTCGCGTGTATCAGCAAGAAGGCTACCAAGAAGTCAAAGCACCGCAAATTTTGGATCGCGGGCTTTGGGAAAAATCGGGTCACTGGGAAAACTACAAAGAGAATATGTTTACGACAGAGTCGGAGAATCGTGCGTATGCATTAAAGCCGATGAACTGCCCTGGTCACGTACAAATTTATAACTCTGGCTTGCATAGCTATCGTGAGTTGCCATTACGTTTTGGTGAATTTGGTCAATGCCACCGCAATGAGCCATCAGGCGCCTTACATGGATTGATGCGCGTACGTGGTTTCACACAAGACGATGGTCATATTTTCTGTACCGAAGATCAAATCCAAACTGAAGTGGCCGCATTTGATAAAGCTGTTCGTGCTGTTTATCAAGATTTTGGCTTTACTGAGGTCGCCGTAAAACTCGCTTTACGTCCAGCTAAACGTGTAGGCGATGACGCCATTTGGGATAAAGCTGAAGATGCACTGCGTGGCGCCTTGAAGGCCTCTGGTCAAGAATGGGAAGAATTGCTAGGCGAGGGTGCTTTTTACGGTCCAAAGATCGAATATCACCTCAAAGACTCAATCGGGCGTACATGGCAGTGCGGCACGATTCAGGTGGACTTCTCCATGCCAGCGCGTTTGGGGGCTGAATACGTGGCCGAAGACAATAGCCGCAAGACCCCAGTCATGCTCCATAGGGCAATAGTGGGCTCTTTAGAGCGTTTTATCGGTATTTTGATCGAAAATCACGCTGGAAACATGCCGGTTTGGCTTGCTCCGACCCAGGCTGTAGTCCTCAATATTTCAGGGAATTCTGCTGCATATGCACAAAAAGTGCAGCAATTGCTGAAAAAACAAGGGTTTAGAGTCGAATCTGATTTGCGGAACGAGAAAATTACGTATAAAATACGCGAGCACGCATTACAGAAGATCCCGTTTTTGCTCGTTGTAGGGGATAAAGAATCTGAAAGTAATACGGTGGCCGTTCGTGCCCGTGGCGGAGTGGATCTAGGTGTAATGCCTCTTGATGCTTTCGTTGCCCGACTCCAGCAGGATATATCCCAGAAAGTCGGACCCGAGCCTAGCTAGGGTTAGAACAGTCTTTATTGTTTTTTTATAGGAATTAAGAAGATCGCTACTGAAAAATTGCAACGCATTAACCGGGAAATTACTGCTCCTGAAGTGCGTTTGATTGGAATCGATGGAGAGCCCATCGGTGTAGTTAAGTTGAGTGAAGCCTTGGCTGCAGCAGAAGAGAAAGAAACCGATTTGGTTGAAATTGCTCCGACGGCTGTTCCACCTGTAGTCCGCATTATGGACTTCGGCAAATTCAAATACCAAGAAGCCAAGCGGATGCATGAAGCAAAGCTGAAGCAAAAGGTAATTCAGGTGAAGGAAGTTAAATTCCGCCCTGGTACTGATGATGGTGACTACGGTGTGAAGCTACGCAATCTAATCCGCTTTTTGGAAGATGGCGATAAGACAAAGATTACGCTGCGGTTTCGGGGTCGTGAAATGGCCCACCAAGAAATCGGAGTCAGAATGTTGGAGCGTTTGAAGTTGGATCTCGTTGAATACGGCCAAGTCGAACAGTTTCCAAAGATGGAAGGCCGCCAGATGGTGATGGTGTTGGCCCCCATTCGTAAGGCTAAGTAATCAGGTTTCTACCTGGTTCTTATGTAGGGAGGCGCTGAAAGGCGCCGGTAGTTTGAAGTGCTTCTGGGTACAGGAAGAGTAACCGTCGGTTACCACCTATGTTGCACAAGTAATTGAAGGGGTGCTTTATGCCCAAGATGAAGAGCAAGAGTAGCGCTAAAAAGCGCTTCACGGTTCGCGCAGGCGGAACGATTAAACGAGGTCAGGCTTTCAAACGTCACATCCTCACCAAGAAGACCACAAAGAATAAGCGTCACCTCCGTGGTTCCACAGAAGTTGCGAAAGCTGACGTTAAGTCAATTCGCTCTATGCTTCCATACGCTTAACCTCAGACTAGATTAGGAGAATTAAATGCCAAGAGTCAAACGTGGGGTTACAGCAAGAGCCCGTCATAAAAAAATCACCGATGCTGCTACAGGTTACCGTGGCCGTCGTAAGAACGTATTCCGTATTGCTAAGCAAGCGGTTATGCGTGCTGGTCAATATGCATATCGTGACCGTCGCAATAAGAAACGTGTATTCCGCGCTTTGTGGATTGCTCGTATCAACGCGGCAGTTCGCCAGCATGACATGACGTATAGCGTATTCATGAATGGTATGAAGAAAGCTGCGATCGAACTTGACCGCAAAGTACTTTCTGATATGGCCATTGCTGACAAAGCGGCTTTCGCTGCTTTGGTTACTCGGATTAAATCCGTAGTAAACGCTGCAGCTTAATCTTAGTTTTCTAAACTAAGCTGCAATGGTTTCTCTCGACCACATTGTCGAGGATGCTAAACGTGATTTCCTCGGAGCTGCCGATGCGGCAGCTCTAGAGGACGCGAAAGCCAAGTATCTCGGTAAGTCAGGTGTTCTCACTGAGCGTTTAAAAGCGCTTGGTGGAATGTCGCCTGAGGAGCGCAAGAGTGCTGGCGCCCAAATTAATCAAATCAAAACCCAAGTAGAAACTGCATTACAAGAGCGTCGCCAAGCTTTGGCTGATGCTGTGTTGATGCAACGTCTCGCTGCGGAGTCTATTGACGTTTCCTTGCCTGGTCGTGGCCAAGCAGTAGGTAGCTTGCATCCTGTGATGCGCACCTGGGAGCGTGTTGAAGAGATCTTCCGTTCGATTGGTTTTGATGTAGCAGATGGCCCCGAGATTGAAACCGATTGGTTTAATTTCACTGCCTTAAATAGTCCCGAGAATCATCCTGCGCGCTCAATGCAGGATACGTTTTATATCGATGGCAAAGATTCTAATGAGAAACCTTTGTTATTGCGCACGCATACCAGCCCAATTCAGGTTCGCTATGCGAGCGAGCACGTTAAGAAATACGCTAATGCAGATGTGATGCCGCCAATCAAAGTGATTGCACCAGGCAGAACTTATCGCGTTGATAGCGATGCAACGCATTCGCCGATGTTCCATCAGGTCGAAGGCTTATGGATTGCCGAAAGCGTCTCCTTTGCAGATCTCAAAGGCGTCTATACAGACTTCTTGAGAACCTTCTTTGAAACAAATGAGCTGCAAGTGCGTTTCCGCCCATCTTATTTCCCATTCACTGAGCCATCGGCTGAGATTGATATGGCTTTTGGAAGCGGCAAGCTTGCTGGCCGTTGGTTGGAAATCTCTGGAGCGGGACAGGTTCATCCAAATGTATTACGCAATATGGGGATCGACCCAGAGCGCTATACCGGCTTTGCTTTTGGATCTGGCTTAGAACGCTTGACGATGTTACGTTATGGCGTTGACGATTTACGTCTCTTCTTCGAAAACGATCTGCGTTTCTTAGCGCAGTTCCCCGCATAACTAAATCAGCATTACTAAATCTTAGATCGCGCTATGCAATTTTCTGAATCTTGGCTCCGTCAGTATGTAAACCCATCACTTGATAGTGATGCGCTTGGTCATGCAATGACTATGGCGGGTTTAGAAGTTGAAGAGCAGCATTCAGTAGCGCCAGCATTTACCAAGATTGTGATTGCACAAATTTTGTCTGCTGAGCAACATCCTGATGCAGACCGTTTGCGTGTTTGTAAAGTAGATGCAGGTACTGGTCAAGAGTTACAAATCGTTTGTGGCGCACCTAATGCGCGCGCTGGTATCAAGATTCCTTGCGCCATGGTTGGTGCTGAATTGCCTCCAGCAGAAGCAGGCGGCAAGCCCTTCATGATTAAGGTTGGCAAGCTGCGTGGCGTAGAGAGCCAAGGCATGTTGTGCTCTGGTCGTGAGCTTGGTTTAGGTGATGATCATGAAGGCATCTTAGAGTTACCTGCAGATGCACCAGTCGGAAAAGATATCCGCGAATACCTTGACCTCGATGATCAAATCTTTGTTATTAAGTTAACTCCAAATAAAGCTGATTGCCTCTCATTAATGGGGATGGCAAGAGAAGTCTCAGCGATCACTGGTGCTGCACTTTGTACGCCAAAGTGGACTCCGCCTGCAGTAACAATCGAAGATAAGCGCAAAGTCACAGTAGAAAAGAAAGAGCTCTGCGGACGTTTTGCTGGTCGCGTCATTCGTGGCGTGAATCCTCAGGCTAAAACACCTGATTGGATTGTGAAACGCCTATCCCGCGCTGGTCAAAGAAGTATTTCTGCATTAGTAGATCTATCTAACTATGTGATGTTAGAAATGGGTCAACCAACCCATGTATTTGATATAGACAAGTTAAATGGTGATATCAATGTACGCTGGGCTAAAGCGGGTGAAACGCTTGAATTATTAAATGGTCAAACAGTGATTTTGCAGGGGCCGGATTCTGCAGGTAAGTTGCAAGATGCAGGTGTGGTGGCGGATCAAAATGGTCCAGTAGCACTTGCCGGCATCATGGGTGGCAATCACTGCGCTGTATCTGATGACACGAAGAACATCTATGTTGAGTCTGCATATTGGTTGCCTTCAGCCATACAGGGCCGTGCACGTCGTTTCAATTTCAGTACAGATGCAGCACATCGTTTTGAGCGTGGAGTAGATCCACAAAATACGGTTAATTGCTTGGAGTATCTCAGCGCCTTAATTATTGAGGTTTGCGGTGGTCAAGCGGGTCCAGTAGATGATCAAGTATTAAATGTTCCAGAGCGTAAGCCAGTCAAAATGCGCTTGGCTAGAGCTGAAAAAGTCATCGGCATTCCACTTGCTAGTGAAGTGGTTGCTGATGTATTTAAGCGTCTTGGTTTTGAATTCAAGCAAGAAGGGGATGCTTTTGTTGTTACACCTCCAAGCTATCGCTTTGACATCGAAATCGAAGAAGATTTGATTGAAGAAGTCGCACGCATGTACGGCTTCGAAAATATCCCAGATCAACCACCAGTAGCGTCATTAAAGATGAGTGCTAAAGCAGAAGCTAAGCGTGGTATTCATTTGTTGCGCCAGCGTTTAGCTCTTCAAGGTTATCAAGAGGCAGTGAACTTCGGATTCACAGATCTTGAAAGTGAACAGCGCCTTGCTGGTGCAAAAGAGCAGGATCTGATTAAGGTGCTTAATCAGATTGCCAATCAGTATGGCGTCATGCGTAGCACACTCTGGGGTGGCTTGTTGGGCAACCTCAAGGCCAATTTAAACCGCGGAGCAGGGCGTGTGCGCCTGTTTGAGGCTGGTCGTGTATTCAAGCGTGACGCTAGCGTTCAAGAAGAGGCCGGCAAAGTGGCTGGCTTTCATCAGCCTCAAAAAATTGGTGGCTTAGCTTATGGATCATTTGTTCCTGAGCAATGGGCCAATGCAACACGTGCAGTTGATTTCTTTGACGTGAAGGGTGACCTTGAACGTGTTTTAGATCCGCTACATTTCATCACTGAAGCTGCGCAGCATCCAGCATTGCATCCTGGTCGTTCAGCTCAGGTGATTTTGAAGGCTGGCAAAAGCAATATTGCCATTGGTTGGATTGGTGAATTACATCCTGGTCTACAACAAGCTTATGAATTACCGCAAGCACCAGTGTTGTTTGAATTAGATTTAGAGCCTATTCGTGAACTCGGCTTACCTGTGCCTGAAGAGTTAAGTAAATTCCCGGCAGTACAACGTGATTTGGCATTGGTAGTGAAACAAAGTGTTTCTGCGCAATCATTATTAGATGTAATGGCTGCAAGCAAACAGAATTTTGTTCGCAATATTGAGCTCTTCGATGAGTTCAAGCCAAAGGCGGGTTCGAGCAGTATGGCAGACGATGAAAAGAGTTTGGCTTTCCGTGTCACCCTGTTAAACCCTAATGAAACATTGCAAGATCCCCAAATTGATGCAGTAATGGCTGCTTTATTGGGTGCCGTTGAGAAAAAGTGCGCAGCCCGTTTGCGCTAGGTTTAATATTAGATATAAATCAAATAATTAGTTACCAAAGAGACTAGCAATGACCGAATTGATTTCTAACGATACCGTTACTAAGAATGAGCTTTCAGAGGCTCTCTTTGATCAGGTTGGATTGAACAAGCGTGAAGCGAAAGACATGATTGATGCTTTCTTTGATCGTATTGGCCAATCACTTGAGACGGGTGTGGAAGTGAAGATCTCCGGTTTTGGTAATTTCCAGTTGCGCAATAAATCGGCTCGTCCTGGCCGAAATCCAAAGACAGGTCAAATGATTCCGATTGCTGCTAGACGTGTCGTTACTTTTCACGCCAGTCAAAAGCTTAAAGATGTAGTGGAGTCACATGCTCGAGAAAACCGAGTTTGATGCTAGCTCAGTACTGCTGAGCTCTCAACTTCCCCCTATACCAGCTAAACGCTATTTCACTATTGGTGAAGTGGCCGATCTTTGCGGTGTCCGTTCACATGTTCTACGCTATTGGGAACAAGAGTTTTCCCAGTTAAGTCCGCAAAAACGACGTGGTAACCGTCGCTACTACCAGCATCACGAGGTAGTTCTCATTAGAAAAATTCGCTCACTTCTCTATGAAGAGGGTTTTACGATTAGTGGCGCACGTAATCGCCTAGAAGAAGCTCGCGGAGACCTACGTTTACGCGAAGAATTGCAAGCAGTTCTGCAGATTCTCTCTAAATAGTTACTGCTACAATTTCGTCTTTCGTCGGGGCGTAGCGCAGCCTGGTAGCGTACATGCATGGGGTGCATGTGGTCGGAGGTTCAAATCCTCTCGCCCCGACCATCTAATTGCTTCTTTCACCAAAAACACCTTCCATGACAAGCACTGAAAAACCTATTGAATATTTTGGTCTCAAGATACCTTTCTTGGCACATTTAGGCGTTGTGCCTGAGTTTGCAAAAGATGGCAAGTCTCGGATTAGTTTGGACTTAAAGCCCGAATATGAGAATAGTTTTGGTATTGCTCATGGCGGTGTCATCATGACCCTCTTGGATTTTGCGATGGGTGCAGCAGCAAGAAGTACTACGGACATTCCTTTGGGTGCCATGACAATTGATATGTCGGTCAGTTTTCTACGCCCCAGTACCGGCAAAATCGTAGTGGAGGGCACCATCCTCAAGCCGGGTAAAACAATTAATTATTGTGAGGCCGTTGTTTTGAATGAGGCAGGTGAGATAACAGCTAAATCTAGCGGTACTTTTATGCTCAGAAAATCGAGTGCGCCTTAATTAAGCATAGTATTTATAATAATTATGTCTTTTATTTAATTTTATAAATAAAGTACTAATATATTTAGGTTAATAATCCATTAATATATATAGTCGTGGGGGATTAATTTATATATAATTACTCTCTAATGCAGTTTATTTACACTGCATATAACTACTTATTATTCGGAGAGTGAAAAAATATGCCTTCTTATAAAGAGCTTTTAGCCCAACGCGAACAGTTGGATAAACAGATTAAAGAAGCAATAGCCCTAGAAAAGGCAGATGGCATTGCCAAGGCAAAGCTAATTATTGAGCAATACAACCTAACGGCTGCAGATTTATTTAGTCGTAAGGCTGGGCTTAAGAGCGCTGGCGGTAAGGTTGCTCCAAAGTATCGAAATCCCTCTACAGGTGAAACCTGGACTGGTCGCGGCAAAGCGCCTAAATGGATTGAGGGAAGAGATCGTAGCGGATATTTGATCTAACCCCATGTTGTTTAAGATTTAGTACAAAAGGCCGCTAAAAGCGGCCTTTTTTATTGAGTATCCAGTTCCTGGGCAATACTAGGCGCATTTTCTGGCAAGGGCCTCCACAAATAGGGGTTCCAATAGATCGTGCCTGCTGCCATGAGTCCAATGTCCTTCAGTCTCCGGATTGGTTGCAGGGTAGCCAATGATGAGGGGATTGTGGTCTATTAAGCCGTTTTCGAGCTCCTTTTTGATACTTTCGCTAAATGAGGGCTTACCCCCTGAATTTTCATCCGCAAGAGTGACTACACCAGGATGCAGCTTAATAAAACCTTCATCCACTAGTATAGGTATACGCTGTGTGTCCTTGTTTTTGCTCAAATAATGGATTAAATGAACTTGTTCTACCGGTGGAATAAGTGCGTCCAAAAAGATCAAATCTGGGGCTATGGAAACGGCTTTCATGAGGCCCTCTAGACTATCGACCGCCATTTCCATATCCACTTTGAGCTGCCAATCAGCAATAGCCTCTATTAATTCCTGCCCATTTTCAGATCTTCTAAATATCCCCATAGCAACGCAGTTTTGGGTTGTCTTTTGGCGCATAGCCCTCTTTCGACGTTGTAACTGTTGCTCTAATGAGCTAGCCAATATCCGGCGGTGTCCTCCCCGAGTTTTCCAGGCAACTAATTCACCCAATTCCACCATTTTCTGAACAGTGCCCAAGGAAACTTGTAAAACCTTGGCGCTTTGGCGGGTGCTGAGATATTCCGTTTCTGGGGTAAGTGATTTCATATTTCCCTTAATTTCATTTAATTGTTTGAAGATTTAGAGAATAAAAATCAAAATCATTTGAATCTGTCGGTAATCCTTTAAAGCGAGGTAGGAATCTTCTTATTAATGACCTTAAATACGGGGATAACCCCAAAACCCCTTAAATCAGGGAAAGCCCTTTATGTATCAATGGTCATTCGTGTTAAATTACTGGTGTAGTAAAGGTATTTGCACAGATCAATTCGTGAAGCGGTATAGCCGTAGAGCGGATGGTTTTAACCACAGTTTTTAATCGGGAAACCCGATGAAAGGTGAGCATCATGATGCAGGATCAAAGAGATAACTCCTATCTCTTCGGCGGAAACGCACCCTATGTAGAAGAACTCTACGAATCCTACTTGCACGATCCAGCTTCTGTAGCTGATCATTGGCGAGATTATTTCGATAACGTGAAACAGGTTCCAGCGGTTGACGGTTCATCTCGAACTGACATTGCACATGGACCGATTGTTGCTTCATTTGCTGAGCGCGCTAAGCAAGGTCCTATCAGAACAATTTCTGATTCGGCTGACTCAGAAATGGGCCGCAAGCGCGTTGCTGTTCAGCAGTTAATTGCCGCGTATCGTAACGTTGGCAATCGCTGGGCAAACTTAGATCCATTAAAGCGGACAGAGCGCCAGGATATTCCTGAGTTAGACCCCGCTTTCTATGGTTTCACTGATGGCGATATGGATATCGTCTTCAATACTAGTAATACATTCTTCGGCAAGAACGAAATGTCTTTGCGCGATTTGCTGCAAGCATTACGTGAGACTTACTGCGGCACGATTGGTGTTGAGTTCATGTTTATTGCCGACCAAAAGATTAAGAAGTGGTGGCAGGAAAAGCTCGAATCCATTCGCTCTACTCCAAGCTTCAATGTCGATGAAAAGCGCCAAATCCTGGACCGCGTTACCGCTGCTGAAGGCCTTGAGCGTTATCTCCAGGCTAAGTACGTTGGTCAAAAGCGCTTCTCCCTAGAGGGTGGAGAGAGCTTTATTGCCTGTATGGATGAGTTGATTCGTGATGCTGGCAATAAAGGCATTCAAGAGATTGTGATTGGAATGGCCCACCGCGGTCGTCTGAATGTACTGGTCAATACTTTGGGCAAAATGCCAACAGATCTATTTGCTGAGTTTGAGCACAAGGGTCCAGAAACATTGCCAGCAGGTGACGTGAAGTATCACCAAGGTTTCTCAAGCGATATTTCAACTCCAGGCGGTCCGGTTCACTTGTCATTGGCATTTAACCCATCCCATTTAGAAATCGTCAACCCAGTTGTTGAAGGTTCGGCACGTGCCCGTATGGAGCGTCGTGGCGATATGTTGGGTGAGCAGGTAATGCCGGTCTTGGTTCACGGTGATGCTGCGATTGCGGGTCAGGGCGTGATGCAAGAAACATTGGCAATGTCTGAGGTACGTGGCTATTCCACGGGCGGCACGATGCATATCGTAATTAATAACCAAATTGGTTTCACAACTTCAGATCCACGCGACTTGCGTTCAAGCTTGTATTGCACGGACATCATGAAAATTGTAGATGCACCGGTTTTGCACGTAAACGGTGATGATCCTGAAGCAGTAGTGTTGGCGACTAAGTTGGCTGTAGAGTTCCGCATGAAGTTCCACAAGGACGTTGCGGTTGACATCATCTGCTTCCGTAAATTGGGTCACAACGAGCAAGATACGCCTGCAATGACTCAGCCTTTGATGTACAAAATCATTGCTGCGCACCCTGGCACACGCAAGCTCTATGCTGACAAGCTAGAAACTCAAGGCGTATTGCCTGCTGGTACTGGCGACTTGATGGTTAAAGAATACCGTGCTGCGATGGATGAGGGTAGGCAGACATCTGACCCAGTGTTGAGTAACTTCAAGGGTAAGTTTGCAGTAGATTGGTCTCCATTCTTGAATAAGAAGTGGACTGACGAAGCCGATACGGCAATTCCATTAACTGAGTGGAAGCGTTTGGCTGAGAAGATCTCTACTATTCCTGAAGGTTTTAAAGCACATCCATTGGTTGCCAAGGTTTATAACGACCGCGCTGCAATGGGTCGTGGTGAGGCTAATGTTGACTGGGGTATGGGCGAGCACATGGCTTTCGCATCGCTGGTTGCTAGTGGCTACCCTGTACGTTTGTCTGGTGAAGATAGCGGGCGCGGCACCTTTACTCACCGTCATGCGGTGTTGCATGAGCAAAACCGTGAGAAGTGGGATACCGGTACTTACATCGCGCTTCAGCATGTTACTAAGGACCAAGCACCATTTGTGGTAATTGACTCCATTCTTTCCGAAGAGGCTGTACTTGGTTTTGAGTATGGCTATGCTGCCGCTGAGCCAAATACTTTGACTATCTGGGAAGCTCAGTTTGGTGACTTTGCTAACGGCGCTCAAGTGGTGATTGACCAGTTCATCGCCTCTGGTGAAGTGAAGTGGGGTCGTGCAAATGGCTTGGTTATGATGTTGCCGCACGGCTATGAAGGCCAAGGCCCAGAGCATTCATCAGCGCGTTTAGAGCGTTACATGCAATTGTGCGCTGATACGAATATGCAGGTGATTCAGCCAACGACTGCAGCGCAAATCTTCCACGTATTGCGTCGTCAGATGATTCGTCAGTTCCGCAAACCGCTGATCTTGATGACACCAAAATCATTGCTCCGTAATAAAGAAGCTGCATCCCCATTGTCTGAATTTACGAAGGGTGGCTTCCAAACTGTAATCGGTGAACGCGATGATTCTATCGATGCTAAGCAGGTGACTCGTTTGGTAATGTGTTCCGGCAAGGTCTATTACGACTTGGTTAAGCAACGCGCCGAAAAGAAGCTGGGTGATGTAGCCATCATTCGCTTGGAGCAAATGTATCCATTCCCGCATAAAGCATTGACTGCTGAATTGAAGAAATATCCAAAGCTAGAAGAGGTTGTGTGGTGTCAAGATGAGCCACAAAACCAAGGCGCTTGGTTCTTCGTGCAACACAATATCTTGGAAAACATGTCTGATGGCATGAAGTTGGGTTATGCAGGCCGTCCTGCATCAGCATCACCAGCTTGTGGTTATGCCCACCTCCACCAAGAACAGCAGAAGTCATTATTAAATGCGGCATTTGCCAAATTAAAAGGTTACGTGATTACGAAATAATCGTCTTCATAACTCAACATACACACATACATATAAACAGGATTAATCATGGCTATTTTCGAAGTTAAAGTTCCACAACTCTCCGAGTCAGTTGCTGAAGCAACTTTATTGCAATGGAAAAAGAAGGTTGGCGACGCTGTTGGTCAAGACGAGATCTTGATCGAAATCGAAACAGATAAAGTAGTTCTCGAAGTCCCAGCTCCATCTGCCGGTGTTTTGACAGAAATCGTTGTTGCTGATGGCGGCACTGTTGTTGCCGAGCAATTGATCGCGAAGATCGACAGCACTGCCGTTGCAGCCGCAGCTCCTGCCGCTGCCGCACCTGCACCAGCCGCAGCTCCTGCTGCAGCTCCAGCGCCTGCTAAAGCAGCCGCTCCTGCAGCCAAAGCTGGCGCAGCCGCAGCTCCTTCAGCTGCCAAAATTTTGGCGGAGAAGGGTGTTGACGCTGGACAAGTTGCTGGTTCAGGACGTGATGGCCGTATCACCAAAGGTGATGCATTGAATGCTTCTGCAGGTGGCGCTAAGTCTGCTGCATTGCCAAGCGCACCAATTCCAACTGGCGATCGCCCAGAAGAGCGCGTTCCAATGAGCCGCTTGCGAGCCCGTATTGCTGAGCGTTTGCTTGAGTCCCAAGCAAACAACGCTATCTTGACTACATTCAATGAAGTCAACATGGGCCCAGTGATTGCACTGCGCAATAAATACAAAGATCAGTTTGAGAAGACTCATGGTGTGAAGTTAGGCTTCATGTCCTTCTTTGTTAAGGCAGCAACACACGCCTTGAAGAAATTCCCACTCTTGAATGCTTCTGTTGATGGCAATGACATCGTTTACCACGGTTACTTTGATATCGGTATCGCTGTGAGCTCACCACGTGGCTTGGTAGTTCCAATTCTGCGTGACGTCGACCAAATGAACTTGGCTGACATCGAGAAGAAGATTGCTGAGTTTGGCACTAAAGCTCGCGAAGGTAAGTTGTCTATTGAAGAGTTGACTGGCGGCACATTCTCCATTTCTAACGGTGGCGTATTCGGTTCTATGCTCTCCACTCCGATCATCAACCCACCACAATCCGCTATTTTGGGTATCCACGCTACTAAAGATCGTGCTGTTGTTGAAAACGGTCAAGTAGTTGTTCGCCCAATCAACTACCTTGCTTTGTCATACGATCACCGAATCATTGACGGCCGTGAGGCTGTGCTTGGTTTAGTTGCCATGAAGGATGCTTTGGAAGATCCTTCACGTCTTCTCCTTGATTTGTAAGAAGGGAAGATCATGAGCCAAGCTTTTGACGTAGTAGTAATCGGTGGTGGCCCTGGCGGCTACATTGCCGCAATCCGTGCAGCGCAACTTGGCTTCAAGGTTGCCTGTGCAGAATCAAGTTCTTATGATGATCCTAAGGGCGAGCCACGTTTGGGTGGTACATGCTTGAACGTTGGCTGTATTCCTTCTAAGGCCTTGTTGGCTTCTTCTGAGGAATTCGAGAAGATTAACCATCATGCCGCTGATCACGGAATTAAAGTGGGTGCAGTGAGTATTGACTCCAAGAAGATGATCGCTCGTAAAGATGACATCGTTACCAAGATGACTGGTGGCATTCAGTACTTGTTCCGCAAGAACAAAATCACATTGTTAAAAGGCCACGCTTCATTTGAAGGTAAGGGCGCTGATGGCTATCAAATCAAAATTGATGGCAAAGACAAAACTACAGTGACCGGTAAGAATGTCATCATTGCAACTGGTTCTAAGGCACGCCATCTTCCAGGCATCGCTGTAGATAACGTATTGATTTGCGATAACGAAGGTGCCTTGAAGTTTGATTCTGCCCCTAAGAAATTGGGTGTAATCGGTGCTGGCGTAATTGGTTTGGAGTTGGGTTCTGTATGGCGCCGTCTCGGCGCTGAGGTGACCGTGCTTGAAGCAATGCCATCCTTCTTGGGTGCCTGTGATATCAGCATCGCTAAAGAAGCGCAAAAGTTGTTTGCTAAGCAAGGTTTGAGCATCAATACTGGCGTAAAAATTGGCGATGTGAAAGCTGACAAGAAGGGTGTAGTTGTTAATTACACTGACAGCGCTGGTAAAGCTGCTAAGTTGGAATGTGATCGCTTAATTGTTTCTGTTGGTCGCGTACCAAACACCGATAAATTAGGTTTAGACAAAATTGGTCTTAAAGTAGATGAGCGTGGCTTCATTCCTATTGATGACCACACTTGTGCAACTGCAGCTCCTGGTGTTTACGCTGTAGGTGACGTGGTTCGCGGACCGATGTTGGCGCATAAAGCAGAAGATGAAGGCGTCTTGGTTGCTGAAGTAATTGCTGGCCAAAAACCACATATCGATTACAACTGCATTCCTTGGGTTATCTACACTGATCCTGAGATTGCATGGGTTGGTAAAACAGAGCAAGCGCTTAAAGAGGCTGGTATTGCATACAAAGCAGGTCAGTTCCCATTTGCTGCTAACGGCCGTGCTTTAGGCATGGGTCGCGCCGATGGTTTCATCAAAGTGTTAGCAGATGCTAAGACCGATGAGATTCTTGGCGTTCACATCATTGGCGCCAATGCTTCTGACCTCATTGCTGAAGCAGCGGTTGCAATGGAATTCAAAGCAGCAGCAGAAGATATTGCTCGTATCTGTCATGCACATCCAAGTTTGTCTGAAGTGATGCGCGAAGCAGCATTGGCGACAGACTCACGTGCATTAAATATGTAATTGAAAACCATTGAGTTTTACCAACAAGAGTTAAAAGCGCGCGGGTATCAAAGTGATCCCGCGCAGCTTCGTGCTGTTGAGCGACTTCAGGAATGTGAAGATCAATGGATTGCTTATAAAGAAATCCGCAGTAACACTCTCAAGAAAAAGATCTTTAAACCAACGCTTCCTCGCGGTCTTTACCTGTGGGGTGGAGTAGGCCGCGGCAAGTCTTTCTTAATGGACTGTTTTTACGCAGCCTCACCATTAGAAAAAAAGATCCGCATCCACTTTCATGAGTTCATGCGCGAAGTTCACCGCGAACTCCATGAGTTATCTGGCTTATCCGATCCATTGGATGAGTTGGCAAAGCGCATCTCAAATCGCTATCGCCTCATTTGTTTTGATGAGTTCCATATTAATGACATCGCTGATGCGATGATTTTGTATCGCTTGCTCGATGCACTCTTTGCAGACCGCGTGCAATTTGTGATGACATCAAACTATCGCCCAGACCAACTCTATCCCAATGGTTTGCATCGCGATAGATTAATCCCAGCTATTAAGTTGTTGGAAGAAAAACTTGATGTATTGAATGTGGATGCTGGCAACGATTACCGTCGTGTGCAAATGGCGCAAGTGGAAGCCTATCTAACTCCCGTGAATGCAGAAACTCAGGCAACGCTTGGTCAAATGTTCCAAACACTCATTGGCAATCAAAATGAAGCGCGTAATCCCGTCTTAAATATTGAGTCCCGTGAATTGCGTCCATTACACATGGCTGACGGTGTAGTGTGGTTTGACTTTAAAACCCTATGCTGCGGTCCACGCTCACAAAATGATTACCTAGAGATTGCTAACCAGTTCCATACGGTGATTCTGTCGGGGGTGCCCTATATGCCACCCAGAATGACTAATGAGGCTCGTCGCTTTATTTGGTTAATTGACGTCCTCTATGACCATAAGATCAAGCTCATCATCTCCGCTGAGGTTCCGGCCCCGGATTTATACACAGAAGGTCAAATTACCGCTGAATTCTCAAGAACCGTGTCCCGTTTGATTGAGATGCAGTCTCGTGACTACCTAGATGCACCGCGCCGGGTAATTGATACCAGCTTGACCTAAAATAGGGTCATGAGCAGCTTTTCACCCCTAAATGCCGACTTGCATTGCCATTCAGTAATTTCTGACGGCACTTTGACGCCTGAAGAATTGGCGGAACGCGCCAAAGCGAATGGCGTGCATTTGTGGGCGCTGACTGACCATGATGAGTTAGGTGGTCAAAAGCGTGCCCGTGAGGCAGCTAGCGCATTAAATATAGATTACCTCGCTGGTGTGGAGATCTCTGTCACTTGGATGGGTGAGACTATTCATATTGTTGGGCTTGGTATTGATGCCGAGCATATTGGAATTATTGAGGGCTTGCGTCAAACTCGTGATGGTCGTGCGAATCGTGCGCAACTAATGGCTGAGCAATTACTCAAAGTGGGAATACCTGGTGCCTATGAAGGCGCACTGCATTTTGCCGGTAATCATGAGCTCATCTCTAGAACACACTTCGCGCGCTTTTTGGTAGAGCAGGGCGTTTGTCGCAATACCGAGCATGTATTTAAAAATTACTTGATTGAAGGCAAGCCTGGGTATGTACCTCACCAGTGGGCTAGCCTAGATAATGCTGTAAATTGGATTAAGTCAGCAGGCGGCATAGCAGTGATTGCTCATCCTGGTCGTTACAGTAGGTTAAACGCCATGCAAATGGATGAGCTCTATAAGCTCTTCAAAGAGCTAGGCGGCTTGGCGATTGAGGTTATTACTGGTAGTCACAGCCCAGATCAATATAAAACCTTTGCAAAGATTGCACAGCAATATGGCTTCTTGGCTTCTCGCGGTTCAGATTTTCATGATCCAAATGAAAGTCATATTGATTTGGGTAATTTGCCGCATTTGCCAGATCATCTCACTCCAGTGTGGTCCGCCTTTCATTAGGCAATGATCACTGAATCCCTTATTTAACTACTCCTTTAACTACTTAGAAAAAGAAAACAGATGTTTGCTGAACGCGTTCTCTCTGGCATGCGCCCAACCGGTAATTTGCACTTAGGTCACTACCATGGCGTTTTAAAGAACTGGGTGCGCTTGCAGTCCGAATACCCTTGCTTCTTTTTCGTAGCTGATTGGCATGCCTTAACTACCCACTATGAAACTCCGGATGTGATTGAACAATCTGTGTGGGATATGGTGATTGACTGGTTGGCAACCGGCGTTGATCCTAATCAAGCTACTTTGTTTATCCAAAGTAAAGTGCCTGAGCATGCTGAACTCTTTTTATTGCTATCTATGGGAACGCCATTGGGATGGTTAGAGCGTGTTCCGACTTATAAAGATCAGATTGAGAAGCTTAAGGAAAAAGACCTGCAAACCTACGGTTTCCTGGGCTACCCATTGCTTCAGGCCGCAGATATTTTGATTTACCGCGCGCAGTTTGTGCCTGTGGGTGAAGACCAGGTGCCTCACGTAGAGATGACGCGTGAAGTGGCTCGTCGCTTTAACTATCTGTATGGACGCGAACCAGGGTTTGAAGAAAAAGCTCTAGAGGCTGTCAAGAAGCTCGGTAGCAAACGTGCCAAGATGTATGCTGAATTACGCGTTGCTTTTCAGGAGCGCGGTGATGATGAGGCGCTTGAGCAAGCTAAGGCTTTATTGCAAGAAGCGCAAAGCCTATCCATGGCTGACCGCGAACGTCTCTTTGGTTTTTTAGAAGGCGCTCGCAAAATAATTCTGCCTGAACCGCAAGCGTTGCTGACAGCAGCCTCACGTATGCCTGGTATTGACGGACAAAAAATGTCTAAGTCTTACGGTAACACTATTAGCATTCGAGAAAACCCAGAAGACGTGATTAAAAAGATTCGCACGATGCCTACAGACCCTGCGCGCGTTCGTAGAACGGATGTGGGTGATCCAGCACGTTGCCCTGTATGGCAATTACATGCTGTTTACTCTAATGAGGAAACCAAACAGTGGGTTGATAAAGGCTGTAAGTCAGCTGGCATTGGCTGTCTAGAGTGCAAGCAACCTGTGATTGATGCGATTTTGGCTGAGCAACAGCCAATGTTTGAACGTGCTCAAAAATACCTCGATGATCCGAGCTTGCTGCGCTCCATCATTGCTGATGGCTGCGATAAAGCGCGCAAAGTTGCGCAAGAAACCATGCGTGAGGTTCGTGAGTCGATGGGCCTTGCTTACGATTGAGGATTGACCTTGCACAATCCGCATGATGTGATTGCTAATGCATCCGTTTGGGTGAGGCGGTTTTCTCCGCTCATACCAAAAGGTGGGGTTGTATTGGATTTAGCATGCGGATCAGGGCGCCACTCCGAGTGGTTGGCAAATACTGGTCATCAGGTGTTAGCCATAGACCAAGATATTTCAGCCGTTCAAGCTTTAAATAATCCTCTCATCACCCCAAAGTGTTGTGATCTCGAGCAAACTGAATGGCCTCTCTCGAACTCTGAATTCAGCGGCATAGTGGTCACGAATTACCTGTATCGCCCGCACTTAGATCAATTACCCCAAATGCTGGTGGATGGGGGTGTCTTAATCTATGAAACCTTCGCCTTGGGGAATGGGGATTTTGGCAAACCCGCGAACCCTAATTTCCTCTTAAATCCTGGGGAATTGCTCGCATTTGCAACCCGCCACGTGCTCAAAGTGGTGGCTTATGAGGACATTTATGTCGATCAGCCCAAACCAGCTATGGTTCAGCGCCTTTGTGCTGTAAAAGGCGAGCCAAAACAGCGCATTCCGTTACAATTTCAGGGTTAAGACAGCTAAAAATCGGTGCATATTCGGTGACAAATACAGCTCATTCCAAAGGTAGTAAAAAGCCCATCGCTGGTAGTATGCCGGCTATCGTGACTCCGATGTTTGAGGATGGCAGCTTGGATTTCGCTAGCTTGCGTTCTTTATTGGACTGGCATGTAGCAGAAGGCACTGATGGGATTGTGATTGTGGGAACCAGTGGCGAATCCCCGACAGTTTCAGTTGAAGAGCACTGCGAATTGATTCGCGTAACGGTGGAGCAGATTGCTGGGCGTATTCCAGTCATTGCAGGCACTGGTGGTAATTCCACTATTGAAGCGATTGAGTTAACTAAATACGCTAAGCAAGTTGGCGCCGATGCCAGCTTGCAAGTAGTGCCGTATTACAACAAACCTACACAAGAAGGTATGTATGCGCATTTCAAAAAGATTGCCGAGTCAGTAGATCTGCCGGTAATTTTGTACAACGTGCCTGGTAGAACAGTCGCAGATTTGGCTGGTCATACTGTAGTCCGCTTAGCGAGCGTGCCAGGCATCATTGGAATCAAAGAGGCAACCGGCAGTCTTGAGCGCGGAACCTTATTAATTAATGATTTAAAGCGTGCTGGCCATCAAGACTTTTCAGTGTTTTCAGGCGACGATCTCACGGCTGCAATGTTGATGTTGATGGGTGGTAAGGGCAATATTTCTGTTACAGCCAATATTGCGCCACGATTAATGCATGAGCTCTGTGTTGCAGCTATGTCCGATGATGTGAAGCGAACACGTGAAATTCAATATCAATTGATCGCAGTTCACAAGGCGATGTTTACAGAAGCAAACCCAATTCCAGTGAAGTGGGCTTTACATGAGATGGGCAAGATTACTGCTGGCATACGTTTGCCATTAACCCCCCTAAGCAATTCCCTTCGTGAGCCATTAAAGGCAGCTTTAAAACAGGCCAACTTATTATGATGAATTTGCTTCAATCGGTCCGTCGATCCATATCGATTATTGCTTTAGTTGTTTTTGGCGTTGCGGTATTGAGTTCATGCAAGTCAGTGACTAGCAATGACACGGTTGACTACAAGTCCTCTGGTGCCGTACGCGGCCCTAATCTGTCATATCCTCCTGATTTAATTACTGCGCAAGCAGATCGCCGTTACATCGTTCAAGATGGCACTGCCACCATGTCCGAATACAACGCTGCAGTTAAGAAATCTTCACAACTGCGTAGTAATGTCCTTACCGGTATTCCTGGTATGCGGATTGCGCGAGATGGTGAGCGACGTTGGTTGGTAGTAGAAAAGCCAGCGCCTGAGCTTTATCCGCAGGTAAAGGATTTTTGGCAAGAAAATGGCTTCTTACTGGTCGTTGATTCACCATCAACTGGCATCATGGAGACTGACTGGGCTGAAAATCGCGCCAAAATTGCGCAAGACTTTATTCGTTCAACAATGAGCGCAGTGTTGGATTCAGCATATGACACTGGCGAGCGGGATAAATATAAAACACGTTTAGAGGTAAGTAAGCCGGGTGAAACTGAAATTTACATTACTCAACGAGGCGCTGTTGAGCAGTGTGTTCGTGATCTAACGCAGGCGTGTCTTTCCACTATTTGGACTCCGCGCCCAAATGATCCTGAGCTTGAGGCTGCATTTTTGGCCCGCTTGATGGAGCGTTTGGGTATGACTCAAGAACAAGCGAAGGCAATGGTTGCTGTGCCGCTTGGCCCTAAGACTCCTAAAGCAAAGTTTGTGCAGGATGGTACCAATCAGGCTCATATTGAGCTTGGTGTAAGCTTTGACCGCTCTTGGCGTGATGTTGGGTTGGCGCTTGATCGTTCCAACTTTACCGTGGAAGATCGAAACCGTACTGCCGGGGTTTACTACGTACGCTACGTCAATCCTAAAGATTTGGGTGATACCAAAGGCTTCTTTACAAACTTATTTAGTAGCAAAGACGATTCAAGCTTGAAGGCTAAAAAATACCAGGTTGTTTTAAAGAGCGCGGGTGAGAATTCTGTCAGTGTGTTTGTGCAAAATGCCGAAGGTAAGCCAGAAAATACGCCTGCTGGATTTCAGTTGTTAACCTTATTAACGGAACAGCTCTCAAGGTAGTTCGCTTTTTTAGAGCAAATAAAAAAGCCGCTTTTCAGCGGCTTTTTTTCTTCATGAAGAAGATTACTTCTTAGCGTCAGCAGCAGGAGCAGCAGGAGCAGTTGGAGCAGCAGGAGCAGCAGCAGGAGCTTCAGCAGCAGGAGCGGCTGGAGCAGCAGCAGGAGCAGCTTCAACAGGCTTTGCTTCTTCTTTTTTACCGCAAGCGGCCAAGGCGATTGCTAACATAGCAGCGAATACGAGTGACTTCTTCATTTATAAATTCCTTTAAAAAAATTAACAACAATTACCGGTAATTGTTCTTTGGATATACCGAGGGATAATCCCTAAGTAGTTTCCAGTATTTATTATATCCATCTCTGTAATCAGTCCTCAAAAGTCAGCCAGCCTGATAAATAGGCCTCATAAAGACTAGATTTATCAAGGTCTTGGAGTTTGGTCTTGGTAAGGTATTTTGATCCAGATAGGGCCTGCCAGGCCCGTGTAATCGAGGAACTTTGCTTGTTAGTCATGTCTTCCCCATTGCAATAAACCTGGCTGTTGAGGCTCAAAATCCGTGTTTGCGGATGGGGACTGAGTTTGCCCGAGTTAATTCTCTGCTGAAATTGCTTTGGGTTTAACGGTTTTTTTGGGGGCTCAAAGATAGCTTGTGGCTTAGGCTCGGAAAGGTAGCTTGTAATGCCAGGTAAAAAACTATTAATTTGATCGAGTTTTAATGCTTTGAGTTTGGAGCTCAACTGCTGAATCAACTCCTCAGGCAATTGTTCAGCGCTGTGAGTTGCTTTCTGTTTGGGATCTGCAAATTTTTGCTCTAACTCTGGATTATCTTCTAGGGACTCAGCTAAACGCCATAGCCCCTCCTGAAGTAATTCTTTAAAGCTGGGCGAGCGAAATCCAACCGACCATGTCTGGCAGCCTGGATCTAAAGCGATGCCATCATGTGCAACATGTGGAGGCAGATACAGCATGTCACCGGGCTCTAGAATCCACTCTTTTTCGGGCTTAAAGTGCTGCAATATTTTCAGTGGTAATTTGGGGTTCAGGCTCAAATCCTTTTGTTCTGAAATCTGCCATTGCCTTCTGCCCGACATTTGAATTAGAAATACATCATACGAATCAAAGTGCGGACCAACACCACCACCAATACCAGCAATGCTAATCATCAAATCATCAAGGCGGGCATCGGGTATAAAGCGAAACCAAGAGAGTATTTTTGCGGCTGCAGGGTGGTGTGCCTCCATTCCTTGAAGCAACAAGGTCCAATTAGTCTTATCTAAAGACGGTATTGATTGCTTAGAAAATGGACCCTGGTCAAAGCTCCAAGGCTTGGCTTTAACTAAGCGTGACTCAACCTCTTCATTTAATGCAAATTCCAGCAATTTATTTGCTGGAATAGGGCTATCAAGTGGCTCTCCCTGCTGGGCAGATAGGGGGAAGGCGGGAATTGCCCCGCGGATCATCAGGGGCTTTTTATGCCAATACTGCGTCATGAACTGATCAGGGCTAATGCCCCCAAATAAGGCCCAGGGCTTACCTAGAGGGAGCTTTGCTGGGGCTTGGGGCGGTTGATAGGGTTTGCTCAAGTAAAATGAGGTCATAAAGATATAGATGCTTTTAGAAACTGATTAAAACCGAATGTTCGACAAATTCCGCATGAAGATTGAAAAAAATACTATCGTATCCCTTCGTTATAAGCTTACCGATGCACAAAATAATGTCATTGAAGAGCCAGATTCTCCGATGGTATACCTGCACGGTGGGTATGAGGGTACTTTTCCGAAAATTGAAACTTTGCTCGATGGACACGATATTGGCTATGAGGCCACGATCCAGTTAGAGCCTAATGAGGCTTTTGGTGAGTACGATCCAGAGCTTTTGAAGATCGAGCCCCGTACACGCTTTCCAGAGCCTCTTGAGGTGGGTATGCAGTTCGAAGGCGTTCCTGATGCAGAAGAAGATGCAGCAGTAGATGACGCAGATGATGAGCCGCTAATTTATACCGTGACCGATGTAGCCGATAACCAAGTGGTGTTAGATGGCAACCATCCATTAGCCGGTATGGCTTTGCGTTTTTGGGTTCAGGTTGAAGATGTTCGCGCTGCTACTGATGACGAAATTGAAAATCGCCATCCAGAAGGTGGCGAGAGTTTTTCATTCGGCATGCCTAATGACGACGACGGTGATGACGATGAGGAGTTTCCAGGTGGCGCTTTAGGTGAAAATAACGCGGGGCCACGCACACTACATTAATTCAAATGCCTGTGGAGAAAATAAAAGGGATAGCACGCTATCCCTTTTTTCCTTGCAACTTCCTAAAGTAGAGCTTATTCCTTCAACCATTCTTTAATAGCGTCTAGATCACGTTTGGTATCACTTGAGCTGGCATCCATGCCGTCGGGGGTATTGTTGAGTTTAGCGAGGGCTTTTTCTAGCGCAGCGATCTTGGCTTCTTGTTCAATCGTTGCATCAATCAAACCTTTTAAAGCCATTGATACGGGGTCATCAATATTAGGCGTGATGCCATAAGCAGAAAAGTATTCTTTTGTTTTGCTATCGGCGCTTTGTGGTAAATCTGGATGCAATATGCGCGCAGGAATGCCAACTGCAGTAGCGCCTGCTGGAATTTCTTTGAGTACTACAGCATTAGAGCCAACGCGCGCACCATCACCCACGGTAAATCCACCAAGCACTTTTGCGCCCGCACTCACCACCACGCCTTTACCTAGTGTCGGATGTCGTTTGATTCCTTTGTAAAGCGATGTACCACCTAAAGTAACGCCTTGATAAATCGTGCAGTCATCACCAATCTCAGTGGTCTCGCCAATGACAATACCAAGACCATGATCCAAGAAAACTCTGCGACCAATCTTGGCGCCTGGATGAATTTCAATGCCGGTCAAGAAGCGAGAAAACATGGACAGTAGGCGCGCGATCCATTTCAGACCAAGGTTCCACAAAAAGTGGGAGATGCGATGCAGCCAAACTGCATGCAGACCTTGATAACAAGTGATTACCTCAAGACGGTTCCGTGCTGCTGGGTCTCTGGCAATAATGGAGTCGACTTGGTCGAAGAATGGATTTGACATAAGTTGATTTTAACGGGATGTGCTTATTTTCTCAGGAGCATCTGTTTTGCAATCCCCCGCAACAGATCAATTTCTTCCTTATGCAGACGACTCCGGGCAAATAATGCTTGTATTCGAGGCATCAGCTTCTTTGGGTTGGCGGGGTCTAAGTAGCCGATGGCCTCAAGCCCTTCTCGCCAATGTTCCAGCATCGCAGCAACCGCTGCAGGATCGGCAAAATCAGCCATTTCTTCGCGCTTGGCTAAGCCATTGCGTTTACCGTCATGCTGGGTAAGCGTTTCTCTAAGGGTATAGGCGCATACCATTAGCGCTTGGGCAAGATTGAGCGAGGGGTAGTCGGGGTTGGCATCAAGCCAAACTCTATGGGTGCATAGAGCCAAATGCTCGTTATCAAGCCCGGTTCTTTCGGGGCCAAAGAGAAGGGCTACCTTTCCTCCGCGATGGGCCACTTCCCCAATCAATGATTTTGCAGACTCCCAGTCGATAGCGGGGGGTCCAAATTCTCGGTCACGGCTAGTGAGGCCCAAAACCAGAGAGCAACCCTCTACGGAAGAAGCTAGGGATTCACCCTCTATGGAGTCTTCTAGA
Organism: Polynucleobacter sp. MWH-Aus1W21; assembly: GCF_018687275.1. Lineage (NCBI taxonomy): Bacteria > Pseudomonadati > Pseudomonadota > Betaproteobacteria > Burkholderiales > Burkholderiaceae > Polynucleobacter > Polynucleobacter sp. MWH-Aus1W21. The sequence goes on from NZ_CP061287.1 coordinate 870,475, forward strand.
ACGTCTGCGGCACCGCTTGCCAGGGCTATGGCTTCGGGATTGGCGGCGACACCCTTGAGCTTTGGATTAATTAACCTGAGATCGCTAAAACCCATGGTTTTTAGGGCGCGAGCAGCTGACCCCACGTTTCCTGGGTGGCTGGTTTCAACTAAAACCCAGCGGAGTAATGCGGAGGTATCGATATTCATCAAGGAACTATGAGCTGGTTAATAGGGTGCAATGATTGCTAATCGTTTAGAATCAATCTGTTAGCTTCGTATTGTCATGCAATTTACCCTAGTTGTAGGCATTACAAGGAGCTTGTTCTTATTTAATTTGTCCATCAATACTATGCATCCCATGTTAAATGTGGCCATTAAGGCCGCCCGTCGCGCTGGAACAGTCATTAATCGTGCTTCCTTGAATTTGGAGCGCTTGCAGGTTGACCGCAAGCAACATAACGATTTCGTAACCGAGGTGGACAAAGCTGCAGAAGCAGCCATCATTGAAACGCTCAGCGAAGCCTATCCAACTCACGGATTTTTGGCAGAGGAAACTGGCGAGCGCAATGCGGATGCTGAAAATGTATGGATCATTGATCCCCTTGATGGCACAACTAATTTCATTCACGGATTTCCTCAGTACGCAGTATCAATTGCGCTAGCGGTTAATGGCGTAACTCAACAAGCGGTTGTGTATGACCCAACACGTGATGAGTTATTTACAGCTACCCGTGGCGCTGGTGCATATTTAGATCGTCGGCGTTTGCGTGTTGCCGCACAAGATCGTTTAGCTAATTCTTTGTTGGGAACCGGCTTTCCGTATCGCGAAGATCAAGACTTAGAAAAATATTTAAAAATCTTTGCCGATATGTCACGCCAATGTGCAGGTCTGCGACGTCCAGGTGCCGCATCATTAGATTTGGCTTATGTAGCAGCAGGTCGCTACGATGGCTTCTTTGAGAGTGATCTCAAGCCATGGGACATGGCTGCCGGTGCTTTGCTTATTACTGAAGCGGGTGGTTTGATTGGTAATTATCGGGGCGAGGAAGGCTTTTTAAAGAGCGGTGAAGTGATGGCGGCTAATCCGCGCATTTTTGCGCAGATGGTGCAAACACTTTCTAAATACTCTGCTTCTTAATTAAAAAATCGAATTGAGCAATCGACCTGTTTAGTTTTTAATCAGATCGATATAGCGAGTACCGGCATCATCAATGAGTAGGGCGCTCGCTCTCGGGCGACCGCTTTCCGGGTGATCAAGATCCCAATCAGATAACACCCAACGCTGCCACTGCTGGCCATCCATCGACTCTTCATGGTGTGCTGGCATATGGGTATGCCCATGGATCAATAAATCCCCTGAGTGATCTCTTAGCACTGCACCACAAGCTTGTTTCGTGACATCCATCTTGAGTCGATGAGCGCTTGATGCTTGTGTTTGTTGGTATTGCGCGTGACTATTGCTGCGAAGGTGCTGAGCAATACCCTTGCGTAAATTGAGCGGCAGGCTTAGGAAGATTTTTTGAATCCAAGACTTCCTTACCCACCCTCGAAAGATTTGATAGCCAACATCTGCTGTGCATAATGCATCTCCATGGGCCAACACCCACTTCTTCGAGGCAATCTCAGCAGTAGTGGGGTCTGGCAAGAGAGTCATGCCAGTCTTTTTAATAAAGCTTTGGCCAATTAAAAAATCTCGATTGCCATGTAGGTAATACGTTTTTACTTTAGTGGAAAGATTGGCGATCGCACGCTGTACTTCCTGCTGAAAAGGGGAGTGTGCCGCAGCGTCATCACCTATCCAATATTCAAATAAGTCGCCCAGAATAAATACAGCCTCTACTTTTGGAGCCTCTTTTTCACAGAAGTCAAAAAAGCGTTGCGCCGTCAAGGGCATTGACGGCGTGAGGTGCAGGTCTGATATGAGCAGTGCGCTCGCGTGATGCGGAATCATTCCTCGAGAACAGTGGCCTTCTCAATCACAACATCTTCTGCAGGAACGTCCTGATGAAAACCAGAGCTACCAGTCTTTACCTTGCGAATAGTGTCAACAACTTCCATACCATCAGTGACTTTGCCGAATACGGCATAACCCCAGCCCTGAGCATTAGGAGCGGTATGGTTTAAGAAGTCATTGTCATTCACGTTAATGAAGAACTGTGCAGTTGCTGAATGCGGGTCGCTAGTACGGGCCATTGCTACGGTATAGCGATCATTTTTAAGGCCGTTATTGGCTTCGTTTTCAATTTCCGCGCCAGTAGGTTTTTGTTTCATGCCGGCAGACATGCCGCCACCTTGAATCATGAAGTTATTGATGACGCGATGAAAAATGGTTCCATCGTAGTGACCACTTTTAACGTATTGCAAAAAGTTAGCAACGCTTTTAGGTGCTTTAGCAGCATCAAGGGTGAGGGTGATGTCACCCTTATTGGTTTTTAGGAGAACTTTCGCCATTATTGGATCTGCTTTCTGGAAGGTTGGTTGATGGGGTATTGCTTGGCAATGAATCCGTTGGGTTTAGCGATGGGTTCACTGCGCGATTGATTGGACGCTTTGCTGGAGGCTTCAAGACATCCAAGAGTGCTTTAGCGCGATTAGAGTATTGGCGTTGATTCAGTTGCCCACTCTTCGCTGCATCCTGATATGCCTGTGCTCCAAGGCGGATATAGATTTCACCTAAATTGGCTGAGGCGATGGCATAGCTTGGGCGTAGTTTAAGTGCGAGCTCAAGATAATCTCTGGCCTCGATCCACTGACCTTGATTAGCAGCAATAGCTGCTAGATTGTTATAAGGTTCAGGAAGTTCTGGAAACTGTTGTGTGATTTCAATCAAAGTCTTTTTTGCTTGATCAAATTGGCGCATCTCAATTTGTAAACGCGCTTTTATAAAACGTAATTGCACATTACGCGGAGTTTTTTTCAGATCGGTATTAATTTGAGTGACAGCATCTTGGTACTTACGTGCCTTGATGAGTTTCTCAATATCGGGAGGCACTGCATTTTTAGTAATGGGGTCCGGCTCGATAATCAAGAAGGATAAAAAAGGTATCGCAACCGTTTCAGACAACTCTGGGTTTAATGGGTCATACCCCATGTCGGCGGAAAGCCTTGGGGGGTCGGTTGGGCTGTAACCGCCTAAGTAAGGCTGGGGCGCTCCTTGTGATGCGCTTGTCCCTTGTGCATTTAGCGCCCTAATTTCATTATCAGCACGCTGCTGGGCAGGGGTGCTGCAACCCGACAATAGGGCCAGGGTTGCCAATGCGGCAAAAACTGGGGCAAAGACCTTATTCAAGGCTGGGCGAGGCGCTAGGGCGTTGTGGGGCATAGAGGAAGGGGTGTGAAACGGGCTCATTCGATATACTCAGCGCTCAGTCTAACAAATTGGCGCTACTTGCCCCACCTTTATAGCTCTATGCTGCAAATCTATAACACCCTTAGCCGTTCTAAACAGGCCTTTAAGCCCATCGTGCCAGGCAAGGTGAAAATGTACGTCTGCGGCATGACGGTTTATGACTTTTGTCATATTGGGCATGCCAGGGTCATGATTGTCTTTGATATGGTAGTTCGCTGGCTCAGGGCGAGTGGTTACGAAGTTCTTTACGTGCGCAACATCACCGATATTGATGACAAGATTATTAATCGCGCCATTGAGAATGGTGAGCCGATTTCTGCATTAACTAACCGCTTTATTGATGCCATGCATGCTGACTCGGATGAGTTGGGTTTAATGCATCCTGATCAAGAGCCTCGCGCCACAGATTACATTCAGCAAATGCAAGGCATGATCGGCAAGCTCATTGAAAATGAATTGGCCTATCAAGCCAATGATGGCGATGTGAATTTTGCTGTGCGCTTATTGCCGCGTTATGGTCAGTTGTCCGGAAAAACTCTGGACGAATTGAATGCAGGAGAGCGCGTGGCAGTGGGTGACGGAAAACGTGATCCCTTGGATTTCGTTTTATGGAAAAGCGCCAAAACTGAAGAGCCAGCCGATACCCGCTGGCAGTCTCCATGGGGCGAAGGTCGTCCTGGTTGGCACATTGAATGCTCTGCAATGTCATGTGACTTGTTGGGCGAGCACTTTGACATCCATGGTGGTGGTGCTGACTTGCAGTTTCCGCATCACGAAAATGAAATTGCTCAAAGTGAAGGCGCTTTGTACGGCAAGAACCGCAAAGAGGACGATGCTCCCTTTGTGAATTATTGGATGCACAACGGTCACATTCGGGTGAATGAGGAGAAGATGTCTAAGTCACTGGGCAACTTCTTCCTAATAAAAGATGTGCTCAAAAGCTTTGATCCTGAAGTTCTACGTTTCTTCATGTTGAAGGCGCACTACCGTAGCCCTATTAACTATAGTGATGCACAGCTTGAGGAAGCTCGTTCCGGATTGGCGCGCCTGTATACGGCCTTAGCGCAAGGCCCAAAAGCCAAAGTAATTCAGCTAGACCAAAATAATCTATGGTCTAGGCGCTTTGCTGACGCTATGAATGACGATTTCAATACGCCTGAAGCGATTGCTGTCTTGTTTGACTTGGCTAGTGAAGTTAATCGTGCACAAGGTGAAGAGAAGCAATTGCTTGCCAACACATTGAAAACTCTTGGTGTGACATTGAATTTCTTGCAACGTGACCCCACCGTATTTTTACAGGCGGGCTCTAAAGATCAAGCGGGCTTAAATCCTTCGCAAATTGAAGAGCAAATCACAGCACGTGTTGCTGCCAAACAAGCTAAAGACTTTGCTAAGGCAGACCTAATTCGCAAAACCTTACTAGAACAAGGAATTGTTTTGGAAGATAAACCCGGCGGCTTAACAGAATGGCGTAGGGCTTAATGACAGTGGCGAAAGAAAAATCAGCCAAAGCGGAAAAGGCTGAACTCATTCTTGAGGAAGTTGCTCCTGAGTATTGGGAGCAAGCTTGTAAAGAATTGATGAAGCAAGACCGCATTCTCAAAAAACTCATTCCAAAATATGGTTCAGGTTTTTTAGTCACCCGCGGCGATCCATTTAACACTTTGGCAAGAGCCATTGTTGGACAGCAGATTTCAGTAGCGGCAGCACAATCCGTTTGGAATAGGGTCGTTGCTGCTAGCAAAAAGAAAGTCACCCCGAAAAATATCCTAGCGCTCTCAGTAGAGGAATTGCGCGCCGCTGGATTATCAGGTCGGAAGGTTGAGTACATCCGCGATCTAGCAGACCACTTCGATTCTGGGCGCCTTCATGCTAATCAGTGGAAGGATATGGACGATGAGAGTGTTATTAAGGAATTGAGCTCAATTCGGGGGATTGGACGCTGGACTGCCGAAATGTTCCTCATTTTCAACATGATTCGACCCGATATTCTGCCTTTGGACGATGTCGGCCTCATTAAGGCTATATCCCTCAATTACTTCAGCGGAGAGCCTGTCAGCCGCCATGAAGCCCGTGAGGTGGCTGCTAATTGGGCCCCGTGGCGTACGGTTGCCACCTGGTATATGTGGAGAAGTATCGACCCAATCCCAGTTGAATATTAAAATCAGGCTATGAAAACGACTTTCCTGGATTTTGAGCAGCAAATCGCCGAATTAGAGTCAAAGATTGAAGAGCTGCGTTTTGTACAAGATGAGTCATCGGTGGATATCTCCGATGAGATCAAAACACTTGCTGAAAAAAGTCAGCAGCTAACAAAAGATGTTTACGCCAATCTCACTCCTTGGCAAGTTTCTCAAGTAGCGCGTCATCCACAACGTCCATACACCTTGGATTATGTAAGCGCCTTATTTACAGATTTTCATGAGTTGCATGGCGATCGTACATTTGCTGATGATCAATCTATTATTGGCGGCCTTGCCCGTTTTGATAATCAACCATGCATGGTGATCGGACATCAAAAAGGTCGTGACACCAAAGAGCGCGCTCTGCGAAACTTTGGCATGAGTCGTCCAGAGGGTTATCGAAAGGCAATGCGTCTCATGCGGCTTGCCGAAAAGTTTGGTATTCCAGTTTTTACTTTTGTAGACACACCAGGCGCATTCCCTGGTATCGATGCAGAAGAGCGTAACCAGTCAGAAGCGATTGGCCGCAATTTATACGTACAAGCAGAGCTTGAGGTTCCGATCATCGCCACCATTATTGGTGAAGGTGGTTCAGGTGGGGCGCTTGCGATTGCTATGGGTGATGTGGTGCTGATGTTGCAAAACTCAACCTACTCAGTGATCTCCCCTGAGGGTTGTGCCTCTATTCTTTGGAAGACTGCTGATAAGGCTCCCGAGGCGGCTGAGCAGTTGGGGCTTACAGCGCAACGCTTGAAGGCTTTAGGTCTGATTGACAAGATTGTGGCTGAACCGATTGGTGGCGCGCATCGTGATTACGACAATATGATGAGCAATATGCGCAAAGCACTTGCGGAATCTTTAAAAACCTTCGATGGCATGAAAGTAGATGCGCTACTAGAGCGTCGTCACGAGCGTTTGATGAGTTATGGCAAGTTCAAGGAAATCACAGCAAAGTCCTAAGTCAGGAAAACGAATTGCGGTTGCCCTGAGTGGCGGCCTCGATTCGGTTGTATTGCTTGATACCGTTTGCAAAGCGCAAACCAAGAACCAAGCCAAAAATCAAATTTATGCTTTCCACATTCATCATGGCTTACAAAAACCGGCAGATGACTGGTTAATCTTTTGCGAGAAGCTCGCTAAAAAATACAAAATCCATTTTGATTTCCGATTGCTTCATCTCAACTCAGAACAAGATAGTGGCAATGTTGAAGCAAGGGCAAGAGCAGGACGCTATGAAGCGCTTGCTGATCTTTGTGAAGAGTATGGCATTGAAGATCTCCTCCTAGCACACCATCAAAACGATCAAGCAGAGACCGTACTCTTACAGCTCCTTCGAGGCTCTGGCGTGGCGGGCTTGTCTGGCATGCCAGTAAGTAGGGCGATCTCGGGCATTCCAAGTATTACTCTCTGGCGACCACTCTTAAATCAAAGCAGGCAAGAGCTAGAGGCTTATGCCAAAGAACATCAGCTTAAATGGATCGAAGATCCCAGTAATCAAGACACCAAATATCGTCGCAATGCAGTACGCAAGAAAATTATTCCTGCGCTTGAAAAGATTCAGCCAGAAGCATTGGCCAATATGGCGCGTAGCGCAGAATTATTGAGCGAGGCACAAACCTTACTCAATCGACTGGCAAATCAAGATGGCAAAGGCATCATTTGCAAAGGTCAGTTGAAGGTGGATTCGCTACTGGCGCTAGCAAAAATGGATTTGCCAGCAGCGAATAACGTCTTGCGCTATTGGTTGCAGACACAGCAGTTGACTATGCCATCTCAAGAGCGTTTACAAGCATGGTGGCGCGATCTCGCTAAAGTTAAAGTGGATGCCAAACTAGAGTGGTTGCATGATCAAAGAAAAATCTACCTATGGCGCGGAATGTTGCAGCTTGCCAATTCAGAAGAGGGGCATTGGGTTCTAAAAATCTTGTCAACCAACTCTAAGCAACTGGGTCTCCCGGCTAAATGGGTCAAAGAGGCTCAGGCTAATAATCAAATCATCCTCAAGGAGCGTTTAGGCTCAGAGAAGATTCAGATAAAAGCCAATACCCCACGTAAAACCCTCAAAAACCTCTACCAAGAGGCTGATATCCCCCCTTGGGAGCGTCAGGCACCATTGCTCTACATCAATGATGAATTGATCGCTGTGGCGGGTATTGGGCTTAGCTACCCTCATCTAACCAGCTCTGGCAGGCGCGTGCTCCCAGAATGGGTGCAAAACCCTGTAAAATAAGCCCTTTTTAGATCCTCAGGGAAGATTTCCCTGTCACAAATAGTTAAATAAACGGTTTTTATGGCTCTTATCGTTCATAAATATGGTGGCACCTCAATGGGCTCAACTGAGCGCATTGCCAATGTTGCCAAACGTGTTGCTAAATGGATGCGTGCTGGCCACCAGGTGGTGGTTGTGCCTTCAGCCATGTCAGGCGAAACCAATCGCTTGCTTGGCCTTGCAAAAGAAATTAATCCAGATGCAAATCCACGCGAATTAGATCAAATTGCCTCTACTGGCGAGCAAGTGAGTTCTGGCTTATTGGCACTGGCATTAATGCGCGAAGGTATTGATGCGGTTAGCTATGCTGGCTGGCAAGTAACAGTTCATACGGATTCTTCTTTCACCAAGGCGCGCATTAAGAGCATTGATGATAAAAAAATCTTGGCAGATCTCAATGCAGGTCGCGCTGTTGTAGTCACTGGTTTCCAGGGCGTAGATCCAAACGGCAACATCACAACACTGGGTCGCGGCGGCTCTGATACATCGGCAGTTGCCATGGCGGCAGCCTTAAAAGCAGATGAGTGCTTAATCTATACAGACGTTGATGGTGTGTACACCACTGACCCACGCGTTTGCGAAGATGCACGTCGCTTAGACAAAATTACTTTTGAAGAGATGCTAGAAATGGCTAGCTTAGGCTCAAAGGTATTGCAGATTCGTTCAGTTGAGTTTGCAGGTAAGTACAAAGTTAAAACCCGGGTTCTGTCTTCTTTGACAGACCCATTGATGCCTTTAGCTGATGAGATGAGCTCAGGCACCTTGATTACATTTGAAGAGGACAGCACTATGGAAGCCGCAGTTATTTCCGGCATCGCCTTTGCGCGTGATGAAGCGAAGATTACCGTTCTTGGAGTTCCTGATCGCCCAGGTATTGCATATCAAATCCTTGGCCCGATTGCGGATGCCAATATTGATGTGGACATCATTATTCAAAATCAATCTGTAGAAGGTAAGACTGACTTCACTTTCACAGTGCCACGTGCTGATTATCAAAAAGCATTAGACATTCTGAAGAACACAGTTCAAGCACACATTGAAGCAAAAGAAATTTCTGGAGATCCAAAGGTTTCTAAGGTTTCAGTGGTGGGTGTAGGCATGCGTTCTCATGTTGGCATCGCCAGCAAGATGTTCCGCACTTTGTCGGAAGAGGGTATCAACATCCTGATGATCTCTACTAGCGAAATTAAGATCTCCGTGGTCATTGATGAGAAATACATGGAATTGGCTGTACGTGCCTTGCACAAGGCATTTGAGTTGGATCAGAAGTAAGTTAAAAAGCGCAATAAACCCCTCAGAAGCGGTTATCCGTTAAACTGTGGGGCGTTGTAATAGTAAGAAGTACGGAGACGTGGCCGAGCTGGTCGAAGGCACTCCCCTGCTAAGGGAGCATCGGGGCTAAAACTCTGATCGGAGGTTCGAATCCTCTCGTCTCCGCCAATAACTTTGGCGACACATCTACTTTTCTCTATATACAACAAAGACTTAGCCTCCTAACGGAGGCTTTTTCTTTTCTTAAAAAAACTTCTGCTTACCAGTGCGCTTACCACCCAAGCATTGCTTGAGTCTGCTGTTTTGTCTGGCTCAAGAAGGGTCATTCTAAATAGAGATCTTAGTTGCAGGCTAATGGCCTTATAGACACTCAAAATAAAGCGTATCAATTCCTTGTGTCCGCAGCTTAATACCAAGTTGAGAATGGCTGGGGCTCAGTTAAACTTAAAAATATCATTATTAGTACTAGTAATAGTGTTTAGAGGATTCATTTATCCGGAGTTTAAAGCCCAAAATTAAGGGAAATAGATGTCAGAAGAACAGCGTCGTCAGTTACAGCAACAGCTATGGAATATTGCCAATACATTAAGGGGCAAGATGTCTGCAGACGACTTCCGGGATTACATCCTAGGATTTATTTTTTATAAGTACCTCTCTGAAAAAATTGCCAACTTTGCCAATGACCAGCTAGAAGGTGAGGGGCTGACATTTGAAAATCTAGATGAGAAGTCAGCTGAAGGCAAAAGATATCTAGAGGCAATAGAGGATGCCTGTAAAGAGGAGTTGGGGTATTACCTCTCGCCTAGTGAAATGTTTGATCATTTGGCCAAAAAAGGAAATGGGGAGCTAGGCTCAGATACTTTTATTCTTGGCGACTTAACTAGGGTTCTCAAGAACATAGAACAAAGTACCTTAGGTACTGATAGCGCTGAAGAGTTTGAGCATCTATTCGACGATATTGACCTTACTTCAGCCAAGCTGGGTAAATCAGAGGATGAAAAAAACGAACTTATCACCAAAGTATTGGTTCACCTAAACAAGATCAACTTCCAGTTGCGTGATGCTACTGCAGACGTATTGGGTGATGCCTACGAGTACCTCATTGGCGAATTTGCCAGTGGAGCAGGTAAAAAAGCAGGAGAGTTTTATACGCCACAGCCAGTCTCTCAGCTGCTTGCTGAGCTAGTAACTCTGAACAATCTTAAGCTGCGAAACGTCTATGACCCAACCTGTGGTTCTGGTTCACTTCTGCTGCGCGTAAAACGACAAGCAGAGTTTGTTGGCCACATTTACGGTCAAGAAAGAAACCCAACAACCTATAACTTGGCTCGCATGAACATGATTTTGCATGACGTGCACTTTAGTAAGTTCGACATCAAGAATGAAGACACGCTTGAAAAACCTCAGCACCGAGAAATGAAGTTTGATGCGATCGTGGCTAACCCACCATTTTCAACTCAATGGTCTGCCAATCCGATGTTTATGAGTGACGACCGCTTTAGCTCATACGGCAAGCTAGCGCCAAGCAGCAAAGCTGACCTAGCCTTTGTGCAGCATATGGTTTATCACTTATCAGAAGAAGGCACCATGGCAGTTGTTCTTCCCCATGGCGTTTTATTCCGCGGGGGCGCAGAGGGTCACATTCGGCAATATCTCATCGAAAAGATGAACTGCTTAGATGCTGTTATTGGACTCCCGTCAAATATTTTCTTCGGCACCGGTATTCCAACCTGCATCTTAGTGATGCGTAAATGCCGCAAGAAGAATGACAATATTCTTTTCATTGACGCCAGCAAGCAATTTGAAAAAGTCAAAACAACTAATGTAATGCGCTCCCAGCACATTACCAAGATTGTTCAGACCTATAAAGCACGTATAGCAGAGGATAAATATAGCGCCATAGCCACTATTGAGCAGATCAAAAAAAACGACTGGAATCTAAACATCCCTAGATACGTAGATAGCTTTGAGGCAGAAGAAGAAATTGATTTGAATGCAATATCGGTTCAACTTATTGATTTAGACAAAGAATCTGCAAGTATTGACGAGGAAATTGTGGGATTCTGCAAAGAGCTTGGTATTGAGCCACCTTTCAGTAATGGTGGCAAGTGATGAGTGTGCCGAAGTTGAGGTTTAAAGGCTTCCCAGCATACAAAACATTAGCAATTGAGAGTGTGGCCCCATTGCAGCGTGGGTTTGATTTGGTTGCATCCAAAATTGCTGAAGGGGAGTACCCTGTTGTATTTTCTAATGGGGCAATAAGAAAGCATAATGAATTTAAAGTTGCTGGGCCAGGTGTTGTTACTGGACGGTCTGGAACAATTGGAAACGTTCACTATATTGAAGAAAACTTTTGGCCTCACAATACTTCTTTGTGGGTGACGAATTTTTTTGGCAATAATCCTAAATTTATTTATTATCTTTATTCAAACTTTAACTTATCGCGATTTGGCACTGGCTCTGGAGTCCCAACCCTTAATAGGAATGATGTACATAAACAGCTGGTAACAATTCCTTCGGATGTTAAGGAGCAGGAAAAAATCGCCTCATTCCTGTGTGCTATTGACTTAAAGATAGAAAATCTCACCAAAAAGCACAAGCTTCTTGTTCAATATAAAAAAGGGGTAATGCAGAAAATCTTTAATCAGGATATTCGATTTAAAGATAAGGATGGAAAGGAATTTCGGAAATGGAAAGATGTAAAACTTGGGGATATTGCCCATTCAACTACCGGATCTTCTAATAGAGTGGATTCTAGCCTTATTGGGCAGTTCACATTTTTTGATAGGTCAGAAGACATTCGAACTAGTAATAAGTATCTTTTTGATTGCGAGGCCATTATTGTTGGTGGTGAGGGGCAAGCCTTTATTCCAAAATATTTTGTTGGGAAGTTTGACCTTCATCAGCGTGCGTATGCAATAAAAGATTTTAAAAATTCCATTGGTAAGTATATTTACTTTCATATTGATTATTATAGAAATTACTTTCTCTCAAAAGCTGTTGGCTCAACAGTTAAATCTTTAAGACTGCCAATGTTTAATGAGATGCCACTTAAACTGCCCTCTATAGATGAGCAAGAAAAAATCGCATCTTTTCTGACTAGTATTGACAAAAAATTAGAGGAATTAACTTATCAATTGTCCTTAATGAAACAATACAAAAAGGGTCTGCTTCAGCAGATGTTTGTTTGATGGAACGTTTCAAAACGCTCATTGATACTTTTGGCGAGGTAGCCCCTCACTACAAGAACTTGCTAGTCTACATTGTTCATATAGAGGGTAATAAAAAAACATATCCAGATGTCTCAATTGAGGCTTGCAAATCTCTTTTGGAGGCATTGTCTAAGTTAATAACAACCGACATTAAAGGTTACCCCGAAAACCATTATAAGAATAATGACGCACGCAAAACAGTAAAGGAAGCCAACAGCGCCTTATCAGATGTGATTGATTCGTATGACAATCAACTTATAGAGGTATTCGCCACTTTTACACATAAATTAAGTGAAATCAGGAATCAAACAGGCGATATTTCTCACGGAAGGCTGTACCCAAAAGAGTGGTCTGCGGATCCTAATTTAGCAACCTTAGCAATTGAGATGACAGAGGTAATATGCATTCATATGTTAAAGGGGGTGATGCAGGGAGGCTTCATTAAAAATGAAATTAGATACGAAGAAAATGAAGCATTTAATCAGTTTCTTGATGATGCTAACCCTCAAATTAAGTTGATGTATAGAGACGTGCTATTTAGTAAAGCATTATTTGACTTAGATTTTTATCAATATAAAGAGCAGTTAGATGAATTTTTGGAGATGGATAATGGCAATCCAATCTGAAGCCGCGCTAGAAGAAGCGCTCATCAAACAACTTCAGTCTATGGAGTATTCCCGCGTAGAGATTCTTGATGAATCAGCTATGTTGGCTAACTTGAGGCGCCAGCTTGAGCGCCATAACGAATACACGCACCATATTGCTAATCTTCGCTTTACCGATAAAGAATACGAGCAAATTCTCAATAGGCTAAACACCGGAAACGTCTTTGACCGCGCAGAAATTCTTAGGGATAAGTTTGCATTAAAGCGAGATAACGGCGATGTTATCTGGATCACCTTCCTAAATCATGTCGACTGGTGTCAAAACGAATTCCAGGTCACCAATCAGGTATCTGCAGAAGGTAAGCGCAAGAACCGCTATGACGTCACCATTCTGATCAATGGCTTGCCGTTGGTGCAGATTGAACTTAAGCGGCGCGGAATGGATTTGAAGGTCGCATTTGATCAAATCATTCGCTATAAGCATGAATCTTATGATGCCGGCTATGGCTTGTTTCAGTATGTACAGCTCTTTGTCATTAGCAATGGTGTCAATACCAAGTATTTCTCAAATAATAAGAACATTAAAGAATTCACCTTCAAGCAAACCTTCTTTTGGTCTTCTAAGGATAACAAGCGCATTTCTGACCTACATGAATTTAGCGCTGAATTCTTAAAGCCCTGCCATATAGCAAAGATGATTTCTCGCTACATGGTTTTGACTGTTGATAAGTTGCTATTGGTAATGCGCCCTTATCAGTATTACGCAGTGGAGGCCTTAATTGAAAAGGCTAAGCTCAGCAAGTCCAATGCCTATATCTGGCATACAACGGGCTCTGGAAAGACCTTGACCTCTTTTAAGGCCAGTCAAATTATTGCTGAGTTGCCTGAGGTGGATAAGGTGGTCTTTGTCGTAGATAGAAAAGACTTGGATTATCAAACGGAGAGGGAGTTCAATCACTTCGAAGAGGGTTCGGTCGATAGCGCACCAAATACCTCGGAGTTAGTTAAAAAGCTGAATGATCCAACCTCCAAGATTGTTCTCACCACCATTCAGAAGCTCAATAACGCAATCACCCGTGATAGGCACTCCATCAAGATGGATGGCCTAAAGGATAAGAGGGTTGTTTTTATCTTTGATGAGTGTCACCGTAGCCAGTTTGGTGACAATCATAAAAACATTAAGCAGTACTTTAATAACTGCCAAATGTTTGGCTTTACGGGAACCCCTATTCTTGAGGAAAACGCTTCTTCTCACGGTGGACGCAAACAAACCACAGCCGACTTATTCGGTACTTGCTTGCACAAATACCTCATTGTCGATGCAATCAGGGATGAGAATGTCCTCCGTTTTTCTGTTGAGTATGTAGGGCGATACAAGAAAAAAGAATCCGGCAGCCATCTGGATATCGATGTTGAGTCGATAGATACCAAAGAATTGATGGAGGCTGATGACCGTCTCTACAAGATTACCGATTACATCATTGAACATCATCGCCAGAAGACCAAGCATCCAGACTTCACTGCAATGTTCTGCGTGGATAGCGTAGATTCTCTGATTCGTTATTACGATCTATTTAAGAAGAAGATTGCTGAAACGGGATCTGATCTTCGTATTGCAACCATATTTAGCTACCAGCAGAATGAGGCTAATCCAGAGGCTGATGGTACTGGCGGGGTCATTCCCGAGGATGATGGTGTGCCTCCAGAAAAGGCCATCTATAGCAGGGATAAGTTAGACCAATACATCAATGACTATAACGAGATGTTTGGTACTAAGTTCTCGACTAAAGATAGCCAGGACTATTACAACTACTACAAAGATATCGCTAAGCGAGTACGTCAGGGTCAGGTAGACATCCTATTGGTGGTTAATATGTTCTTGACTGGGTTTGACAGCCCTAGATTGAATACGCTCTACATTGATAAAAACCTGAAATATCACGGACTCATTCAGGCATTTTCTAGAACCAATCGAATTCTCAACGACAAAAAATCTCAGGGCAATATTATTTGCTTTAGAAACCTGAAGGAAAAGACCGACGAAGCAATTGCCTTATTCTCCAATAAGGATGCTAGAGAAACAGTGCTTCTAGAGCCCTATGAGAATTATGTTGAAAAATACAACTTGGCAGTTGAGGCACTACTTGCTCTAACTCCGACTGTTTCGTCGGTTGATGATTTGCAGGATGAGAATGAGCAGTTATTGTTCGTAACCCGATTTAGAGAGCTCTTAAAGCTTAAGAATGTCCTAACGACGTTCACTGACTATAAAGAGAAGGATCTGGCGCTTTCAGAGCAGGGCTTCGAGGATTACAAGTCAAAGTACCTCGATATCTACGAGCGTGTAAAGCATGAGAATGCCAAGGAAAAAGACTCCATTCTGAATGATGTGGACTTTGAAATTGTTCTGATTCATCGCGATCAAATCAACGTCGCCTACATCATTCTGTTATTAACAGAATGGCTAAAGAATGGCGGTAAGGGTAAAAAAGGTGAGCGGATCAAGAAGCAAATTGATGACTATCTATCGGGTGAGATTCAATTGCGCTCTAAGAGAGCTCTGATTGAGCAATTTATCGAAGAAAGCCTCAGTGGCCTCTCTCCGGACGGAGTTTCGGAAGAGTTCGATGTGTTTTGGGCTAAACAAAAGAAAGCAGCCTTTGAGGCGCTATGCCAGTCTGAAAAGATTGATGGTGAAAAGCTCCAAAAATTGCTTGATAGCTATGAGTTTACAAATCAAGCCCCGAGGTCTGAAGAGTTAATTGAAGTGTTGGAGCAAAAGCCAAAGATTTTGGAGCGCAAATCAACGCTCAATAGAGTTGGGGATGCCATTGCTAAGTTTATTGATACCTTTATTGAGGGTATGGGTTGATCTAAAGCGAATATAAATTAAGTGAACATATGAAAACACTCTACATAGATATGGATAACGTCCTGGTTGATTTTCCCTCGGGCATAGCAAGAACGCCGGAGCATATTCAAGATGAGTATGAGGGGCGCCTAGATGAAGTCCCGGGTATCTTCTATTTGATGGACCCCATTCCTGGGGCAATTGCCGCCTATGAAGAGCTGGCTACCATGTTCGACACGTACATTCTTTCAACCGCACCCTGGGGTAATCCTAGCGCTTGGTCAGATAAGCTGCTATGGGTAAAAGACTATCTGGGTAAGCCAGCATATAAACGCTTAATCCTAAGTCACCATAAGAATCTGAATGATGGAGATTTCTTGGTAGATGATCGCCTTAAGAATGGGGTAGATCGATTCAAGGGTGAGCATATTCACTTTGCCACCTCTGAATTCCCAGATTGGGAGACTGTTGTCCGCTATTTAAAGACCAAGATCTAGAGTATTTCTGTAGTGCTATTGCCGGACTAGCCTGGCTTTGCTTTCGACGTATTCATACGGATTAAAGGCATCCAGATTATTAGCCCCTCGAATGTATGGGACCGGACCATAATTTAAGTACTCCAGAATCAAGGCATTCCCTGTGAGTGATGAATATCGTGGTTTACATAAGACCCAATCTATTACTTTCCTGCAAGCATCAATAGCATCTACTAGATATTCATAATTCCCAATTGGAATCCAAGCGCTCTCATCTAGGGGGTGGTTGTCGTTAAAGACCTCAACACTGAGTGGCTTAAATAAATTCACTGCATGCATAGTCATCTCCTGAGTTTTCCGTAGGATAGATAGCATAAGCTCAGGAGATGCCCATGTTTCAATTAGTGGATTGACCCATTCTTTCTCGAAGGTAAGCTTGCACCTGTTCAATTGTCCAAAACGACGACCTTCCAATTTTGATTGGCTTAGGAAATTCACCTTTTTGTACCATTAGCCAAAACTTGGATTTTGATACTGGCATCACCTGCAAAATTTGCGGAATTCTCATTAAAGTAATTGGCGGGATCTGAGGGTTGGAGTGACTCATCGCAATCTCCTTAGCGAGCGCGTTTTAAGTTTTTACGATAAACCTGCAATGCCATCTTTGCAGAACTCATTTTTGTGTATCCATAAGATCGATACAGGCTATACAAACGAAATGCCACCATTAACTTTCATCTCCTATTGCGTTTTGTTATGAATCATTTTGTGCGCTGCTGAACTGCAATGTAGTCAATGAAATATTGATGGTCAATCAAATGTCAATACCCACTTTGTAAACACAAATTAATTTTTGATTACAAAAAAATATTTAGTCATAGAAATGACAGAGGCAATATAAATAAATGGCTACAGCCTTGTCAGTATTTTCTGATAAGTCTAAGAGGGTGGTGGACATGTGTAGATCAATAAACACTTCAGAAAAATAAATTACTCACTGTGAATTTCTCAAATAAAGATTACAGACATTTGTTAGATAAATAAATTAAAGAAAAATACAGAAAAAACGCGTTTGACGATACGCTTTCCGATTGTTAGATTCATCTTTTGCAAAACACATTGCATGAAATAAAAAGAACTACACGGAGACCGTATTAGATGAATTACTACGAGCATCACATTGGAGACTACGCAGAAGCAACGGCGCATCTCACCTTTATTGAAGACGCAACCTATAGCCGACTCATTCGAAAGTACTACGCCACAGAAAAACCATTGCCAATGGATGTGAAGCTCGTGCAAAGATTAATCAATGCGCGATCAAAAGAAGAAAAAAATGCAGTGGTCTCGGTCCTTAATGAATTTTTTACCCTCACTGATGAAGGTTGGCGACAGGAGCGTTGCGATCATGAAATAGCGCGGTTTAAAGACAAGCAGCTCAAAGCCAGGCGGAGTGCAGAAGGCAGGTGGCAGTCATATCCAAATGCTGAGCCCCCAACGGAAAATCCATCCAACAATGCATGCGTTCGCATTGCGACCGCAATGCGAACGCATTGCTCACCAGACACCAAACACCAGTCACCAGTAACCAATCTCCATACACCAGGCAAACAAAACAATGTGGGTAAAAAGGAAAAAATTTCCCAAGGACCACCCATACCCGCGCAAGAGGAAAAAGATTCTCATGAGCGCAACGAAAAATATAAATGCTTTGCAGCCATGATCAGCAAGGAGGGCAGAGCTATTGCATTAGACGACTACCGCATACGGGATATTGTCAATCTGGGGGTAACGGAGGCTGAGGTGGCAGATGCCATCACCAAAGCTAAGGAAACCCGCATGAAAGTCTCAAACCCAACGCCAATCAACGCCGGTTATGTCTTAGCCATTCTCAAGGGCACGCGCAAAAAGTTGGAAACCGCCCAAGCGGATGAAGACGCTTGGTGGAAAACGAATGAGGGCATAGATGCCAAGGGCAGGGAACTTGACATGAGGGCTCAAGGGGCAGAGAACTACGATACCTTCAAAACTCGAATCTTTGCTGAACTACGTAAGCGCCAGGAGGCTCTCAATGCAAAGTAATCAACCCATTGCGGGCGTCATTGATCGCCTAGACATGGAAGACTTTCCGATAGGGTCAAAGGTGAAGACCCCAAGTGGTCGCGTAGGCACGGTGGTCAAGCATCGTGGAGCTCAAAGCCGCCATGACCTATTCCAAAGAATCATCATCGAGTTTGATGAACCTATTGGGGATTCAGTTGCATTGCAACCCCATCTTTTACGGTTGATCAAAACATCATGATTGAAAACAATCAAAAGAAATCAAAGAAATCGGTGCCAAGCAAAAGTAAGGGAGGGGCAAGGTCTGGAGCTGGCCGTAAGGAGGGTAGCCTAACTAAGCGTACCCGTGAGATCGCAGAGATAGCCGCTGCTAAGGGCATCTCGCCTCTGGAGGTCATGATGAATACCATGATGGAACTCTACAAAGAGGCGGGTAATTGCATGCGTGACCATCATGACCATGGTGATTGCCCCAAAGAACATGATGATGGTCATGACACCATGATCACCGAGAATCGTATCAAGCTGCTAAACATGGCTGCCACTATCGCCAGACACGCAGCGCCTTATGTACATCCTCGCTTATCGGCAATTGAGCACACCGGTAAAGACGGAGCACCCCTACAAAGTGGAGTTCTTGTCGTGCCAAGCGCTATGAGCATTGATGAGTGGGAGCAAGTCGCCCAGCCAAAACACTAGCCAATGAAAACCGTCTGGGCACCATTGCCCGGTAGCCAGACCTTATTTCTGACTTGTCCTGTATATGAAGTATTGCTCGAAGGTACGCGAGGGGGAGGAAAGACCGATACCTTGCTCATGAGTTATGCCCAGCATGTAGGTAGAGGCTTTGGAGATCATTGGCGCGGCACACTCTTTCGTCTAACTTACCCTCAGCTAGCAGATGTGGTGGCCAAGAGTAAGCGCTGGTTCTATCAAATTTTCCCGGGAGCCAAGTTCAACGAATCAGACTATGTTTGGAAATGGCCTACTGGAGAGATGCTGTACTTTCGCTATGGGGCCAATGAGGATGACTACTGGAACTATCACGGCCATGAATACCCTTGGCTAGGCTTCGAAGAACTAACAAACTGGCGCAACCTGTCTTTCTACGAAGCAATGCATTCCACTTGCAGGTCATCCCACCCCGGAATGCCAAGGATGGTGCGAGCAACCTGCAACCCCTTCGGAATAGGACATGCATCGGTAAAGGAGCGATTTCAGATTGGGTCGGTACCGGCGGGACAAATTATTAGGCAAGAAGGCGTACTGCCTAGGGTGAGAATTCATTCCACGATCTATGAGAACACCCATCTCCTAAAAAACGACCCTAACTACCTGATGAGTCTTGAGTCTCTAAGCGATCCAAACAGACGCAGAGCATGGTTAGAGGGAGATTGGGATATCTATGTGGGAAGTTTCTTGGAAGGCGTATGGCAGCCTTCTAAACACGTTGTAGAGCCATTTGCTATTCCGCCAACGTGGAAGGTATGGCGCTCGATGGACTGGGGGTATGCCAGGCCATATGCCATCTATTGGTTTGCCTTATCTAATGACGGAGTCTATTACCTATGGAGGGAGCTTTATGGCTATGGAGATAAAGAAAATACTGGCACCAGAGAAGATGCAACAGTAGTGGCAGATAAGATCAAGAAGATAGAAATTCATGATCAACGCCTTGGCTATGAATACCGCATGAACCTAGCAGACCCATCTATCTTCTCCAAGATCGGCGCAGAGCGATCCATAGGGCAAATCTTCAGAGACAAGGGGGTGAAATGGACCGAGGCCTATAACGCCCCTAGAAGCAGAGTAAACGGTGCTCAAGAAATTATCCGGCTGTTAGCTGAAGACAGGCTCAAGATCTTCTCAACTTGCAAGCATTGGCTAAGAACCATCCCTCAGCTACCACCAGATTCATTAAATCCAGAGGATGTGGACACAGATGCAGAAGATCACGCGTGGGATGCGACTAGGTATGGTGTTATGAGAGCGCGCAGGTCTGCCGAATAATGTTGCGTAAGATGTAAATGACTAAAGGGATTCCCCGACCTTAAAGTTTCCAGCCTTCAGATTTGGAGCGTTAATATGAAGCTTAAAATAATCTTCAATTGGAGTACCGCGAACTCTAACGCAGACCTGTAGCCAGCGACCATTAGCAACTTTATTCGCAATGATCTCTAGCTCCTCCGTTATTACAACTCCCATTGCTCTAATCATTTCAGGGGTTCGCGGATTCATTGTTTCAAGTGTGGCAAACAAGAAGAGTGCATCTGCGTTTTTATCAGCAACTTGCCAGCACTCTAAGTTTATAACCCGACTTTTAAAGTCATCTAAGCGCCCATAACCTTCATTTGACAACCTGACGTGTACTTTTTGGAAAAATTTATTCCAATTAATCTGTTTTGTAAGAGCTGATGGGGATTCAATTGTGATATGAGGCATTTTTAATCAATCGTGGCATTTGACTTGCGTGTGGCATCACCCCAAACTTTGGCTTCATTAGTTAAAAACTGCTTTACTTCTGCTAATGACATTGGCGTTGCAATTAATCCCATTTCCTGCATCCGCGTTACAACATCAGGGCGGCGTAGAACGGAATTGATTTCTTTATTGAGTTTTTCAGCAATTGCTGGAGGCATATTACCGGGACCCATAATTCCATACCAGGGCGCTGCAACTAGACCAGCCACCCCTGCTTCGCGCATAGTAGGCGTATCAGGTAAAGCAGCTGAACGGCGATCACCTGTTTGAGCTAGAGCGCGTAATTTACCAGTGCGAATATGTTGCATCAGGGGTCCTGGATTATCAAACATCAGCGGAACTTGGTTGCCAAGTAAGTCGCTGGTTGCTGGGGCAGACCCTTTATATGGCACGTGCACTAGCTGAACATTGGCAGATTGCTTAAACATTTCGCCAATAATATGTTGGGGAGTTCCATTTCCTGCTGATCCATAGGCTATTGAATTTGGTTTTGCTTTGGCAGCATTAATGAGGTCTGTAAGATTTTTATAGGGCTGATCAGGATGCACTACAACTACAAATGGTACTCGTGTGATAACAGCTAGAGGGGTTAAGTCTTTTGCAGGATCATAGCGAAGCTGCGGATACAGCGCTTTACCAACAGAGACAGGACCAGTCGCCCCTAAAAGTAAGGTGTAGCCATCGGGCTGAGAGAAGGCGACTTGCTCAGTACCTATTGTGCCGCCAGCGCCTACTTTGTTTTCAACTATGACGCTGACTCCAAAACTTTCGCTCAGCCCCTGAGCAATGATACGACCAAGAGCATCGGTAACCGCCCCAGCAGAGTAGGGGACAACAATCTTAATTGCCCCCTTTGGGTAGGCATCTGTAGTTTGAGAAAAAGATAAACTTGCAGTGCAAAGGGAGGTTATTACAAGAAAATGTTTAATACAGTTTTTGAATTGAATCCGAAGCATCTTTTATCCCTATTTATTATTTTATGAATAGTTATGTTTGAACTTTGAGTAATAGATTACTAGCTTCTAACTTTTAGGTAAAGCATGAAAGTCTTATCTCTCATGCTACATTTGGTATTGGCTTAATGAGCAATGAGTAGGCAAATACCGTTTGTTTACGAGATATAAGGGCCATCCTTGCTTAAGCGATTTATAGACCCTCTAGTTTTTGGTAATAAATTCGATTAAGAGTTTGCTAGTTTCCTCAGGTTGCTCTTGCTGAACCCAATGACCTGCATTTTTTATGAGATGAGTCCCCTGGTAATGGGTGCACAATTCATTTTCTAGAGTTTCAAGCCCCCCCGGAGTTTGGTAGATGCCCCAATCCTTCTCGCCGCCAATGAAAGTCGAAGGTACTTCAATCTTTCTACCTGCGAAGATGGCCAGGTCTTTGTCATAAGGATTATTCCTGTAGCCTTGCAGACCACCTTGAAACCCAGTGCGACTATATTCGCTTATATAAAAATCGAGCTCATGATCTGGTAACCATTGGCAAGATTTAATTTCTTGTGTAGACGGCATCGCTGGCAAAACTGTTTCTGCCATACCTTTATCTAGATCCATTACGTAATAACGAGGTAATTTTTCCCACTCGCTGGCAAGCAAATCTTTTAACTTAAAAGGCGCATTTTCAGACCAGTCTGCGCTTTTCATGTGGTAATACGCCCTTAGAAATTTTTTGAGTCCTTGCTCTGCTTGCCACATATCGTTATTCGCGGCTTCAGTCGCAAAATAGTGTTGATAGTATTTTCTGGGTGGGCTCAGCATGGCAAGCTCTTCAGTAATCTGGCTTTGCTTTATGGGGGCAGCCTGAACATTAGTTGTGTTAAATGGTAGGGCGGCAGGAGCCCCTCGAAATGGCGAGCTCATTAAGGCAACCGATTTAAAAATATCTGGACGTGAAAGAGCGCACCAGCCAGCTAGCGTTGCACCCTGGTCATGACCAATGACCGCTCGAACGGTTCTGTAACCTAGTGATGCTACTAGAGCCAGCATATCTTGAATTTTATTTAGAGTACTAAAAGGCCGCAAATCATCAGAATATTGAACGTCGGTATTTGAGCTGCGCCCATAGCCCCTTATATCTGGAGCTATGACGTGATATCCCTCTGCAGCTAGAGGTAACATTATCTTGCGCCAACTGTAGGCTAACTCTGGAAATCCATGAATCAACAAAACAAGATTATTACTATCTGCCGACTGCGCTCCAGCCTCCAGTATGTGAAAAGCCCCATTATTGATGCCCTTAAGAACTCTAGACCGGATACCTGCTGGAAGTGGAATCATATTCATCAATCAATATCAGTTAATTTTTTCAAGCCCTATTTAAAACATCAATCTAAAACTATAGATTGCATATCAGCGAAAAAGACAATACAAAAAAATTATTTTGCCCTTGCATTAGTGTCTAATATTAGTATACTTGTATACAAGTTAACCAGCAAATGAGGCTAAAAATGGACTTTAATTGTGATGTAGTAGTGGTTGGGGGTGGTGTTACTGGCGTCGCTGCAGGTATTGCTGCTGCCAGAAATGGTGCAAAAGTAATTCTTTTGGAACCTCGCCCATTTGTTGGTGGCAACGCAACTACAGGCTTATGCCTGCACAATTTCGTTAATAAATTTGGTCGGCAGGTTGTATTTGGATTGGCGCAAGAAATAGTCGATGAGTTGATCAAAATGGGTGGTGCTGTAGGACATATTCCATATAAGGGTTTTGCTAGTGCCGTAACACCGGTTGATGGCAATTATTTCAGAATTAAAACAACTCAAATGCTCGCTGATGCTGGCGTACAAGTAATATATGGTGCAACTGTCGTAAGCGCAAAAGCTGAAAATAAAAAAGTCACCGAATTAACCTTTGCGGCAAAAGGCGGACTCCATAAACTAGTGGCAAAAAATATTATTGAAGCATCAGGTGATGGTGATGTTGCAGCAATGTTGAATGTTCCATTTAGGTTTGGTGATGGTCCAAAGAAAAGAATGCAGCCTATTTCTATGATCCTGCATTTTCATAATGTAGATACAAGAGCTATTGCCAAAGAGATGGGCGAGGTTGACCCGGCCATGGCGGTTCGCCCAGAGGGCGGCGAGCCTATTCCGGTTTACTTTAATGGCTCATTTGCGAAATGGGACGACATTGTGATTAGCCAAGGAATATTTCCGAACAAAGGTAGAAATGTATTTTTTAATACAGTATGGCCAGATCAAATAAACGTCAACACCTCTGCAGTGTTAGATGTCGACGGAACAGATCCAGTTGCACTCTCAAAAGCCACAGCAGATCTGACTGCTCAGTGCTACAAGATAGGTAATTTTATGAAAGAGCATATACCCGGCTTTGCTGGAAGTTATATGGTTCCGGCGGCAATTCCTGGTGTTAGGGAATCAAGAAATATTCATGGTAGGTATCAGCTGACTGATGAGGATGTTCTTGAAGGCCATAAATTTGAAGATACTATTGGTCAAGTATGCTTCCCAGTGGACATTCATGCACCTGATAGTAGCCAAGCAATCTTCCATCAAATTGGCGGCGATGGAAGCTTCGATATTCCTTATCGCTCAATGCTTCCCAATGAGCTAGATAATATGGTTGTGGCCGGTAGGTGTGTTTCGGCAACTCACGTTGCTCATGGAGCAACCAGAAATATGGCGCCATGTCTGGTAATGGGCGAAGCTGCGGGGACTGCAGCGGCAATGGCTAGCTCTGCAGGCATCAATGCTGCAGATATAGATATCAAGAAATTACAGCAGCAGTTAATCAAGCAGAAAGTGTTCTTAGGCGACGGTTACAAATAATGAAGATGAATGAGATCTCATTCAGTACCTTCGAGCCTTTATGGTTGAAGGTGTATAAACCTGTTCGAGAAAGGATTCTTAAGGGGTACTTACTGCCTGGCGCAATGCTATCTGAAAATGAGCTGGCTGATGAATTTCAAGTTAGTCGGACTCCTGTTCGAGAGGCTGTTCGTTTACTCATTAATGATGGATTGGTTGGTGTAAGTCCAGGAAGGAAGATGAGGATCATCTCTCCAACCCCCAAGGATATTCATGAGGTGTATGACATACGCAGCATTATCGAAAAAGAGGCTATCAGGAGACTATTTGACGATAAAAAACTCTCCTCGATTCTAGGGAAGATGGAGCGATATTGCGATGATGGTGATGATGCTCTTAAAAGAAAAGATATTGATGATTTAGCGAGAGCAAATGAACAATTTCATTCATGCTTTATGGATGCTTTAAAAAATGATCGTCTCCTGGATCAATATAGAGCCATGCATCAATTAATTACGATGTATCGGCTACAAACTTTACAAAACGATATTTGGGCTGAAACAGGTAATCAGGATCACCGAAGGCTAGTGCAGAAAATTAGACAAGGAAAGATCCAAGAAGCGGTAGATCTGATTGGCGACCATATTAATGGGGCCGAAATTACATTAGTAAAACGCTTTAAGAATAACAAGGAGAGATAAATGTACTCAAAAAAGCTTGTGGCCTTATTAAGTGCGCTCATGTTTTTCACTTTATCGCACGCACAAACATTCCCCAGCAAACCATTAAAGATTATTGTTCCCTATCCTCCTGGACAAGCCTCTGATCAAATTTCCAGAATGGTTGCTGATAAGGTAAGTCAGGCAGTAGGACAGCCAATCATAGTTGAAAATAAGCCGGGAGCTGGCGGTAATCTCGGTACGGAGATTGGAGCAAAATCTCCAGCTGATGGATATGTGATGACAATTGGAACAGCAGCGCTCCCAATTTCAAAGCTTGTTTACAAAAAACTTAATTTTGACCCTATAAATGACTTTAGTGGCATTACGCTGATGACAACGATGCCACTAGTTTTAGTGGTTCCACCTGCTCTAAAGGTAAACACAGTTGCTGAGTTGGTTGAATATGCAAAAAACAATCCGGGTAAGGTTAACTTTGCCTCGTCTGGTACTGGCACAAGCCATCAGTTAGCAGGTGAAATGTTTAAACAGTATGCTAATGTTGACATAACACATGTTCCCTATAAGGGCAGTCCCCCAGCGCATGTTGATTTAATGGGTGGTTCAGTAGATTTAATGTTTGATAACATCGTTGCTGTTGGCCCGCATATAAAGAGTGGAAAGCTAAAGGCTCTTGCTGTTACCTCAAAGACCCGCTCCCCTGTGTTGCCTAGTATTCCAACAATGCTGGAGTCTGGATATCCAAAAATTGAAGCCGTCGCTTGGTTTGGAGTTTTGGTTCCGAAAGGCACCCCAAAAAATATTATTAACCTTCTTAATAAAGAGTTTGTTGCTGCGCTTACAACCCCAGAGATAAAAAATAAACTACAGGAAAGCGGTGCCCAAGTTGTAGCCTCAACCCCAGAGGAATTCGATGCATTTATGCAGAATGAAGTTAACAAGTGGTCTGGCGTTATCAATACCGCAAAAATCTCATTAGATTAATTTTTAATCAGTGCTAAAAAGGGGCTTCATGCCCCTTTTTTATTCTTGAAATCTCCATTACATATTCAATATTCTTCTATAAATAGTATGTGCCCCAAAACTCCCAAGCCCTTCAACAAAAATGGACTGCCCGCATCACACATGCGCGCACTCATTGGGCAACCTTTCATAAGCGCGTCAGGCATAACCGCAATACCGTAGCTGGCTTTAACTGGAATGCCGACCCCACTGGTAAAGACTTCTACAGTCTTAGGGCAAACCTCATTCACGGCACTATCTCCGCGGTATTACCTAACGTCTATGCACGCAACCCAGAGATCTCTATTTCTCAGGCGCACAGTGTTGCAGATATCAAGCTCTTCTGTAAAACACTGGAGAAAGTCACCAATAGAGCGCTAGAACATGCCCAGCTCAAGAATCGAGCCAAGTCCACTGTAAGAGCAGCACTGACCTGTAGCTTCGGAATTCTGAAGGTGATGTATCAGCGAGACCCCAGCAAGGATTCACATATTCAAGGTCGCATTAATGATGCCCAAGAAAATCTCCTGGCGATTCATGATTTGGAGAATGACCTTAATGACAATAACCAGGCTCATCATCATGATGCCAAGAGAGCAGAGCTAGAAGAGCTCATCAAGTCACTCCAAGAGCAAACCGAAGTCCAATCCACTGAAGGCTTGGTAATTGATAGAGTCCTTACGGAAAACCTTCTCATTGATCCATCTATCTGCGAGTTCTGGGACTATACCGATGCCGATTGGATCTGCCAAATCATTCCTATGAAACGCGGCCAAGCAGAAGCGCTCTACAAGAAGAATCTAGCCAATGCCAAGATCTACCAACCAGGCCAAGGCGAACCATCCCATAAGAAAGCCAAGCGCCTAGCTTCAATGCAAATGAATGCAGGTTCAGGTTTGGTGACTGATGATCAGCAAATTGCAGTACTAGAGATCTGGGACAGAGCCACCCAGCGTGTGTATACGATGGTAGAGGGCGCGACGGAGTGGCTACGTGAACCGTATTCACCGCCTAGAGCAGGAGAGCGCTGGTATCCATTCTTTTTATTGCCATACCAAGTGGTTGATGGTCAGTTTGTTGGCCCAAGTCTAGTTGATTTGACCGAACGCCTTCAGGATGAGCATAACGAAGCGAGAGATCGATTCAATCAACATCGAGACCTGTGTATACCTGGTTGGGTGGCATCAGCCGATATCAACGAAAAGACCATTAAGAAACACTCAGATTCAAGATTTGGTGAGATCACCATTGTCGATACTGAAGGCAAGCCTCTAAACCAAGTCATCATTCCTAGAGGCCACCCCAAGATTGACCCCATCGTTTATGACACCAGTGCAGTGCGATATGACTGGGAGCAAGTCACCGGACTGCAAGATGCGGCACGTTCCACTGTAGTAAGACCCAAGACAGCTACCGAAGCCAACATCTTACAAAGAGCCTTATCAGGGCGTGTATTTGAATTCAAAGACCAGATAGAGGATTGGCTACAAGAGATAGCGCAATACAGTGCCCAGGTTTTATTGCAAGAGCTCACAGCAGAGCAAGTAGAGCGATATATGGGCGCGCCAATCACCAGAACAACAATGGTTGATGGCAAGCTCACCATGGTCAAAGAAAAAACCTATGACTGGCCAACACTAACCAAAGATCGAATCTTTGACATGGTTGATCTGAGAATTAGAGCGGGGACAACTGGTGCACCAGATGGCATAGAGGAAAAAGAAGGCTGGCTCAAAGTCCTGCCAATGATTTCGAATCTGTCCACTCAAATCCAAAACCTACAAGCTAGGGGAATGGATTACGAGCATATCCGTAATCTCCTACGGGAGACTCTCTTGCGGTATGACGATCGCATCGATTCAAATCTATTTATACCGAATGTAGAAAAACAAGCGGAGGGTTATGTCGACCCCAACTTGGGAATCAATCTATTTTCAGAAAGACGGCATAGGCAAGTACAAGAGGGTGAATTATTAAAAGAGGAGATAGGTAATGACGCAGGTAGCAGATGAGGTAAAAAGCCTTAAATCAGAGGTAATGACTAATGGTGGCTCTATTCAGCGAGCACAAGATAGGGAGGCAAAAAAGGAAAAGGAGCGCCTGGAGAAGGAGGCTGAAGATAAGCGCGCCGCTGAAGCCCACGCAAGAAGGTTAAAAGCCTTAAAAGAGCGCGAACTTAAATTGGCTGAAAGAGCAAAAGCTCAAAAGCTAGCGACTGAAGAAGCAGAAAGAAGATTTGCTGAGCAAGCGGCTGCTAAATTAGCTAAAGACCAAGAGGCTGAAAAGCTAAAGTTACAAAATGCTGAGCCCAAAAGTCAGGCAACTAGCTTGCTTGATAATCTGAGCAAGGCATCCGGTCCCAGCGCTTCTCTTTCTCAGATTTCCGAAGATATTGAGGAAGGCGAAGAATTGGATGAGGCTGAAGCTGAGCCAATCTTCTCGCCAATCAAGGGCGAGGTCAATGTGCCCGCTGCTATATCTGCAAAAGAGGAGGCCCCGGCACAACAGGCTTACGATCTTGGGGAGTTGTTGCCTGCACCTGCTGCGGTTGCGGTAGAAGCGCTCTCACAGCCACCCATCCACACTGAAAGCGCAAAAGACTTTATTAATCGGGTATTGAACCCCGGACCTACGGATTTGAACCCTGAAACTAGCAATCAGCTTGCTAAAGAAGTGCTGGGTGATATCAAATCAAAGCGTGGGTGTGAGCGCATGCAAAAAATCATCAATGAGAAGCGTGATCTAGAAAAGCAGATTGAAGATTTGCAAGTTACCGTTGTTAGCTTGCAAGATGCTATTCGAAAGTATGAGATCGAAAGCAAGCTAGTAGGTAATGTGATGACTATGGCCGAGAGCCAGAAAAAACCATCCCAATTGGTCTCAGAAGCAAAGCTGCAAATGCTCAAGTTCTTAAATACTCGCTCAGATGAAATTGACCATATTGATAAGGCAATCTGTTTTAACAAATACATGTCAGATCCGTTTTACATGCAGGTCTTTGTACAAAACAATCAACCTGAGCAGTGGCAAACTATGATTGAGTCTATCTATGAGGCGATAGGAAGGCCGGAGCCTAGTTTTGGAGGTGTCAAGCCCATAGCAACCCATAGTCCTCAACCCATTCGGGCGCGAACTTCAACATTAGGGGCGCCGTTAGCTAGCTCTGAAAATCCGATAGACCGGATTGCTCAGCATTTAGGCAATATGGGTATTTAGGGTATTTTGACATGTCACCTTCTATTGGTGGCATGTCAATAAAAATGCATATTTCAGGCTAAATAGGATCAGAATGTCAACAAAACTGCAAATAACTGCAGTTATTGTCAACAATTATGCATATTCTCTTTAGGGCTGGAGAGGGCGGCATTCTTGTAGTTCTGTATTAATTGCTTAAAATAATATTTCCCGATCGGGAATATATGCCTATAATATGAGCAATAAAGCAACATAATTTCCCGATCAGGAAATTATGTTGAAAAAATGGGCAAATTATAGTAAAATTTCCCGATCAGGAAATATTTATGAGCACACAAATTCAAAACTCTCTAGATTTAGGTCGCTTAGTGCGTGAGACTCGCAAGCGCCTGAAATTAACTCAACCTCAATTGGCGCTAGCTGCCAATGTAGGGGTGAGGTTCATTGTTGAATTAGAGGCAGGTAAATCCACTCTTAGATTAGAAAATATTCTGAGAGTTTTGCAAGCCTTGGGCGGCGTACTAAGCGTGGAGGGCATGGACCCTTTCATTGGTAATAAACAAGATGAGGTGCGCTAATGGTTAGAGAATTAAACGTCTGGTTTTTTGGTGAGTGCGTAGGGGTGCTAACTCAAGATGAAGGCTATCTATCTTTTCAGTATCTGCCTGAATGGCTGAAATCAAAAAACGCTAAGCCACTCTCTCAATCCTTGCCATTACGCGCTGAGCCATTTGGTGACAAGATTGCAAAACCCTTTTTCGCCGGCTTATTGCCTGAGGGCGATAAACGTGCTGCAGTAGCGAACATCTTAAAAGTATCGAGTAAAAATGATTTCGCATTGTTAGATGGCATTGGGGGTGAGTGCGCGGGGGCATTGATTTTGTTGGAGCCTGGTCAAACACCGCCGGCAGAAGCGCATGCAAGTGACTCTATAGAGTGGTTAGAGGAAGATCAATTGCTTGCAGTGCTGGAGAAGTTACCTAAGCGACCATTGCTTGCTGGAGAATCCGGCCTCAGGCTATCGCTTGCCGGGGCTCAAGAGAAGTTGCCAGTTGTTGCTAGAGAAGTGTTTGGTAAAGATGGTCTGAGCCATTTTGAAATTGGTCTTCCAAAGAACAATATCCCGAGTTCATACATTCTCAAACCAGAGATATCAGGCGTTGATGGCAGTGTCTATAACGAAGCGTTTTGTCTTGCTCTAGCTGGGCAATTAAAGCTAGATGCCGCCACTGCCAAGATTGGCAAAATAAAAGATAAAACGTATTTGTTGGTGGAGCGTTACGACCGTATTCTTGATGGCAATGGACAATTAACGAGATTGCATCAAGAGGATTTTTGTCAGGCATTGGGCATAGCGCCTGAGCTTAAGTACCAAAATGAGGGTGGGCCAACCATTGCTGATGGATTTGCATTGGTACGCAAGGTGACTACTCCAAGCGCCCCCAATCTTTTGCGATTATTGGACCACATCATTTTTAATTGCTTGGTGGGTAACAATGATGCTCACGCAAAAAACTTTTCATTGCTTTACAGTCAAAGTGGAATTCAATTGGCGCCACTTTATGATGTGTTATCAACAGCAGTATATCCAGACCTCAGCGATAGCATGGCAATGAAGATTGGCAGCAAATACCGCTTTGATGAATTGCATGCACGCCATTGGGTGCAAATGGCTGAAGCGGCCCAGTTGGGAGCACCCCAGTTAAAAAGAAGAGTGCTGGAGATTGCTGGTGAGCTGCCTAATTTGGCAAAAGAGTTGCAAGTTCAGTTTGAGGCTAAGGGCTGGGGTCATCCAATTCTTGCTCAAATTGTTTCATTGATTGAAGAGCGTTGCGCAACAACGGCCAATCGTTTTTCTCTCGCGGAATAAATTCCGTCAAGGGCACCCCAAAGGGGAGGCTTGCGAACCCTTGACGGCCACGGCCAAAGAAACGCTCTTTTATGCCCAAGGTGGCGCAATGACACATTGGGCATAAAGACCAATAGCGAGTACATCAAGCTACCCAACAAAAACCCCACAAATATCCCTTACCCAGATCTGCCGCCCCAATAATTGATCTCAGTGCTTCATGCCACCGCGTTAAAGCTAGGGTCGCGACTAGCAGCGTAGCAATTGATAGGTTCACGCTCTATCAATTGGAATGAAGCCAACTAATTTACGAACAGATAAATATATTGATAGGGGTGGCATATGCCAATTTCAAATACAGACTTGCAAGAGTTAGCCAAAGTATCTTTGGATGAGTACTTGCGCAATCTACCAGTTGATCAGATTGCTGTAGAGAGGCCTTTTCTCAAAAAGCTCATGGAAGGGCGTAAAAGCCTTTTAGGCGCAAAGCAGAATGTCGTTGAGAACATTCGTAAAGAGCATGGCAGCAACTTC
The DNA here is from genome assembly GCF_018687275.1 of Polynucleobacter sp. MWH-Aus1W21. Classification (NCBI taxonomy): domain Bacteria; kingdom Pseudomonadati; phylum Pseudomonadota; class Betaproteobacteria; order Burkholderiales; family Burkholderiaceae; genus Polynucleobacter; species Polynucleobacter sp. MWH-Aus1W21. Next base: position 902,247 of record NZ_CP061287.1, read on the forward strand.
TCTTGGGCCTTTGGAGAAGAGACAGTCAAGTTCAATAAACGCAATACGACTGAGCAAGCATCATTCCCATGGCGCAGAGCGGTAGATGGCCTCTATATCGACTATGACCGGCTCTTTAGTAATGGCATCAAAGTACGCGAGGGTGGGGCGCGAGGATTTCAGTTGGAATACAACGAGCGAGTACAACTCATTAACTTGCTTGATGAGCAATTAGAAGTTCTTAGAGAGGGATTCCTCAATAAGCTGGACCTAGAACTACACCGCGACGGCTCGCACGGCGCAGATGCCTTGGTTGGCTTAGATAGTCTAGTGAGTCTAGCCCCAGATGCTGGCACGGTAGGCGGCATTGATCGAGCCAAAGCAAGTTACTGGCGCAACTACGCAGTCAAAGACATCACATCAACTACGCCAGGTAACTTGGTCGGAGAGATGGAGACCGCATGGCGTCAATGCATTAAGCATGGTGGCAGCCCTGATTTCATTATTGCGGGTGGCAAGTTCATTGATACCTATCGCAAACAGGTGACAGTGACTCAAATTTCGGCATCAGGCGAAACCAAATACATCGATGCTGGTGTGGGTGCAGGCGTGAACACTGGCCTTGCCTTCAAGGGTGTAGAAATCATCTGGGATCCCCAGTTCGATGAGCTTGATGCTATGGCCAATCGCACTGTGGAGTGGAGTAAGCGCTGCTATTTCCTTAACACGCGCTTTATGAAGCTACGTGATGATGATTTGGACATCGTTGCCCCAATTCGCCCGCATGATACTTTGGCTATGTACGCCATGGTCAACCTGCGCTGCGCCTTATCCATATCAAGAGCTAATGCCCATGCGGTATTGGCTATTCAATAAGGAAGATCAATATGAACCATAAAGAACTGATACATAGCGACTTCCAAATTAAGGAAGTGGAGGCCGTGGTACGCAGGGATGCATTCACGACCATCCATGTGTATGTACCGCCATATGAGACTAACATATTGCGCAACCTGTTTGGCCGCGAGAACGTCACGGTGTTTGAGCGTGCCACCAAAACTACCATTACTCCCAAGCAAGAGTATGACCGCTTATGTGCCAAGTACGGACATGAAGTCGTAGCTAAGGTCTTTGGTGAGGATGATGGTGATCGCCTTATGGAGATCGTGGAAGGCCTGATGAATGAAAAGGCAACTGTTCAAGAACTACAAGTAGGCAAGGCGAATGAAGGGCAGTTAGAACCCAAAGGAGCCAAGAAACGCTAGCAGTAGGGAAGATAACCGCTAGCGGCAGGTGTTTGGGTGCGGCTGTGGGTGTTGAAGTAACGATGGTGTGTGGGCGCGCGTAATTGCGCCCCACTGCCAACATATCTCAGGCGGCTGTGGGGCGGTGACTTAAAGAATTGATACAAGAATGCTTCCAATCATTACTTCTCTAGTGCAAACCTTGGCCGTCAATGGCCTAGGCTTACTTGCGGGCGCAGTTCAGGCAAAAGGCAAGGAGTTTATTGAAAGCAAGATTGGGGCGCGCATTCCTGACAACCCGAGCCAGGAAGATCTGATCAAACTCAAGCAGCTAGAGATTGAACAAGAGCAGCTTCTATTGCAATACACGCTCAAGCAAAAAGAACTCGAGATAGAGGAATCTAAGTTACTGGCTGAGATGCATCGTGTTGCCCAAGAAAATGCCACGCATCGTTGGCAATCCGATATGGGTAGCGACTCCAAGCTGTCAAAGAACATCAGGCCGGGAACCCTGGTTTACATTCTCACAGCTTATCTATTATTCGCTTTGCTCTCGGCTATGGGTATAGACATAAATGAAGCCTATGTAAAGCTCCTAGGCGAGTGGGGTCAGTTAGTCATGCTCGCCTACTTTGGTGGAAGGTCTGTTGAGAAGATCTTTGAGATGCGCATGAACGGTTCCAGAAACAAGGAACAACAAGAATGAGTGGTTTGGTTCAAGAGCAAGCGGCATTCTTGATTGATGTCAGTAGTCTTATCCAGTTTGCGACGGCTGAAGGATGGGTGGTTACAGGAGGAGAACTTTGGCGCTCTCCAGAACAACAGGAGATCTACTTCAAAAGTGGCAGATCAAAGACCATGAACAGCAACCACCTAAGACGTTGCGCTATCGATCTCAATTTCTTCTGGAATGGAAAGCTAGTTTGGGATAAGGAATTAATTCGGACAATAGGTGAATATTGGGAAAGCCTAAGCCCCAAGAATAAATGGGGCGGGAACTTCAAAGGGTTTGTGGATGTGCCTCATTTTGAAAGAAAGCTATCTTTTTAAGGTTTTTGGTTATAGTAAATGATTTATATATGCCAGTAAATAAGGACTTTCAGTGACTGATCCCAAATTAACAATCGCCGATAAGAGAGATTTAGTGATACAAGCAAGTATGGAGTTGGTGCCCTACGTTGGAGGTCCATTAGCCACCTTATATTTTGGTTCTAAGCAAGAAAAGAGATTTAAGCGAATCGAGTCCTTCTATGAGGAAATTGCTCAAGAGATAAGTCATATGAAAGATAGTATTTCTTCGCTAGATAATCAAGATCCAGATCAGCTTGAAGCAATTATTGAATCTCTCCATGAAAAGATAGAGGCAGAACCCACCAAAGAGAAGAGGAGTTTCTTTAAAAATTACTTAAAAAGTACACTTAAACATCCTGTCTCCGGAAACTTTGATGAGCGTAAGTATTTTTTAGAAACATTGGCAAACCTCACATTACTGGAATGCGAGTTATTGATGCTTATCAAATCGCATTCAAGTGCATTGCAAGTTAGAGCAATTCAAAAACCTGGCATTGATACTTATGCAGTTGTTGGGTCTATAGGCAGACTCAAAACATATGGCTTTCTATCTGCAGTCACTAGTTCTATTTCACTGGGAGGCAATGCGGATAACTCTCTTAATGAATCAGTATCCATTACAACTTTCGGCAACAAATTTATTCAGTTTTGCTTAGAGTAGTGTTGTCGTGTAGACTTATATTTGTGATTGAATAAATAGTGACCAGTCACTCATTAAGGCTGAGCGTTTTTCAAGCTGATCCTGCCGCCTATAGGCCGCTTCTGCTTTATTCTGAATCGTATGCGCTAAAGCTAGCTCAACAGTCTCATTTGAATAATCTGTAGTCTCTGCTGCCCAATCCCTAAAGGTTGATCTAAAGCCATGAGGGACATAGTCTGAGTATTTTGGCATCTTCCTCATTATTGATAGTAGGGCCATATTTGACAGCGCTCGCTCCTTATGAAGAGTGCTGGGAAATAGATAAGAATTCACTCGAATTGTTTTTAAGTGTTCCAAAATTTCCATGGCCCTTGTGCTTAACGGTACTCGATGCTCCTTGCCAGCCTTCATTCGTTCAGCCGAGATGACCCAGACGTTGGCTTCTAAATTAAACTCACTCCATTTCGCTTCAATCACTTCACTAGTGCGAGTAGCGGTAAGAATTAGAAGCTCCAGGGCATAGGCTGAGTAGCCGCTATGAGTTCGCAAGTCTGCTATGAATTCACCAATTCTTTGAAACGGTAGAGCAGGGTGGTGAGCCACCTTCTTAATCTTGCTGGCCTTAGGCAGTAGGTGACACAAGGCTCCTTGATAGCGCGCAGGATTGTCGCCGCTAATATATTTATGAGCTTTGCACCAGTCGAGAATTACCTCAATACGCTGACGAACCCTTGTTGCGGTCTCGGTCCTGACTTTCCAAAATGAGCCTTCAACTTCGCCATTCTTCTTTTTAATCTCTTGCTCAAGCAGCTTAACTATATGAGCGGTGGTAATTTGATCAACTCTGAGCTTTCCAATAACCGGTAGAGCGTAAGTATTAAGGGTGCTTACCCATTGATCTTTATGTTTTGAATTGGACCATTCGGCCTGCTTCGTTTTGATGCACCTATCCGCAGCCTCTTTAAAAGTGATGGAATTCTGATGGAATTCTTTTGCGCCTATTTTCTTTGCTAGGCGCTGCTCAATTGGGTCAATTCCTTCAAAAATAGTTCTTCTAAGATCTAAAGACTTTTGTCTAGCATTGGCCAGCGAGCAAATATCAAGAGATCCTAGCCCCATTGCTCGTCTTTTGCCGCTAACTGGGCTAGTAAATCTATAGAGCCAGCTGTGGGATGGCCCGTCTGCTCCTTCAAAAACCCGAAGATATAGACCTCTAGTTTCAGGGTCTGCATACCATCCAGGTAGGTAGATAGCAAGAATCCCTCTGGCCGTAAATTTTGTTGGTTTTAGCTTTTTTGCACTTCCTCCGCCAATACTCACATCCATAATTTGCTCGCCATTTCGTTTACCGGTGAAACATAGATTTTAGTAAGTTTTAATGGATTACTCGGGAGTAGGGTCTACCTTCTAAGCCATATAGAATATGACTTTGATGGACATTGGTAGACTTGTTGGGAGGGTCAAAATTTAGATCTCGTCTCCGCCAAGTACTTAAAGATAAAGGGGCCTTTGGCCCCTTTATTTGTTTCTAGGCTCTAGTTAATGTGTTTATGGTTATTATTTCAAGTGGCCTCAAATTTTTACAACCACTATGCAAAGGATTCCCGTGAAAAGCATCATCCATTTAGTGCTTGCTACATGCCTCTCTTTATTTGCCGGCCTAGCTCTTGCCTATCCCACTAAACCAATAACCATTATTGTTCCTCAGGCGCCCGGCGGAACAAATGACATTGTTGGCCGGGTTGTTGCACAGCGCCTTGGTGAACAAATGAAAGCCTCGGTGATTGTCGAAAACAAGCCTGGGGCTGGCGGTAATATTGGCACTCAGTATGTTGCTAATGGTCCCAAAGATGGTTACACCCTTCTAATGACTATAAGTAGTGCTCAGGCCATTAATCCTGCGCTCTATAAAAATCCAGGGTTTGATCCAGTCAATGACTTTATCCCATTAGCAATGATTGGCTCAGTCCCCAATGTCTTGGTTGTCAACCCTAACTTCCCAGCCAAAAATTTAGATGAATTCTTGAAGCTAGTTAAATCAAAGCCTCCTGAAACTTATCAATATGCTTCGGCAGGTAATGGCACCTTAAACCACCTATTAGGTGAAATGCTTAATCAGAGTTACGGCATATCCTTGCAACACATTCCTTATAAAGGTGTGGCACCAGCTCTCAATGACCTTTTAGGAGGTCAGGTTCCTATTGCATTTGCGAGTTTGCCTTCTGTGCTGCAATACATCAATTCACAAAAACTGATTGCTCTTGGCGTCAGCTCCACAAAGCGCTCACCCATTCTTCCGGACGTTCCTTCGATTTCAGAAAAAGTTCCTGGTTTCTCTGGGTCCTTATGGATTGGACTGTTTGCACCAAAAGGTACGCCTAAGCCTGTGGTAGATAAATTGCAAAAGGAGATGCAGCTAACACTCGCAAACCCAGAGTTAAGAGAAAAATTACAAGCCTCTGGAGTGGAGCTTGCAAACATGACCCCAACTGAATTTGCGAAACAGCTTCAGGACGATATTGCTCGTTGGGCCAAGATTGTTAAGACTTCTGGAGCGTCTCTAGATTAGCCTCTATTTGATATACAAGAATGTAATAAAGATAAAGGGGCCGAGGCCCCTTTATTGATTGCTAATACTGTATCAAAGGTTAGTTAAAACCATTTACTGCCTGCATATAGCCTTGGATATATTGCGGTGGTACATACAGCTCAGTCTTGATTCCAGACTTTGAGGCAACAGTCATGACGAATCCCTTCTTCATTTTGTCTTTGAGGAAAGCTTCAGTCAACTGTACTGAGAGTACTTCTCTGAAGATGCAGCCTCGTTCACCACATGCACCAGCTTCTCTACCAACAACCTTAAACGCTGTCGCTGGAGTGCCTTCTTGAGCCGCTGAATCGTAATAGCGCCACTGTGAAAAATACGTTAACTGCGCAACCAACTCATAGGTCTTTGTTCCTTGATTTGTCTGCTCAGCTCTGAGGTTAAACATTTCATAAGTGTTTGCTTCATCCATCGTATTGATAGGAGGGCCCTGGTACGTTTTGCCACCTGTTTGTGGGTTGGGTGTGATGATGGTTGAATGATAGACGTCATTAATTTCCCAGCCGCTAATTTTTTTGTCATTGTGGTTGCAAGCAACCAGGACAGTGCCAATTGCTAGTAATAGAACTACTTGATAGATGATGCGATACATACAAAGCTCCCTAAGTTCCCCAAATCATACTATTCCTGGGTAAAAGCCCAGTTTTCTTACTCACATCCCTTATCTATAGGGGTTTCAGGTTCCAGTCCAATTTAATGCCGCATTAGGGAAACTCACTAGATATTTATATACTTCACAACTTCACAACTTCAGAAGTTGTGATATAGTGTTGGAAGTGGGAGATGAAATGAAAAGACAGATACCAAAAACACATCAAGCCTTGGAGTGGGTGGGGAAGGGGTTAACTGCTGCTCAAGCAGCTAGAAAGATGGAGATTTCAGAATCCAGTGTGTATGCCGCTCTTAAAAAAACAAGAGCTAAAGAAGTGGGTTGTTGTCCAACATGTGGTCACAAAATAAGGAACTAAGATGAAAAAGACTCTATTAGCAGCCGTATCAATCTCCGTTGCTGCGTTTGCATATGCAAATACAAAGCCGTCGGATTCTTCTGAGTTAGTAAATCAGCAGTGCAAGATATCTGCTGAAGCGGTGTCTACATTGAAGGGATTGCGCTATGGCAATACATCAATTCGTAAAGATGTCTCAACATTGATTAATGCAAGCTTAAAGACGCCTGAAAATCGTGATCTTGCGCAAAAGACACTCAACCTCATGGTTGACGACAAATCATCCGATGTTAGAAGTTTGGAAGGTAAGTACTGCTCTTAAGGGGTTCAGTTCAAGCGATCTAAATTGGCGCACAACGCAGAATGTCCTGATTGTGGGAATATGCGGGCATTGTTTGATCAATGTCCGCATTGCAGCTCTATTGCATTGCCTATCCTGAGCTCCGATACGATCGAGCTCAATATTAAGCAAGACGGCCCCTATGTGGATGAAGCCCTAGAGAGGCTTACGGAATATCTACGCAAATCTCTTGAGGTTGGAATCAAGGCGATTGTGCTGATTCATGGTTATGGAGCTAGTGGAGAGGGTGGACGCATTAAATGGGCCATTCATAACGCACTGGATAACAATCGATATTCCGATAGGGTGGATGAGTATTACTTTGGCGAGGATGTGGCATATGGTAGCGAGTCTTATCATGCCTTGCTTAAACGTCGCCCTGGACTAAAGCGTTATCTCAAGCGCTTCAAAGAGGGTAATGCCGGAATGACGGTCTTATTGCTAGGTTCTCAGTAAGGAAGTGCTTAGAATAGGTATATATCTTTAACTACCGCCTTTTTTATTAGGAAAACTTTTATGACAGCTAAAAAACTTGATCGTGCTGTTATGCATGAGGATAAACAGATTGGCGCAGAAAGCCTGATTGGTGAATTCAAATCTCTTATGGCTGATGCGGAGGCATTGATCAAAGCTACCGAAGATCATCCAGGTGCAGCTATCAGCTCCATTCGTAATAAGGCCTTGGATACTTTGGCTGGCGCCAAAGAAACACTTTCGGATGTTGAGGGCAAGTTGCTGGATAAGGCAAAAATTGCCGCTGACAGTACGGATGACTTTGTCCATCGCAATCCATGGGAGGCGGTTGGTGTTGCAGCGGGATTGGGTTTGCTTATTGGTGTATTTATTGGCCGTCGTTAATACTTTATGTCCCAAGAAAACTTACTTTCCTCCATCAAGGGCTTAGCCTCTACTGGAGCATCCATTGCTCAAACGCGTTTAGAGCTTTTATCGCTTGATGTTCAAATAGCTAGAAGTAAATTCATTAGCTTGTTAGTGATGATTATTAGTGCCTTATTCTTTTTATTCTTTGGTCTGGTCATGCTGGCATTGCTGATTGTGATTTATAGCTGGGAAAGTGACCGAATGATGGCTCTTGGTTTATTGACTGGAGCATTCCTATCAGTCGGGTTGATTTTGACATTCCTCATTACGCAATCACTACGTAAGATGCCCAAACTATTTGAAGCCTCTATCACTGAATTAGCCAAAGATCGCGAAGCACTTTCAAGATGAATGACAAGCTAAAGGCTTTGGAGGGTCGTCAACGCGAGCTAACGCTTCAGGCTAGCAAAGAACGCATTGCTTTTGCAGAGCACTTTGAGTCTTTGGAAAAACCGCTATCTTGGGTCGATAAGGGTATGGACGCCGTTCACTTTATAAAGAGCAATCCCTTCCTCTGGACAAGCGCTTTTGCAGCGCTTGCACATTACAAACCCAAGATTGCTAGCAAAGTTTTGGCAATGGGTTGGGGTGCTATGAAATTAGTAAAGAGTGCTAAAAAGTTAATCTAGCTTTTCAAAACAGATTGATGACGAATGCGATTCTGTTCTAGCAGTTGATTGCCATTTAAGAAAGTAATCTCCAGAAGGGTAATCGCTCCACAGACTTCAAAACCAGCCGATCGAATTAACTTATCCGCCGCAACCAATGTCCCGCCTGTAGCAAGTACGTCATCAAGTAATAGTACTCTGGCATCTTTTGGTAGGGTTGATTGCTGAATTTCTAAAGAATCATTGCCGTATTCCAGGCCGTAAGCTTCGCGGTGGCTGGCCAAGGGAAGTTTGTTGGGTTTTCTGGCTAAAGCCAAGCCCTTATGAGTGTGATGGGCTAGAGCTGAACCAAAGATAAAGCCCCGAGACTCAATGCCCAGGATATGGGTGTAATCAAACTGTTGGGCAATCTCATTTAGCTGACGAATAGCTTCTTTGAAGGCATCTGGATTGGCTAGTAGTGGAGAAATATCCCTAAAGAGCACCCCAGGTTTTGGAAAGTCAGGCACTCCGGGTAGATAATCTAATAAATTCATTGCCAATCATTATGAAAACAGAACTACTTATTATTACCGCATTGGAGTCTGAACTCAAGCGTGATGCATTGCCAAGCGGGGTGGAGATTGTGTATTCAGGGGTTGGCAAAATCAATGCGGTGATAACCAGCATCAGGGCAATTAATCAATACTCTCCTAAAAGAATCATTAATTTTGGGACTGCCGGAAAAATCAATCCCCAATTGCATGGCCTGCTTGAGATTGGCAAGGTTATTCAGCGTGATATGCAGACTGAGCCATTAGCACCTCGCGGAACTACTCCGTACTGCCCAAGACCTCAAGAATATCTTTCTACTGGAAAGTTTTTGTGTGGCTCTGGTGATAGCTTTGTCACTGCTCATGACCCTTGGCTCCATAGTCTAGGAGTTGATGTTGTAGATATGGAGTTGTTTGCTATTGCGGCTGTAGCCCATGATCATCAAATTCCTTGGCAATCATTTAAATATATTACTGACGATGCTAATGAGAATTCTGGTGAGGATTGGCAAGCTAAAGTTCACCATGGACAAGATCTTTTCTTGGAAAGGCTCACTCAAATTCTATGAGACCAGCTTATTGTTCGGCCTTGTACCAAACTTGAGTGCGCCCTAGTAATGGAACGCCGATATATCCTCGTACATCCATTTTCTTACCATCTTCAGTCGCAATTTTAACCTTATACACTTCGCCTTCTTTGGGGTCTAAGATTTTTCCACCAGACCATACTCCGGGTTGATCTTGCTTCAAGTCAGTCATGATTTTCATGCCAACAATTGGCTTATCTTTTCTATCGTCCTTACAGAGATTGCAGTTGACCAGAGGTGTTTCATTCGGTTTGGGAAACGTTTTGATGATGGTGCCTTCTAGAATGCCATTGACTTGCTCAAGTTTGATTAATGAGGCTGGCTGATTGGTTTTGTCATCAATTGTTTTCCATATCCCAATAGCAGGATCTGTTTGCGCATAAGCAGTGCTGGAAAATGCAATGAGGCAGGCAGATAAAGTCAATAATTGTTTCGTATTCATGATGTCTCCTAATTAGTAATCATGTCATCAGCAACGCTCAAATATTCCAGCAGCGCCCATACCAGTACCTACGCACATTGTGACCATGGCATGCTTTAGGTTGCGTCGCTGCAAGGCATGGATTGCGGTTGCAGCACGAATTGCGCCAGTTGCGCCTAAAGGATGGCCAAGGGCAATAGCGCTTCCTAGCGGATTGACTTTGCTTTGATCTAAACCAAGATCGCGAATGACTGCTAAAGACTGAGCTGCAAAAGCCTCATTCAATTCGATCCAGTCCATATCTTGTAGATTTAAACCTGCAAGCTTTAATGCGGCAGGAATTGCCTCTTTAGGGCCAATACCCATAATTTCTGGCGCAACACCTTTCACAGCAAAACTCACAAAACGTGCAAGAGGTGTGAGGCCAAAAGTTTTGATGGCTTTCTCGCTCGCCAGAATCAGCGCTCCTACGCCATCAGAGGTTTGAGAACTATTTCCTGCTGTAACGCTACCCCTTGCGGCAAATGGTGACTTGAGTTTTGCTAAGCCTTCGAGAGAAGTATCAACACGAGGGCCCTCATCCTTGGAAAACTCACGCCACTGAACATCAACATTACCTTGCTCTAGATTCATTGAGCGTTGAGCGACTTTGACTGGGAAGATTTCAGAATTAAATTCACCAGCAGCTTGAGCGGCCATCGCTTTTTGATGCGATTGAAATGCAAATGCGTCTTGATCTTCTCGGCTGATTTTCCATTGCTGCGCCACTTTTTCAGCAGTTAAACCCATGCCATACGCTATGCCAATATTCTCATCACCCATAAAGATCTCGGGCGACATTGACGGTGTGTTGCCGCCCATAGGGACCATGCTCATAGACTCCACGCCGCCAGCAATCATGACATCTGCCTCACCAACTCGAATGCGATCTGCAGCCATGGCAATAGCATTTAGCCCTGAAGAGCAGAAGCGATTGACGGTAATGCCGCCAACGGTATTGGGTAGCCCGCCTAGGAGTAGTCCAATACGAGCCACATTTAATCCCTGTTGGGCTTCTGGCATTGCGCACCCAATAATGGCATCTTCAATAGCTTTGGGGTCCAAGGTAGGGACCTGCGTCAAGATGTGTTGCAGAGCATTGCCAAGCAAATCATCTGGTCGAGTATTTTTTAATGCTCCTCGTCCTGATCTACCAACAGCGCTGCGAGTAGCAGCAACGATATATGCGTCTTGGATATTTTTCATAGTGATATCTCAGTAAATTAGTTACGAACCGGCTTGCCGTTTTGCAAAATGCCCATAATGCGTTCCATGGTCTTTGGGTGACCGATCAGCTCTACAAACGCTTGACGTTCTAGTTTGAGTAACCAGTCCTCAGTAACTAATGTGCCGGCATCAACATCGCCACCTGTAATGATGTCAATAATCTTCTTGGCAATAAATGCATCATGCTCTGATATAAAGCCGCCATCACGCATATTGATTACTTGACCCATTACTGTTGAAGCTACTGAACGTCCACCTACGGGGATCAGTGATGGAATAGGGGGTCTGTAGCCGGCATAGCGCATGGCTTTGACTTGATTTTGCGCAAGCGACAACAACTCATACACATTGGGAACAATGATGTCGCCTTTTTGAAGATAGGCCATCTTCATAGCATCTTGAGCGGATGATGAAACTTTAGCCATCGCTGCATTTTCAAAAGAAGCTTTTGTGAAATCTAAATAATTCGTATTGCCAGCAAGTGCAACACCTTGAGCCGCGCGAATAGCTGCTTCTTTAAGGCCACCGCCAGCAGGTAATAAGCCAACACCGACTTCAACTAAGCCAATGTAACTTTCAATTGCGGCAACCCTTCGTGCAGATTGCATCACTAACTCACAACCGCCACCCAGTGCGATGCCTGATACCGCGCTTATGACTGGCACCTGCGCGTACTTCACTCGCATCATCGTATCTTGGAATAGCTTTACAAATGGCTCAACTCCAGCAGGGCCGCCTTTCATAACCATTGGTAGTGCTGCCTCTAAATTGGCACCAGCAGAGAATGGACCGCCAGGGGTACCAAGCTTTAGTGAGCTGGGTTGCCATATCACCAGACCTTCGTAGCTAGCTTCTGCAATTTCAACTGCCTTCTGAATGCCATTGAGTACATCAGGGCTAATGGTATTCATCTTTGATCTAAATGAAGCGATCAATACATCAGGTTGAGCTTGATCTACCCAGGCTCGCAGATCGGGGTTTTCATAGATGGTGGTGCCAGCAGTTTTGGGGTCAGGGGATCCATCACCTAACAGTGGCGCTCTAAATACTTGCTTTTGATATACAGGTAAGCTTGAGCGGGGTACGTATGTATTCTCAGAAGCGGACCAAGATCCTTGTGGCGTATGAAAGGCCTGTTTCTCTGCCACGGGACCGCTAAATAGCCATGTGGGTAAAGGCTCTTTACTGAGTGTTTTGCCTGCCTCTATATCTTCTTTGATCCAGTTAGCAACTTGCGTTACTCCAGCTGCCTGCCAGTCTTCAAAAGGCCCTTTGTCCCATCCATAACCCCAGCGCATCGCAAAATCAATTTCACGGGCAGATTGAGCAATGTCACCCAAGTGAATCGCGCAGTAGTGAAAGATATCGCGATAAATAGCCCACAGAAATTGGGCTTGAGGTTCATCGGTATCGCGAAGTAACTCAAGGCGCTCTGCAATCGGCTTTTTCAGAATACGTTCAATCAGGGGCTCAATGGTTGCCGTAGAGGGTTTGTATTCACCAGAAGCGGCATCAAGAACGAGAACATTCTTACCATCCTTGCGATAAAAACCTGCTTTTGTTTTTTGACCCAGTGCTCCTTTAGCAATAAGTTGGGTTACCACCTCGGGAATTTTAAATAGTGTGGAAAAGGGGTCTCCTTGTAAGGAGCTTTCCATAGTTTTGATAACGTGAGCCATGGTGTCTAGGCCAACAACATCGCTGGTTCTGAAGGTGGCTGATTTGGCGCGACCGAGTTTGCTACCAGTGATTGCATCCACCGCATCAAAACCAAGGCCAAACTTTTGCGCTTCAGCAAACACTGCCAAGATTGAGAAAACTCCCACACGATTGCCAATAAAGTTTGGGGTATCTTTTGCCCTAACAACACCTTTACCCATGGTAGAGGTCATAAATGTCTCTAGTGCATCTAATGCTACTGCATCAGTATCGGCGGCAGGAATGAGTTCCAGTAAATGCATGTAGCGTGGTGGGTTGAAGAAGTGCACGCCACAGAAGCGTCTTTTCAAGTCGCCAGAGAATCCTTTGGCAAGCTCGCCAATCGGCAGGCCGGAGGTATTGGTAGCAAATAAGGCATGAGCTGGAATATGGGGGGCAACTTTTTCATAAAGAGCATGCTTCCAATCCAATCGTTCTGCAATCGCTTCAATAATGAGATCACAGTCAGCTAACAACCCCAAGTCATCTTCATAGTTAGCTGCCTGAATTAAATTTGCATCGCTTGCAAGACCTAATGGAGCTGGCTTAAGTTTCTTGAGGTTTTCAATAGCCTTGAGGGCAATCGCATTTTTATGAACTGGCTTACCTTCTTCAGATTTGCCTGGCAGATCAAATAAGACAACCGGTAATCCAACATTAATACATTGCGCAGCAATTTGTGCGCCCATGACACCGGCACCAAGGATTGCTACTTTTTTAATAATCTTGTTTTCACTCATGGTTCATCTTTCAGAAAAAATCAGCTGGCATTGCCATCAATGATTTGGAGCCGGCGCGTGCTTGACGAATCAGCATCGCAGTCTCAGGCAGGAGTTTGTCAAAGTAAAAGCGGGCAGTGGCCAATTTCGCTTGATAAAAAGGATCGTTGCTAGATTTATTGGCGAGTGCAATTTTGGCCATGCGTGCAAATAAATAGGAGTAAATCAGATGACCCACTACACGTAGGTAGGGAACGGCAGCAGCTCCTACTTCTTCGTGATTCATCATGGCCTTCATGCCAATCTCTTTGGTGAGTTTTTCAACTTTAACGGCGATATCAGAAAGAGGGTCAATAAATTCTTGCATCTCCTTGCGGACGCCTTCATCCTCAATGAACTTTTCGATAATTTTTCCAAATTTGGTAAGTTTTTTACCCATATCACCAAGTACTTTTCGACCCAAAAGATCCAGTGATTGAATCGTATTGGTGCCTTCATAGATCATATTGATGCGAGCGTCACGCACATACTGCTCCATGCCCCATTCAGCAATGTAACCGTGACCACCAAATACCTGCATGCCTTCATTGGTGGCTTCAAAAGCGTTATCAGTCAAGAATGCTTTAATAATTGGAGTGAGTAAAGCAACCATCTCACCCGTTTCTTTGCGAACTTTTTCATCTGGATGATTGAGTTCGGTATCGATCATGAGGGCTACCCAGTAGGAGAATGCTCTCCCGGCTTCTGCGTAGGCTCGTTGGGTCAATAACATTCTGCGTACATCGGGATGAACAATAATCGGATCTGCTACCTTTTCAGGTGCTTTCGCTCCAGTGAGGCTGCGCATCTGTAAACGCTCTTTTGCATAGACAACCGAGTTTTGATAAGCAACCTCAGTTAATCCTAGGCTTTGCATACCAACTCCAAGGCGTGCTGCATTCATCATGACAAACATGGCATTTAAACCTTTATGAGGCTCGCCAACCAATGTTCCAATTGCGCCATCAAAGTTCATAACGCAAGTGGCATTGCCATGGATACCCATCTTGTGCTCAAGAGACCCACATGAAACAGCGTTAGGTTTTCCAATCGACCCATCTGCACCAATCTGAAACTTCGGCACAGCGAATAAGGAGATGCCTTTGCTGCCGATAGGTGAGTCAGGCAATCGCGCAAGAACAAGATGAACGATATTTTCAGCAAGATCATGATCTCCGCTAGAGATAAAGATCTTGGTTCCAGTAATGGCGTAAGTGCCGTCAGTCTGCGGTTCAGCTTTGGTCTTAAGTAAACCCAGGTCTGTGCCGCAATGAGGCTCAGTTAAGCACATCGTTCCAGTCCACTGACCAGAAACTAATTTCTCAAGATAGGTTTTCTTCTGCTCATCAGTTCCATGAGCGTGTAGGCATTCATATGCACCATGAGATAAGCCTGGATACATCGTCCAAGATTGATTTGCTGAGTTCAGGGTTTCATAAAGAACGGTATTGAGTAATTGCGGCAATCCTTGCCCGCCATACTCGGGATCGCAGGATAGGGCTGGCCAGCCACCAGCAACATATTGCTCATAAGCTTGCTTAAAACCAGTGGGTGTTGTTACCGATCCATCAGCATGGCGTGTACAGCCTTCCTTATCGCCAATCTGATTTAAAGGGAAGGCAATTTCGCTAGCGAACTTACCAGCTTCCTCGATGATTTGATTCATTGTGTCTTTATCAACATCTTGATAAGCGGGCAGAGTAGAAAACTCTTTACCAGCATCTAGTAGTTCATGAATCACAAATTGAATATCGCGTAGAGGTGGGTTGTATTGAGGCATATCAGTTCCAGATTTGATAAAAATGAAAGTTATTTGGTGGTTGCTTGGTGATTGAGAAAAATATTCTTAATGAGCTTATTTGCTAGTACCAAGCTCTTTGGGTTTTGCAGAAATCTTGAATCGTGATGCGCTCCTAACACAATGCTGTAGAGATGAAAGAGCATTTCTTGTGGAACAACGGTTTTCTTGAGGTGGCCAGCTGCAATGGATTCTTTGATGGAGCGAAGAAGGGCGGAGCGCCAATCTTCAACGCTACGAACCAATTCATCACGAACGATTCCAGGGCGATCATCAAATTCAGCGGCGCCAGCAATAAAGAAGCAGCTAGATGTATTTTCGCCAACGCTTATCTTTAGCCAGGCATCAATCATTTGACGTAAACGAGGCAATCCTTTAGGTTTGGTGAGTGCAGGTGCAAAAACGCTATCGGCAAAATATTGGTAGTACTTGCGTATTACTTCAATCTGAAGCTCTTCGCGGGAGCCGAAGTGGGCAAAAACACCACTCTTGCTCATGCTAACGGAGTCAGCCAGATGACCAATAGTGATTCCTTCCAAGCCTGATTTGCTCGCAATCTCAAGGGCGGCTTGCAAAATCATTGACTTTGTAATTAAACCTTTTTTGGACTCAGTAGATAAAGTCGTTGAGGTAGACCTTGTATCAAGCATGGGTATCAATATATAACTTCATTGTTGTAAAAATAATACGATCGTTCGTTTATATTACAGCAATATCCTACAACCCGAAACCCTCGTCAAATAAGCCCTACATAATGCTCACACTCAGTAGGGCTACTTGCATATTGCAATGCAATATAAATAAAGGGAAAACCCGAGATACAAAACAAGTTAAAACTAATTAATATTCATGGGGTTGTATCAATTAATTAAAAAACGAACACAGGAAGACATATGAAAACAGTAAAGATTAGCGCCTTAGTTTTAGCTATGGCCGGTGCTTTTGCAACAAGTGCTAACGCTCAGTCAGCAAAAGTAAACCCATGGGAAGGTGCTTATGGTCAAGTTGAAGTGGGATATGCCACTGTAACCCCTACTATTAATAATGGCACCGCAAATGTGCCAGGCCTCCCGTTAACGGCAAACACAACTGCATCAAATGTTAACAACTTGAATACTGGTGTAGCTGTTCTTGCTCTTGGCTATAACTTTGCAGTCGATAAGTCATGGTTAGTTGGCCTTGGTGCCTCATATGCTCCAGGAGCAAGTTCATCAGCTACAGGTCAACTTAATGTCAATGCTCCAGTAAATCCTGCTCTTGGGCCATTGAGTGGTAGAACTTTGTCTAGCACGGTAGCCAACTACCAAATGAAGAATAGTTATTCCATTACCGTAAATCCCGGCTATGCCTTTGATAAGGATAAGATGGCCTATATGATGTTGGGGTATGCTGGTACAACCGTTGGTTTATCTAGCCCAGTTATTGCTTACAACACAGTTAACCTAACTGGTTACACCGTTGGTCTTGGTTATAAGCAAATGGTTACCAACTCACTCTATATGCTCGGCGAAGTTAAGTATGCCTCCTTCGGTCAAGCAACTGCGTCTACAACCTCAACCAATGGCGTTGCTATCTCTCAACCAGTTAGCGCAAATGCTGCTGAAATTCTCATCGGTGTAGGCTACCGTTTCTAATCGTTGCAAATTGTTAAGTTAAAGCCCTCTACTCTCAGAGGGCTTTTTCTTTTAGATTTTGTATACCGCTGTGTTTAGAATTGGTAATACAGATATAAAGATCTGACTATAAATAAAAATATATCGAGACTGGAAATAGCTTTATGGTTAACCCCTCTAAACCTTGGTTAAAAAACTATCCTGAGGGTGTGCCTCATGATGTGGATATTTCAGAATATGATTCTTTACTGGACATGTTTGAGGAATCCTTTGAGCGTTTTCCAAACCGCCAAGCATGTGAGTATCTAGGTAAGTTTTTGACTTATCGCGAGCTTGATCAGCACTCCAGACATTTTGCCGCCTACTTACAAAGTTTGGGCTTAGAGGCAGGGTCTCGAGTGGCAATCATGCTGCCTAATGTGATGCAGTTTCAGATTGCCATGTTGGGTGTATTGCGTGCGGGTTTTGTTGTGGTCAATGTCAATCCACTATATACAGCACGTGAGCTCGAGTATCAACTTAAAGATAGCGGTGCTTCAGCTCTCATCGTTCTTGAAAACTTTGCACACGTCTATCAGCAAATTGCTGCAAATGTACCTTTAAAGAAAACTATTGTCACATCAATGGGTGAGATGATTGGCATTAAAGGTGCAATCGTTAACTTTGTTGTGCGAAAAGTTAAAAAGCTTGTACCCGCATGGAAATTGCCTGGCCACATTTTGTTTGTCGAGGCTTTAAATGAGGGTAGTCGCCACCAGTGGAATAGACCCAATGCAACTCTAAATGACATTGCTTTCTTGCAATACACGGGCGGTACTACAGGTTTGTCTAAAGGCGCTATTCTGCTTCATAAAAATATTCTGTCCAACGTTATTCAGACGGACTTATGGTTAGAGCCAGGATTGAAACGTAAACAGGTAGACCAGCTAGTCTTTTTGTGCGCATTACCGCTTTATCACATCTTTGCTTTAACAGCATGTGCGCTTATGGGTATGCGCAAGGGCGGCCTCTTAATCTTGGTACCTAATCCACGTGACTTTGATGGCTTTATTAAGTTATTAAAGAACCATCCTGAGATCAATATCTTCCCAGGTGTTAATACTTTATTTAATGCCTTGATGCATAAACCAGAATTTGCATCTGTAAAGTTCCCTAATATTTTGGCCACCATCGGCGGTGGTATGGCCATGCAAAAGGTGGTTGCTGATCAGTGGCAAAAAATGACTGGCGCTCCCATTGCTGAAGGCTATGGCCTGTCTGAGACTTCTCCGGTAGCCTGTGTCAATTCTCCCTTAATTGAGAGTTTTACTGGTTACATTGGATTACCAGTATCCGGTACTGAAGTCGTTATATTGGGCGATGATGGCATAGAGGTGCCATTTGGAACTCCAGGTGAGATCTGTATTCGGGGTCCACAGGTGATGGCTGGTTATTGGAATAAGCCCGAAGAAACCAAGAATGTGATGACGGCAGACGGATTCTTTAAGTCGGGCGATATCGGCATCATGAATGCAGATGGTCTAACAAAGATTGTGGATCGCAAAAAGGATATGGTGCTAGTTTCTGGTTTTAATGTGTATCCAAATGAAGTGGAAGAAGTGTTATCTCTTATTCCTGGTGTATTAGAATGCGCGGTCATTGGTGTGCCCGATGAAGATTCTGGTGAGGCTGTAAAAGCGTTTGTTGTTAAGCAGGACCCTGACTTAACGGAAGGGGCTATCTTGGCATACTGTAAAGAAAACCTTACCAACTATAAGCGTCCTAAGCATATCGTCTTCCGGAATGATTTACCAAAGACCAATGTAGGCAAGATATTAAGGCGTGAGCTCAGGGACCTATGAGCCACATCCCCAAAATATTGCAAGGACTTCGATTGCCGATCATCTCGGCGCCGATGTTTACTGTGAGTTATCCAGAATTAGTTCTTGCCCAATGCAAGGCTGGAATTGTGGGTTCGTTCCCAGCCTTAAATGCCAGGCCTCAAGAGATGTTGGATGATTGGTTAAGTCAAATTCAAAGCGAGTTGTCTGATTTTCAGGGAAAAAATCCCAATGCAAAGGTTGGACCTCTGGCGGTTAATCAAATTGTTCATGTATCCAATGCGCGCCTTGAGCAAGATATGCATTCTTGTGTAAAGCACCGTATACCGATTTACATTACCAGCTTACGGGCTCCTGTAAAAGAAATTATTGATGCTGTGCACAGCTACGGCGGCATTGTCTTGCATGATGTGATCAATATTCGTCATGCAGAAAAGGCTTTAGAAGCAGGTGTCGATGGCTTAATCTTGGTAGCTGCAGGTGCTGGCGGTCACGCAGGCAGTCTGTCGCCATTTGCACTGGTTGGAGAGGTTAGAAAGTTATTTAAGGGGCCGCTCGTACTTTCTGGGTCAATCTCAACTGGTGATGCGGTATTGGCTTCACAAGCGATGGGCGCCGACTTTGCTTATATGGGGACACGCTTTATTGCCAGCCAAGAGGCACATGCTAGTGAGCAATACAAGCAAGCCATTGTGAATGCTCAAGCAGTAGACATTGTGTATACCGACCATTTCACGGGTATACATGGCAACTATATTAAGCAGAGCATCGTTAATGCCGGTCTTGATCCAGCCAATTTGCCAGAAGGTGATCCGCAGGCGTTTGCCAAGCTCTCGCAAGCGGGCAAGGATAGCTCTAGCGCTAAAGCTTGGAAGGATATTTGGGGTGCGGGCCAGGGCGTAGGCCTCATAGATAGCGTACCCACTGTAGCGCAGATCATTGATCAGCTAGAGCAAGAGTATCAGGCGGCGAAGAAACGCATATTCGCCTAGGTTTTTGCCTAATATAATGGGGCGTTAATCCTTTCTACTCATTGTCTTGCACAAGTACCCGCTAATCGTGATTCTTTGGCTACGCTCACTACTGTTTTATCTATTTGGCTTTACTTCAGTCACCATTTATGCGACTGCGATTATTTTGGTTATTCCGTTTACTAGTACTCGCACGCGCTACAACATGGGTGTTAGTTGGTGCCGTCTAATACAAAAAGTTTTGTATTTACTATGTGGCATTGAGTCTCAAGTTAAGGGATTGGAAAATATTCCAAAAGATTCTAATAAGCCATTAATTGTTCTGGGCAAGCACCAATCAGCCTGGGAAACTTTTGTTTACCCATCCATTTTTCCAAAAGAGCTTTGTTTTGTCTTTAAAAGAGAGCTTTTGTATGTGCCCTTTTTTGGGTGGGCTTTAGCTTCTTTACACATGATTCACATTAATCGAGGAGATCGAGAAAATGCCAGAGAAGCAGTATCCGCCCAAGGCAAGGTAGTTTTAAAAGAGGGCAGATGGATTGCCATTTTTCCAGAGGGTACGCGGACACCACGCGGATCTTTTAAGCCTTACCGTAAAGGTGGCGTGCGTCTCGCTATCAGTACTCAAACAGATATTCTTCCGGTCGCTCAGAACTCAGGTGCTATTTGGCCCAGAAAGACATTTCTCAAGCATCCTGGACTGATCACATTGTCCATCGGACCAGTGATTTCTGTTCAAGGAAAATCTGAGGAGCAACTGCAGATGGAGGTTGAGGCTTGGATTGAGGGTGAAATGCACCGACTAGATCCACCTGCATACACACAGTAACTTCTTAGTCTCTCTTGATCTTTTTGCGTATATAGAGCGTCTTCGTGATACGTGCCACGACATCTTCATCTCGATCTTTTATATCCACTACAAAATCCTTCAATACCTTGTTGCCGGACTCTGCGGCAACAATAATTTCATTTATTTGCGTCTGAGTGAGCTCAAAGGTTGCATCCACAGCTCCCTTACCGGGTTTTAAAAACTCAATTTTGGCGGCTTGATCCCAAACAATGTAGCCTTTGCCAATATTTTGAGACACCATCATCATGAAGAAGGGATCAGTCATCGCAAAGAGGCTGCCGCCAAAATGAACACCCACGATATTGCGATTCAAGAGTCCATGTTTTAAACGAACCTTGGCATAGCGAAAATCATTAGCAATATTTTCTACGGTAATGCCGGCACCTAGAAAAGGAGGCCATATATTCATGCCCCTACGTAGGAGATTCGCATTCATCACTAAGTATGATTTTCTATTTTGATGTTGGGGTTTTGCCAACCATTTTGGCTGCTCTCAAGAAATCAAAGTCTACGCCTTGATCTGCTTGGGTAACGGTATCCAAAAACAGTTTCTTATATCCACGCTCTGCAGTTGGAGGGGTAATAGGGTTATCTTTCATACGCTGAGCTAATTCTTCATCGGATATTAATAGGCTAATCTCACGATTTTTTACGCTTAATCGAATTTTATCGCCATTGCGCACTTGAGCCAGTGGTCCGCCAATGGCGGATTCAGGTGTAACGTGCAACACAATCGTTCCAAAGGCGGTGCCGCTCATGCGTCCATCGGAGATACGTACGATATCTTTGACGCCTGCCCGAGCTAATTTCATCGGAATAGGAATATAGCCTGCCTCGGGCATGCCAGGGGCGCCTTTAGGCCCGATGTTTTTAAGTACCAATATGTCATCAGCGGTAACGTCCAATTCAGGGCTATCAATGCGGTTGGCTAAATCAGCGGCATCTTCAAAGACTACGGCGCGACCTTCATGCTCCATAAGTTTTTCATTGGCTGCTGACTGTTTGATAATGGCGCCACCAGGAGCAAGATTGCCGTGCAATACTGCAATGCTCCCACGAGGATAAATTGGCTTATCAAATGCACGAACCACATCTTGTTTAAAGCTCGGCGGTGCAGCATCAATTTCTTCGCCAAGAGTTTTGCCGGATACCGTCATGGCATTCAGTTTTAACAACGGCTTGAGTTCGCGGAGTAAGGTTGTCATCCCTCCTGCATCATGGAAATTTTCCATGTAATGATCACCAGATGGCTTAAGGTCAACCAGAACCGGAGTCTCATTTCCCATTCTATCGAGGGCGTCTAAGTCAATCTCTAATCCCATACGCCCTGCGATGGCGGCAAGGTGAACAATACCATTCGTTGAACCACCGATAGCTAGCAAAACACGCATGGCATTTTCAAATGCATCTGCAGTAAGTACTTTGTCGATGGTTAGGCCTTCCTTGGCCATTTTTACTGCACAAGTACCTGTTTCTTCGGCGACACGGATGCGATCAGCGGTTACTGCTGGGGGTGTAGCGCCACCTGGTACGGTCATGCCAAGTGCTTCAGAGATGCAAGCCATAGTACTAGCGGTACCCATGACAGAACAAGTGCCAACGCTAGCAACTAGCTGATCATTCACTTCATCTTTTTCTGCTTCATCAATTTCACCGGCGCGGAACTTACCCCAATAACGGCGGCAATCAGTACAGGCTCCTACGCGCTCACTACGATGTGAGCCGGTTAACATGGATCCGGTAATTAATTGTATGGCCGGCAGTCCGGCAGAAGCGGCCCCCATCATTTGTGCAGGGACGGTTTTATCGCAACCACCAATCATGACGACTGCATCCATCGGCTGTGCACGCAACATTTCTTCGGTATCCATTGACATCAAATTGCGCAAATACATGCTGGTAGGCGCTGCAAAACTTTCATGAATGGAGATAGTTGGAAATTCCATTGGCAAGCCGCCGGCTAACATGACGCCACGTTTTACCGCTTCAAGCAGTTGCGGCATATTGCCGTGACAGGGGTTGTATGCGCTACCAGTATTAATGATGCCAATGACTGGGCGATCTAAGGCGCTATTGGTGTAGCCGGCACCTTTTATAAAAGCTTTGCGCAAAAATAAAGAGAATCCTTTATCGCCGTAGCTAGTTAAGCCTTTGCGTAAACCGCTCTCTGCTGGATCTTTTGGTTTATTACTCATGAATGTCTCACATCTCTTTTAAGTGTTCTTTTAGTTTCATTGTAGCGATTCAAGCCTTTACCTAACTATAGTCCGCCGCCCCAGCGATATTGCCAAGAGACGCCTAGAGCGTCATAGCTATTGTTGGTTTTGGAATAGACGCCTTTGCTGCCCGTTAGCCGAATTGAATTCTGTTTATTGATTGGGTAAGACAGGGTGCTACCAAAGCGCCAATTTTCCTGAGATCCGTTGATTGGCGATCCATTCACATAGGATTGCCCCCCTATGTAGTAAGTTGCATCTGCGGAAATCCAGGCCGTATTCTTAAAGTAGTAAATCACATGGGATTCAGTTGAGTACATAGGATTTTGAGATAGTGTTTTGCCACCCAAGAAGTTATTGTTGCTGGTGTAGATCGTTGCCATTCCAGCAAGCTCTAGACGCCAAGGACCAATGGCTTGGGACGCGCCAATACCTGGCTGGATAAGGGAGCGATTGGCGCCTACATTTAGCATCTGGTCACTGTTGTACTTGCCCCAAGGGATGGATGCGGCAAGACTGGTCCCAATAATGAGATCTTGTTGATAGCCCTTAAACTCATCTAAGGAAAGAGCTGGTGCGCCGTATAAATTGGCGGAGACTTTAATAACAGGGTCGGACAATCCCTCGGCGGAAGCATTTATGTTCTGGGATCCTACGCTTCCTGAGCCTGTCAGTTGCGCATATGGCAGTAATAGACTAATCCTGCCTGACTGCCCAAAAACATCGACAATGCGTGTGAGATTTACCGCTTCGGTTGTGAGTCTATAGGAGCCGCCCCTTGCTTGAGCAATACCGCCGGTCACAAAGTTAATTCCAATCGGCGCATTTGAATACTGGCGCGCTTCAATTTCTTGGGCATTAGCGTTCTGGTAAAGGAATGCCAATAGGCACAGCCAAAAAATTCTCACGTAATACAAGTAGGGCAATTACTTTTTGGATCCAAATAAGATTGCGAGTGTGGCTGTATTGCCCAGCGCCTGGTTTACGCCCATAAAAATTAAATAGGGCCAAACAATAAGCCAATATAGGATGGAAATTGCAAAAATCCTCAAGGGTTCACCATTGCCAAAGGCCGTCATAGAAGAGATAAATTCTTTTCCATGAATTAATCCATCTACTCCAGCCTCAAGGAAATTCAAGCCAAGTACGAAAATTAGATAAACAATGGATTCAAATAAAAGCGAATTCAATATCCCTTGCTCTTTATTCACTTTAATTGGATAAGCCGCCTGAGCAATCAACATAAATTTTGCAGAAATACCAGCCTTAATAAGTGCAAATCCAAATATATCCAAGGGGATAGGGCGCTCCTCAAGAGCTGTCGCTGCAAAAAACGCAATTGAACAGAACCAGGCGCCAAAGTAAAGGGTCAAGGTAAATGCTTTTTTAGCCTCTTCCTTAAGCTTGTCTTTTAAGCTGCGATGGTTAGATTGGCTAACGGTATTGTTTGTCATTAAAAAAGCAATCAGTGAAAAGAGTGTGAACTACTCACCACAAGTTGCGCAAGAACCTGCAGTTTCTAGAGGCGCTGGTTCTTGTGTGTACCGCGCAATAAAGGCGTGTTTACTGGACATTGGGAGTTTTAGCCAAACAAAGTGTCCTGATCCAGGCGCAACATCAATCGACTCACCGTTCATATTCCACATTTCAGAGAGAACAACATCAGTGTTGCCGTTGGGCTCGATAATCTCTAGCTTGTCGCCAACAGAAAAGCGGTTTTTGACATCAACCTTGACTCGACCGGCGGCTGAATCGATGTCTAGTGTTTCGCCAACGTATAAGCTGCGTCCCGATAGGGAGTGACCGCGCATATACAGTTGATACTCTTTATCATGGTGACGTTCATAAAAGCCGTCTGTATAACCGCGATTGGCTAAGCCCTCTAATTGACCCAATAAGGCTGTATTAAATGGCTTGCCAGCAACAGCATCATTAATGGCTGCTCGGTAGGCTTGTACAGTGCGAGAAACGTAATAGGGTGACTTGGTGCGACCTTCAATCTTAAAAGAGTCAACACCCATCTTGGTGAGGCGCTCGATATGCTCAACTGCTCGCAGATCTTTTGAATTCATGATGTAAGTGCCGTGCTCATCCTCTTCCATTGGCATCAAATCATCGGGGCGGCGAGCCTCTTGCAAAAGAACTACATCTCCACTGCCATTTTGTTGTCCGGGCTTGACTTTGTAGTCCCAACGGCAAGCGTTGGTGCAGGCACCCTGATTCGAATCGCGGTGTGACATGTAGCCTGACAATAGGCAGCGACCTGAATAAGCGATGCAGAGGGCTCCATGAACGAATACTTCAAGCTCCATTTCGGGACAATCTTGACGAACTTCTTCGATTTCATCAAAAGAGAGCTCGCGAGACAAAATCACGCGACTAATGCCAACAGAACGCCAGAACTTTGCAGAAGCACCATTTACTGTATTGGCCTGAACCGATAAATGAATTGGCATGTCAGGCCAAGCTTCACGTGCCATCATGATTAAGCCAGGATCCGACATGATTAAGGCATCTGGCTTTAATGCAATCACCGGATCCATGTCTTTAATGTAAGTCCGAGTTTTGCCGCCATGCGGTAGCAGATTGGAGACTAAGTAAAACTTTTTACCCATGTCATGGGCAGTATCGATACCTTGCTTGAGGACCTCAATCTTGCCAAAGTCATTATTGCGAACACGAAGTGAATAACGAGGTTGTCCGGCATAAATGGCATCCGCACCAAAATCAAATGCAGTGCGCAGCATGTTAAGGCTGCCAGCAGGGGCTAATAGCTCAGGAATTTTAGTCATGAGCCTATTTTAGTGCCTCAGAGGGTATTACGCATTCCCAGGCATTTTATGGCCTGGTAACGTTATTTTTAAGTAGAAGGGGGGTTATTCGTCAGCAATTGAATTGCTTAGAACTCCAATAGATTCAATCTCAATTTCACAGATATCACCAGGTTTCATGAAGACGGGTGGCGTTCTGGCGTAGCCAACCCCAGCAGGGGTGCCTGTAATCACTAAATCTCCAGGCTCTAAAGTCATGCATTCAGAAATCAGCACGATGGTCTCAGCTACACCCCACAGGAAGTCTTTGGTATTGGCATTCTGCATAACTTGACCATTGAGGCGCGATTGAATGTTCAGTCCATCGCAACCCGGGGGTAGTTCGTCTGGTGTCACTAACCAAGGACCAAATGCACCTGTTTTGTCAAAGTTTTTGCCAATAGTCCATTGCGTCGTTTTGCGCTGATAGTCTCGAATGCTGCCATCATTAAATACGCTGTAGCCAGCCACGCAGTCCAATGCATTTTCGAGGGTGGCATTGCGAATCGTTTTGCCGACAACAAAAGCAAGCTCTGCTTCATAATCAAGTTTGTCAGATACCTTTGGTCGTATGAGTGGGCTTCCATGAGACGTGAGGGAGCTAGGTCCGCGCATAAAGAAGCTTGGATACTCTGGTCTCGCATTGCCGCCTTCTTTTGCGTGATCTGCATAGTTCAGCCCCATGCAGATAATTTTCCCTGGCCTATCTATTGGCGCATTAAATGAAATCTCACCTAGCTTTCTGATGATGGCCTTTGGATTATCGAGGGCAGCTGCCGCTCGATTGAGTAGTTCTGGCGACTGAATGAGTGCGAGTAGATTATTTGGAAGAGTTGTATCTGTGGCGCATAAATCAACAAACTTAGATGGATTATTTTTGCAGAGCGCCCCAATACCAGATTGACCGTTGCTATTGCTAAAGCTAATTAGTTTCATTTGTGTCTCCCGCTTATTTTTAGTGATTACGTGAATCTTAATATGGGCAGTATATGGCAGCATTCGAAACGAATCAGCGGCTTCTGTAAACCTGTAAGAGACTCCAAACGAACAGGGTGGTACAGATTAAATGAAAATGTCCTGGACCCAGAAATAATGTGATAATTTTCAAAACAACACATCAAATAACCGACCATTAAGAGATACTAAGAAAGCATAAAAACTATGGGGACACCCAGCGATTCATTGAATGGTGGACAGATTCTAGCCAATGCGCTTGTAAGGCAGGGCGTAGATCTGGCCTTTGGGGTGCCAGGTGAGAGCTTTCTACCATTGCTTAATGGCTTAGTAGATCACCCCCAGTGCCGTTTTATTACCTGTCGCCAAGAGGGTGGTGCTTCCTATATGGCGGAGGCATACGCAAAGTTGACTGGTAAACCGGGTGTTGTTATGGTGACTCGCGGCCCCGGCGCTTCAAATGCCATGATTGGTTTGCATACGGCTTATCAAGATTCAACGCCCCTGGTGCTATTAGTCGGCCAAGTAGGTACGGATATGGTTGAGCGCGAAGCTTTTCAAGAGGTTGACTACCGACGAATGTTTTCTGAATGTGCAAAGTGGGTTGGCAGTATTGATCGAGTTGACCGCATTGATGAATTTGTATCTCATGCATTTCATGTTGCACAGGCCGGTAGAAAAGGCCCGGTAGTTTTAGCGCTCCCAGAGGATGTTCTGTATATGTACGGACAAGAGAAGCCGGTAGCACCTGCACATATTGTTCAGCCTGGCTTAAACCAAGCAGAATTCTCTAGAGCGATGGATGCGTTTTCCAAGGCTAGTAAACCACTTGTGCTTGCCGGTGGTGGGAATTGGAATCAGACTGCTTGTGAAGGCTTAAGGGCTTGGGCTAATCGTGAGGGCGTACCAGTTGCAACCAGCTTCCGATCTCAAGATGTGATTGATAACTTAGATCCTTGCTTTGCGGGTGATTTGGGTATTGGCGCCAATCCTACACTAGCTAAGCGCGTACAAGATGCCGATTGTCTATTGGTTATTGGTGAGCGCTTGGGAGAAATGACAACCGCCGGTTATAGCCTCTTGTCATCTCCGCAAGCAAAGACCAAATTAATTCACGTACTTTCAGGACCTGAAGAGCTGGGCCGTGTATACCGACCAGAATTTGCGCTGAACTGTAGCCCTGAAAACTTTTGCCACGCCCTGAGCGAAGTCAAGATGGGCAAGCAATATGATCGCCAGGCTATGAGTGATGCTCACGATGAATATCTTGCTTTTTCAACTCCGGTAACAGTTCCGGGAGATATGCAGTTGGCGCACATCATGAGCGCATTAAAGGATGTGATTCCACGTAATTCCATCGTTACAAATGGCGCTGGTAATTTTGCTACCTGGGTACATCGTTTTTATCCATATGGCGCATTTAAGACGCAATTGGCGCCGGCAAATGGTTCAATGGGTTATGGCTTGCCAGCTGCAATTGCTGCAAAAATTGCTGATCCACAAAGAGTGGTGATTGCAGTATGCGGCGATGGAGATTTCATGATGAACTGTCAGGAGCTGGCAACGGCAGCTCGTTACGACGCATTCCCAATTATCTTAGTAATTAACAACAGCATGTTGGGCACTATTCGCATGCATCAGGAGCGTGAGTTCAAGTCACGAGTGATTGCCACCGAATTAACCAATCCTGACTTCATCAAGTTTTCAGATAGCTTTGGTATCCCCGGATATAGAGTGACCAAAACAGAAGACTTCGCACCTATCTTTGCCAAAGCATTAAATGGAAACGGTGGTGCGTTGATTGAACTAGTTCTAGATCAAGAAGTCATCTCTCCAAGCAAACTACTTTCTCAGTTGGGAAAATAAAAAAGAGGGGAGCCCCCTCTTTTTGTAACTGCATCAGCTAAACAGATTGGCAGCTGGAAATTAATATCCGTGAATTAATCTACCTTTGCCCCGGAATCCTTTACCACCTTAGTCCATTTCAAAATTTCAGCCTTAATGAAGGTGGAAAATTGTTCAGGTGTATTGCCTACAGGCTGTGCACCCATCGCTAAGTACTTTTCTTGAACAGAGGGGCTAGCGATGGCTGCCATTAAAGCAGCGCTATCTTTATTCAAAATATCAGGAGGCGTGTTTGCTGGGCCAACTACACCAAACCATGATGTCGCTTCATATCCAGGTAAATTGGCGGCTTCAGCAATCGTTGGCAAATCTGGAAATGCGGGTGAACGTTTAGCACTAGTTACAGCCAATGCCTTGAGACGTCCTGCGCGAATGTAGTTGATTGAAGAAGGTAAATTATCAAACATGATGTCTACATTTCCAGCCATCAGGTCGGTTACCGCAGGCGGGCTACCCTTGTATGGCAAATGCACCATATAAGTTTTAGTCATCGATTTAAATAATTCACCCGCCATATGAATGGAGGTACCGTTTCCACTGGAGGCCATATTCACTTTGCCTGGATTGGCTTTGGCATAAGCAATGAGATCTTTTACAGTATTGATTCTATTTTTAGTCGCAAACGCAGGATTCAGAACGAGGACATTGGGTAGTTCTGCGACCAATGTGATAGGCGTAAAGTCTTTAATAGGGTCAAAAGGAAGCTTACCGCCGCCTTGTGTATACAAAGGAAGGTTAATGCCGTGAGTTCCCACCGAAGCCATTAGCCATGTATAACCATCAGGCGGTGATTTGGAAACTAGTTCTGCACCAATATTTCCGCCGGCTCCCGGCTTGTTATCAATAATGACATTCCATTTTTGAGAATTGAGTAATTCATTTTGTAATGGGCGAGCAATATTGTCAGTTGCTCCGCCAGCTGGAAAGGGGACGATAAATTTAATGGGCTTATTCGGATAATCGGATTGAGCCAATGCTGTATGTGTAGGACCTGCCATTAAGGCCAGTGATAGCAAACATAATCGTAATGCTCGTGATGTAATGCTTGCAGAGCCGTATTTGTTCATTCTTATCTCCAGTAGATTGTGATCATTCTTCGGATGATTCTTTTAATGTTTTTCATGGGTTTTAAGCTCTAAGCTAAGTTCCCAAATTCAAAGCATATATTCATGATTTAAGCATAACTGGGCAATGAGTGTTGACCCTTGGTTTGGGGTTTTGTTCCTAGAGTAGCGGCTTATTCAGTCTTTAATTGCAATTACTACTATTTCGGGGGGGTCCAGCCGTTTCCCTGCCTCAAAAAACGATTCATAATGTGCAAAGACAAATAAAAATGGAGACGATTCCAATGAGGGTATTTTTACGGTCCGCTCTTGCTGGTATGGCGCTGACGGGTGTTTTGTTTACCCCGCTGGCAAATGCGCAAGCTTGGCCACAGAAGCCTATTAAATTTATCGTACCTTTTTCCGCGGGCGGTGCCAACGATTTGATGGCCAGAGCTGCCGCTGAAGGTGCATCAAAGGTTTTAGGTCAGACTATTGTGGTTGAAAACAAACCTGGAGCGGGTGGAACTTTAGGCACGGTATTTGTCAGCAAGAGTGCTCCAGATGGATATACATTTTTAATTAGTGCAGCAGGTGTTGTATCCAATAATATGATCAAAAAAACAACCAACTACAAAGATAGTGATTTGGTCCCAGTAGTCATGATTGGTTTGGCTCCATCAGTGATTGTTGTTTCTTCTGAGTCTAGTTATAAAAATTTACGAAATTTTGTGGATTCCTCAAAAGATGGTCAGGGCCTCCATTTTGCTACTGCGGGTACTGGAAGCACTCCACACTTTGTTGCTGAATTACTCAATACAAAATATGGCGCTAAGCTCATTCCGGTGCCCTACAAGAGTGGATCAGAAGGTGCTTCCGCAGTTATGGGTGGTCAGGTGGCTGGTACTTCTGAAGCCAGCATTGTGGCTTTGCCTCACATTAAACCGGGCGGTAAATTTAGACCTTTAGCGACCACTTGGACAAAACGTATTTCAGCCTATCCTGAGCTAACTACAGCTGTTGAGCAAGGATTTCCGGATCTTCAAATTGCTCATTGGGCAGGGATACATGCCCCTGTAGGAGTATCTCCTGAAGTCATGGATAAGTTAGCGGCAGCGGTTGATGTTGCAATGAAGTCTCCGCAGGTTGCTGATCGTTTAAAGAGCCAAGGCATAGAGCCAGTAGGCGGTACTCGCGCTTCATTCAATGAATTCGTTGATGCCGAACGCGCACGTCTGGGTGGAATTGTGAAGGCCGCCAATATGAAAGACGATCAATGAAATTAGATTACGAACTTGGCGCTATCCTACGCCAGAAAGTTGAAGCAAGAAAAGGCATGTTGGTTGCTGGAGCAGCAAATGCATTAGCCGCCAGAATTATCTACGAGCTTGGATTTGAGGCTATTTATCTTAGTGGCGCTGGCTTAACCAACACCTATTACGGTGTTCCTGATTTGGGCTTTGTAGGTTTGTCTGATCTAGTGGGGCATACCTCTGCTATGCGCGATGCAATGCCTCTGCCAATTATTGTGGACGCTGATACTGGTTTTGGAAATGCCCTTAATGTCAGACAGACGGTGCGACAGTTGGAACGCGCAGGAGCAAACGCAATACAGATTGAAGATCAGGTGATGCCAAAAAAATGTGGCCACTTTGCAGATAAATCCGTCATTGATCCAATGGAAATGGTTTCCAAAATTCATGCGGCGGTAGATTCTCGAGACAGTAAAGATTTTTTAATTATTGCTAGAACTGATGCGCGAGCGATCCATGGTTTAGATGATGCGCTTGCAAGAGCAGCGCTTTATGCAGAACATGGGGCTGATATTACTTTCGTCGAGGCGCCTGTGGATGTGAGTGAGCTCAAACGAATTGCCACAGAGCTTTCATGCCCGCAGATTGTAAATGTGGTGATTGGCGGAAAAACTCCATGCTTGCCCCAGCAAGAGTTTGCAAAAATGGGCTTCGGTATTGTGTTGTATGCCAATGCTGCTCTGCAGGGCGCTATGCGTGGTATGACTAATGCTCTCTCTCACCTCAAGAATCACGGTGAATTACATGAGGATCTCAATTTGGTTGCATCCTTTGAGGAGCGGCAGCGATTTGTGCAAAAACCCTTTTTTGATGATCTGTCAGAGAAGTACAAAAAATAAGTAAAAATTATTACAAGGAAGTCATATGAATTTCATAGCCAGTCATTACTTCAAAGTAATTGTTTGCACTATTCTTGCTCTTTTATCGATCACGGTAAGCTATTCCCAGACAGCCCCTCAGCCAAAAGAGGGTGTATGGATAGCCAAAAATTTTCGCTTTCATACAGGTGAGGTCATACCCGAGTTAAAGATTGGGTACATTACTATCGGTGACCCGGGTGGTATTCCAGTTGTGATATTGCATGGCACTGCTGGAACCGCAAAAGGTATGCTGTCAAAAAACTTTGGCGGTGAATTATTTGGACCAGATCAAGTTCTTGATGCAAGTAAATATTTCATCATTCTGCCAGATGCAATAGGTGTGGGTAAGTCAAGCAAGCCGTCTGATGGGCTTAAGACCAAGTTTCCACATTACAACTATGAAGATATGGTTGACGCTCAATATAGGCTAGTTTCTGAAGGCTTAGGCATTAAGCATTTGCGTTTAGTTTTAGGAAACTCTATGGGCGGTATGCAAACCTGGTTATGGGGCATCAAATATCCCGACTATATGGATTTATTGGTTCCAATGGCATCTTCGCCTGCTCAGATGTCAGGCCGCAACTGGATGATGCGCAGGATGATTATTGACTCGATTAGAAATGATCCAGAATGGCAGGGCGGTAATTACACAAAGCAACCTAAAAGCCTTCAATTTTCTACCGTGTATTTCAATATTGGCTTTAGCGGAGGAGATCAAGGTCTCTACAGGTTGGCGCCAAATAGCAATATGGCAGATCAATTGCTTAATCAACGGTTAAGCGCTACTTTTGTAGCTGATGCGAATGACAACTTGTATCAGTGGGAGTCTTCTCAAGACTACAACCCAACACCTCATTTGGAGAAAATTAAGGCTAGGGTGTTGGCAATTAACTCGGCCGATGATGAAAGAAATCCGCCTGTTTTAGGTTTTATGGAAAAAGCATTGCCACGCTTAAAGAATGCCAAGCTTTACCTTATACCGGCTTCCCCTGAAACATCTGGCCATAGTACGACTGGTCAGGCAAAGTGGTGGAATAAAGAATTGGCTGCTACCTTAGATAATATGAAGTAGGAGTCAAAAGAAAAAAGTTAAATTTAAGAAAAAAAGCCTAGCTTTCTCTAGGCCTTTTACTTATTTGGCTCCTCGACCTGGGCACGAACCAGGGACCTACGGTTTAACAGTAAGAAACCCCTTGCCAGCCAAACGACCACTATCGGCCAATAGTAGACTTTAAGAATTGGAGGCAACATACCTCAAGAGGTTTTTTGGTGATTGAAATGTATCTCAGCGAACCCAAGTTTGAGTTCTTCCCAACAATGGGATGCCAATATAGCCTCTTACTTCCAAAGTTTTATCGTTGATCAAATTAATTTTTACCTTGTAAACCTCACCTT
Organism: Polynucleobacter sp. MWH-Aus1W21; assembly: GCF_018687275.1. NCBI lineage: Bacteria > Pseudomonadati > Pseudomonadota > Betaproteobacteria > Burkholderiales > Burkholderiaceae > Polynucleobacter > Polynucleobacter sp. MWH-Aus1W21. The sequence continues at coordinate 935,374 of NZ_CP061287.1, forward strand.
CGTCGGGATCTAAAATTTCTCCGCCCGACCAAACCCCTGGACTAGATTTCTTGAGACCTCTCATAATCACCATTCCGATGATTGGCTTACCTTTTCGCTCATCTTTACATAAGTTACAGTGGGTTACTAGTGTTTCGCCAGGACTGGGAATTAATTCAATAACGGTACCAATTAATTCACTATTTTTTTCGTCCAATCGAATTAAGGAGCTAGGTTGGTTTGTTTTCTCATCAATTGTTTTCCATACCCCAAGTACTGGATCTGTAGATTGTGCATTGCCATAACTTACAAAAAGAAAAGTACCCAAAACTGTGCATTTGATAAATTTTGTAATGATTGGTACTGAGTTAGTCATAACGCTTCCATTGGGTGGTTTGGCTGCTAGTACAGGTAGCCTTCTTTCATGTTAGATTGATGTCATGATTAAGTCTATAAAACTAGCCGCAGGCCTGATATTACTTTGTTTTTTATCAAGCATTTCTGCTGCTTATGCTGCTAACAGTATAGATTCTGATATTCCAAACGGGATTCCAGATCGTATTGTGGGTGATATCGGAGCTGCTGTGTACAGCACTAATTTGAATATTGGCAACACTGGTAGCCAATCAATGGCCTTACCTTATGGCTTTTTTGACTACCAGCGCTTTGCCATGCGCATTGATCAGTTGGCCTTTAAAACTCTGCCTGTCGGGTTTGGATTTCTTGAAATCGTAGGTAAGGTCGATCCTGATTCCTATAAGGTCAAATCAACCATTAACTCTCAAACAATTAATAAAGGCTATCAAGTACCTGTTGGCCTTGGAACATTTCAAGATACGCCTATTGGGGCATTTTTTTTGAACGCCTATCATGACTTTGGTCAGTCGAAAGGCAATCTCCTTGAGGTTAATTATTTTGCAGAAATCGAATTGACTAGCAAAGTAGTTCTCTACCCGCAAGTAGGCATGGAGCGCCAGTCAGGCTCTTTTGCAAACTACTACTATGGGGTTACTCCTGGTCAGTCTCAAATTACTGGGTATCGAGCATATACAGCCTCTGCTTCCAATAACCCATTGGCAGGTTTTTTACTTTAGATACCGGTAGCTGATGATTGGTACGTTAATCTATACGGAAAACGAAAATGGCTCGGTTCTGGAGTCAACAACAGCCCAGTTCTCACTCGTTCATTTCAGGATACGGTGTTTATGGCACTTGCCTATCGATTTAAATAGATTAATCAATGATGCGATTACGAATTATTAATTGTTTAGCATCTTTGCTGTATTGAACTACTGCCTTACGCTTAAAAAAAGATTCTTGAATAAATTCTACGGACTCATTAACCACTATTTCACGCTCGTTATCTAAAGTGATGATGTGGTAAGACCCACCAAGCCAAAGCGTCTCACAAGTTGAAGAGCTAATACTTTTAGAGAGCCAATCTATTGCCGTTGGTGATACTACATCATCATCAATAGAGGATATGATTTTTATATCAGATCGGAAATCTACGAGTATTTTTTTTGCAAATTCAATAAGTTTTAGGGACTGATATAAATGTTTTGCCGAAAGGGAGGCTGATCCCACCTCTGTAGTTTCTTGCTCTAAGATTTGTTTTGCAACACGACGACGGACCTCAGGATTGCGTAAGCCGTATGGTTGAGATTCTTTATAGTGCCAATTCGTAATCCCAAGCTTGAAGACAACATAGAGCAATGGGTAGTACCAGGGTACGCTCCAACCATCAAAAGCAAAAACGGGGGAAAGTGCGACTACTGGTAAATTCTTTTGATAATCAGCCTCGTAGGCTATTGCTAGTGTTGCACCCATGCTCAAGCCTATTAAACAAACTTGACCGTGGTTTTTAAGCAGTAAATTGACTACCGTATCTAATTCAGAGAGCCAAATATCAAAAGTGTCAAAGCCACTTTGAGCGGAGTAGCCATGAATTCTGGGAATACAAGAGGTATGCCCTAATTTTTTGATCACTTTGGGGATCGATCCCAGCTCCAACATAGAGCCCTGAAGGCCAGGAAGGAATACTACTGCCATACCTGTAGTTCCTAGGGTAAACTCCTCGAAAAGATCATTCACTTCATTGGACATGGTTTTAATTGGTAGTTAGCTTTAATAGAGTGTAATCCAAATGCAAATAAAAAATTCACGGGCATGGGCGCCTGATACCCCTTCTGTCTATGGATATGCATTACTTGGAACCCTGGCTGCATTTTTCTTGCGCTATCAATTTCATCCACTAATGCAATCTCAGTTCCCAATATTATTTTTTCTTTTTAATACCACTTTGGTTTCTTACAAATTTGGCTGGAAGCCAGCAACTATAACTGCAATTATTGGGATGACATTGGCATATTATTTCTTCATACCGCCATTTAATAGCTTCGAGTTACCCACCATTCTTGACGCCCTCAATCTTTTTATTTTCTCAATCTTATTCGTTACGATTATTTATTTAATTGAAAAATTACAACGTGAGCGATTTAGGGCTGTATTGATTGCCAGAGTATCCGATTCAAGAATGAAAATAATGGCAAAATTAAGTGCTGGTAAAACACTAATTTGAAATCTTAGGGCTGAGGCATACTGCGCCCAAGCCTGCTGTGGGTCGTTTGCTGTCACTCATTCTTATAAAATCTTTTTTGTGAATATAGGCTGGTGCAACCATATCAACACTAGAGTTTTACCCACCCCCCCATGTCTTAATATCTGAGAACTAAATCACAGATAGCTCTTACTATTAACCTCTATATTCTGCTGATTTAGCTAACTGATTTCAGGGGTCAATGTTGTCCATCTGTTGTCTATGGGCTAGAAAGTAAAAAAGCCTTCAGGGCTATTAACTCTGAAGGCTTCTACTTATTTGGCTCCTCGACCTGGGCTCGAACCAGGGACCTACGGATTAACAGAGGAAAAAACACTCTAGTAGCTTCAAATCAGTATATACAAACTTCAGTAAAGATCAGGAAATTAGATGATTTTGGTTTGTTTGGATTGTCTGATTTCGGCCAATAACTGCCATTGCCTAAAGCAAATTAATTCCAAAACCTTTCATCAGCAAAGCAAATAAGCCAAAGCAAATAACAGTTGCCACTACGCAAGCTCCCATAGTCATCCAAAACCCCAGCCTTGGAAGCAAGTATGGAAACAATAGAAACATAGGCAATGTTGGAATCACATACCAAAAGGTGTAATAGGCGTGATTGGCTATTTTCTCTTCGGGCTGGTTTTCTGCATACAGCCATACAAGAGTTAAAAGAGTCATTAATGGCAATGCCGCAATAAAACCACCCAACCTATCACTTCGCTTAGCTACTTCGCTAATGAATACAACCATACCTGCTGTTAGCAGGAATTTTGTGATTATCCAAGTCATAGTATTTCCTTAAAATAGCTTATCAACTTCAAGCAATGTCAAAACACCCATAATCGCAAAGATGGCGGCGGCAATCGAGTGAACTAGCTTCATTGGGATCTTCTTGGCAAACTTATTGCCAACAAATACTGCTGGAACGTCCGCAATGAGCATGCCTAGTGTGGTACCAACAACAACGGCTAGTGGAGCCGCATAGTGAGCCGCTAAAGCGATGGTGGCTAATTGAGTCTTGTCACCCATCTCAGCTAAGAAGAAAGTGATGAAAGTAGCGCCGAAAACGCCAAGATGCTTTGCCACTTGAGTTTCTTCTTCCTCAATCTTGTCGGGTATCAAAGTCCAAATCGCCATGCCAATAAATGATGCACCAAGAATCCATCGCAATACTTCAGGATTGACCGTTGAAGTAATCCACGCACCTAAAGCACCAGCTAAGCCGTGATTGATGATGGTTGCCACAAGAATGCCAAGAATGATTGGAATAGGCTTTTTGAATCTTGCTGCAAGAATAAATGCGAGTAATTGGGTTTTGTCGCCCATTTCAGCGAGAGCCACAACGCCAGTGGAAATTAATAGTGAATCCATTTGATAGTCCTCTAGGCTGTGACATAAACAAATGACTACAACGCACCCACAGCCTAAGTAAGTGTTTGTAGTCAAAAGTCTTGCCAAGTATCTAAACCGCTTACACCATAAGCCTAAGCTCAAGTATGTTGATGTAAGCCATCTTCTGTAAAGAAGAGAGGCTACTCCCTAGTGACTAGTAAATTATAGCAATTCTTATATAACGATTTTGTGAAATTAGCATTAGCCATTCTCAGCCCGGGTCAATTCCCTCCGGCCGCCAAGGGGGATCAAAACCACCTTAGGTTGGTTTTCTTTGTATGCATTCTGTGGGCCATTAGTATTTATTCGGTTTTTATCGGATTTCTGATTCGCCTGATAGCTGCTTTTGGCTAATGGCAGTCACTTGCTATTGACCCCATTTTCTTCTGTAGCCTAACTTAACTAGTTCGTACCACGTGATTCCGATTAACCCAGAGGCAAGAATCACTAAAGCACCTTCTAGCGTAGGCACAGTGAATTGAAATCTATCGCGAAGAAACGGAATGGTAATTAAAAATCCAAAGGATATAACTCCAATACCGAGAATCCATTTTTGAGACGGATTGGTTTTTTGCAGGATTCTAAGGAGGTGATCATTTTTAGATCTGCTGACAATTATTAATGAGATGTTTCCTAGTACTAGACTGCCAAATGATAGGGTTGTAGCCATTGCATGGGAATAGTTCATATTTAGGAGCCAGAAATATAGACCAACAACAATAGTGGTCAATCCTGCTCCTTGTAACAAAGCCATGGAGATGCTTTGGAAGCTAAAGAGTTTTTGATTAATACTTCTAGGTGGCTTTAGCATGACATCGCTTTCAGGCGCTTCCATCTCAAAAATAATTGCACATGCTGGGTCAATAATCATTTGCAGAAAGACGATATGTATTGGGTCTAGGATCGGCTGCACCCCAAAGAGAATGGGAATAAAAACAGCTCCAGCCATTGGGATGTGGACGGCAACGACATAAATAATGGCTTTATGTAAATTGTCATATATTTGTCTGCCCTGCTGGATAGTGTGAACGATGGATGAAAAATCATCATTTAGCAGTACTAAGGACGCAGCTTCTCTAGCGACATCGGTACCTCGTTGCCCCATCGCAATGCCTACATGAGCTGCTTTTAGGGCGGGCGCATCGTTAACCCCGTCACCTGTCATAGCCACAACTTCATTGTTCGCTTGCAACGCTTTTACAAGCCTTAATTTCTCAGTGGGCTTAATACGCACATAAACTGACGTTTTCTTTACCGCTTCGCGAAGCTCAAGATCATTAAGTGTATTAATATCGCTGCCAGATAGAACGCTGGCACTATCAATACCTGCTTGCTTTGCAATCGCTTGCGCTGTAATTGCATGATCTCCAGTAATCATGATGACGCGAATGCCAGCTCTTTGACATTTCTGAATGGATGCGGGCACTTCTTCACGAATTGGGTCTTTGAGCCCCACAAGACCGAGCCAAGTAAACTCAAATGAGCTCAAGTTTGCTGGCCAATTTGAGCTTTGCTTCATATATTGAGCTTTTGCAACTCCGAGTAAGCGCAATCCTTGTGATGCAAGATCTTTAATTTGTTTTTCAATTACCGCCATTTGTGTTTGCGACAAATTACAGCGCTTAAGGACTGCCTCCGGAGCACCTTTGATGGCCACCAGGCACTGATTAGAGTCTGACGCCTTCCAAAGATGCGTCATTGCAGGGAGCTCGGGGCTCAGGCCATACTCGTGTACCAATTCAAATTCGGAAGTCTGATTAATGTATTCGGGAGCGAGATGGCGCTTTTCATAAAAAGCTTGTTCCATCGGGTCAAAGGGCTTCACCTCGCTTGCAAGTACGCAATAACCTAGCAGCTCTTTTTGCGATGGATTTAGTTCATCATCTTTTGAGCTAAGCATCAGGATATTCTGGGGGGTTGCAAGAACCTCTAAAGACATCCTATTCAGGGTGAGAGTACCCGTCTTATCAACGCATAAAGCTGTAATGCTGCCCAGTGTTTCAATGACGGGTGCATACCTAGTAAGTACTTTTTGGCGAGCTATTCTCCAAACGCCGAGCGCCATAAATACCGTCAAAATTACTGTGAATTCTTCTGGCAGCAATGCCATGGTTAGGCTAATAGCGGTCAGTGCGCCTTGAAGCCAGTTATCGTGCATTAATCCGTAGATTGCTAGAACGATAATTGAGAGGGAGACACCAAAAATCGTAACCCTTTTAATCAATTCCCCAATATCTTCCTGAAGAGGGCTATTAAGACTAATGATTTGCTTTAGGCTACTTCCGATCTTGCCTAACTCGGTTTGCATGCCAATAGCGGTAACTCTGGCTATGCCGCTACCCCGAATTACCATGCAACCTGAATGGACTTGACTAGCACTATCTTTTATAGTGGGTTCAGATTCACCGGTGAGCAATGATTCGTCAACGAGTAGGTCATGTGATTCAAGCAATAGAGCATCTGCGGGAATTCTGTCCCCTTCTGCAAGTAAGAGTATGTCACCAACGACAATGTCTTTGCCGGCTATTCTTTGCGTAATGCTATCTCTAATGACAATCGCTCTGGGGCTTGAGAGTTCTTTGAGGGCATCAATTGCTTTTTCACTTTTTCGCTCTTGGAATAGGGTAATTCCAACTGAAATACAAATGAATCCAATCAATATCAATGCATCATCAATTTTGCCAATAACTAGGTAAATCGAGCCAGCCAGCAGGAGAAGGGCGAATGTAGGCTCAGATAAAATTCGAAGTAGTAACTTGAAAAGAGTTTTTTTATCTGCAACTGCAAGCTCATTAAGCCCGTGCTGCGCTTGAAGCTGGAGCACTTCAGACTTAGTGAGGCCCTGCAATGGTGAGGGCATCTTTATGTCTGTAAGTCTATAAAAGTGATGGACTCAGTTGGCCGCCATCGGCAACCAACTGAATGGGTTACTTAATCAATAGTACTGGTTGTTTTGCACAGCTACTGATACGTTGGGCTACTGATCCCATTAACGCATCAACAAAACCACTTCGACCTTTTGCACCCATAACAATCAAATCCACTTTATCTTTATTTGCAAGTGCCATAATTTCATCAGATATATGACCGCGCTTGATAACTATATTGTGTTTGACCCCAGCCGCATCCAAGACCTTTTGAGCCGCCTTCAGTTCCTTCTCGCTTACTTCTCTTAAATAATCATCAACAACACTTTTGGCAACGAATTGTTTTATATGACCAAGGCCAGCATCATCGTGAACGCTAATTAAAGTAACCACAACCGGGCTGCGAGAATTTTTAGCTGTTTTAGCAACATACTTTGCTGCATTGAGAGATGATTTTGAGCCATCAATTGGTAATAGTATTTTCATGGTGTTGTCCCTTATTTAGTGTTGATTTAAGTTGATGTAATAGCTTAAGGTGGACCTTTATCAGGTCTTATTACTTACATTAGCATTAAAAATATAAGTATTCCAATTTAAATTACTTTTTGATCTAAATCAAATGCCGATGCCATTCTTGCCATTTGTCAAAATTAAGTCATTTATTGGATTCATAATTAAAGGGTAGAAATAAAGGGTAGGTTGTTATGAATAAAAAAGTAGCCTTAGTTTTAGCGTTGCTGGGTTTTATCAGCACGGCCTTTTCGGCAACCCCACAAGACTTGTTAAAGGGGTATGAGTCCCAATCTGGGAAAGCATCTCCAGTTCGTGGCGAACAATTCTTTAATGCTAAGCACGGAAAAGAATGGAGCTGTGCTTCGTGCCATGAGAATCCTCCAAACCATGACACCAAGCATATTGTTACTGGCAAGGTGATTAAGCCTTTATCTCCCAATGCAAACCCTGAACGATTTACGGATCAAACCAAGGCTGAAAAGTGGTTTAAGAGAAATTGCAACGATGTCCTGGGAAAGGATTGCACTGCCCAAGAAAAGGCAGATGTGCTTTCTTGGCTCATGACAGTTAAATAAGGATATTCATGAAAACTTACTTATTAATACCATTGCTAACCTTTTTGGCAATGCCTGTATATGCCGCAAAAATGTCTATGCCAATTGATGCTCCTAAGTCCTATGAAGCAGAGTGTGCCAGCTGTCATATGGCCTACCCACCAGCACTACTCAGTGAAAAGAGCTGGTCAAATGTAATGAGCAGCCTTAGCAAGCACTTTGGTACCGATGCCAGTATCGATGAAAAGGATAAGTCTGAACTGACTGCCTGGCTTAAAAAGAATGCCACTACTCGTCAAAAATATAGCGAGACAGCTCCCGAAAATCGCATCACCAAAACATCCTGGTTTATTCGGAAACATGATGAAGTTAGGCCTGATGTATGGAAGAGGGCTGGGGTGAAGAGTCCAGCAAACTGTTCTGCTTGCCATGTTGATGCCGCTAAAGGTGATTTTAATGAGGACCGAATTCGGATCCCTGCAAAATGAATATCACTGATAAAAAACATTCTGTTCTGGTTTGGGATTTTCCGGTCAGAGTATTCCATTGGCTATTGGTAGTTTCATTTGCGGGTGCCTGGATAACTTCCGAGAGTGAAGCTCAGCAAATGTTTCATTATGCATTTGGCTATTCAGCTTGTGGGTTGATTCTATTCAGGATTATTTGGGGAATAGTTGGTACTAAATATGCACGTTTTACCCAATTTTGTAAGGGGCCAGTAGAAACTATTCGCCACATCAAATCTTTATTGTCGGGCAGCCAGCATCATGGACTGGGGCACAACCCAGCAGGTGCTTTAGCAATGATTACATTAATGGTATTGGTCCTTCTAATTGGATTAACCGGGTATTGGAGTGTTAAAGAGCTATTCGCTGATTTAGCGAATGAGGCACATGAAGCCATTGCTAGCCTAGCAATGGGTATTGTTGTCGTCCATGTGGCAGCAGCAATCATCATGAGCTTTATGCAGAAAGAAAATTTAATTCAAGCTATGGTTACGGGCAAAAAACAAGGCAACCAAGACCAGGGAATTAGATTTCCAATGTACTTTGTGGGTATTGGTCTAATAGTTGCATGGATTTACACTTTTTATCTAGTGGTCAGAGGTTCTTTACCTGCATTGACTCAGTAATTATTAATTATTTTAGGAGTAAAAATTGAAGAAGATCAAACTTACTTTATCTATATTTTTTGGACTTTTTTTATCGGGCCCTGCTTTTGCCATTGATAAGAATAGTAGTGGAGAACAAATTTATAAAGAGGTGTGCTCTGTTTGCCATACGGCCGGGGTAGCAAATGCCCCTAAGCTGGGTGATCAAAATTCCTGGAAAAAATTAATAGGTGAGGGGCAAGTGATTATTACTGCTCATGGCTATGTTGGTGTGAGGGCTATGCCTCCTAAAGGCGGCAGGCAAGATTTATCGGTTGAACAATTTGCTGAAGCCTTAAACTTTATGGTGAACAAATCTGGTGGTAATTGGTCTACGCCAGATAAGCCCATGCTTGACAAAATCAACATCGAAATTTCAAACCGAAAAAAGACACAGTAAATCAATCACCTCAATGGGCGTCCCTTATGGGTCGATAGCAGTCACTTAATGTTTGTCGGATCGGGTATCCGTCGCTCTAGATCCTTATTGGCTGCTTTCGGCCAAAAGCGGTCATTGCGGACAGGGCGTTCGCTAAGTTTTTTAAATTCAAGCTAATAAATAACTATTTTTAGCTGTAGGTTTGATTTCTGCCTGCTTTTTTTGCTTGATACATTGCTTGGTCACAAGCAGCGTAATATTTTTTAAAGATAGGCCTACACTCTGTACCCTTATCACGATTTGGGTCAAACACAGAAATTCCAATACTGATAGTTATATAAATTTCATTGCCGAGAGAGCTTGTAAGTGGTTGGCATGCAATATGCTCCCGCAACCTTTCTGCAACTTTGAATGCCTCTTGTTTGGTGGTTTCTGGCAATACTATTAAAAACTCCTCACCACCCACTCGACCACAGATATCAATTTCGCGTAATTCCTTCAGGCTTTCTTTTACTAGAGCAATTAATACTTGATCCCCAATGGGATGTCCGTAAGTATCATTTACAACTTTGAAGTGATCAATATCAAGCATTAAAAAAGAAATATCTTTTTTGCTTCTTAACGCTTTTTTAATCTCCAGCTCAGATCTTGCGATGGTTTCAGCGCGACTCAGTGCTAAAGTTAATGAATCTGTCTTTGAGAGCTTATCTAGGACATAATTTTTTTCTTCAAGGTCAATTAATAAATTTTTAAACTGAAACATTCCTAATAAAAGCAGAAGTGAAATTGGAATGGAGAGCGCTGCATCTACCAGATTTATATGTCCGTTATCAAGTACGTGAAGCAAAGGAGAGATGCGCCTTCCCGTCATTAACCCCAGACCAAGAGCAAGGAATCCGCAAGCTAAGCGGTAAGCGCGGGCGCGGAAAAATAAATTGATAGCATACGCAGCAGCAGCAATCTGAAGACACAGGGAAAACGCATAAAGAGTGGCCGCTATAAGCATATTTATTCAGCTTCAGATAGTTTTTGCAAAGTGTTATTTGCATCCATCAACTCAAAAGCAGCATCAACCACTTTTGCATCTAGCTTTTCACCGGCTTCGGAGCGAACCTCATCCATGGCAGCACTAAGGCCGCGCGCAGCGCGATAAGGTCGATGCGTTGCCATTGCCTCAATCGTATCGGCTACAGCTAGAATTCTTGCTTCTAGGCAAATCTGATCACCTTTGAGTCCATGCGGATATCCGCTGCCATCAAGACGCTCATGATGCTGTCTAACCATATCTGCAATTGGCCATGGAAAAGGAATATCTTTTAGGATTTGGTAGCCTGATTCAACATGGCCTTGAACCATTTGCATTTCAAGATCCGTTAGCCTTGTCGGCTTAGTTAAGATCTCCGATGGTACGGCCACTTTACCAATGTCATGAACCATGGCTGCCATATAAAGAGCTTGAATCGCGTTATCATCCCATCCCATTTGCCTGGCAATTGCAGTTGAAATGGAAGCTACTCTTTTTTGATGGCCGGCTGTATAAGGATCTCGCCATTCCATGGTTCTCGCCATCGCTTCAATGGTTGCTTTTAGGGCATTAGCTAGACGTTCTTGTGTTTGTTGCTTTTCGTGAATTTCACCATCTAGCTTATGCTGTCGTTCAATCGACCTGAGACCAAAACCAATTTCTTGCGCTAAGCTTTCAAATAATTGCACCTCAGACCCACCAAAAGCATTGGGCACTTTTGAGTAAACCAATAAAACTCCAAAAGGGCGTGCTTCTCCATCTGGTATTGGACATCCAATTGCAGATCGAATGCCAAATTTTCGGGCTAGCTCTCTCCAAGCGATAAATCCTTCATCCAACTCAGAGTCCACTACAACACTGGACTTACCAGTGCGAATGGCTAAACCTCCAGGGCCCATGCCGGAAATATTTTTATCGGACCAACTTACGACGATATTTTCAATATAAGCTAACGCAGAACCAGCGCCGCCCATTACCTGCACGGTTTTATTTTCATCATTCTCAGCCTTGCCAACCCATGCGAGAACATATGGACCCTGTGCAGCAATAGCACTGCAAACTTCTGCAACCAGTAAGTCTGTTGAATCTGCTCTAGCTAACGCAGCAGCAGCTTCTGATAAAGCTGATAATGCCCAACCCCTCTTTTCTAACTCCTGCTTCATGGCTGGGGTTGGCAAATCTACGGGCTTTTGATTATCTGTACTCATGCTTCCATTATGAATCTAAAGAAGATCTATTTTCAATTGCCTGAGAATGAATCAACTTATTAACTTGTCATTCAGTAGAAAAAGATGGAGTATTGACTATATGGGAAATAAAAGGTTGCAATGAAAGACGATATTGAGAAGATTTATGCCAAGTTAGTTAACCTTGAAACAGAGGTAACTAACTTACGCACAGGCTACATAGTGGTAAATCAACGCTATGCAGAGGCCATGGGAAGTTTGAAGGCCTTAACAGCTAGTGCGCTTGAAGCTGCAAAACGAGCAGCCATTGCTGCTGAGAAAGCGCTGCTAGCAGCTAAGAGTTCTGCAACTGCAGCTAAATTAGCGGCATCTGAATCTGTCATTGATGCAGCTGAAGCGGCAGCAGATGCTGCAGCATCATCAGCGGAAGCTGCAATTGAAGCGGCAGCAGCAGCCTCGGCTGCGGCATCTGCGGCAGCAGCTGCAGTTGCCCATCAAGCTGAAGAATCTTCTATCAGAGCTTCAGCGGAAGCGGCGGAAGCCACTAAACGTGCAGCGGATGCTGCGGCTGAAGCCGTTAGGATGTCTAATCTTGCATCCGAATCAGCTCGTAATGCCAGAAAAAATACTAAGTGCTAAAGTAAAAAAGCTCCCATTTAGGAGCTTTTTTCAGCCAATTTCCTATATTAAAAAGGAAAGATTAACTCTTCCATGATGTAGCGATAAAAGTAATTCGGCCCCAAGAATCCGGCTGACTTACCGTATCCTACCCGAGTTTTAAAATAGTAATCATTAGAGGCAACTGGGCTGGTAGCTGCGAACTCATACAGCTGGGTTGTCGTACTGGGGTCTTGATTCACTCTTTGCCGACCTACTCCAGCGGTCCCACTCAGCATCCATCCAGCCAACCTTTTTCGCATTCCGAAAGCGAACATTGCCTCGCTATATTGATCGGGGTTGAAGTAGTTGTTGGGAACATTCGTATTGGTATCTCTAAATTGGCGATAACGTAATTGAGCCGTTAAGCCATAATCCGGCACCAGGTTATAGATGAGCTTCCCCCTCACAATTGGCCTAGTGTTGGTATCGGAAAAATTCATTTGGCCAAGCATCGCAATGGCCGTCAAACGTTCTAGTAACTGCTGCTCAACACTAGCGGCACCTAAGGTGTAATAGATTCCATTCGTTAATGAGTTCTGAGTTTCGACACGATCTCGATTGAGCATGACCTCCGCCTTTGTTGAATCTGTTAGTCGAAATCCATAATTGCTATCAGTAGTCAGGACCTTGTGCCCGTTTTCCAAGTTGTAACCGATATTGAGGTTGTAACCTAAGCCGGTTCTAGGATTGATGGCCCTAGTTAGCAATGTATAAACCTCGGCCGAAGAATCCCAACCCCCTTGAGTAAAGTAATTGTGCTGATAGCTAATGCCCGTATATTTTTCTCCATGCTCGTAAAGTGGCATGAAGCCTGCGCTGTACTTGTAGGTAGAGAAGCCTTCACTATCAGATGCAATGTAGGCATTTGGCGCTGAAATTGCCTGCTTAGAGGCGGGCTCCTGATCTGCCACAGCAGCTGACGATGAAACAAGTAGAAGTAAGGGCAATCCAATTTGCTTAAGGAAATTGATCACTTTGTACCCCAAGTCTTATTTAAATTAAATAACTCAGAGAAATAACCATAAACACACGCTGGCTGCAATATCAGGCCGTAAGCAAAAACATAAAATAAAAATCCAAATATATTGGCACGTACCTTTAGATGTTCTTTACTAAACATGCTTTGACTTCTCGAATACATGTATAGGTTGAGAGCCAATGCCATCGGTAAGATGGAGAGAGTCATTGGTCCCACTATCCAAAAATACCCAAAACAAGCAAGCACCAAACCAGGAATAAACCCGAGAGAATAAGCAATATCCATAAACGGAAACATCGTATTCCACCAAATATAGATGGTAGATAAACGGGGTTTTAGCAGAATCATCGGATTAACCTTAAATGACTCAATTAGCCCGCGAGACCAGCGCTGTCTTTGTTTGATAAAGGCTTTGAGAGTCTCTGGACAGTTAGTAAAGGCGATTGCATCTTCAGCATGACCAACTCGATAACCAGCAAGCAGAAGCTTCCAAGTCAAGACAATATCTTCACCAACCATCCCAGGCCAGCCTCCAACTTCATTCAATGCATTTCGGTCATATAAAGAAAATGCACCCTGAGCTACTAGAGTCCCCTGAAATAGGGATTGAATTCTCTTAATGCTGGCAATGCCTAAAAAATAATCCCACTCTTGAGCTTTGGTAATCCAATTAGTCCGTGAATTTCGTATAAGAATTTCACCGGCAACTGCTTTGGTATTTAATGGATCTGATATAAATCGTCCGACTAAATTTTTAATGGCGTCAACATGAAGATAGCTATCAGCATCAACAGAAATCACAATTGCACTTTTGGAAATCTTTAATCCCTGATTCAGTGCAGCAGCTTTTCCGCCATTTTTAGTCAGGCTAATTAATTCTATATTTGGATTGGTTGCCTGTTTAGATCTCACAACATCACTTGTGTTATCGGTAGATCCATCATCAACGACAATTACTCGCATTGGCCCAAGATAATTTTGCTTTCTAATTCCTTCGAGCGTGGAATCTATGGCCATCCCTTCATTGAATGCTGCAATCAAAATCGTAACTTCTGGGTTCTTTTGATCTTCAATAACTGGCGGCCTTTTATCCAGTAGTAGGGATGTAAATACAAATGCATTCATGCACCCAGGAATTATGGCGATAAACGTAATTAAGAAAAATGCTAGGAAGGGGCCTACATGTACTGAAAGATCTAGAAACCAAGGCTGAGAGTACCAAATAGAAAAGGATCCCCATGCTAGGCCAACAATTGAGGCGATGACGAACTTGGTATGAACCGTTATATAAACTGCCATAAGAGCTTTGAATTGATGACTATTCAGTATAGTGCCAACCTAATTTGCGACGGCTTCTATTTCCCCTGTTTATACAATTTAGTATGAAAGTAATTTGAGTTGATATCTCATGCACTTATTCCAGATTAACCACCTAAAATCATTTCGTTTATCACTTATTCAGTAACAAGGATAATCGAGCTATGGCTAGTCGTCATAAAGCCTGAGATATGTAACTTCAGCTCGGCCATCTGAGCTCCGATTGCCTAGGGTTCTTGAAAAGACATAAATGGGGTGGAGGTTATCTACGCCAAAGTCTGCTTTGGGTCGGTTTCGGACCTTCGCTGTTCATCGGATCTTCCATCCGTCAATCATTCATGCCTAATTGCGTATGGATGGCTCGCAACAGGGCATTAATCACACCAAATCCATTTTTTATCGGTAACACTTTTAACACGTTCAAAGAATTCTTCTTTAGACTCATCCTGAGCGCGAACCAATCCTTCCGCTTCTTTCCACTCACAATCTGCCCACCCAAGAAAATGAACCTTATCCGCATCAGGGATGGTTTTTTCAATTTTGGCCAGTCTACTCTTTAGGCTCATTTTTGCACTTCCAGACGGCTTATCCGACCTTCCAAATCGATTGTTTCAATCGACCTTCTTCTTGCCTCAACAATTGATGCAATCTTCTCGCCTTCGCTTGGTGTAATGTCCCCATCAGCCACCGCCTGAAGAATTTCTGATTGTGCTTTACCAACACCTTCCAGATCGTTTATTGAAGGCAAATCTAGAGCGATAGGGCGGTCTTTGGTGTTTGGTAGCACCTTGTCTATGATCATCCGACAAGCTGCCATATCGCCACTTTTGGCCCTTTCAATCACGGTTGCCAATACCGCTTCTAAATTACCTTCCATGAGCGCATAACTTATCTGAGTTGTTGCGTGACGTACACCCCTTGGCTTTCCCTTTGGATTACCTGACTGGCCTTTAATAAATAACTTTTTGGGCATCCTGATTTATTCCTGTATTTGCAGAAGGCTGTTGCGGTCTTCAGTTCAAAATAATGCCAATACATCTTCGCAAAAAAGCCTATCGAATCACCAAGGCTACCAATAAATACAGGACCTTGATAGGTGTTAAAAGTATGGGGCAAACTTGCCTTGATTCATCCGCTGGAGTTACTTCTAATAGGTTTATCTCTGTGCAGGTGGATAGTGGGGTACGAACCTCTTTTGGGGTAGATGCTGATTAATCCCGCATCCTCTAGCCGTTTTAAAGAGCTTGAGATGGTTTGCCTACTAAGACCAGTGATATCCCTGACCATTGAGTCAATCTTAAATTTTTGTGCATTGTTTATACCTACGTAGAACCACAAGGCATTTCCAACTAATCCTGGAGAGACTCCAACTTTAGATGCTTTCGCTAACCATTCACACCATACGGGCCCCTTTATAAACTTTTGATCTAGACTTTTCATTTTTACTCCATTAGTATTTTTTAATAAGAAACATAAGACTGAGCAGTTGTATAGGTTATTAACACCTGGGTGTTAACTATGCGACTGATGGCATTAAGAGATGCGCTTTGATTGACATGACTTTGTGCCAGAACTCTTCACTTGATTCATTTAGAAATCGCTGTGGGTGTCTGTAAATATCTGCCTCACTACTTAATTCAAATCCATCCAAAATAATCCTACTTGCTTCCTTCATGCGGGATTGCGCTATTTGCACATCTCGCTCAATATCTTCAAGTTTGGATTCAATGAGAATCGCATCGTGTACGGGCGCGCAGATTTTGATATTTTCTTTTGCTATCAAAATGCAAGCAATTCTGAGCATCTCCGCCGAATTGGCCTGCATGGGAAAGTTCCTAAGGCTTCTCGGATTAACGTCCGATTTAACGCGCAAGCTCCAGCCAAATACTGTGCATGCTTTATTGGCATTGACGGCCCTGTTGTAATACTGGTCAGACCAATTCCAAAATTGCTTATAGACGTGTCTATGTGCTTTTAATAACTGTTTAGCGCGAAGTAGGGGTTGTTTTAGTCTTAGCGCCAGAGCCTCTGAGCCCATACCGTATTGCGTTGCTAGTACGCAAGCCTTATATTGTTCTCGCTCTTTGTGATGCGAGGCCTTGGTAGCGTCTAGCGGTACTGCTCCAGCTTGCTTTGCGAAAGTTAGATATGGATCTCCGCTATGGTACGCGGCCATCATGTTTTTATCGCCGGACAGAGCTGCGGCAACCCCAAATTCTTGTTGGGACCAGTCGATATACGCAATTGCATAACCAGGATGAGGCTGGATTAGTCCCCGCGCCCACTTAGCGAGCCCAAAGATAAATTTACTGGTTGAGGGCTGGTTTCTTCCTGTTGAAGAGCTATAAGGTGAAATTAGACATCTGTTACGGCCATCAGCACCCACTTGTAGTGAGTTAAGTCTAAATTTAGAGAGGCTATCCCTAAGTTGACGAAGCGGCGAAATGACAGGGTGGATCTGCGCCATGAGTTTAAATGTTTCTTCATCTAACTTTAACTTACCCGATGCTTGGCGTGGCCATACGATTTCCTCTTTAAGTAGATAGGCCTCGAACTTGGATTGGCGGAACGAGCCATTTTCGTAAACGTCGTAGTCCTTGTCGATTTGCCTGATGAGTTCTAACTTGATGTCATCCCAGTTATCGCGCAGCCCTTGATAGGCTTCGAGATCTATAGGAGAACCGTGACCCTCCATTTGGGCTAATGGGATGCTGTACTGCCCGCGGATCAGGGCTCTTGGCAGGTCAATTCTTGTTGCCATGGCTGTGAATAATTGCGAAAGTGCATCAACATCACTCTGGCAGTATTCAATTAAGGCCGTTTTTTCAAGATCGCTATAGGGCTTGCCCCGAAGGGCTAGATTTCTCATGGCATCTTTGTGTTCGGATTCAATTGCCGGTAGCTTGAATGCTTTCATTGCCCCAAGTAGTGAATGGCCCATTGGCATCACAAGCCCATTGGTCATGTTTTTAAATTCAACAAACAGGTCCAAGATGTTAATTGGCCATCTCCAACCAAGCGCTTGGAAGCAGGCCATTTCAGCGCTTGCGTAGTAGGCCACTAATATCGTTTTAGCGTTATTACCAAACGGATGATTGCTCATGGTTGCGAGATCATCTGCCCATAATTTTGTGTATTTATTCGTAGATGAATTTAGGGCGACCATGCAAATGACTTCTATGGGGTTGCCTTCAACCCCGTCAATTTGTCGATACTCAAAATCAAGGAAGATGAATTCGTAATCTTTACCATCACAGGGCTCCATCAAACTCTCCCCTGAAGTTGCTGGATCAAGGGATGGTCTTCATGAGAAATAACGCGCCCAAGAAAGACCGCTTCAATCAATTTGTCCATTGATTGATTTGGCCAATTTGGCTCACCAAGGTCAGCAGCCGCAACAATGACAAAATATTGCTGTGACTCCATATTGGACTCAATCCGCACCCATTCATTTTCAGCGCGCTCAATGGCTTCGCGCATCGTAGTTGTCCATAAAGTGGTCTTGGCTGACTGATCAATAATGGGCTCAGCAATGAGCTTTGGCGTCCCAGCGTTATCAACAGCAAGCCTTAATATTTTTGCTTGTGCCATTCTTCCAAGATGCGGGGCCATATCAGGCGTCGCAAGGTACTCTTCGCCTGACTCCTTATCCTCGACCACATAGATCGGAAATTTGTATTCCTCCCCAGGATGAATCCTGGAAAAGCGTTGCTTGCTTAATTTCCCGTAGGATGGCTTGGTCGGAAGCTTAATCCCACCAGCGCCACCGATAAAGTTTTCTGGAAGCCTGCTTTTCTGTAAAAGGCTTTTGAATGAATTTTCTTGTGTCATCACGCACCTCCTGGCACGGACTTATACAAATTGTTGGGCTTTTTAAGAGAAAGCCACTCATTAAGACGACCTGGGAATGACATCGTAAGAAAAGTGCCGCTTCGTAGGCTTACAACCGAATCCCCAAAGAATTGGCGTTTAGTTTTGAGTAGTTGAATAAAGCTCCCGCGTGTCCATATTGATTGGATTGCGGGATTTGAGTCATAGAATTCAGCCCAGTGCTTCAAGGGCTGTTTAAGATCAATCGATAAATTTAAGGTTTGTTGTTTCATGTAATCTCCTAATAGTCGCCCACCACGGGCGTATTTGAAGATTACTGAGGTAGATAAAGTTAAGAAACCAGCAAGCAATGATTGAAGGTACCCTCAATCATTGCATGAGGGTAGGTTGATTATTCTGGCTCTTTCGGTGAGTGCATTTTTGCATGTCTTTTTAAAATGCGATCAATATATTGAGAGAATACCTTTGTGCTTTGTAGCCCTAGTTTTCTACTCTCTCTTTCGTTTATGGGCTTGAGGTATTCGGAAGATTTTGATTTTGCTGGACCCCAAAAATTATTAGGGCTTATATCGCGTTCCTGACCAACAATCTTTAGTATTTGGATCTCTTGTGCGTACTTGAATCGCCTGGCCTTCAAAGAATTTGCGTATGCCTTATCTAGCTCAATGCTTAGTAATTTTCTCTCCAGCTCGATATTTTTGGATATAACACTCGCGATTGATTTTTGAAGATCATCGGGTAAATTTTTGTGTTCATTGAGAATTGGGAAATTTGTATACATAATGGCAGGGATAACACCTCGCGTCACCCATTCCCGGAACTCTGTCTCTACCTTTAGTGCAACGTTTTCAGTGTTTGCAATATCTATCAAGATATCAATTTTTTCAATTCCTAACCCTTCAATATATATTTCCATTTTTAGCTCCAGGCTCTCGATACAGCATCGATTAAATGTTGGTTACTTAGGTGACTATAGCGCCTCGCCATAGAGGGGCTTTTTTGCCCAAGCTGAGCCATTACTGTGGCCTCATTCGCATTAGCTTGTGATAGCAGGCTGGCTGCCACATGGCGCAGGAGGTGGAAGCAGGTGAGCTTTTTTTCGAGACCTGCGTCTTTCACAGCGGACTTATATGACCTTACAAAATAGTGCTTTCCAAAGACTAGGTCAGAGGGTTGGTGCTGGGCCCGCTTTAGCCTTTGAAGTTGCTCCAAAGCGCTTGGCGAGAGGGCACAGGAGTAGGCCGAGCCGTTCTTAGATGTTGGCACACTGATCAATTTCCGTTCAAAATTGATATCAGACCACTTTAGT
Source organism: Polynucleobacter sp. MWH-Aus1W21 (assembly GCF_018687275.1). Classification (NCBI taxonomy): domain Bacteria; kingdom Pseudomonadati; phylum Pseudomonadota; class Betaproteobacteria; order Burkholderiales; family Burkholderiaceae; genus Polynucleobacter; species Polynucleobacter sp. MWH-Aus1W21. The sequence goes on from NZ_CP061287.1 coordinate 955,117, forward strand.
TTGCGTAAATTCCCAAGGCGCAGGCCTGTACTGGCGGCCGTGGCAATAATGGCCGGTAGAGGCTTCCATCGGGCTAATCCGGCGACCAAAATCAGCCTATCAATCTCGTCCTTTGTAATTTCGATATAGCGCGCATTATCTTCACGTTGCTTGGTGACAAACTTTGTGGGTGATTGATATGAGCGAGGAAGTAGGTAGCGTTCCTTTGCCATCTTAGTTAGGCTTGGGAAGGCCATCAGAAGTTTGTTGATGGTTGCAGGTGCCAAAGGCTCGCCAGTCGATACAACACGTCTAATGACATTAGGCGGCTTGCCCGAGCGAATAACTTTGGATTTGCCGGCAGCCATGTAGACACCGAGCGCGCGCTCTATATCCTCGGGAGTGATATCGACCCATGGCTTATTGCCAAGCTGCTCAATCCAAAATTTACTGCGGGTAACAAAAGAATGATCGGGGCCCTTGTAGGCTGCGATCAGCTTAGTGGCGGTATCGCCAAAAAGAACCTTATCCATATTCCAAAACTCCTTAGTCTTTACGTTCAGGTCCAACGGAGAAGTCCGTCGAACTAATGACCGCCGTGGTGGGCGACTAAAGTGTTTGGCTCCTCGACCTGGGCTCGAACCAGGGACCTACGGATTAACAGTCCGGCGCTCTACCGACTGAGCTATCGAGGAATAAGCCGATATTATAGCAAGATGAAATCACAACTTCCTACTTCTGTGCAGATCCCTAAGGTACTGACTATTGCTGGGTCAGATAGTGGCGGCGGGGCGGGGCTCCAAGCTGACCTCAAGGTCATTACTGCCTTGGGTGGCTATGGTATGTCTGTTATTACCGCCATTACCGCCCAAAACACCTTGGGTGTTACGCGGATTCAGGATGTGGATCTTGATGTGGTTGAGTCTCAAATTGATGCTGTTTTATTAGATATTGGTGTCGATATTGTCAAAATTGGCATGTTGGCAAGCCCGGAAATAGTAAAAACTGTTGCCAAATCTTTACGCAAACACGGCGTAAAACGCATTGTTCTTGATCCGGTATTACGTGCTACTTCCGGCGCAAGTTTGGGGGGTGACGATACTGCGCAGGCCATGATCTCCGAATTATTTCCACTTTCTATATTGGTTACGCCTAATTTAGATGAGGCATCACTTTTGCTTGGTCGTGATATTGCCGGTCCCAATGAATTTAAGCGGGCTGCCGAAGAATTGCTCGATATGGGGCCGCAAGCGGTATTGATTAAAGGTGGACATCTTGATGCCACACACACTCAAATTACAGACTACTTAATGTGGCGCACTATCGAGGATGGTTTGGAAGTAGTTCAGACAAAAGAATTCAAACACTATCGCGTCAATACGGCAAACACCCATGGCACGGGTTGTTCATTGGCATCTGCAATTGCTACATATTTGGCAGATGGCCATGATCTGAGTCATGCGGTTGCAAAGGCAATTGCCTATGTAGAGGCAGGATTAGAGGCAGGTCGTTTCTTAAGCATAGGCGAAGGTCCTGGACCTTTATGGCATATGCATGACTTCTATCCAACCGCGCTACTGGATGAAAAAGATAAGTACTAAAAAATATTGTTAAAGATATTTTTTCTTAAGCTTGCATCAAATCTTGCAATTGTTTCACTGCAGCCTTGGGGTCCTTGGCTTGCGTGATAGCCCTCACTACAGCTACCGATCCAACGCCACTCTTAGCCACTGCATGAATGCTATCTTGATCAATGCCTCCAATGGCTACCAGGGGATAGTGGCTCATTAACTTGGCGTATTGATATAGGCGTCCAAGTCCTTGAGGAGCAGTAGGCATCTTCTTGAGGTTTGTCGGAAACACTGCACCCATAGCAATATAGCTTGGACAAAAACGATCGGCATATGCAAGCTCTGCGTATCCATGGGTACTTAAGCCTAAACGCAAACCTGCCGCTCGAATCTCATCTAAGTCAGCGGCTTCCATGTCTTCTTGACCTAAATGCACGCCATATGCACCAGCATCAATTGCTTCTTGCCAATAATCATTAATAAATAGCAGTGTTTTGCTATCTTTAACTGCGGCAACAGATTCTTTAATTTGTTTTCTAATCTTAGACTTATCTTCAGATTTAAAACGTAATTGCACCGTCGGAATCTCTGCGTCAACCATGCGTTTTACCCAATCAGAATCAGGCATCACACCATATAAACCTAAGCGTTTAGGACACTCTTTGAACGCATTAGGGTTCATATTGCGAGTCCATGGCAGCAAATCAAAGTGCTCTGGTCTGTTAGGCCATTTAAAAGGGTTAAAGCCGCCATCTTGCAAAGTCATACGTGACCAAGCTTTGCCAAGAGTTTTGGCGTCAGATTCAATAAATCCCATTTCAATAGCAGCCAAAGCGCCAGCTAGCTCGTAATGATCGACTGCTGCTTCATTATCAATTTGTGGCGGTGGTGTATTTAAGCTGAAGGCTGGAATTGGAATGCATAGATCTGCATTACGATGCGCTGCAACTATTTGGTCGGCAAGATCACGAATCAGACTCATTAGTTCAGTGTACTTAACTTCATTACGAATGGTGCCAAAAAGGCGTGCCTACCAATGGCGTACTGGCTTGAGCGGATTCTTGTGGTTTCATGGCGCCCGATAAATAGGCTGCACGTCCTGCATCCACAGCCATAGCAAAGGACTTGGCCATGACTACAGGATCATCAGCTAATGCAACAGCAGTATTGAGTAGTACACCATCAAAACCCCATTCCATGACCGTGCATGCGTGAGAAGGGAGGCCTAAGCCAGCATCAACTAAGAGCGGCACCTTCAAACGATCGCGCAAGAGTTTCATGGCGTATGGGTTTAATGGTCCCTGGCCAGTTCCAATGGGTGCAGCCCATGGCATTACTGCTTGGCAACCGACATCCACAAGACGTTGACACAAAATGAGATCTTCGGTGCAATACGGCAGAACTTTGAAGCCATCTTTGATTAAAGTCTCAGCTGTTTGCACCAAACGCAAAACATCAGGCTGTAAGGTGTAGTCATCGCCAATGAGCTCTAACTTAATCCAATCAGTTTCAAAAACTTCACGTGCCATTTGTGCGGTTGTGATGACTTCTTGGGGGCTATGGCAACCAGCGGTATTTGGCAAAACAGGTACAGCCATCTTTTTGAGTAAATCCCAAAAGCCACTATGCGCTTCAGCCGTTGAGGTGCCCTGGCGACGCAAGCTGACTGTAATCATGGCGGGATTGGAGATGCGAACAGCATTTTCCAAAACTTGTGGAGAAGGGTAGCGTGAGGTGCCCAGCAATAAACGGCTAGCAAAGCTCTCGCCATACAGTACAAGAGTATCGGCGCTATTAAGCTTGCTGGGTAATGGAGCGTTCATATCAAGATCGGTTCGTTATTGCATCACCCACCAGTAACGGGGGCGATTATTTCAATTTGGTCATTCTCATTTAAGACAAACTCAGCATGCTTTGTCTTAGGTACAAAATTCAGATTCACGGCAACAGCGTAGGGTGGCTTCGCGTCAATCAATGCCAGCGCATCGCTCACCAAGCTTTGACTTGGCAAGTCATACTCCACTTTATTAACGATCACGCGCATATGGCCTCTACTTGATTGTCAATTTGCGTAATGCTTAGACCCAATTCCAATGCAGTCTTGCTTGAGTCTTGCTCTAACACTTGTAAGGCGCAATCTAAAACAGCTGGCGCAATCATAAAACCATGGCGATAAAGTCCATTGATCAACATCAAATCTACCAGCCCTTTATCTTTTTTCATCCGGATTTCCGGTAGATTATTTTTTAAAGTAGGGCGACATTGTGTTGCCATTTCTAAAATACGTGCTTCAGCAAAACCACTGTGAATGGTATAGACCGCACTAAGTAACTCCATCGCAGATCGCACACTCATCTCAGACAGATCATCGGATTCAATTTCAGTGGCGCCCACCACATAGACGTCATTTTCTTTCGGGGCAATGTAGATTGGGTAGCGCGGGTGAATTAATCTCGTTGGACGGCGCAGTTTTACCTCTGGAGCATAGAGTCGAATCACTTCGCCGCGAACACCACGTAAGGCGTTAGGTTTGTCACCAGTAGACCAAGCATCTTTAGCGCCAGTACCGCGACAATCAATCACTGCTTGATAGTCCGATTGCTTGCGCAGCTCTTGCGGGTCAACTTCTGTGTGCCAGTGGCAATTTACCTTCAATATCTTGAGTTCACTAGCAAGTGCCTCTAGTAGTTGACGATTGTCCAGCTGTCCTTCGTTTGGCAAGTACAGCCCCTGATTAAAGCGATCAGCAACACCAGGCTCCAACTCACGCAAAGTTTCATTACTTAACTTTTGCGGTGAGCTGAGCTCAGAGTTCGCACGACAGTTTTTCTCTAGGTGAGCGGTAAAGCGCTCAGCATCACTAGCATCTTGTCGATGCCAAATAATCAAAGTGCCGTCTTGCTGGAAGAAGACCGATTCAGATAGTTCAGAAATCAGTTCTTTCCAGCGAGGTAAGCTATACAAGCCCATGCGCACAACAGACTCTTCGGTGATGGCAGATTCAGCAAGAGGAGCCAGCATCGCAGCTGCAATGCGTGCTGCAGCATGAGCCGCATCTGGGCCGCCTTTTTCAAATAGATCAACTTGAGATCCACCTTTAGCAAGCGCAAGGGCTAGCAAGCGACCCATTAGGCCGCCGCCAACAATTGCATACTTTCCGTTAGAGAGCTTCAAGTTATCTGCCATTACAAAGCTTGATAATTACTGGTAAATCTCACTACCGCGCTTACGGAACTCCGCTGACATCTCTTCCATGCCTTTGGATGCATCCGCTACTTCGGTAATCGGAATGACCTTCGCTTTAGGATTTCCATCGGCATCTAATGTCGCTGCATAGTCACGCACTTCTTGTGTGATCTTCATGGAGCAGAACTTTGGACCGCACATTGAGCAGAAATGAGCAATTTTTGCACCTTCAGCCGGCAAAGTAGCATCGTGATACTCGCGCGCACGCTCAGGATCTAAGCCAAGATTGAACTGATCTTCCCAGCGGAATTCAAAGCGGGCTTTGGACAATGCGTTATCGCGTACTTGAGCGCCAGGTAAGCCTTTGGCCAAATCTGCACCATGAGCAGCAATCTTGTAGGTGATGATGCCTTCGCGGACGTCTTCTTTATCTGGCAAGCCTAAATGCTCTTTAGGTGTGACATAGCAAAGCATGGCTGTACCGTACCAACCAATTTGGGCTGCGCCAATACCGCTGGTGATGTGGTCGTAACCAGGAGCAATATCCGTAATCAATGGTCCAAGCGTATAGAAGGGAGCTTCTAAGCAATGTTTCAGCTCTTCAGTCATGTTTTCTTCAATGCGCTGCATTGGTACGTGACCAGGACCTTCAATCATCACTTGCACGTCATGTTTCCATGCTTTGGCAGTCAATTCGCCCAAGGTATGAAGTTCGCCAAACTGGGCGGCATCATTGGAGTCGGCAATACAGCCAGGTCGTAAACCATCACCCAAGCTAAATGACACGTCATAGGCTTTCATGATTTCACAAATCTCATCAAACTTTGTATAAAGGAAGTTTTCTTTGTGATGAGCTAAGCACCATTTAGCCATGATTGAGCCGCCACGAGACACAATGCCGGTAATGCGATCAGCTGTAAGTGGAACATAACGGAGTAATACGCCCGCATGAATTGTGAAGTAATCAACCCCTTGTTCAGCTTGCTCAATCAATGTATCGCGGAACATTTCCCAAGTAAGGTCTTCTGCAATGCCACCAGTTTTATCTAATGCTTGGTAGATAGGAACGGTACCAATAGGAACTGGAGAATTGCGAATAATCCACTCACGGGTTTCATGAATATGCTTACCAGTAGAGAGATCCATGATGGTATCTGCACCCCAACGGATGGACCAAACCATCTTTTCTACTTCTTCGTTAATAGAAGAGGTAACGGCCGAGTTGCCCAAGTTGCCGTTAATCTTCACGCGGAAGTTACGGCCAATAATCATTGGCTCTAATTCAGGGTGATTAATGTTGGCAGGAATAATCGCACGGCCAGCAGCAATTTCTGAGCGGACAAATTCACCGGTAATGATTTCAGGCAAGTTAGCGCCATAGCCTTTGCCAGGATGTTGCTTGAGGAGTTGCTTGTAAGCTGGATCCTTGCGTAGTTGCTCAAGGCCCATAGATTCACGCAAGGCAATGTATTCCATTTCTGGAGTGATGATGCCTTTGCGAGCATAGTACATCTGACTTACATTCTGACCAGGCTTAGCCACGCGCGGCGCACTGATGTGAGAGAAGCGTAAATTTTGAGTGGCTTCATCTTGAGACCGAGCAACGCCATATTCAGAACTTGGGCCAGCCAATTGAATCGTGTCATTACGCTCGGCAATCCAAGCATCACGTAGTCTTGGCAAACCTTTTTCAAGATTGATGACAACATCCGGATCACTGTATGGTCCAGAAGTGTCATAAACAGGAACAGGAGGATTAGCTAATAATTCTTCACCAACGCGTGTTGGCAGCTGCTCAATCATGCGGATTGGCGCTTTAATATCCGGACGCGAACCTTGGAGGTAGGTTTTGGTTGAGGCGGGATAGGCAAACTTTTGCCCAAAGTCGCGCTCCAAGCTTTTTAAACTGGGAATTTCGTGTTTAGCGTTTTTTGTTGTGGAATTGCCTGTACTCATGTCCATCTCCTAGCTGTTTTAGATGGACGAAACCGGGTGTCGGTCTGATGTAACTCCCCACGCCAGCATTACCTGGATCGGGTTAAAGGGTCTTTCTCAGCGCCTTCAGACTAAAAACCTCCGAAGGGCACCCCTGTTTCATCCTTAATAAGGATTTAACCACGAATTGGGGGATCGATGCATGACTAACATCAAGCAGGAGTCACAACAGGCAAATAAGGGCGAATCCCTTATTTATTGCGACGCAATATGAAGTCTGCCGTTACAAAAGCGGCGTCAGAGGTGAATTCGTCAGCCAATATCCTGGCGGCAGCCTCCGCAAGGGAGATTTCTATAAAGCCGCTGACTTCGCCGTCGTGATTCATTGGGACGAAGTTATCAGTCAATTCTAGGTCGTAAACATAGAGCTGCTCATCATGAAAACCCCTGTTAAGGGATGGGCGACGCATATGAATGCGTCCAACAGGCTCGATCTGTTCTGCAATTTGCTCGGGTACGCCAGCCTCTTCCCAAAGTTCACGACGCGCACTTACCCAAGGTGTTTCATCGGCGGTAATGCCGCCAGCTGCTAAGTTATCTAACTTGCCTGGATCGGTAGGCTTGGTTTCACTACGCCTACCCAACCAAATCTTATTGCCTTGCGTGTAGCCGTTGATATGCGTTGCCATGCTACGAAACCCAAACGTGCGAAATGCAGCTCGTTCCATGCGAAAGTACTTGTGACCATTTTGATCCACCCATGCAAAGTCTTCATTTCGCCAGCCGGGAATAAATCCACCTACGCGCATGCGATTGGCTAACTGGTAAAGACTGTTTGATAAGTCTTTTGGTTTACCTAATTGAATTGTCAGCTTGTCATGACTAATTGCAATTAGTGGAATAGATTCTTTTTGTAATGACTCTTCTAAATAGGCGGTGAAGTCTGGATTGAGGTGTCCAATAAGCTGCTCACCTATTGCGCCGCGGGATAAATAGATTGGCAAAAAATCTGCCGGAGCAGATCGCGCCGTATTTTGGAGCATTTCCTCAAGGGCGGCTAGCGTACTGGTTGAAAGGCTGGTCATGGGACTAAGTGTAAGGGAACTCGGCTCTCTTAACACATAACTGCGGCTGCATTACCTTAAATAGTTGTAAGAAATTACAAAAGAAGGGGGATTACTTTTTGCACACAATTTAGGCAAGCTAGGTCAGCCTATACAAATCTGTGACTTACGAAAACTTTTGGGGATTTATCCACAATGCCTGTGGATAAGTATGAAGAATTTTTGGTCCCGCCGACAGGAATCGAACCTGTATCCCACGCTTAGGAGGCATGTGCACTATCCATTGTGCTACGGCGAGGTGCTATAAAAATTAAAAGTGTGTTAGGTAGATTTTAATGAATCACCATTTAATAACTACCATCCACATAGAGCCCAAACCTGATTGGTAACAGCCACCATCATATCTGGTGCAAGGTACATTGAAAAAACAAATAACAGCACAAAAAAACCAAACCCATAGGAAATGATTTTCCAAATTGCCGGTTTTTTCTTAGGCATTAGCGACTCGTTCAACAGCACGTTCTTTTACAGGAAGGTTTGCTAAGAAAGCAAAGACACCCAATCCAATAGCGATTTCCCAAACAATTAAATATGAACCTGTTTGGTCGAATAAATAGCCGCCCAGGAATGCGCCGCAGAAACTACCTAGTTGATGCGAGAAAAATACCAACCCAGATAGCATTGTTAAATACTTAACGCCAAATATCTGTGCAACGATACCGTTGGTAAGGGGGATAGTCGATAGCCACAAGAAACCCATGATTGCTGAAAAGATATAAGTGCTCATTGGTGATGGTGGCAACAATAAGAAAGCGGTAATAGCAATCGAGCGACCTAAGTAAATGGCGGATAGTAAATAGCGCTTTGGAAAGCGTTGAGCCAAGATTCCAGAGCTGTAGGTGCCAAAAATATTGAATAGCCCAATTAAGGCTAGGGCGGTAGTGGCAACTACTGGAGCGCCAACCGCTGGATAGTTCACAGAAACATCTTTAAGGTAAGGTGCTAAATGCACGGCAATAAACACCACTTGAAAGCCGCAAACAAAGTAGCCTAAGGTCAGATAGCGAAAGCTAGGATTGCTAACCGCCTCTTTTAAAGCCTGCTTAATCGTTTGATCACCCAAAGCATGTGAGTGACTAAAATTTTTCTCACGCAACATAAAAGCAGTTGGAATCATGAGGCTGGCCATTAAGGCCAACATGAGAAGCGCATTCTGGGTGCCAAATGCACTGAGCAATCCTTGCTCCGCTGGAATCATCAGAAACTGACCAAATGAACCTGCTGCTGCAGTAATGCCCATAGCCCAAACACGTTTTTCCGCAGGAACGTTACGCCCTAAGATACCGTAAACCACGCTGTAAGTGGTTGCAGTTTGAGCTAGTCCAATCAACAGGCCGCCAGCCAAGGTGAAGTTCATCACGTCACCTGATAAGGCCATGCCCGTTAAACCTAGTGCATACAAAATGCCACCAGCTACCATGATTTTGAATGCGCCATAGCGATCCGCTAGGGCACCAGTAATTGGCTGAACTGCGCCCCAGATCAGGTTTTGTAGCGCAATCGTTAAAGCAAAAGTTTCACGCCCCCAGCCATTGGCTGAGGTAATCGGTAAATTAAATAAGCCAAATCCATGACGAATGCCCATGGATAGTGTGACCATTAATCCGCCGTAAATAAGGACTTCCTTCATCGAAAGCCCGGCGTTGTTTTTTGGCTTGTTCATGGGATTTAGATGATGCCTTTGTTACGCAACACTTCAATAGTCTTATCGTCGAGCTTAAGGCGCTCATGCAAAATCTCATCCGTATGTTGACCAAGGGTTGGCGGAGCCATACGAACTTCAGTAGGTGTTTTTGATAAACGCATTGGGCTGGCTACTAATTTCATGCTGCCAACAGTAGGGTGAGGGGCTTCGATCAGAACGCCGCGGTGAATCACCTGTTCGTTTTCAAAGACTTCTTTAAAGTTATTAATGGGTCCGCAAGGGACATTGGCCTTCTCTAGTAGGCCAATCCATTCGCCCTTAGTTTTTTTGCGAGTCATTTGCTCTAAGAGCGGAATGAGTTGCTTGCGATGTTCTACGCGAAGGGGGTTAGACACATAAAGTGGGTTGTCCGCTAAATGCGCTTCACCGCCTGCCGTCACGAAATGCCTAAACTGACCATCATTGCCCGCTCCAACAATCATCCAGCCATCAGAGGTGGGGAAAGTTTGATATGGAACAATGATTGGTGAAGCGTTGCCCCAGCGTTTGGGTATCTCACCTGAGGTAAGGTAGGCGCTTGATACGTTGGCCATCACGGCTATTTGCGTATCTAGCAGTGACATATCGATGTACTGACCTTCGCCGGTATGGTCGCGATGGACTATGGCTGCGAGTATTGCCGTGCTGGCATACATGCCGGTAAAGATGTCGGCGATAGCAACACCAGATTTTTGTGGGCTAGCGCCTTCAAAGTCATGTGCCTCACCAGTCACACTCATGAAGCCGCCCATACCTTGGATAATGAAGTCATATCCAGGACGGTGTGCATAAGGCCCAGTTTGACCAAAGCCAGTGATTGAGCAATAGACTAGGTCAGGCTTAATCTTCTTAAGACTTTCATAATCAAGTCCGTATTTGGCAAGATCCCCAACCTTATAGTTTTCTATAACCACATCCGATTCGGCGGCTAGCTGACGGATGAGTTCTTGACCCTCAGGCTTCGCAATATCGACTGTAATGGAGCGTTTATTGCGATTAATGCAAATAAAATAGGCAGATTCCTCGGTGTCCTTGCCGTTGGGATCTTTGGCAAAAGGAGGGCCCCAGTGGCGGGTATCGTCCCCAACGCCAGGTCTCTCGACTTTAATGACATCGGCACCCAAATCCGCTAGGTTTTGAGCGCACCAAGGACCAGCCAAGACTCGGCTAAGGTCTAAAACGCGAATATGACTTAAGGCTCCCATGCCTCGATTTTGGCATGGATGACGGGGTAATACTTGAAAAATTCCGTCTGGATCTCAGACATGACTACAATTTGCGCGCATGGCTACCCGTAAAACTTCCGAATACAGCGAATCGTCGATTCAGGTCCTAAAAGGACTGGAACCAGTCCGTCAGCGGCCTGGAATGTACACCCGCACAGACAATCCACTCCATATTATTCAAGAGGTGCTCGATAACGCATCTGATGAAGCTTTAGGAGGGTTTGGCAAGCAAATCATCGTCACCATGCACACCGATGGCAGCGTGAGCGTTGAGGATGATGGACGCGGCATCCCAGTTGGAATGCATCCGACCGAAAAATTACCTGTAGTAGAAATCGTATTTACCCAGTTGCATGCTGGGGGTAAGTTTGAAAAAGGCACTGGTGGAGCTTACGCATTCTCAGGCGGTTTACATGGTGTTGGTGTTTCGGTAACTAATGCCTTATCCAAGAGATTAGAAGTTACTGTTTGGCGTGATGGCCAAAAGTCAACATTGACCTTTGCTGACGGCAAGGTCATTGAAAAACTCAAATCAAGCCCATCTTCAAAAGAAGATAAGTCACACGGTACTCGCGTACGCGCTTGGCCTGATGGCAAGTACTTTGATAACTCGGCTATTCCGATGCCTGAGCTCATTCGCTTATTACGCTCCAAAGCGGTCTTGCTGCCAGGAGTGAAGGTTACCCTGATTCAAGAAAAAACCGGCGATACCCAGACTTGGCAGTATGCACAAGGTTTGCGCGGCTATTTAAATGAAGCTATTGCACAAGCAGGTCATGGCGCAGAAGTTATTCCGCCATTTGAGGGTGAGCAATACGCTACTGGTACGGGTGATGATGATTCATTTGCTGAAGGTGAGGGCGCTGCTTGGGTAGTTTGCTGGACTGAAGATGGTGCACCGGTGCGTGAGAGTTATGTGAACTTGATTCCAACTCCTGCAGGCGGTACGCATGAAAGTGGTTTGCGTGAAGGTTTATTCAATGCTGTAAAAGGCTTTATTGAAATGCACGCATTACAACCCAAAGGTGTGAAGCTCATGCCTGAAGACGTATTTGCACGTGCATCCTTCATCTTGTCTGCCAAAGTATTGGATCCACAATTTCAAGGACAGATTAAAGAGCGCCTTAATTCTCGTGATGCAGTTCGCTTAGTTTCTGGTTATGTGAAATCTGCTCTTGAGCTCTGGCTAAACCAGCACGTTGACTACGGTCGTAAGTTGGCTGATTTAGTTATTAAGCAAGCCCAGGCCAGAACCCGCGCTGGACAAAAAGTTGAGAAGAAAAAATCTTCTGGCGTTGCTGTTTTGCCTGGCAAGCTAACGGATTGCGAAAGTCAGGATATTGGTATGAACGAAATCTTCCTGGTAGAGGGTGACTCTGCTGGCGGTTCAGCCAAAATGGGTCGTAATAAGGAATATCAAGCCATCCTGCCATTGCGCGGCAAGGTATTAAATACCTGGGAAGCAGAGCGCGATCGCTTATTTGCTAACAATGAGGTGCACGATATTGCGGTTGCAATTGGTGTCGATCCCCATGGTGCGAATGACAATCCAGATTTATCTAATTTACGTTACGGCAAGGTTTGCATTCTTTCAGATGCGGACGTCGATGGAGCGCATATTCAGGTTTTGCTGCTGACCTTGTTCTATAAGCACTTCCCTAAATTGATTGAATTAGGTCATGTGCATATTTCTAGGCCACCACTATTTAGGGTGGATGCACCAGCGCGCGGCAAAAAACCAGCGCAAAAGATCTATGCATTAGATGCTAATGAGTTACAAGCAATTGAAGATAAGTTGCGTAAAGATGGCGTAAAAGAAACAGCATGGCAGATCTCTCGCTTTAAAGGTTTGGGAGAGATGAGTGCAGAACAGCTTTGGGATACGACCTTAAACCCAGATACTCGCCGTTTACTACCTGTAACACTAGGTACTTGGACCGAAGACGAAACATTTAAAACAATGGATATGCTGATGGGTAAATCAGAGTCTGGTGCGCGTCGCGATTGGCTTGAAGAGCGCGGCAATGAAGTGGAGGCAGATATCTAATGACAACTAAAAAGACTCCTGGAAAAAATAATCCAGCTGATCAGGCGGATCTTTTCTCTAATCCGATGGAGATGGATATCGTTGAGGTCGATGAGGCTCCAGCAGTGGCAGCATCATCTGGTGGCGGTTCAGGTAACCATGATCCGAAAACAATTGACCTAAACGAAGATGGCAAAGACAGTTTAACTTTAGCGGTATACGCAGAGCGTGCCTATTTAGATTACGCTATCAGCGTGGTTAAAGGCCGCGCTCTTCCAGATGTATCTGACGGACAGAAGCCTGTACAGCGCCGAATCCTGTTCTCGATGAGTGAAATGGGCTTGCGCGCTGATGCGAAGCCGGTAAAGAGTGCTCGTGTTGTTGGTGATGTATTGGGTAAATTCCATCCTCACGGCGATCAGTCTGCTTACGATGCATTGGTTCGTTTGGCACAAAGCTTCTCATTGCGTTATCCGTTAATTGATGGACAAGGTAACTTCGGTTCCCGTGATGGTGATGGCGCGGCAGCGATGCGTTACACAGAGGCGCGCCTTACTAAAATTGCCAGCCTGTTATTAAGTGAGATTGATGAAGGTACGGTTGATTTCGCACCAAACTACGATGGTTCATTTCAAGAGCCGAAGTTGTTACCAGCACGCCTACCGTTTGTATTGCTCAACGGCGCTTCGGGTATTGCTGTTGGCATGGCTACCGAGATTCCATCGCATAACTTGCGTGAGGTAGCTTCCGCAGCAGTTGCTTTAATGAAGTCTCCAAAGATGAGTACTTCAGAGTTGTTGGAGATCATGCCCGGTCCTGACTATCCAGGTGGCGGCCAAATCATTTCCTCTGCTGCAGAAATTGCGCAGATTTATGAGGCAGGGCGCGGCAGTATTAAGGTGCGAGCACGTTGGTCAATCGAAGAGTTGGCTCGCGGTCAGTGGCAGATCGTTGTAAATGAATTACCACCAGCCACTTCCTCTCAGCGTGTATTGCAAGAGATTGAAGAGATCACCAATCCAAAGGTCAAGGTTGGCAAAAAGACCTTAACGCCTGAGCAAAATAATCTCAAATCAACCATTCTGAATGTGCTCGATGGTGTGCGTGACGAGTCCAGCAAGGATGCCGCAGTGCGCTTGGTATTTGAGCCTAAGAGCAAGAATATTGATGTCAATGAGTTTGTAAACCTATTGCTTGCGCATACCTCATTAGAGTCCAATGCGCCAATGAACTTGGTGATGATTGGCAATGATGGTCGTCCGCGTCAAAAGGGCTTAAAAGAAATTATCTCCGAGTGGATTGCTTTCAGGGTTGCTACGGTTACTCGTAGAACGCAGCACCGCTTAGGCAAAGTCAAAGACCGTATGCATATTTTGGAAGGGCGCTTAATCGTTCTTCTCAATATTGACAAGGTTATCAAGATCATTCGCAATAGCGATGAGCCCAAAGCAGATTTGATTAAAGAATTTAAGTTGTCAGACCGTCAGGCTGAAGACATCCTCGATATTCGTTTGCGTCAGTTGGCTCGCTTAGAAGGTATCAAGATCGAACAAGAGCTTAAAGAACTTAAATCTGAACGCGATGATCTTGAAGGCTTGTTACAAAGCGATACCGTCTTGCGTAAACGCATCATCAAAGAAATCGAATCCGATATGAAGGATTTTGGCGATGATCGTCGCACCCTAATTCAGGAAGATAAGCGTGCAGTTGCTGAGACTAAGGTGATTGATGAGCCAGTAACGGTGATTGTTTCCCAAAAGGGTTGGGTCCGAGTACGCCAAGGCCACGAGCATGATCCAACGCAATTTAGCTTTAAGGCAGGCGATGCTTTATACGCCACCTTTGAAGTGAGAACGGTAGATGTCATTCAAGGCTTTGGTAGTGATGGTCGTGTTTATACCGTCCCCGTCAGCGAATTGCCTGGCGCTAGAGGTGATGGTTCACCATTAACCAGTTTTGTTAATTTAGCTGCCGGGTCACAGATGGTTGCTTACTATGCTGGTCAACCTGACGATTTAGTATTGCTATCCACTAAAGCAGGCTTTGGATTCTTGGCTAATGTATCGGATATGAGTACCCGTAATAAGGCGGGCAAATCATTCTTAAGCATGGATGCCAAGGTTCCGGGTGATGCACCTTTAGGAGCGGCAAAAGTCAAAGTTGGCATGAAACAAGTTGCCTGCTTGTCCGAAGCTTCCAAGTTATTAGTTTTCCCTCTAGATGAGCTCAAGCGTTTGCCCACCGGTGGTAAAGGCGTGATCTTGATGGGCTTGGACGATAAAGAGCACTTGGCTTCAGCAATTGCTGTAGGACCTGATGGGGCGACCTACTCTGGTGCAGGACGTGCCGGCAAGCCAACCGAATTGAGTTTGGATGCAAAAACCTTGAAGTCATTTGCGGGTAACCGTGCACGCAAAGGTCACTTTGTGGAACCACGCTTAAAAGACGGCAAGCTCACAGCGAACTAAGTACGGCTTTTAGACTTTCTTCGGAACGCTAATGCCGTATTTGACGGCGATCACTTCTGCCAGGATCGAGACTGCGATCTCTGGTGGGGTGAGGGCCCCAATATAAAGTCCTACAGGGCCATGTAATTTTTCTACCTGCTCTTGGCTTACATCGAATTCCAATAAACGCTCTTTGCGTTTTTGAGTGTTCTTACGACTGCCTAGTGCGCCTACATAAAAAGCTGGTGACTTGAGAGCCTCCATCAAAGCCATATCATCCAATTTAGGATCGTGTGTGAGGGCAACAACTGCAGTGTGAGAGTCGACACCAATCTCAAGCAATACATCATCCGGCATGCCCTTAGAAAATGTAATGTCAGTGCGATTGAGGCCTTCGGCATATTCTTCGCGAGGATCGATCACAATGACTTCGAAGTCAGAAGCTAAAGCAAAATCAGCGGTGTATAGGGAGAGTTGGCCGGCGCCAATGATGACCATGCGCCAGCGTGGACCGTAAGTCGTTTGCATTTCTTGTTCGGTGCAAACAAATTCATCACTACGATCACCTAGGGTGAGTATCGATTTTCCAGTGCTTAAACTTACTGAGCGGCGAGTAATTTGATGTGTAGAAATATTCTCAAGTAGCTTTTCTAAAACATTTAACTCCGGTCTTGGTTCGACCAGTAGACGCAGGGTCCCACCACAGGGGAGACCAAAGCGTGCAGCCTCTTGTTGAGTAACACCATAAACCACCATTTCAGGGGTATTGCGCGTCAAAATTTCAGTCTGCACTCGACGAATCAGATCATCCTCAACACAGCCGCCTGAAACTGAACCGGCTACCTGACCATCCGCACGTATCGCCAACCATGAGCCAATAGGGCGTGGAGCGGAGCCCCAGGTTTGAACCACGGTTGCAATCGCCACAGATTGGCCCGATTGGAGCCATTCCACGGCAGATTTAAGAACGCTGAGATCGGTACTGTTCATACTATTTCTTCTTTTGCTAATGCTTTGATGAATAACTAATTATTATCACTCTAATGACTATTTCTGGTGAATCCTTCAAAAACCCAAAATTACGCCTTGCCGTACTTTTATTGGCAGCGGGCGAGGGAAGTCGTTTGGGGGGAATACCCAAGGCATTGCTCAAGAAAGAGGGCGATACCTTATTAAGACGTTTTCTGCGCTCAATAGAATGCTTAAATCCCGTGGAAACTCTAGTGATTACGGGTTTTTATGCAGATGCAATTGAAGCGGAAATCCATTCAATAAAGCAAAAGACTGGTAACTCGATTTCTATCATTAAAAACCTAAATCCAGAGTTAGGCCAATCATCTTCAGTTCGTCTAGGTTTAGAGTCGCTCAAATCTGACTACGACGTTTTGTTGGTTGCTTTATGCGATCAGCCTAATATTGGCGTCTCGGAGATTGAAGATCTGTTAGAGCAATTCAATCAAGCAGGATTCAATAAGGAAATCGTCTTGCCAATGGTAAATGGAGGCCGTGGTAACCCAGTATTGTTTTCGAAAAAGGTGATTGAAGAAATTCTTGCGACGCCAAAGATGGTCTGCAGACCCTTTATGGATCAGCATCCAGCGCTAGTGAAAGTATTTGAGACGAATAATCAGGCTTATTTATTGGATGTCGACACCCAGGCCGACATCCAAAAACTAGGGCTTGATCCTATTTAAATTAATGTAGTTGAATTAAATCTCAGCGATCAATTCAATTTCAACGCAAGCACCCAGCGGAATTTGCGCAACACCAAATGCACTACGAGCATGTTTGCCGGCATCACCAAAAACTTCAAAAAGTAATTCCGAACAGCCATTAACAACTAGGTGCTGCTCCGTATAAGTGTCGGTAGAGTTCACCAAACCCATTACCTTAACAATGCGTTTTACTTTATCCAAAGAGCCTAAGTGATTCTGCAAGGTGGAGATCAGATCGATTGCAATAGAGCGTGCTGCCGCTTTGCCAGTATCGGTATCCATGTCTTTACCAAGCTTTCCTACCCAAGGTTTACCATCGCGTTTAGCAATATGACCGGAGAGAAAAACAGTATTGCCGGTAGTAGCTGCCATGACATAGGCCGCAGCAGGAGGTCCTGGTGGTGGCAAATCAATTCCAAGGGTTTTGAGGCGATCGCTAATGTTTGTAGTCATGATGAATAGGATTAATTTAAAAAAGAAATAAGTTCAAAAGGGAATATCAGAATCTTACTTGGAAAGTTGACGCATGGCACTCTCAAGACCATTTAAGGTCACTGGATACATGCGATCTTTCATGAGGTTTTGCATGATGTCAATTGACTGACGATATTGCCAAATAGATTCAGGTTCTGGATTAAGCCAAGCAAAGTGCGGGAAGTGATCAATTAAACGATTGATCCAAACGGCGCCTGCTTCCTTATTGTTGTATTCAACTGAACCATTCGGACTCAGAATTTCATAAGGAGACATCGTTGCATCACCAACGAATATAAGCTTGTAGTCTGGACCATATTTATTGATGATGTCTTGGGTTGGCGTTGCTTGATCGCGTCTGCGACGATTACTTTGCCAAAGGTTTTCATAAACACAGTTATGAAAATAGTAGTGCTCAAGATGTTTAAATTCTGCTTTAGCAGCAGAGAACAATTCAGCAATACGCTGAATATGATCATCCATTGAGCCACCAACATCCATGAGTAGCAGCACTTTGACCTGATTGTGGCGCTCGGGACGCATTTTGATATCCAGCATTCCTGCGTTAGCTGCTGTTGAGTGAATCGTTTTGTCTAGGTCGAGCTCTAAGGTTGATCCTTCTCTGGCAAACCGGCGCAAACGACGCAAAGCAACCTTAATGTTGCGAGTGCCCAAAGCTAAATCACTGTCATAGTCTTTAAACTCTCGCGCTTCCCAAACCTTAATCGCGGTTCTATTGCCGGCGCTCTCACCCCCAATACGTATTCCTTCGGGGTGGTAGCCGCTATGACCAAACGGCGAGGATCCACCGGCGCCAATCCATTTATTGCCGCCGCCATGCCATTCTTTTTGTTCTTTTAGAAGTTCCTCAAGACGCTTTTTCAGTGCATCAGGCCCACCTAATTTTTTGAGTGCTGCTTTTTCTTCTTCCGTCAGCACGCGCTGAAGTTTTTTCTCTAGCCAGTCCAAAGGAATGTCTGGGGAGAGTGCAATGATTTGCTCAATGCCATTGAAGTAGCTCCCAAACACTTGATCAAAGCGATCAAAGTGCTGCTCGTCTTTAACCAGGGTCATGCGAGCTAGCTGATAAAACTCATCAATCGATGGATTGATAACGCCTGATTTCAAAGCCTCCAGGAGAGTTAAAAACTCTCGTACTGAAACAGGCACTTTAGCCTCTTTCAGATTGAGGAAGAATTGAATCAACATAAATATAAATCGTTATTAATAACTAATTTAGCGATGATTGCGATTCATCATGACCAATCGCTCAAACAAGTGGATATCCTGTTCATTCTTGAGTAAAGCGCCATGTAATGGCGGCACGACAATTTTTTCATCGTTGCTATGCAAAGCCTCTGGCGGAATATCTTCAGCCAATAGAAGCTTTAGCCAATCAATTAACTCGGAGGTAGAAGGCTTTTTCTTTAACCCTGGTAATGACCGTATTTGATAAAAGGCCTTGAGGGCTGCATCCAAGAGATCTTGTTTGATATTAGGGTGGTGAACATCCACGATGCTTTGCATGGTCGTCGCATCGGGAAAGGTGATGTAATGAAAAAAGCAGCGGCGCAAGAATGCATCGGGGAGCTCTTTCTCATTATTAGAGGTGATGATTACTAGCGGGCGATGCTTTGCTTTAATGAGTTCACGCGTTTCATAAACATAAAATTCCATGCGATCAATTTCACGCAGCAAGTCATTTGGAAACTCAATATCCGCTTTATCGATTTCATCAATGAGCAATACCGTAGGTTCATCTGCCTCAAAAGCTTGCCAAAGTACGCCCTTAACAATGTAGTTACGTATATCCTTTACTTTCTCATCACCAAGCTGCGAATCGCGCAAGCGACTGACTGCGTCGTATTCATAAAGTCCTTGTTGGGCCTTTGTGGTGGATTTGATGTGCCACTGCAAAAGGGGCATATTGAGAGCGGCGGCAACTTCTTCCGCCAGCATTGTTTTTCCAGTACCAGGCTCGCCCTTAATCAAAAGAGGGCGCTGCAAAGCAATTGCGGCATTAACAGCTAATTTCAGATCGTCGGTTGCAACGTAGCTTTGGCTGCCTGAAAAGCGGGTTTGAGAGCTTGCGGTGGGTTTACTCATTTACTTACCTAATTAGTCTTGGATTAAGCCTTCCAGTATAGGTAAATGAGTCAAATTTTTCAGTGTTTCTACTGATTTTGGCCTCCAGAATGGCGGGAAGGGCGTCTGTCCGCTATACTCTTCCCAAATTGATCTAAATCAAACTCATTAATAATGATTTCTATGAAAAAACTCTCCATTCTTCCTCAATTGGCCGTAACTGCAGCATTGGTTTTTGCTGGTTCTGTAGCTCAGGCTGATGAAGTAAAAGGTAATGCAGCAGCAGGTAACGGCAAGGTTTGGCTTTGTGTTGGCTGCCACTCGATTCCTGAATACCGTGCAGATTACCCTTTGGTTTACAAGGTGCCTATGATTGGTGGTCAAAACGCCGCCTACATCGCTAGTGCGCTGGCTGCTTATAAAAAGGGTGAAAGAAAACATCCTACGATGCGCTCTATTGCTGCCAGCTTGTCTGATCAAGATATGGCCGACATTGGCGAGTACTACGCTGCGCAAACTGCCAGCTCACCTAATAACCCGTTGAAGTAATTCATTCAATAAAGATACATAGAGATACTTTTATGAAATTCGCCATCATTACTGCAGTTTTGCTATCGAGCATTGGTTTGGTAAATGTAGCAAACGCTGCCAATAAAGAAAAAGGTCAGGCTTTGGTTGAGAAGGCTAATTGCGCTTCTTGCCATGGCGCTGGTCTGAATGCTCCAATCCTGCCAGCTTACCCAAAGTTAGCTGGCCAGTATTCTGATTACCTTTATTACGCTTTAAAGGCTTACAAGGTGGGCAATGGCAATGCTCAATTTGGTCGCAATAACGCTGTTATGGGATCACAAGTTCAAAACTTTAGCGATGCGGACTTGCAAGACATGGCTGCTTATATTGCTTCTTTACCAGGTAACTTTGTAGTTAAAAAGTAAACATTGGTAGCTTTGTCTACTTACAAAAAAGGCTTAGATTAATCATCTAAGCCTTTGTTTTTTAAAGTCTTTATTAATATTAGCGTAGCGCTTCTAGTCCTCTTTCTAGATGTTTGCGCATTGTCAGTTCTGCTGCGTGCTCGTCCCGTTTAAGAATGGCCCTCAGAATCTCTCGATGTTCTACTAATGAGTTTTGCAGTCTACCGGTGCTAGTGAGAGAGTCTCTGCGGTGAAGTTTTAGAACTTTACGAAGATCTGCGATAACGCCATTCATCCATCGATTTCCGGCAATTTCTTGGATTAATTCATGAAATTTGCCATTAACTTCAAAAAATTGCTCAATATCCCGGTCTGCGGCTGCTTTTTCTAAGCGATGATGCAGGTGATCCAAAAGGTTTAATTCGGCTTCAGTTGCCTTTGTAGCCGTTTCTTTGGCTGCTTGACCCTCTAGCAGGGAAAGAATCGTAAAAATCTGCTCTAAATCTTTGCGGATAACCTCAGTTACGTAAGCACCACGGCGCATTTTGATAGTAACTAGACCTTCGGATGCCAGAACTTTGATGGCCTCGCGCATTGGTGTACGGCTAATTCCAAACTGATCAGCCAAAGATTGCTCATCCAGCCAGCTTCCAGGAGCTAGCTGCTTGCTAAAGATTTGCTCGCGAAGCCTATCGGCAACGTCTTCATAAAGTGGTCTATTATTCAGTTTTGTATTCATAATTATGAATACATTATGTAGACATTTGTAAAATTGTCAAGCAAAATGTGAGGACATTTCGATGCAATGCAGCAAAAGTTAAACGGGAGTTTTTGTGAGTTCTAAAGAAAACAATTCATGGCCATCTTTTCCATATAACGACCTTGATGCTTGGAAAAAGTCGGCCCAGAAATCAGCCCCTAATGGTGATGTTGACTCCTTGGGTTGGAAAACGCCAGATGGAATTCACCTAAAAGCTCTATACACATCATCGGATATTGAGGGTCTCAATTACACCGATACATTGCCTGGTTTCGAACCATTCGTGCGTGGACCGCAAGCGACGATGTATTCAGTTCGTCCATGGACCATTCGTCAGTATGCCGGCTTTTCAACTGCCGAAGAATCCAATGCTTTCTATCGCAAAGCATTAGATGCTGGTGGTCAAGGCGTATCCGTTGCGTTTGACTTAGCAACGCATCGTGGTTACGACTCAGATCATCCTCGCGTTACTGGTGACGTTGGTAAGGCCGGTGTTGCGATTGATTCCGTAGAAGATATGAAGATCTTGTTTGATGGCATTCCATTGGACAAAGTGTCTGTTTCGATGACGATGAACGGCGCAGTATTGCCTGTGTTGGCTGGCTACATCGTTGCTGGTGAAGAGCAAGGCGTTAAGCAAGAGCAATTATCAGGAACCATTCAGAACGATATTCTGAAAGAGTTCATGGTGCGTAATACCTATATTTACCCACCAGAGCCATCAATGCGCATCATCGGCGACATCATTGAGTACACCGCTAAGCATATGCCTAAGTTCAACTCGATTTCGATTTCGGGTTATCACATGCAAGAGGCGGGGGCTAACCAAGTTTTGGAATTGGCTTTCACATTAGCTGACGGTAAAGAGTATGTAAAGACAGCGCTAGCCAAGGGATTGGATGTGGACGGCTTTGCTGGACGCCTTTCATTCTTTTTTGCAATTGGCATGAACTTCTACTTAGAAGTTGCCAAGTTGCGCGCTGCACGCTTGCTGTGGTGGCGCATTATGAAATCCTTCGAGCCTAAGAATCCAAAGTCTTTGATGCTCCGTACGCATTGCCAAACTTCTGGCTGGTCCCTAACTGAACAAGATCCATACAACAACGTTGTGAGAACTACAGTCGAGGCGATGGCTGCCGTATTTGGCGGCACGCAGTCATTGCATACCAACTCATTGGATGAAGCGATTGCACTTCCTTCTGAGTTCTCCAGCCGTATTGCCCGTAATACACAATTGATCCTGCAAGAAGAAACCCATATCCCGAGCGTGATCGATCCATGGGCAGGTTCATACATGATGGAAAACCTGACTCAAGAGATGGCTGATAAAGCCTGGGAAATCATTCAAGAAGTAGAAGCTATGGGCGGCATGACCAAGGCAGTTGAAAGTGGTTGGGCTAAGCTGAAAATCGAAGCAGCTGCCGCTGAAAAACAAGCCAAGATTGACTCAGGCTCTGATGTGATTGTTGGAGTTAATAAATACAAGCTCGGCAAAGAAGATCTAGTTGATGTATTGATGATCGATAACGACAAAGTGCGTGAAGGTCAGGTAGCTCGTCTCAAAGATATCAAGGCAAAACGTGATTCTCAAAAAGTACAGGCTGCATTAGATGCTTTAACCAAGGCTGCAGAAGATAACTCGGGAAATCTCTTGGAGCTTGCAGTAAACGCGATTCGTTTGCGTGCAACTGTTGGTGAAGTTTCTGATGCGTTGGAAAAAGTTTACGGGCGCCATCGCGCCGATACTCAAAAGGTGACCGGTGTGTATGCAGCCGCTTATGACTCAGCTGAAGGCTGGGCAAAACTCCAAACTGAAATTGCCGACTTTGCAAAAGACTTTGGTCGTCGTCCTCGTGTGATGATCGCCAAGCTAGGTCAAGATGGCCATGACCGCGGCGCTAAAGTCGTTGCTACCGCCTATGCTGACTTAGGCTTTGACGTAGATATCGGACCTTTATTCCAAACGCCTGAAGAATGTGCTCGCCAAGCGATTGAGAATGACGTACATGCCTTAGGAGTTTCTACTTTGGCAGCTGGGCATAAGACATTGGTTCCGGCCATCATTGCCGAATTGAAAAAACAAGGCTCAGATGACATCATCGTGTTCGTTGGCGGTGTGATTCCAAGGCAAGATTACGAATTCCTCTATGAGGCAGGCGTTAAAGGAATCTACGGACCAGGTACACCTATTCCGGCTTCAGCCAAGGATGTGCTTGAGCAAATTCGCAAGTCTGTTAAACCTGCTTAATACGGATCATAGGCATGCTCGAAGCTGCTGATCAAGCTCTGGTGAATGATATCACTGGTGCGCCATCGCTTAAACAGCGCCGCGCACTGGCAAAGATCATTACTTTGCTTGAGTCAACACGCCTAGATCACCGTCATCGCGCTGATGACGTACTCAATTCTTTATTGCCTAAAACGGGCAAATCATTCCGCCTCGGCATCTCAGGTGTACCAGGTGTAGGTAAGTCGACCTTAATTGAGTCCTTGGGTCTTTACCTGATCGAAAGGGGGCATCGAGTAGCTGTCTTAGCGATCGATCCTTCTTCCAGTATTTCTGGTGGATCGATTTTGGGCGATAAGACGCGTATGGAGAGATTATCCGTTCTAGAGAATGCCTTTATACGTCCAAGCCCGTCTTCTTGTACTTTGGGCGGCGTAGCCGAGAAGACGCGTGAAGCCATGTTAGTTGCTGAGGCCGCAGGTTTTGACGTCATCATTGTTGAGACGGTTGGTGTAGGGCAGAGTGAAATCGCGGTTGCTGGCATGACCGATATGTTCTTGTTATTGCAGTTACCGAATGCTGGCGATGATCTTCAGGCAATTAAAAAAGGCGTCATGGAAATCGCCGATCTGATTGTGATTAACAAAGTGGATATTGATCCAGATGCTGCAATGCGCGCCCAGCTATTCATCACGAGTTCATTGCGCCTATTGGGATTCCAGGGCAATCCTGATCACGCCTCACACGATAAAGAGTTTTGGCATCCACAGGTAATGACCTTAAGTGCTCTCGAAGGCAAAGGTGTGCCAGAGCTTTGGGACAAGGTTTCCCATTTTGAAAAATTACAAAAGGCAAATGGAAAATTTGAATCCCGTCGCCAACAACAAGCAGGTGCGTGGATGTGGGATCGCATTGATGCTGGATTGAAGAACGCATTTCGTAGTAATGAAGCCGTACAGGCGCTTCTACCAAGTTTGGTGGCGCAAGTAAACCAAGGAACTATGGCCGCTTCAGTAGCAGCAAGACGACTGCTGGAAGCCATGGGGCATGAATTTTTCTAAGGAGCAGGAAATGAAGGAAATCATTCAACAACTGGAAGCCAAGCGTGAGCTTGCCCGATTGGGTGGCGGGCAAAAGCGTATTCAGGCTCAACATGCAAAAGGCAAGTTAACTGCGCGCGAGCGTATTGAGCTCTTGCTAGATGCTGGCACATTCGAAGAGTGGGATATGTTTGTTGAGCACCGTTGCCATGACTTTGGTATGGGTGATCAAACTGTTCCTGGCGATGGCGTTGTCACTGGTTATGGAATGATTAACGGCCGTTTGGTATTTGTGTTTTCACAAGACTTCACCGTGCTTGGCGGCTCCTTATCTGAAGCTCATGCTGAAAAGATCTGCAAAATCATGGATCAAGCCCTTAAAGTCGGTGCGCCTGTTATTGGTTTAAATGACTCTGGTGGTGCACGTATTCAAGAGGGTGTTGCATCTCTTGGCGGCTATGCTGAAATTTTCCAGCGCAACGTTACTGCGTCTGGCGTGATTCCACAGATTTCCTTGATCATGGGCCCATCTGCTGGTGGCGCGGTTTACTCTCCGGCCTTGACCGACTTCATTTTCATGGTCAAAGATAGCTCCTACATGTTCGTGACTGGTCCTGAAGTGGTTAAGACTGTTACTCATGAAGACGTCACTGCCGAAGAATTGGGTGGTGCTGTAACGCATTCAACAGTTTCAGGCGTATGCGATCTCGCATTTGACAACGATGTCGATGCACTTATGATGTTGCGTCGCTTCTTCAACTACTTGCCACTCTCTAACCGTGAGAAGCCGCCTTTGATTAAGGGTGCTAATCGCACCGAAGAGCCAGATTTCTCTTTAGATACATTGGTGCCATCGAATCCAAATCAACCGTACGACATGAAAGAGTTGATTGAGAAGATTGTTGATGATGGCGAGTTCTTTGAATTACAGCCTGACTACGCAAAAAATATTGTGATTGGCTTTGCCCGCATTGAAGGTCGCTCAATTGGTATTGTTGCCAATCAGCCTTTGGTATTGGCTGGCTGTTTAGATATCAAAGCTTCTATTAAGGCAGCGCGTTTTGTACGCTTCTGTGATGCCTTCAATATTCCGGTTGTTACTTTGGTTGACGTTCCAGGCTTCATGCCAGGAACCGCCCAAGAATTCGGCGGCATCATTAAGCATGGTGCGAAATTGCTCTATGCATACGCAGATTGCACGGTTCCTAAAGTAACCTTAATTACACGTAAGGCCTATGGTGGTGCTTATGACGTGATGGCCTCCAAGCATTTACGTGGTGACGTGAACTTCGCTTGGCCGTCCGCTGAGATCGCTGTGATGGGCCCTAAAGGCGCTGTTGAAATTATTTTCCGTGAAGAGAAATCTGATCCAGAAAAAATTACAGCACGTGAAGCTGAATACAAAGCCAAATTTGCAAATCCATTTGTGGCCGGACGTCGTGGCTACATTGATGACGTCATCCTTCCTCACGAAACCCGCAAACGTATTGCTCGTTCGCTAGCAATGCTTAAAGACAAAGACTTGAAGAATCCTGCGCGTAAACACGGCAATATTCCTCTGTAAAGGCGCTGACAAATTATGACTACGAAAATGTTTAAGAAAATTTTGATTGCTAACCGCGGTGAGATTGCTTGCCGTGTCATGGCCACCGCCAAAAAGATGGGCATTAAGACTGTTGCTGTTTATTCCGAAGCGGATAAAGAGGCGCGTCACGTGCAGTTGGCAGATGAGGCAGTATGTATCGGACCAGCACCTTCACGTGAATCCTATTTAGTGATGGATCGCATTATTCAGGCTTGTAAAGATACTGGTGCTGAAGCGGTGCATCCTGGTTATGGCTTCTTGTCTGAAAACGAGCAGTTTGCTAAGCGTTGTGAGGAAGAAGGCATTGTATTTATCGGCCCTAAATATCAATCTATCGCCGCAATGGGTGACAAGATCGCTTCTAAGAAGCTCGCTCTAGAAGCGAAGGTCAATACCATTCCTGGTTATAACGAGGCGATTGATACTACTGAAGAGGCTGTGAAGATCGCCCAAGGTATCGGATATCCGGTCATGATTAAAGCATCCGCAGGTGGTGGCGGTAAGGGTCTGCGTGTTGCTTTTAACGACAAAGAGGCCGCCGAAGGTTTCGCTGCCTGTAAAACAGAGGCGATGAATAGCTTCGGTGATGACCGTATCTTCATTGAGAAGTTTGTAGAAGGCCCGCGCCATATTGAGATTCAGGTTTTGGGCGACTCTCATGGCAACGTGGTTTACCTCAATGAGCGTGATTGCTCAATCCAACGTCGTCATCAAAAGGTAATTGAGGAGGCGCCATCGCCTTTTATCGATCCAGCTACTCGTAAAGCGATGGGTGAGCAAGCGGTTGCGTTAGCTAAAGCCGTAAATTACCAATCTGCTGGTACCGTGGAGTTCGTGGTCGGCAAGGATAAGTCTTTCTACTTCCTTGAAATGAATACCCGCTTGCAAGTTGAGCATCCTGTTACCGAAAGCATTACTGGCCTGGATTTAGTTGAGCAAATGATTCGTGTTGCTGCTGGTGAGAAGCTGGCATTTAAACAAGACGATGTGAAGCTGGATGGTTGGTCTATGGAGTGCCGTATTAACGCCGATGACCCATTCCGTAACTTCTTGCCTTCAACAGGCCGCCTCGTGAAATACCGTCCACCAGAGTCAGTTAATGGTGTCCGTGTGGATACTGGCGTGTATGAAGGTGGTGAGATTCCGATGTACTACGATTCCATGATCGCTAAGTTGATCGTTCATGGCAAGGATCGTACAGAGGCAATTGAAAAAATGCGTGCCGCACTGAATGATTTCGTTATTCGCGGTATTCATTCAAACATTCCTTTTCAGGCTGCTTTGTTGCAGCATCCGCGCTTTGTAAATGGCGACTTCACAACTGGCTTTATTGCAGAAGAGTATCCAGAAGGCTTTAAGAAAGATTCAGTACAGCCTGCAGATCCTAAGCGCTTAGCGGCATTGGCAGCATTTATGCGCTATCGCTATCTTCAGCATATTCAAATGATTGATGGTCAGTTAGCTGGCCATGAAATGATCATTGGTAAGAAATTTGTTGTTGTGACCGGCAAAAAAGCAGGCTCTATGAATGACCCGTATGAGGTACCTATTCGGGTTGAACTTAAAGATGGAGTTTATTCCGTCTACATCGAAGATGCTGATGGCGTAAGTCGTTATGACATCGTAAGCGAATGGCGCCCAGGCCAAATTTGTCTGCAAGCTACTATTAACGGTACCCACAAGATCACTGCGCAGGTTGAACGTCGTGGCGTGCGATATGTGCTGATTCTCGATGGCGTTCATTACGAATGTATGGTGCTAAGCCCATTAGGTGCTGAGCTCCAGCGTCGTATGCCAGTCAAGTTACCGCCAGATACTTCCAAGTTGGTGATGTCCCCAATGCCAGGGCTATTGACGAAGATTGCCGTAAAAGTGGGTGAGGCAGTTACTGCTGGTCAGAAATTAGCCTCCATCGAAGCGATGAAAATGGAAAATACGCTATCGGCAGTTCAAGATGGTGTGGTTGCTGAAATTTGCGCTAAAGAAGGTGATAGCTTGGCGGTTGATCAATTGATCATTCGCTTCGAATAAAAAGGTTGACGACTATGAGCGCTAAGCCATTCAAAATTTTAGGCATTCAGCAAATCGCTATTGGCGGTGAAAACAAAGATCGACTCAAGAAATTATGGGTTGATATGCTTGGTTTTGAATATAAGAGCACTTTTG
Source organism: Polynucleobacter sp. MWH-Aus1W21 (assembly GCF_018687275.1). Lineage (NCBI taxonomy): Bacteria > Pseudomonadati > Pseudomonadota > Betaproteobacteria > Burkholderiales > Burkholderiaceae > Polynucleobacter > Polynucleobacter sp. MWH-Aus1W21. Next base: position 983,261 of record NZ_CP061287.1, read on the forward strand.
TTTCTGAACGTGAGAATGTGGATGAGGACATCTGTGCAATCGGTAAAGGTGCGCATGAGATTGAAGTTGACCTCATGCAGCCATTCGATATTGAAAAGAAGCCGGCAGTTCATCAAACACCCCTAAATCACATTGGTTTGTGGGTGGATGACCTACCTAAAGCAGTTGAGTGGCTTGCTGCCAATGGACTACGTTTTGCACCGGGCGGCATTCGCAAGGGTGCAGCGGGCTATGACATTACCTTTGTGCACCCAAAAGGAAATGACGAGTTTCCAATTAGTGGTGAAGGGGTACTTATTGAGCTAGTTCAGGCCCCTCCAGAAGTTATTGCAGGATTAAGTTCATAATTTGGACTGGTAAGCAAATTAACGGGATTTAAATTGGCAAATATATTAGCCATCGACACCTCCTCAGCATGGTGTTCGGTGGCTTTATCGTTAGAGGGTCAAGCAGTGCAATTCAGGCATGAAGCCGTCACAGCCGGTGCCAGTCAATTGTTGTTGCCGTGGATTGAGTCGCTCCTAAGCGATGCAAAATCTTCTCTGAAAGACCTAGATGCTATTGCCGTAGGTATCGGTCCTGGTGCGTTTACTGGCGTACGTTTAGGTGTTGCCACAGTGCAGGGCTTGGCTATATCGCAAAACATTGCGGTAGTGCCGGTATGCAGCCTTGACGCCATCGCCGCCCAACTTTTAGATTCAGCAGCATTCAAATCCTCTCATCCTCAAAGATTGATGATTGCGATTGATGCCCGGATGGAAGAGGTTTATTGGGCTTCTTATGATATTCAAGAGAAGCGCTTGCCAAATCGCATTGGTGATATTCACCTGACAAAGCCAGATGATCTGAATTTGGAAGGAGTGCAATTCCTTGCAGGTAGCGCTTTAAATGCTTACGCCCAACACTTACCGCAATTTACGGGCCCAATCGATCCAGATATCTCCATTTCCGCATTGGGTATTTTGAGGTGTGCGCAGCAGTCACTGAAAGATGGCGTGCATTATGAAGTTCGACAACTAGAGCCCTTGTATGTGCGAGATAAGGTGGCATTTACTACTGCCGAACGGGAAGAGAGTAAGAGGTAATGTCAAAGCACGCAACAGCTGAAGGCGCTGCAGAACTCTCTTTCTTGCCCATGCAGCAGGCGGACTTGGATGATGTCCTGAAGATCGAATCCGTCTCTCATGTTCACCCTTGGACTAGAGGTAACTTTTCAGATTCATTAGCCGCCGGTCATTGGGCTTATTGCATTCGACCGCAAGCAGATCAAGTGGTGAAGGGGTCCTATTTAGATCCGGCAGTCCTATGGGCATATTGCATCTTGTTTCCTGCTGTAGATGAATTGCATCTCCTTAACATCACAGTTTCCCCGCATTTACGTAAGTTAGGTCTGGGACAAAGAATGATGGCTGCTATAGAGGGCGTAGCTTTTCAGCAAAAAATGCCACGAATCATTCTGGAGGTAAGGCCAACCAATGAAGCTGCATTAGCCCTTTATCAAAAATTGGGTTACGAGCAAATTGGTATTCGAAAAAATTATTACCCTGCAAGCCCAGAAACTGGTGGACGAGAAGACGCTCTTGTCTTTGCTAAATCGATTAAGCTAGAGGCATGAGCAATAATTCAAGCTTCTTAAAGGAAATGGGCATCACCGAGTGGACATCTCGTGATGCGATCCAAGCTCAGCCCGAATCGTCTGTTCCAGCAAGTTATCAGGTCACTCCACAAGAGGCGCAGGCCTCGCCAAGAGCGAGCAATGGTATGTGGTGGTTTTTTGGGAATGAACCCCAGGGCGATGCCAAACTTTTGTTTCAAAACCTCATTCGTGTACTTGGCTTAGCCAAGAATGAGTGGTCCTGGAAGAATCCCTCAGAGAACTTGGGCCAATTGGTTAGCCCCGGATCACCCTTGGTGGCGATTGCATTTGGTGGGCCGGTTGCTCAAAAGATTACTGGTGAAAGAGATCCGCTACCGCAGTTGCGCGAAACGGTGCTTGCGTTAAATACGGGTAATGAGGAAGAAATTCCAGTGATTGCTTCTTTTGAGTTAAATCAAGTGCTCACAAAGCCAAAAGAGAAGGCCATGCTTTGGCAGGATTTATTGATGGCTCGATCGGTGCTGCAAAATATCTAAACTTTTGGGGATAAGCTTAGTGCTTATGCTCGCCGATTAGATGCATAGAGTCATATTCCGCTTGGTTTCTGGCGTGTCGCTTGATAACCAACCACATAATCAAACTTACAGCTACGCCAAATCCGATGATCACAATTTGAATTGGTACATCCAACCAAATAAGCAATGAGTAGATTAAGAGCATCATCAATACTGAAATATTTTCATTGAAGTTCTGCACGGCAATGGAGTGACCTGCTGACATGAGTACGTGACCGCGATGTTGCAGTAGCGCGTTCATTGGCACTACGAAGTACCCCGCCAACCAACCCACAAGAATCAATAATAAATAAGCAGGCAATAAATTCAGGGTAACGTCAAACTTACCGAAGCTAAAAATGCTCGTATTAGGTAATAAATCAGAGTTGTAGACTGCCATCACGCAGACCACTAAACCCATCGCAACGCCATAGGGCAATACATTCAAGGATTTGCGCAAAGGAATGCGCCATGCGGCATAGACGGCGCCACCAGCTACGCCCACAGCTGAGATAGCTTGCAAAATGGCGCCCTGAGATAAATTCATATGAAGAGCTACTTGCGCCCACTTAATCACAATAAATTGCAGGGTAGCGCCGGCACCCCAGAATAAAGTGGTAACCGCTAAGGAGATTTGACCAAGACGATCATTCCAAAGTGTTTTAAAGCAAATGGCGAAATCCTTTATCAATTCAATAGGATTGGTCTTTTGGGAAACGTAACGTGCGCCAGTATCTGGAATCTTTAAGTTGATTAGTGCTGCAACAACATAAATCATCATGATGATCATGATTGCTGATTCAGCCGGTGTATCAATGCCGGTCTCGAAAGTCGGCATATCCAAGGCAAGCAGACTTTGGGAGACTGTGGTGCTAATAAGAACACCACCCAAAACCGTGCCCAAAATAATGGATCCAACTGTTAAGCCCTCAATCCAGCCGTTGGCGGCGACCAATTTTTCAGGTGGAAGCAGTTCAGTCAAAATTCCGTACTTTGCAGGTGAGTATGCGGCTGCTCCCAAGCCAACAATGGCATATGAGAGCAAAGGGTGGCTTCCAAAGAGCATGGCCACGCAGCCGACGAATTTAATCGTGTTTGTAATGAACATGACGTTGCCCTTAGGGCGGGAATCAGCAAAGGCGCCAACAAAGGCTGCCAAGAGCACGTAGGACAGCACAAAGAACAATTTGAGCAAAGGGGTCATCCAGGCCGGAGCATGGAGCTGGGCCAGGAGGGCGATAGCCGCTATCAGGAGAGCATTATCAGCAAGCGACGAAAAAAATTGCGCCGCCATAATGATGTAAAAGCTACGGTTCATTCGTACAATCTAGTCATTACTACAATTAAAACATGAAAGGAGGGGTGATTATGGGTGATTCAGCTAACGGCCTGATTAATAGACCAATTTTGGCATCTATTCATACTGCCGCCTTTCAGCATAATTTAAACCGAGTTCGAGAATTGGCGCCAGAGTCCAAGATCTGGTCGGTTATTAAGGCTCGAGCCTACGGCCATTGCTTTGATGCTGCCCTTAAGGGCCTTGCCTCTACAGATGGCTTTGCCTTATTGGATATTCAGGATGCAGCATGGCTGCGTCAACATGGCTGGAAGGGCCGAATACTGCTTTTAGAAGGTTTTTTTCATGAAAATGAGCTCAGCCTTGCAGAGGAGTTGGCTTGTGATTTAGTGGTTCATTGCGAAGCCCAAGTAGAGTGGCTTGAGCGTTTTAAAGCCAAAAACCATAAGCCATTTAATGTCTTTCTCAAAATGAATTCCGGCATGAACCGTTTGGGGTTTAAGCCTGATGCTTACATAATGGCATTTCACCGTTTACATGGTGCTGGCTATCACATGCACCATATGACGCATTTTGCTAATGCGGATCAAGTTGATCAATCTCCGACAGTTGGTGCTCAGCAAGAGTTGTTTAACCAAACTATTGAAGGGCTAGAAGGCTCAACTTCACTAGCCAATTCAGCGGCTATTTTGTGGCACCGAAATGCATTGGGTGATTGGGTTCGTCCTGGTGTCATGCTTTATGGCGCCTCACCAACAGGGCTGCATGCTGATATTGAACATGCGAATCTGCAAGCGGTAATGCAATTACACAGTGAAATTATTGATATTCAGGACCTTCAGAAAGGTGATCGCATTGGTTATGGTGGTCGCTATGAATCTACAGAAGCTATGCGTGTAGGTATCGTTGCTTGTGGCTATGCGGATGGTTATCCACGGCACGCCAAAGACGGTACGCCTGTTTGGGTTGCTCAAGGCGAGGAGGGTGTAGTTTGCCCTTTAGTGGGAAGGGTGTCGATGGATATGTTGACGATCGATTTGCGCAAAGCGCCTAATGCAAACATTGGTACCGCTGTTCAGCTGTGGGGTGACAAAGTACCAGTAGATAATGTTGCGTACATGAGCGACACGATTGGTTATGAATTGCTCTGTGCGCTAGCCCCTAGAGTGCCTGTAGCCATCAAATAAAAAATCCTCCGATTCGGAGGATTTTTAAATGTAACTAATGTGCATGTATTACTTATTCCAGATCTGCCACCATCTACGCTCATTTTTAACGCGTTGACCAGTTGTCATCATGTCGCTATCAGGGAAGTTGAGTTTAAATACACGCGCAGAGTCATTACTTAATTGGGTCATGCCAAGCTTTTCGTATGACTTGGTCAGAATGTAAAGTGCCTCTTCAACGGCGGGTGCGCGGTCATAATCTCGAATGACTAATTGAGCGCGATTCGCAGCAGCCAAATAAGCGCCACGCTGATAGTAAAAGCGCGCTACGATGACATCGGCTTCAGCCAGTGAGTTAACGATATATCGCATGCGATCTAAAGCATCTGGCGCATATTTACTATTAGGGAAACGCTCAACAACTACCTTGAAAGATTCAAATGCTTCTTTAGCAGCTTTGGGATCGCGCTCGCTTAAATCTTGACCGGTAAATTTCCCTAGCCACCCTAAATCGTCATTAAAAGTGATGAGGCCTTTTAAGTAATAAGCGTAGTCGAGATTTGGGCTGCCTTGGTGCAATTTAATAAAGCGATCAATAGCTACCAGTGCTTGAGTTTGCTCCTGGGCCTTCCAATAACAATAAGCCGCATTAATTTGTGCTTGTTGAGAATATGGGCCGAATGGAAAGCGAGCCTCAAGCTTTTCAAAGTATTTTCCGCACTTAGCAAAGTCACCGTCGTTTAACTTATCAGTGCCTTCTGAATATAGTTTTGCTTCTGACCAAATATCGGTATCGTCTTTATTGCCGTCACTACCTGCGCAACCACTCAAGAGGGTCAAGGCGAAAAGCAAAGCCAAAAGGAGGGTGATTGGCATGTTGCCTAGGTTACGACGCATTCTTTGTGTGGAAGAATTCCCAGCAAGCCTTAAACTGGCGTCTGATATTACGTCGGACATAACTGAAAGGCTTTCTAAGCGTGGCATTGCCGCAAACTCCTGAATCGAATCCCATTGATTATATCGATGATGAGGATTTCATCTCCCTAGAAATATCTACGGAGATGGCTGGCGAACGCCTAGATAAGGTGTTGGCGAGCTTTTTGCCTGATTATTCGCGTAATCGTCTAAAAGCTTGGGTTGAGGCTGGGGCGGTAATGGTGGATGGAAGGGTTACCAAAGCCCGCTATCTACTTAGGGGTGGTGAGAGTATTAAGGTGTTTCCGCAGGAAATGCCCGAGCAATTTGCATTTAGTCCTGATAACATCCCTTTAGATGTGGTTTATGAGGATGAAGACATCATTGTGGTCAATAAACCACCTGGTTTAGTGGTCCACCCAGCTGCTGGCAACTGGTCTGGCACTTTGCTAAATGGGCTTCTTTTTCACTATCCTGAATTAAAGATGCTTCCCAGAGCAGGGATTGTCCATCGCCTAGATAAAGACACCTCAGGTCTGATGGTCGTAGCAAGAACTTCTCTAGCGCAAACCTCCTTAGTTCGCCAATTACAAGATAGAACAGTAGGGCGTCGCTATTTAGCGTGGGTTTGGGGGGATGCACCAAGTCAAGGAAAGGTTTTGGCTTCCGTTGGTCGTGATCAGCGCGATCGCCTCAAAATGGCTGCAGGCAGCCCCCAAGGTAAGCCTGCCGCTACTTTGTTTCGTCGTTTAGCCAAAGGGCTTGTCAAAGAGGCTGCAGTAACCCTACTAGAGTGTCGCCTAGAAACTGGGCGTACTCATCAAATTCGGGTTCATCTGGAATCACTAGGCTTTCCATTAGTGGGCGATCCTGTCTATCGCAAAAAGACACCAGGGATAGCAAAAGATATTCAATTTAGTCGCCAAGCCTTGCATGCTTTTGCATTAAGTCTTCAGCATCCAGTGAAAAACGAATTGATGACTTGGTTCCGACTTCCTCCGCAGGACATATTAGATTTGTTGCCTCAATTAGAGATGGGCGAGGAAGTCCTGCCCAAAGAGGCTGTGGTCCTAGCCTCCATACAAAATGAATCGGAAGCATGAGTTTGATAAATCCTCAGTGGCAAGCCCCAGCTTCTGTAAAAACGCAAGTTAGTACGCGAACTGGTGGGATAAGTGCACCCCCTTATGATTCTTTAAACTTGGGCGATCATGTCGGCGACCATCTTGAAAAGGTATTGGCAAATAGAGCGATCTTCACCAAGACCTTGCCTAATAATCCTTTGTGGCTTAAGCAAACACATAGCACGGTAGTAAGCACCCCTGAAACACGTAGAGCAAAATCAGTTGATGTGATCGATGCTGATGCATCAGTCACCAATCTCGCGAATGAAGTCCTAGTGATCATGACTGCGGATTGTTTGCCAGCGTTGTTTACCAATTCAAAAGGAACTGTTGTTGGTGCGGCACATGCAGGCTGGAGGGGACTTTACGCTGGAGTTTTGGAGAGCACCGTCGCTGAAATGCTGCGCCTATCTAAAGAAAGCTCGGCATCTGATTTGCAAGTCTGGCTGGGGCCTGCAATAGGACCAGAGTCATTTGAAGTGGGCGAGGATGTTGTAAAAGCATTTAGAGATTCTGAATTACCTTTCTCGGAGAGCGCATTTAAGCCTATTGCTGGTAAACCTGGAAAATTTTTAGCTGATATTTATCGTTTGGCTAGAGATCGTCTGCATGCCTGTGGAGTGACATCAATATTTGGTGGTGAATACTGCACTGTGAGAGACGGTGAGCAGTTTTTTTCCTACAGGCGTGATGGTGAAACAGGTAGATTTGCTTCGGCTATCTGGATTGCAAAATAATTAACGCGTCATTCTATGAGGGTAACTACTAGATTCTCTCTAGGGCTAGGGTTATTGCGTATAACTCTATAGTGCTTAAGGGCGGAGAATGTCTCTAATTAATCGAAGAGACTACTATGTTTGCAGGCATGAATACCGGTGCAACGCCATCTTTGGCGCCGCATCATATGGCGCTAATTCCGCCAGAGCGTTTATCTGAAATCCAAAAAGAATATTTCACAGAGCTAGCGCACATCGCTACCAATCCTGAAGCGATTGAAGTTAAAGATCGTCGTTTCGCAGGAAAGGCATGGCATTCCTCATGGAGCAAAGTCATTGCTGCAACTTACTTGCTGAACTCTAAGCATTTAATGGCTTTAGCTAAAGCTGTGGAAACAGACGAAAAGTCCAAACAGAAAATTCTGTTCACAACTGAGCAGATGATTGATGCGCTTTCACCATCCAACTTTATCGCAACCAACCCAGAAGTTTTGGAGAGCATCATTAGCTCTCAAGGTCAGTCCATTCAAAAAGGGATTGTGAACTTATTGGGAGATATGAAAAAAGGCAAGGTCTCTCAAACAGATGAGTCTGCCTTCGAGGTTGGAAAAAATATTGCCACAACCGAAGGTCATGTGGTGTTCCGCAATGATCTTTTTGAATTAATTCAATACACGCCATTAACCGAGCAAGTATTTGAGCGTCCTTATTTAATGGTGCCACCATGCATCAATAAATACTACATTCTGGATTTGCAACCAGACAACTCTGTAGTTCGACATATGGTGAGCCAAGGTCACACCGTATTTTTGGTTTCTTGGAAAAATCCAGATGCCTCTATGGCTGAGGTCAGCTGGGATGACTATGTTGGTAAGGGCGTTATTAAAGCGATTGAGGTTGTTAAAGATATTGGCGACACCAAGCAAATCAATGTCTTGGGATTCTGCGTTGGTGGCACTTTAACCACCTCCGCATTGGCGGTGTTAGCGGCTCGCGATGAGCATCCGGCTGCTAGCTTGACCCTATTTACTACCTTATTAGATTTCACCAATACCGGCATTCTGGATGTCTTTATTGATGAAGGCATGGTCGAGATGCGTGAGAACACCATCGGCGGCAAGGGCGGCAAGTACGGCATGATGTCCGGCTTAGACCTCGGTAATACCTTTTCTTTCTTGCGTCCCAATGATTTGGTTTGGAATTACGTTGTGGAGAACTATCTCAAAGGTAATTCGCCTCCGCCATTTGATTTGCTTTATTGGAATGGCGATTCAACGAACTTACCTGGTGCAATGTATTGCTGGTATTTGCGTCACACTTATTTGCAAAATGATTTGGTTAAACCAGGCAAAGTCAAAATTTGTGGCGAAAAGATTGATCTCGGCAAGATTAAATGCCCGGCATATTTATATGCTTCACAAGAGGACCACATCGTTCCTTGGCAATCCGCTTATGAATCCACTCATATTCTTCAAGGTAAAAACCGTTTTGTCTTGGGCGCCTCTGGACACATTGCAGGCGTGATCAATCCGCCAGCAAAGAATAAGCGCTACTACTTTGAAAACAATAAGCTTTCCCCAACCGCAGCTGAATGGCTGGAGGGCGCCAAACAAATTCCTGGAAGTTGGTGGCCTGATTACACCAAATGGCTTGAGCAATTTGGTGGCGAGAAAAAGGCAGCAAGTACTACCTTTGGTAATGCCAAGTACAAAAAAATGGAAGCAGCACCTGGTGTGTATGTCAAAGAAAAAGCAACACCAGAAATCACAAACTAATTAACGAAGGTTTTTAAAAGGGGAAAGTAATGTCTCAAAAAGTCGCATATGTAACTGGTGGTATGGGTGGTATTGGTACCGCTATTTGTCAACGTCTTGCTAAAGATGGTTTTAAGGTAATCGCAGGTTGCGGCCCAAATTCACCACGTAAAGATCGTTGGCTAGGAGAGCAAAAAGCTCTAGGCTACGACTTCATTGCTTCAGAGGGTAATGTTTCTGATTGGGAGAGTACGGTTGCCGCTTTTGAAAAGGTAAAAGCTGAAGTGGGTCGCGTAGATGTTTTGGTGAATAACGCCGGCATCACCCGTGACAGCGTATTCCGTAAGATGACTCCAGATGCATGGAAAGCAGTTATTGATACAAACCTCAACTCCTTATTTAATGTTACTAAGCAAGTTATAGATGGCATGGTTGATAACAATTGGGGCCGCATTATTAATATTTCTTCTGTAAACGGTCAAAAAGGTCAGTTTGGTCAATGTAACTATTCGACAGCAAAAGCGGGTTTGCATGGCTTTACGATGGCTTTAGCGCAAGAAGTGGCTACCAAGGGGGTGACTGTAAATACGGTATCCCCAGGCTATATCGGAACAGATATGGTGAAGGCAATCCGCGAAGATGTTTTGGAGAAGATTGTTTCTGGTATTCCTGTGAAGCGTTTGGGCACTCCTGATGAAATCGCTTCAATCTGCTGCTGGATTGCATCTGAAGATGGTGGTTACGCTACAGGTGCTGACTTCTCATTAAACGGTGGTATTCATACAGGCTAATATTGCACCGCAGCAATTATTGGAGTATTTGCAGTACGCAACACAGCGTATTTACCTTTTAATCAAACTAGGGATAAACTACGCTGATGTTGCGATGCAGTAAAGAGTAAGGATAAAAATGGTAACCCGTGCAAAACGAGCAGGCGAAGATCGGCTCATCAAGAAATACCCAAATCGTCGTCTCTACGATACCCAGACAAGCACCTATGTCACGCTGTCAGATATCAAGAGCTTGGTAATGGGAAATGAAGTCTTTAAAGTTGTTGATGCCAAAACTGAAGAAGACTTAACGCGCAATATTTTGTTGCAAATTATTCTTGAGGAAGAGGCGGGTGGAGCACCTGTGTTCTCTTCACAAATGCTTTCCCAAATTATTCGCTTCTACGGAAACTCCATGCAGGGCTTGATGGGTAATTACCTTGAGAAGACTATGCAGTCATTTGTGGATATCCACAATAAGCTTGGTGATCAAACCAAAGGTTTGGGCGCTGGTAGCACTCCAGAAGCATGGTCTCAAATGATGAATTTGCAGAATCCACTCATGCAAGGTTTGATGGGAAACTATATGGAGCAAAGCAAGGACCTCTTCATTAAGATGCAAGAGCAGATGCAGGGCTCGCAAAATATTTTTGGGAATTTTCCATTTACGCCACAGCCTAACAAAACTGAAAAAGAATAGTTGTGGCTGGAAAAATTGGATTTGTATCCTTAGGGTGCCCTAAGGCGTTAGTAGATTCAGAGCTCATCCTCACGCAACTGAGTGCCGAAGGATATGAGACTGCCAAGGATTATTCCGGCGCAGATCTGGTGGTGGTTAATACTTGCGGCTTTATTGATTCCGCTGTTGAAGAAAGTCTTTCTGCAATTGGTGAGGCGCTAGCTGAAAATGGCAAGGTGATTGTTACTGGTTGCTTGGGTGCTAGAAAGAATGCGGACGGCTCTGATCTTATTCAGAGCATTCACCCTAAAGTCCTGGCCGTTACAGGGCCGCACGCTACTGATGAAGTAATGCAAGCCATTCATTTGCATCTTCCCAAGCCACATGATCCATTTACAGATTTAGTCCCACCAGCAGGCGTAAAGCTGACCCCTAAGCATTACGCCTATCTCAAGATTAGTGAGGGTTGCAATCATCGCTGTACATTTTGCATCATCCCTAACATGCGCGGTGATTTGGTATCGCGTCCAATTGGTGATGTGTTGCTTGAAGCAAAGCGATTGTTTGAGTCGGGCGTTAAAGAATTATTGGTTGTCTCTCAAGACACCAGTGCCTATGGTGTGGATATTCAATACCGCACCGGTTTTTGGGATGGCAAGCCTATAAAAACCAAAATGTTTGATTTGGTAAATGCCTTAAATCAAATTGCGCGTGAGCATCATGCATGGGTACGTTTGCATTATGTTTATCCATACCCACACGTTGATGATGTGCTGCCATTGATGGCAGAATTCTCAGAGCATGGTTACGGAGTTCTCCCATACTTAGATATACCGTTGCAGCATGCGCATCCCGATGTCTTAAAGCGCATGAAGCGTCCTGCTAGCGGCGAGAAAAATATAGAACGCATCATGTCTTGGCGTGAAGCTTGTCCTGATTTGGTGATCAGAAGTACTTTCATTGCAGGCTTTCCTGGTGAGACTGAAGAAGAGTTTGAGTATTTGCTCAATTTCTTAGATGAGGCTCAAATTGATCGAGCGGGTTGTTTTGCATACTCTCCAGTCGATGGTGCTACGGCCAACCTGTTGGAAAATCCCGTTCCGTCAGAAATTCGTGAAGAACGTCGCGCTCGCTTTATGGCAAAAGCAGAGGAAATCTCTATAAAACGACTTGCTAAAAAAATAGGCAAACGAGTTCAGGTCATCATTGATCGCGTAGATGATTCAGGCGGAATTGGTAGAACTATTGGCGATGCCCCTGAAATTGATGGTTTGGTGAGGGTTTTGCCTGCCAGCAAGCCCTCTAAACGCTATCGCGCCGGTGAAATCATTCGTGCAACAGTCATTAGCTCCCAAGGGCATGACCTAATAGCCGAAACTTGACGAATCGAATAAAAATGATAGTTGAGCAACATATTTAGTGCAGTTTCAGCCCAATAACTGGGCTTAGTAAAGGGGATTGATATGAGTCGTGATGTCGTTGTCTTAAGTGCAGTTCGTTCCGCAATTGGTACCTTTAACGGCGCCCTCAGTAGTTTTGAGCCATCTGAGCTTGGCGGCATCGTGATGAAAGAGGCCGTTGCGCGCTCAGGCGTAGACCCTGCGCTCATTAATTACATTACTGTAGGCAACACCATCCCTACAGATAGTCGCTATGGTTACGTTGCACGTGTAGCCTCAATTCAAGCTGGCTTGCCAATGGAATCTGTGGCAATGGCCTTAAATCGCTTGTGTAGCTCCGGCTTGCAGGCGATCGTAACAACTGCTCAACAAATTATGTTGGGTGATTGTGACTACGGTATTGGCGGTGGCGTTGAAGTAATGTCCCGTGGCATGTATGGTTCCCCAGCCATGCGTAGTGGTGCGCGTATGGGTGATACCAAGATGATCGACTTGATGGTTGGTATTTTGACCGATCCATTTGGTGTTGGTCATATGGGTGTTACTGCTGAAAATCTTGTTGAAAAATGGAAGCTCACACGTGAAGAGCAAGATGCATTGGCAGTGGAGTCACACCGCCGTGCAGCGAATGCGATTAAAGAAGGTCGCTTCAAATCTCAGATCGTTCCAATCACTATCAAGACCCGCAAGGGCGATATCGTGTTTGATACTGACGAGCATTGCAAGCCAGACACTACAATGGAAACACTTGGCAAGATGAAGGCCGTGTTTAAGAAAGAAGGTGGCTCCGTTACTGCTGGTAACGCATCAGGCATTAACGATGGCGCTGCATTCTTCGTCTTGGCGGATGCTGAGACTGCTAAGAAAGCTGGTCATAAGCCAATCGCACGTTTAGTGTCCTATGCTGTTGCTGGTGTGCCAAACCACATCATGGGTGAAGGCCCAATTCCTGCAACTAAATTAGCTCTCGAGCGCGCCGGTCTCAAATTAGATCAAATCGATGTGATTGAATCTAATGAAGCTTTTGCTGCTCAAGCACTAGCCGTGACTAAAGGTTTGGGTTTAGACCCAGCTAAGACCAACGTGAATGGTGGAGCGATTGCATTGGGCCACCCAATTGGTTGCTCAGGAGCGGCTATTGCAACTAAGGCAATTCATGAACTACACCGTGTTCAAGGCAAATACGCTTTGGTAACAATGTGTATTGGTGGCGGTCAAGGTATTGCTACTATTTTTGAGCGCCTCTAAAAAATTGCCCTGATCTCCTAGGTAAAAGCTTAAGAGATCAGTAGTAAAGCAGCATCTAAGCCGACTCGGTCAAAAGCCGCGTCGGCTTTTTCTTTGACAACAGGTTTTGCTTGGTAGGCAACGCTAATGCCAGAGCCATTCATCATGATCAAATCATTCGCGCCATCACCCATGGTGATGGCATTTGCTTTGGTGCAACCAAGTTGTGCGCATGCAGCATCTAAATGAGCTGCCTTTGCTGCACCATCGACGATGTCGCCAAGTACTTTGCCAGTCAATTTGCCATCAATAATTTCTAAGGTGTTCGCTTGGGTTTGTTTAAAGCCCAGTTGCTGGCGCAATTTCTCTGTAAAGAAGGTAAATCCGCCAGAAACCAGTAATGTATAGATTCCCCGTGCGTGAGCGCCAGCCAAGAGTTCTGTTGTGCCAGGGTTAGGGCGTAAACGATCTCGATAAACGGATTCAAGTGCATCTGCTTTAACGCCTTCAAGTAGTGCCACACGTCTCCTAAGACTTTCTTGAAAGTCCTTGATTTCCCCGCGCATAGTGGCTTCAGTAATTTCAGCTACAGCCGACTTCTTGCCAGTGAAATCTGCAATCTCATCAATACATTCAATATTGATAAGTGTTGAGTCCATATCCATTGCGAGTACGCGAATATCTTGCGGCACGAGATCTGCTTTCAAGAAACAGAGGTCCGCATTAAAGTTGGCAGTTAAGGTGCGGAGTTGCTCACGTTGGGCTGTTTCAATATGCGCGCTTGATTCAAAACGCTCGGAATAATAAGCACCATTGCTGACTTGACCGCCAATAGAGTGCAGCGAGACGCCGTGCTGTAAGGCTTGATCTTTTAGTGAAAAGATCAGCTTTTCAGATAAAGGGTCTCTGGATATTGCTACAAGTACTTGATTGCTCATGGCTTAATAATAATCGGATTATTGACCCGTCTTCATTGGGCTTAAAACAGCGGATTCATTCAGGCGTCTAAGGACTTGCCTAATAGCATCAAGACGTTGCTCCAATTTCTCAAACTCGCGGTCTTTTTGAGGTAGCACTTTTAACTTGTCCTGACCATTGAGTTGAATATATTTCGATGACTGGATGAGTTGGATGATCTTCATTGGATCTATCGGTGGATTCGGAATAAATTGAATCTGAATAGACGTTGGTGTTGCGTCAATCTTTTTAATGCCAAACCCTGTCATTTCTAGACGCAAGCGGTGTGTTTCATAAAAAGATTTTGCTTGATCTGGTAAATCCCCAAACCGATCCACTAGTTCCTCACGCAAGCTCATTAATTCAGAGAAGTCATGAGTGCTAGCAAAGCGTTTGTACAGCGAGAGTCGTTCATGGACATCGGGACAGTAATTGTCTGGTAGCAGGGCGGGTACGCCGAGATTGACATCCGTTGTTGCCTGGAGTGGTGAAAGGAGGTCTGGCTCTTTACCGCTACGCAAGGATTTCACTGCGCGATTTAGCATCTCTGTATAGAGCTGAAACCCAATCTCATGAATTTCACCGGATTGTTTATCACCCAATACTTCGCCAGCACCACGAATTTCTAAATCGTGCATTGCCAAATAGAATCCTGAGCCCAACTCTTCCATTGCCTGAATCGCATTCAAGCGTAACTGCGCTTGTTTGCTGAGCGCTTCTGGATCTGGGACGAGCAGATAGGCATAAGCCTGGTGATGTGAGCGACCCACACGTCCACGTAGTTGGTGAAGCTGGGCAAGACCAAACTTATCTGCACGATGCATGATGATGGTATTTGCTGTGGGAACATCAATGCCAGTTTCAATAATGGTGGTACACAACAAGATATTGGTGCGTTGTGTCACAAATTCACGCATGACCGATTCAAGCTCACGTTCATGCATTTGTCCATGAGCTACGCTAATCCGCGCCTCTGGAATCAATTCTTGTAAAGCGTGTTTGCGATTTTGAATCGTCTCAACTTCGTTGTGCAAGAAATAGACTTGTCCGCCACGCTTAATTTCACGCAGCACGGCTTCACGTATGACGCCATCACCTTCACGGCGCACAAAAGTCTTAATTGCCAATCGTTTCTGAGGTGCGGTAGCAATGATGGAAAACTCTCTTAAGCCTTCCATTGCCATGCCTAGCGTTCTTGGAATTGGGGTGGCAGTAAGCGTCAAAATATCTACTTCAGCGCGAAGTGCCTTAAGAGCATCTTTTTGGCGAACACCAAAGCGATGCTCTTCATCAACAATCACTAATCCCAAATTCGCAAACTGCGTCTCCTTGGAAAGCAACTTGTGAGTTCCAATAATGATGTCTGCCTCACCCTTAGCAATGGCCTCTAAGGCTGCATTAATTTCTTTTGTCGTTTTAAAACGAGATAACTCAACAATACGGACCGGCCAATCAGCGAAGCGATCTTTCCATGTAGCAACGTGTTGCTCTGCAAGCAAGGTGGTTGGAGCCAAAATAGCCACTTGTTTGCCGCCCATTACCGCAACAAAGCTAGCGCGCAAGGCTACTTCCGTCTTGCCAAAGCCAACATCGCCACAAACCAAGCGATCCATTGGTGTTCCGCTAGTCATGTCACCAATCACGGCGGCGATGGCATTAGCTTGATCGGGAGTTTCTTCAAAGCCAAAGCTTTCCGCAAAAGCGGCATAGTCATGGGCCGAGAATTCAAAAGCATGACCCTTGCGAATAGCTCTTGCAGCATACAAACCTAGCAACTCTGCAGCTGTGTCACGAATTTGCTGAGCCGCCTTACGTTTTGCTTTGTCCCACTGGCCTGAGCCTAATTGGTGAAGTGGTGCTGAATCCGGATCTGAGCCTGCATAGCGAGTTACCATTTCTAACTGCTGAACAGGCACATATAAAGTGGCTTGACCTGCATATTGCAAATGCAAAAACTCTTCGAAAATTGGTGCTTCTTTAGGCGGCGCAAGATTTAGAAGTACCAAACCTTGATAGCGCCCAATGCCATGTTCTGCATGCACTACCGGATCGCCGATCTTCAGTTCCGACAGATCCTTAAATAGCATGTCAGGATCAGCATTCTCGTTAGCCTTGCCTTTGCGTCGCTGTCTTGCGGTAGTCGTAAATAGCTCCGCTTCAGTAACGACGATTAGATTTTCTCTTGGCCAAGAGAAGCCGTTAAAGAGTGGCGCAGTTACCAAGCCAAATAGCGAGCCACTCTTGATGAAATCGGCAATGCTATCGAAGCCCTCTGGTTTTAATGGGTAAAGGGGTTTGCCATCTAGCTCAGCAACTGAATTACTTTCTTCGAAAAGCTGTCGAATAGATTCCTTTCGTCCCGCACTATCGCTACAGATTAGGATGCGTACTTTTTCCGCTGCAACTATTTTGCGTAAACGGTTGATGGGATCTGCATCTCGACGATGCACTGCAATATCGGGTACCGAGGAAAACTCGTTTTGTTCAAAGCCTTCCTTTTCAAAAGCTAATCGTGCATACGGTTTAGATGTTGAAAAAAATTCATCAACATCTAAAAATAATTCCTTAGGTGGGAGAATGGGGCGATCTAAATCATGTTTTAGAAACTCATAACGAGAAAGCGTATCTTTCCAAAAGCTCTTGATAGTTTCTTCAACATCACCAATGCTGACTAGCCAAACGGGATCACCAGACCTGGGGAAGTAGTCAAATAAATTGGATTGCTCTTCAAAAAAGAGCGGTAAATAGGATTCGATTCCGGCGCTAGGTATACCTAGGTTGGCGTCCTTATAAATAGAGCAGCGACTTGGATCACCTTCAAACACTTCCCGCCAGCGCCCCCTGAATGCGGTGCGAGAGGCATCATCAAATGGAAATTCATGTCCTGGCAGCAAGCGTATTTCTTTTACGGGATATAGGCTGCGTTGAGTATCGGGATCAAATGCACGAATTTGCTCAATCTCATCGCCAAATAAATCCAATCGATAAGGAAGATTGGATCCCATGGGAAATAAATCAAACAAGCCACCGCGAATACTATATTCACCAGGGCGCATCACTGCGCTTACTGGATCGTAACCAGCTTGTTGCAACTGCAGCTTTAATGCTGCCTCATTGAGTTTGTCACCTTGCCTAAAGAAAAAGGTGTGGCCAGATAGAAAACCAGGAGGACCTAGTCTCTGAAGAGCAGTTGTAACAGGGACTAAAACAATGTCACAGCTGCCATTGAGCAATTCATAAAGTGTGGCAAGTCTTTCGGAAACTAAATCCTGATGGGGTGAAAAATGATCGTATGGGAGGATTTCCCAATCGGGCAGAAGCCTGGTTTTCAGTTGCGGCGCAAAAGCGGGGATTTCTTCTAGTAGGCGTTGAGCTTCTTGTGCTTGAGCACAAAAAATCACCATCACTGAGAATTTATCGCGGTAGCGGAGGGCATTTTGAGCAATTAAAGCAGCATCTGCGGAGCCAATCAGCCCTGAAAAGGTAAAGCGCTGCCCAGCCCGGGGAGCGGGTATAGGGGGTGCTAGATTTAATACGTCAGACATCTAGGCTCATTATAGAATCAGGTATGGCCCTCGGAAATCCTTCAAACAAGAAATGTCACGCGCTTTTGCCAACCGCTGGCACTGGTTCACGCCTTGGCGGTGAATTGCCTAAGCAATTTCAGCAATTGGCTGGAAAGCCGATGCTTTGCTATGCAATAGAGTCTTTTTTGAATACCCCTCAAGTTGAGTCAATCTGGATTGGCGTTAGCCCCGGTTTTATTGATAACCCCATTTTGCAAACAATTGCCAATGGCGCCAAGGGAATTCAATTTTTACCAACCGGTGGTCCAACCAGGCAAGAAACAGTCAGAAATACTTTAGCGGCAATGCTCAAAGCTGGCATTGCCGAGGATGACTGGATATTGGTTCACGATGCAGCTAGACCAGGAATCACGGCAGCGTTGATTGAGAAATTAATCAACGCAGTTCAGTTATCCAATGCAGGAGGTATCTTGGCTGTTCCTTTGGCTGATACATTAAAGCAAGCAGATCTGGACTCAGTCATAGCAGGCAATATCCCGCGCTCTGAAAGAACTATTCCGCGCGAACATCTGTGGCAGGCGCAAACCCCTCAGATGTTTGGTTTAAAGCAGCTGCATGATTCTCTAGAAAGCGCTATTCGTCTTGAAGCTGACGTTACTGATGAGGCTAGCGCAATTGAGTTGGCCGGTGCTAAGCCTCTACTGATAGAAGGCGCTGCTCGCAACTTTAAAGTTACTCATCCCGCTGATTGGGATTTAATGCAATTGCTCTTAAGTTCAGCTACTCGATAAAAATCAATATGACTCAAAGTACTCCCCATATTCCTCAGTTTCGTATTGGCCAGGGTTATGACGTTCATGCCCTGGTTGTAGACCGCAAGCTCATCTTAGGTGGAGTTCACGTTCCTCACGAGAAGGGATTATTGGGGCATTCCGATGCTGATGCGTTATTGCATGCCCTCACGGATGCGTTACTAGGGGCCGCTGGTTTAAACGACATCGGGCAGCTATTTCCAGATACGGATCCCCAGTTTAAGGATATGGATAGCCGGATTTTGCTCAGAGCCGCTCTTCAAAAGGTTCAGGCTGCGGGATTCCAGATAGGTAATGTTGATGCCACCATCATTTGCCAAAAGCCTAAATTGGCTGATTTTTTGCCTGAAATGGTCCGTAATATTGCATCAGATTTGGCTGTGACCCCCAGTCACGTCAACCTCAAGGCCAAGACCAATGAATCTCTTGGGCACCTGGGTAGGGGAGAGGGCATCGCTGTCCATGCAGTAGCTTTGCTCTATAAGGCCTAAAACAATCTCTAAAACCCTAGGCATTGTAGAATTACGGTCTTTAGAGTGAAGTCTAAGCTTGGCAGTTTGCGGATATTCGCGAGGATGGCGAAATTGGTAGACGCACCAGGTTTAGGTCCTGACGCCAGAAATGGTGTGGGGGTTCGAGTCCCCCTCCTCGCACCACAAGATTGCTACTTGGCTTGGACTTCACATTTCCAGATCTTCAATTAAGAGACGAGAATGGCTGTGCAGATAGAAAATTTAGGTTCACTAGACCGCAAAATGACTTTGGAATTCGCTCGTGCCGATTTGGCAAAAGCGCGTGAAGCCCGTTTGGCTAAAGTTGCTAAGACCATGAAAATGGCAGGCTTTCGCCCAGGCAAAGTTCCAAAGAACCTCGTTGAAAAACAGCACGGTATGCAAGTTGATTTCGAATTGCAATTCGATAAAGCCGCTGAAATGTTTTATGAGCTAGCCCAAAAAGAGGGCGTTGCTTTAGCTGGTCAACCACGTCTTGAGCCAAAGAGTGAGATTGATGCTGACAAGGTTGTCTTTGATGCATTCTTTGAAGTCTTGCCTGAAGTAAAAATTGGCGACTTTTCCAAGGCAGAAGTTACTAAGTATGTAACCGATATTGGTGAAGCTGAAATTGATCGCGCATTAGATGTATTGC
Organism: Polynucleobacter sp. MWH-Aus1W21; assembly: GCF_018687275.1. Lineage (NCBI taxonomy): Bacteria > Pseudomonadati > Pseudomonadota > Betaproteobacteria > Burkholderiales > Burkholderiaceae > Polynucleobacter > Polynucleobacter sp. MWH-Aus1W21. The sequence continues at coordinate 1,002,902 of NZ_CP061287.1, forward strand.
GTAAGCAGCAAGTACATTACCACCCACGTGGTGACGCTGGCACCCATGGCGACGGCGGCTCCAATACTGCAGCGCAAAATGGTGACCAAGTGGTTATCGATTTTGTTGGCAAAATTGATGGCGTTGAATTCGCTGGTGGTAAAGCTGAAAACTTCGAATATGTATTGGGCGAAGGTCGCATGCTACCTGAGTTTGAGGCTGCAACTTTAGGTCTTAAAAAAGGCGAAAGCAAATCATTCCCATTGAGCTTCCCAGCTGATTACCACGGTAAAGACGTTGCAGGCAAAACAGCTGAGTTCACGATTACTGTGAAATCAGTTAACTGGCCACATTTACCAGCAGTTGATGATGCATTTGCATTGTCATTGGGTGTTACTGAAGGCGGCGTTGCAAAGATGCGCGCTGAAGTAAAAGAGAATTTAGATCGCGAAGTAAAGCGTCGTATCACTTCACTAATGAAAAACGAAGTGATGGATAAGCTCAACAGCTTGTGTGAATTAGACGTTCCTAAATCATTGGTTGCTTCAGAGCAAGAGCGCTTGGTTGAGGGTGCGCGTCAAGACCTGATGCAACGTGGTGTTCCTAATGCCAAAGATGCACCAATTCCGGCAGAGATTTTCGCTGAGCAAGCTACGAAACGCGTTCGCCTTGGCTTGATCTTGAGCGAGTTAGTTAAAAAGCAAAACTTGGCAGCTACTGCTGATCAAATTAAAGCTGAAATTGATGAGCAGGCAGCTACTTACGAAGATCCAAAGGAAGTGGTTCGTTGGTTCTACAGCAATCCAAGTCGTTTAAAGGATATCGAGAACCTAGTCCTTGAAGATAACGTCATCAAATACTTCACATCTCAAGCTAAAGTAAGCGATAAGGCTGTGTCATTTGAAGAACTCAGCAAGCTAAACTAAGCAATCCATTTACCTATAAGAGGTTTCAAAATGATCCACAATCATTCTCAGTCTGAAAATCTAGAGCCAAAAGGCTTGGGCTTGGTTCCTATGGTGATTGAAACCTCTGGTAGAGGTGAGCGTGCTTACGATATCTACTCTAGATTATTGCGTGAGCGCGTTGTCTTTTTGGTTGGCGAAGTAAACGACCAAACTGCTAACTTGGTGATTGCTCAGTTACTCTTCCTTGAGAGCGAAAACCCAGATAAAGAAATTTCTCTGTACATCAACTCTCCTGGTGGATCTGTTTCTGCAGGTTTAGCGATTTACGACACTATGCAATTTATCAAGCCGCATGTAAGTACTTTGTGTATGGGTATGGCCGCAAGTATGGGCGCATTCCTATTGTGTGCTGGTGAAAAAGGAAAGCGCTATGCGCTACCGAATTCACGTGTGATGATTCATCAGCCTTTGGGTGGTGCGCGTGGCCAAGCATCTGATATTGAAATTCAAGCCCGTGAAATTTTGTACTTGCGCGAACGACTCAACAAGATTTTGTCTGACCGCACTGGTCAATCGATTGAAACAATCGCAAAAGATACCGACCGCGATAACTTTATGTCGGCTGAGCAAGCTCGCGAGTATGGCTTGATCGACAAGGTTATCGAGAAGCGCCCTTAATTTTCTTATTCATTATTTACAGAGCCCATTTTGAGCGATTCAAATACAACTAATTCACCAGATAAAGTTCTGTATTGTTCTTTTTGCGGCAAGAGCCAGCACGAAGTTAAAAAACTCATTGCTGGCCCATCTGTATTTATCTGTGATGAGTGCATTGATCTTTGCACCGACATTATTCAAGAAGAAATTGCCAAGCTTCCAAAGGAAGAGGGCGATGATTCTTTGCCAACTCCACATCAAATTCGTGAAAACCTAGATCAATACGTTATTGGTCAAGATCATGCTAAGAAAACACTCGCGGTTGCTGTCTATAACCACTACAAGCGCTTGCAGTATTTACCTAAGCCAAAAAAAGAGAAGTTAGATAAAGATGGCAAGCCGGTAGAGGGCTCAGATAAAAAAGAGTCCAAGGTTCCGGCTAAGGCAATGGTAGATGGCGTAGAACTTGCTAAAAGCAATATTCTATTAATTGGCCCTACTGGCTCAGGCAAGACTCTTTTAGCGCAGACTTTAGCTCGCATGTTGGATGTCCCATTTGTGATGGCTGACGCAACAACCTTAACTGAAGCTGGTTATGTTGGTGAAGACGTTGAAAATATTATTCAAAAGCTTTTGCAAGCATGCGACTACAACGTAGAAAAAGCGCAACGCGGTATTGTTTACATTGATGAGATCGATAAGATTTCTCGTAAATCCGATAACCCATCCATCACTCGTGATGTATCAGGTGAAGGTGTTCAACAGGCATTATTAAAGCTTGTTGAAGGCACTATGGCTTCTGTTCCGCCACAAGGCGGTCGCAAGCATCCCAATCAAGATTTCTTGCAAGTAGATACAACGAATATTTTGTTTATCTGCGGCGGCGCCTTTGATGGACTCGAGAAAGTTATCCAGCAACGCACTGCTAAAACCGGCATCGGTTTTAATGCCACCGTTCCAGGTAAAGATGATCGCGGCGTAAGCGACCTATTAATTGAAGTTGAGCCAGAGGACTTAATTAAGTTTGGCTTGATTCCGGAGTTAATTGGTCGTCTGCCGGTTGTGGCTACTTTGGCCCAATTGGATGAGGAGGCTTTAATTCAGATTCTGACTGAGCCTAAAAACGCTTTGGTTAAACAATATCAAGCACTCCTGACTATGGAGGGCTCTGAGCTTGAAGTTCGACGTGAGGCTTTATCAGCCATTGCTAAGAAGGCAATTGCTCGTAAAACAGGGGCGCGTGGCCTGAGATCCATCCTTGAAGGCTCTTTAATGGATGTGATGTATGACCTACCATCTCTCAAGAATGTCCAAAAAGTCGTTATCGACGAAAGCAGCATTGCTGAGGGTGGAAAACCACTTTTGGTCTACAAACAAGATGCCGAACAGGCAGATTTGAGCAAAAAAGCCTAAATTCTTAGGGTTTTCGCTATTTTTGGGGCATTTTTGCCCCTTTTTTGTCTTTTTACCCCTTGTTTTTCTCTAAAGCCTACCCATATAGGTAGTATGCTACTCATAAATAATGTCTCTATTTAGTGGTTGTTTAATAACTATCACTATTGGAGACTTTTGAGGATTGATTACTTTGGAGGATTTGCCCTATGCCTGGCCACTTATTACTACCCTCTGAACCCATTCAACTACCTTTGCTCCCATTAAGGGATGTAGTTGTATTTCCTCACATGGTGATCCCTTTGTTTGTGGGTCGCCCTAAATCCATTAAAGCCCTCGAGGCAGCTATGGAAACTGGCAAAAATGTCCTTTTGGTGGCCCAAAAAGCGGCTGCCAAGGATGAGCCTGTTATTGAAGATCTCTATGAGGTTGGCTGTATTGCCAATATTCTGCAGATGCTTAAGCTGCCTGATGGCACTGTAAAGGTGCTTGTTGAGGGTGTGCAGCGCGCTGAAGTTAGTCAAATTGAAGATAGTCTTGGCTACTTCAATTGTGAAGCAACACCAACAGCTATTAACGCAATTGATGCGCATGAAACTGAAGCTTTGCGTCGCGCAATCATGGCGCAGTTCGATCAATACGTAAAACTCAACAAAAAAGTACCTCAAGAAATTCTGTCTTCATTAGGTGGAATTGATGATCCAAGTCGCTTGGCCGATACCATTTGTGCACACTTACCAGTAAAGCTTGAGCAGAAACAGCGATTGCTTGAAATGACGGATGTCGTACAGCGCCTAGAAAGTTTGCTCGCGGACCTCGAAAGTGAGATTGATATTCTGCAAGTGGAGAAGCGTATACGCGGACGCGTAAAGCGCCAGATGGAAAAGAGTCAACGCGAGTACTACTTGAATGAGCAGGTTAAGGCGATTCAAAAAGAATTGGGCGAGGGCGAAGAGGGTGCTGATCTAGAAGAGCTAGAGAAGCGCATCAAGGCTGCACGCATGCCGAAAGAGGCATTGAAGAAAGCAGAGTCTGAGCTCAAGAAATTAAAATTGATGTCCCCCATGTCTGCTGAGGCTACGGTAATTCGTAACTTCATCGACACGCTAGTGAATTTGCCTTGGAAGAAAAAAACCAAGATTAATAATGACCTCACCAATGCTGAAAAAGTATTGGATGAAGATCACTACGGTTTGGACAAGGTTAAAGAACGCATCTTGGAGTACCTCGCAGTTCAGCAGCGTGTTGATCGTGTAAAGGCGCCGATTCTTTGCTTGGTGGGTCCTCCTGGTGTTGGTAAAACATCGCTTGGTCAATCTATTGCACGTGCTACGAACAGAAAGTTTGTGCGTATGGCTTTAGGTGGCGTACGTGATGAATCAGAGATTCGTGGTCATCGCAGAACCTATATTGGCTCTATGCCCGGCAAGATTCTGACAAGTCTTACTAAGGTTGGCGTTCGCAATCCGTTATTCCTGTTGGATGAAGTTGACAAGATGGGCATGGATTTCCGTGGAGATCCAGCTAGTGCTTTGCTGGAGGTCTTGGATCCAGAGCAAAACCATACTTTCCAGGATCACTATGTTGAGGTGGATTTTGATTTATCTGACGTCATGTTTGTGGCAACCTCAAATTCTTTGAATATTCCAGGTCCGCTATTAGATCGTCTCGAAATTATTCGTCTGGCTGGTTATACGGAGGATGAAAAAACTAGTATTGCTGTTAATTATTTGATTCCTAAACAAATCAAAAATAATGGCTTGAAAAAAGACGAGCTCAAGATTGAAGATAGCGCTGTTCGCAACATGATTCGTTACTACACACGCGAGGCTGGTGTGCGTTCTTTAGAGCGCGAAATCAGCAAGATCTGCCGTAAGGTAGTCAAGCTCTTGCTCTTGAAGAAAGAGGCGGCTCCAGTTGTAGTTAATGCGGACAACCTAGAGAAGTTCCTTTCAGTTCGCATGTATGACTTTGGTTTAGCCGGCAAAGAGAATCAAATTGGACAAGTAACTGGTTTGGCTTGGACCGAGGTTGGCGGAGATTTGCTCACCATTGAAGCTGCCGTGATGCCCGGTAAAGGCGTAATCACTCGCACTGGCTCCATTGGTGATGTGATGAAGGAATCGGTTGAGGCAGCTCGTACCGTTGTACGATCCAGAGCTAAGCGACTTGGTATTGCTGACGAGTCATTTGAGAAGAAGGATATTCATATCCACTTCCCGGATGGTGCAACACCTAAAGATGGTCCATCTGCTGGCATCGCGATCACAACAGCTCTGGTATCTGTATTTACTGGTATTCCAATACGATCAGACGTCGCCATGACAGGTGAAATTACTTTGCGTGGAGAGGTTCTTCCAATTGGCGGGTTGAAAGAAAAGCTTTTAGCTGCTCATCGTGGAGGTATCAAGCTAGCCTTGATCCCTGAGGAGAACGTGAAGGACCTCATCGACATTCCAGATAACGTTAAGAATGCGATCGAGATAATTCCTGTTCGCTGGATCGATAAAGTTCTGGAGTTGGCACTAGAGCGCATGCCAGAAGCATTGCCAGATCCAACGCCAGAAGAGCTTGCCAAAAAAGTGGCGGAAGCCAGCAAGGCAAATGACAAGGGCGCAGCTGCAGACGTTCTTAAGCACTGAAAATATGGCGGTTTTCCATTAAATTGATCCAATAGTTTGAGATCAATTTAATGGAATTTCCCCCGAAATCCACGCTTAGGTTACAATCTCACCTTGTAATATTTTGGGGCGCTTAGCTCAGTTGGTAGAGCGTCTGCCTTACACGCAGAATGTCGGGAGTTCGAGCCTCTCAGCGCCCACCAAATTATTACTAGCATTACCCCCTCTAAGCCTGCTCAGGCGTTTCAATACCAAGCTCATTACCCTAGTACACTCCTAGTATTCATATTTTTTACTAGCGAACTTTTTCATGTTTGATACCGTCCGTAAACACCAGCGAATTCTGCAATTTGTATTAATGCTTTTGATTGTTCCGTCATTTGCGCTCTTTGGCATATCCAGCTATTCCGGCTTTCTAGATAAAGAAACGGATCTAGTCAAAATTAACGGCAAATCTATTACTGCACAAGAAGTAGATACAGCAGCTAAACGTCAAGCTGAGCGAGTAGGTGGTAATGCCCAAATTGCTCAAAGTCTCCAATTTAGACAGGCCATATTGAATGAGTTGCTGCAACAACGAATTTTAGGTTTTGCTGTTGGCGATCTTCGTTTGCAAGTAGGTAAAGAAGCTTTGGTTAAAAGCTTGCAAAACATTCCACAGATCCGCGCACTCTACAAACAAGATGGTAGTTTTGATGACGCACGTTTCAAGCAGTTGCTGGCAAGTAATGGAATGAATGAAGAGCAGTTTTATGCTAGCCAAGCATTTGATTTAAAGATTGGCCAACTGGTGAACTCAGTAGCGCGTACTGAAATCGATAACCCCAAATTATCTGAAATCATTTCAACTCTGTATGAGACAGAGCGACAAGTGCAAGCGATGTCTTTTGATTCCAAGGACTACTTATCTAAGGTAAATCCTTCACAAGAGGAGTTGCAAGCCTTCTACACAGCAAATGCCAAGCTATTTGAGAGTCCTGAGTATGTGGATGTTGAGTACATTGTTCTTAAAGCCGATCCAAAGGAAGATGCCAAGGTATTTAGTGAAAAGGCTGATCAGTTTGCCAACATGACTTATGACCAGTCTGATAGCCTTAAGCCGGCCGCAGATAAATTGAAGCTGAATGTTCAGACTCAAAAGGGCGTAACTCGTTCTGGCGCCTCTGGTGTTGCAAAAGATCACCCGCTAGCCAATCCAAAGGTTGTTCAATCTCTTTTTGGCGATGAGGCCATTAAGAACAAGCGCAATACTGAAGCAGTGCAAACAGCCCAAGGCGTATTTGTTTCTGCTCGAGTGGTCACTTTCCATCCTGCGCAAACGCTTCCATATAAAGATGTAGCGGCGGAAGTGAAGCGTCAAGTGAGTCAGCGTTTGGCTGAGAAGCTAGCGATTAATGCTGCAGCTGATCGTTATGCTGCATTAGAAAAAGATCCTAAAAGCGCATCAGGTTTTGCTGGTCCAGTTTGGGTTTCCAGGAATAAACCTGCTAATTTAGTTGGTGGTGCGCTTGATCAGATAATGTCCATCAGCCCGGATAAATTTCCGGCCCTGGTATCGGTTAGCAACCCTGGCGTAGGAACCACCCTCTACCGAGTTGATCAATTTCGTCAACCAGCAGGTGTTGATGCCAAAGTTCATAAAGCACAAGCCCAACAAATCCAGGCTTTAGCAGCCCAGTCTGAGTTTGCAGGATTCATGGCTTACTGGCGTGATGTTGCTGGAGTGAAAGTAATCAACCCACTGAAGCCAATGTCATCCGGTTCCGGAAGCTAGGCTAGTTACCTTTAAGCATTGTTTGATATGGGGCCATAGCGCCCCATACGTTTTTAAAGAGGATGGTTTGTGCTTTCTCATTGGGATGAATGCGGTCAGCTTGGAACAGGCTGATATCGGATGCAACTCCACTTAAAAAGAAAGGGAGTAGTTGCACATTCTCTTGAACTGCTAGATTTACATAAAGATCCTTAAATTCCCGGGCGTACTCTTGACCATAGTTTGGTGGAATCTGCATTCCGAATAGAAGTACTTTTGCCCCAGCTTGCTTGCTCATTTGAATCATCTTGCGCAAATTCTTATTGGATTCTTGAATGGACAAACCGCGCAAGGCGTCATTTGCGCCAAGCTCAAGAAATACAATCCCAGGCTTTTTTTGCTCCAGTAGCTTGGAAAGTCGGGAAAGGCCGCCGGAGCTCGTTTCCCCGCTGATGCTGGCATTAAATACATTCCAGGGGCTGCCTTGTTTGTGAAGCTGATCTTCCATTAACTTAACCCAGCCTGTTCCACGTACCAGTCCGTATTCTGCAGATAGGCTATCGCCCATTACCAAAATGGTCTGGTTTGTCTGGGCTAAGGTGCCGAATGAAATAAACAGGCAAAATAGAGCAATAGCCGACGTTAGGGCTTTCATTTTTTTACTCAAGAAGCTCCACCCAATATATCGATTCATTTATGAGTAACCCAGTAAAGGTCCTTAGTGCGATACATCTAGGTAAACAAGTTTTATCTAGCGATGGATCGCTAACTATTTTGCACGACATTAGCTTTGATGTCTTTCAGGGTGAGAGTGTTGCAATAACAGGGGCATCCGGCTCTGGTAAGAGCACTTTACTTAGTCTTTTGGCTGGTTTAGATATTCCTTCTAGCGGTTATGTTGAACTAGTCTCGCAAAACCTCAGTGAATTGGATGAGGATGGTAGGGCGCTATTAAGGGGTAAAAAGGTTGGGTTTGTATTTCAATCATTTCAATTGCTTCCGCATCTAACGGCGCTTGAAAATGTGATGCTGCCTGCCGAGCTCAATGGTCTGGATATGCCTAAAGAAAATGCTATGCATTGGTTAGAGCAAGTAGGCTTACAGGAGCGCGCCAACCATTTCCCTAAAACCCTATCCGGTGGTGAGCAGCAGCGAGTTGCACTGGCCAGGGCTTTCATCATGAAGCCCGCCATCCTATTTGCAGATGAACCAACTGGCAGCCTGGACGAGGCCAGCGGAAATAGGGTGATTGAGCTCCTTTTTGAGCTAAATCAGGCCAATAATTCGACCCTTATTTTGGTTACCCACGACCAGGCCTTGGCTGACCGGTGCCAGCGGCAACTGCACCTTCAGGGCGGTCGCTTACTGTAGGCAAAACCTTATAATCTAGGGATGTCTTTTTTCCACTTTTTGCCCGGCGCAGACGCGCTTTCCCCCTTCCGCCAACAGCGACTTTTAGTGTCTTTGGCCGCCCAAGGGGTTGATCTTGAGTCTATAGAGGCTCAATACCTTCATTTTATTTGGTCTGAGGCTGAGTTAGGCTCCAGGAACCAGGAAGTCATGGCAAGCCTATTGACCTACGGTCAGCCATTTCAATCCAAAATAAACCCAGGTAAATCCTGGTTTGGAAAAGGCAAAACAGAGGATCAATGTGCGATTGTTATCCCTAGGTTTGGAACTGTTTCACCTTGGGCTAGTAAGGCAACTGATATTGCTCGTCAATGCGGATTAGATGTTCTGCGACTTGAGCGCGGTGTTCAGTTTTCATGGAAGAGCAAAAAGACGCTAACTCCAGAACAGAAACAATTGGTGTTAGCTGCGGTCCACGACAGAATGACTGAAGCGGTTATCGATTCAACCGATGCGGCTAACGCCTTATATCAATCTTTAGAAGACAAGCCTTTAGCACGCATTCCAGTGATGACTGAGGGCAGGGCAGCTCTTGATAAGGCAAATCAAGAATTAGGTCTTGCCTTATCTGATGATGAGGTTGTTTATCTTGCAGAAAGTTTTACTCGTCTTCAGCGCAATCCATCTGATGTTGAGTTGATCATGTTTGCTCAAGCAAATAGCGAGCATTGCCGTCACAAGATCTTTAATTCAAGCTGGACAATTGATGGCGATGATCAAGAGCGCTCATTGTTCGCCATGATTCGCAATACTCATCAACTGCACCCAGAGGGCACGATTGTTGCCTACTCCGATAACTCTGCAGTAATGGCTGGATGTGATGCGGAGACTTGGGTTCCCCAGGGTAAAGATCATCGCTATCAAAAAGATACGCGCCTAGTTCATACCTTAATGAAGGTTGAGACCCATAACCATCCCACAGCAATTGCGCCATTCCCTGGTGCTTCAACTGGTGCTGGCGGAGAGATTCGCGATGAGGGCGCAACCGGAGTTGGTGGTCGCCCTAAAGCAGGACTTACTGGATTCTCTGTTTCGAATTTAAATATTCCAGGCACAGATCTTCCGTGGGAAGCTGAGAAATATGGCAAGCCAGAGCGTATTGCCACGCCATTACAAATTATGATTGATGGTCCCTTAGGTGGCGCTGCATTTAACAATGAGTTTGGGAGGCCGATCTTAGGCGGCTATTTCCGCGTGTTTGAGCAGACCTTGGATGGAACTCGCCGCGGTTATCACAAGCCCATCATGATTGCTGGTGGCATTGGTAGTATCGATTCAATTCACACTGACAAAAAAGCAATTCAAGCTGGTCATTTGCTCATTCAACTTGGCGGCCCTGGAATGCGAATTGGCATGGGCGGCGCTACTGGTAGCTCTGTTTCCACAGGCACCAATACTGCAGATTTAGATTTTGATTCAGTGCAACGCGGCAATCCAGAGATGGAGCGCAGGGCACAAGAAGTTATTAATGCTTGCCGTGCACTTGGCGATCTCAATCCGATTGTTTCCATTCATGATGTAGGCGCAGGCGGATTATCTAATGCCTTCCCAGAGTTAGCGGATGGCGCAGGTCTTGGAGCTGCTTTTAAACTCCGTAGCGTACCTCTTGAAGAAAGCGGCATGAGCCCTGCGGAGATTTGGTGTAACGAATCTCAAGAGCGTTATGTTTTAGCAATTGATGCAAAAGATTTAGAGTTGTTTAAATCATTTTGTGAGCGTGAGCGCTGTCCATTTGCGGTCGTTGGAGAGGCCACCTCTGAACGTCAATTAACACTGAGTGACTCTAAGCAGGCAGCCGGTGCTGACGCCGCTTCACCAATTGATATGCCTATGGAGGTATTGTTAGGTAAGCCTCCGAAGATGCATCGAGACGTTAAACGAGTTGTGCAAGAATTTAAAGAGTTGGATGTAACCGATGCTGATCTAGCCCAATCTATTGCATGGGTCTTGCAGCAACCAACAGTAGCAAGCAAGTCCTTTTTAATTACGATTGGCGATAGAACTGTTGGCGGCCTTAATGCTCGCGATCAGTTTGTCGGTCCATGGCAGGTTCCTGTTGCTGACTGTGCTGTCACGATGATGGATTACAGGGGCTACCGTGGTGAAGCCATGTCTATGGGCGAAAGAACACCATTGGCAGTTATCGATGCTCCAGCAGCAGCTCGTATGGCTGTTGGTGAGGCCGTCACAAATCTGTTGGCTGCAGATATTGCAAATCTTCAAGGTGTGAAGCTCTCGGCAAACTGGATGGCAGCATGTGGAGCCCCTGGCGAAGATGCCAAGCTTTATGACTCAGTTAAAGCCATTGGCATGGAGTTGTGTCCCGCTCTTGGAATCTCTATTCCAGTAGGAAAAGATTCGTTATCGATGTCAACTGCATGGCAAGATGGCAACGAGGCTAAAAAAGTAGTTGCTCCAGTCTCCTTAATTATTTCCGCCTTTTCATCAGTGCAGGATGCTCGCAAGACATCAACTCCACTTCTGCAATTGAAAGATCAAGACGGATCTGCTTTGGAGACAGAACTTATTTTGATTGACTTAGGTCGCGGCAAAAATCGCATGGCCGGCAGCATCTTGGCTCAAGTTCTGGATCAGTCAGGAAATACAGCTCCTGATGTTGACCACCCAGAAGACCTCAAATCTTTAGCTTCTGCAATCATTGAGCTCCGCAAAGAAGGTAAGTTATTGGCCTATCATGACCGGTCTGATGGCGGATTACTTGCTTGCGTTGCAGAGATGGCTTTTGCTTCTCATTGCGGCATCTCCATGAACGTGGATATGATTGCCATGGATGCAGGGCAGGAGCCAGATTACGGTGATGCCAAGAATTGGGCTCAACAAGTTTCGGGTCGCCGTCATGAGCAAACTATGCGCGCTTTATTTAATGAAGAACTTGGTGCCGTTATCCAGGTTCGAAAAGAAGATCGTGACGCTGTATTTGCCACTCTCAGAAAATTAGGTCTTAGTGCATTTAGTCATGTAATAGGTAAACCAAATACTAATGGACGCATTGAGATCTGGCGCGATGCTAAGAATATTTTTGCTGAGCCGCGTGAAGTGCTCCAAAAAATGTGGGCCAACACTAGCTATCAGATTGCACGCTTGCGTGACAACCCAGCATGTGCCGATAGTGAATTTGCTCTCTTAGACAATATCGCAGATCCAGGCATGAGCCCTAAACTCACATTCAATGCATCTGAAGATATCGCAGCACCTTTCATTGCTAAAAATTTGCGTCCTAAGGTCGCCATCTTACGAGAGCAGGGTGTGAATTCTCATGTAGAAATGGCTTACTCAGTCAATTGGGCTGGATTTGATAGCTATGACGTCCATATGTCCGACTTACTTAGCGGTAAAGCAAAGCTCGAAGAGTTTAGAGGTTTAATTGCCTGCGGTGGCTTTAGCTATGGTGATGTGCTGGGCGCTGGCGAAGGTTGGGCGAAAACCATCCTCTTTAATCAACAGTTGCGTGATCAATTCTCCACATTCTTTAACCGTCAGGATAGTTTTGCATTGGGCGTCTGTAATGGCTGCCAAATGATGAGCAATCTGTCGGGGATTATTCCTGGTGCTGATGCATGGCCTAAATTTACTCGTAACCAATCAGAGCAGTATGAAGCTCGCTTGGTTATGGCAGAAGTTATGCCCTCTCCATCAATCTTTACCCAAGGCATGGAAGGCAGTCAAATTCCAATTGCGATTGCACATGGTGAAGGTTATGCAAACTTTAGCCAACAAGGCAATCTAGAGCAGATTCAAAAGCAGGGGTTAGCCTCTTTCCGGTTTGTCGATCATTTAGGCATCCCTACGGAAACTTATCCTATGAATCCCAATGGGTCTCCCGGCGGCTTAACAGGCGTTACGACATCAGATGGACGCTTCATGGTAATGATGCCGCATCCAGAGCGTGTATTTAGGGCTGCGCAGATGAGTTGGTGCCCGCCGGAATGGTTGGATACCCCTGATGGCGCCAGCCCATGGTTACGCCTTTTCCGTAATGCTCGTCGTTGGGCTAAATAATCTTTCTATAGATGGAACCAGTTACATTTTCTGAAAGCGGTGGCATACGCTACCTTCACTTTGGGACTGAATTGATTCAAGGGGCTATGCGCTTGCGCGATCCCGATGAGATTTATCTTGAGTACAACCAGCAAATGATGGCTTGGCTATTGTTTTTGGAAACTAAGCCAGGGATGCGGGTTGCGCAGTTGGGTTTAGGTACTGGTGCATTGACCAAATTTCAGCATCGTTATTGTCCAGCAGTGAAGACGACGGTTGTAGAGTTAAATCCTGCAGTAATAGTCTCTGCCAGGTCGATGTTTTTTACGCCAGATGACGATCGTAAATTGGAAACACTTCAAATTGATGCGAAACAGTTTGTGAAAGATAAAAAATACCGAGGCCTATTTGATGCTGTACAAGTGGATTTATATGATGCAATATGCGATGGACCTGCGGCGAGCTCTTTAGAATTTTATAAAGGATGCTTCAACGTCCTTAAGGGTCCCGGTGTAATGACAGTCAACCTATTCTCACGACATAAAAGTTTTGAGGTGAATTTAAAGAACATCTGCGAAGCCTTTGATAATAGAGTGCTCCTGTTTCCAGAGTCACATGATTGCAATGTCGTCGCAATTGCTTTTAAGGGCCCACAGCTAGAGGCGGAATGGAAAGATGTATCCAAGCGAGCTAAGCTCATTCTTGAGAAGACAGGCTTGCCTACTAATAAATGGGTGTCCGGCATTAGTCGTGAGAATGCAAGACAGGAGTTAAAGCTTTCTATCTAAACCAAATTACACCAGTTGAAATTTAAGAAATCAAAAAAGGCGATCTATTGATCGCCTTTTTTATGACTCAACCCTTATTCAAGGCTGAGGGTTTGCTGTATTAAACCGTTACAGTATCTGCAACATCACTAAATGACTTGAGCTTGTCAAAACTCATGTATTTATAGACATCACCAGCTTTAGCATCGAGTGCCTTCACTTGCTCAAGGTACTCTGCAGGAGTTGGTAAGCGACCCAGGAGGGCTGCTACAGAAGCCAATTCAGCAGAAGCCAAATATACGCGTGTATCAATACCCAAGCGGTTAGGGAAGTTACGTGTAGAGGTTGATACTGCTGTCGAACCCTTTCTGATCTGAGCTTGGTTACCCATGCACAGAGAGCAGCCCGGGCTTTCCATGCGAGCACCTGCCGCACCTAACATGCCATAGTAGCCTTCTTCCATTAAAACCATTGCGTCCATCTTGGTAGGAGGGGCCACCCATAAACGAGTTGGCATGTCCTTCTTGCCTTGCAACACTTGGCCAGCTGCGCGGAAGTGTCCAATATTGGTCATACATGAGCCAATAAATACCTCATCAATCTTGTCGCCAGCTACTTCAGACAGCAATTTAACGTCATCTGGGTCATTAGGACATGCAAGAATAGGTTCTTTGATTTCATCAATATTGATTTCAATGATCTCTGCATAGTCAGCATTCTCATCAGCCTTGAGAAGTTGCGGATTAGCAATCCAAGCTTCCATTGCTTTAATGCGACGACCAAGAGTGCGCTTATCTTCGTAACCATTAGCAATCATCCACTTCATTAAAGTGATATTGGATTGCATGTACTCAATGATTGGCTCTTTATTGAGGTGAACTGTACAGCCACCAGCTGAGCGTTCAGCAGAGGCGTCTGATAATTCAAACGCTTGTTCTACTTTGAGATCAGGTAGGCCTTCAATCTCCAGAATGCGACCAGAGAAAATATTTTTCTTACCCTGTTTCTCAACAGTCAACAATCCTCTCTTAATTGCATACAAAGGAATTGCATTAACAAGATCACGCAATGTGATACCAGGCTGCATTTTGCCTTTAAATCGAACCAATACAGACTCGGGCATGTCCAGTGGCATTACGCCAGTAGCTGCCGCAAAAGCAACTAATCCTGAACCTGCAGGGAAGGAAATACCAATTGGGAAACGGGTATGACTATCGCCACCAGTTCCACATGTGTCTGGGAGGAGCAGACGATTCAACCAACTGTGGATAACACCGTCGCCTGGACGCAATGAAACACCGCCACGATTAGTCATAAATGGTGGCAACTCATGTTGCGTGCGAATATCCACTGGCTTAGGGTAAGCGGAGGTATGGCAGAAAGATTGCATGACTAGATCTGAGGAGAAGCCAAGGCAAGCCAAGTCCTTCAGTTCATCACGCGTCATTGGGCCTGTTGTGTCCTGTGATCCAACGGTAGTCATGTGTGGCTCGCAGTAGGTGCCAGGGCGAACACCTTGACCTTCAGGCAATCCACATGCTCGACCAACCATCTTCTGTGCCAAGCTAAAACCTTTTTTATTGTCAGGAGGGCTCACTGGTACACGGAATTCAGTAGACGCTGGTAGGCCTAATGCCGCGCGAGCTTTAGCTGTAAGTCCACGACCCACGATCAATGGAATACGACCACCAGCACGCACTTCATCCAAAATCACAGGGGATTTCAATGAGAAGCTGGTGATTTCCTGACCATTTTTAAATACTTTACCTTCGTATGGACGCAACTCAATTTCATCGCCCATGTTCATTTGTGAAACATCTAATTCAATCGGTAATGCGCCTGAATCTTCCATGGTGTTGAAGAAGATTGGAGCAATATTGGTTCCTAAGCACACGCCACCAAAACGTTTGTTTGGCACAAACGGAATGTCTTGACCTGTCCACCAGAGAACAGAGTTTGTGGCAGATTTACGAGAAGAGCCAGTACCAACAACATCGCCAACATAGGCAATTTGATTGCCTTTTTTCTGAAGGGCTGCAATCTGTTTCATTGGGCCGCGAACACCAGTTTCATCAGGCTCAATGCCGGGACGAGGATTCTTAAGCATGATCGTTGCATGCAATGGAATGTCAGGACGGCTCCATGCATCTGGTGCAGGAGAGAGGTCGTCAGTATTGGTTTCACCGGTTACCTTGAAAACGGTGAGCTTCATGCTGTCTGGTACTGCGGGGCGACTCGTAAACCACTCCGCATCTGCCCAGCTTTGCATTACTGCTTTGGCGTTTGCGTTACCTTTTTGCGCAAGTTCTTGCACATCATTGAAGTAGTCAAACATCAAAAGTGTCTTCTTAAGAGCTTCAGCCGCCGCTGCGCCGCAAGTAGCGTCAGAGAGCAACTCCACCAATGGTTTGATGTTGTAACCACCGAGCATTGTTCCCAATAATTCAGTGGCTTTTATGTTGGAAATTAAAGGGGACTTTTCAGCTCCTTTGGCAATTGCATCTAAAAATTCGGCCTTTACTTTTGCGGCCTCATCTACTCCAGCAGGAACGCGATTTGTAATTAAATCTACTAGCTCAGCTTCTTTACCGGCAGGTGGATTTTTTAACAATTTAACCAATTCAGCAGTTTGATCCTTGGTTAAAGGTAGGGCTGGGATGCCAAGGGCGGCACGTTCAGCAACTTGGGCGTTATAGGCTTCTAACATGTTGTTTCCTATGGGATAAAGGTGGTCAATAGAACTGCCAAAAATGGGATTTTCTCCCAATTCTGTTCATTATAAATACTTATTAAAGTCTTATATAAGACTTTGAACGCTTAATTGCCCTGAAAACGTTAAATTGATGAAAAAATTAGGGTTTTTCCCCATAAATACCTTCGACTCATAAGGATTAGAGGGGCTGCATATGACTTGCCTATACGACCATCTCTTCTTTCAGAGCCCAAACTAACGCGACGACCCAACCGACTAGGGACCATCCCAAGAACAAATTGAGGGCAAAGATGGCGCCAGAATTAGCCCTTTTCTTGTTAAATGCAATGGCAAACGGCAAAAAATAGAATAGAGAGATTAGCGTAAGCAGAACTGCAAATAGAAGGCGCATGTGGTCTAAAAAAAGACTTATGGATAAAGGAAACTTAATATTACAGATTTTCAATTTTGTCCTGGTTGACCCCTCTGTCGTTATAATTACTTTTTCCAACAGAGCTTAAGCGATGACCAAATACGTTTTTGTCACTGGTGGTGTGGTTTCTTCTTTAGGGAAAGGAATCGCAGCTGCCTCGCTTGCCGCGATTCTCGAATCCCGCGGCCTGAAAGTCACCCTCCTAAAATTAGACCCCTATATCAACGTTGATCCGGGCACTATGAGCCCACTGCAGCACGGCGAGGTTTTCGTTACCGAAGACGGCGCAGAAACTGACTTGGATTTAGGGCACTACGAGCGCTTCGTATCTGCAAAGATGCGCAAAAGTAATAACTTCACTACCGGACAGATTTATGAGTCCGTGATTAGCAAAGAGCGTCGCGGTGAGTACCTGGGTAAAACAGTGCAAGTTATTCCGCACATCACTAACGAGATTCAAGCATTTGTCGAGCGCGGTGCAAAAGCAAGTCATGATGGCAAAGCAGATGTTGCTATTTGTGAAATCGGTGGCACCGTTGGCGATATTGAGTCCCTTCCATTTTTGGAGGCTGCAAGGCAGATGAGCTTGCGCTTGCCACTTCACGACTGCGCCTTTGTTCATTTGACACTTGTGCCTTATATCAACAGTGCTGGCGAATTAAAAACTAAACCTACACAGCACTCCGTACAAAAGTTACGCGAGATTGGCATCATGCCAACCGTATTGCTCTGTCGCGCTGATCGTCCGATTCCAGAAGATGAACGCGCGAAGATTTCATTATTCTCAAATGTCCGTGAAGAAGCAGTGATTTCGGTGTGGGATGTAGATACGATTTATAAAATTCCTGAAATGCTGCATGCACAGGGCATGGATGATTTGATTTGCCGTGAGCTTGAATTAAAAGCCAAACCAGCAGATCTTTCTGTCTGGGCCAACTTGGTTTATGAGATGGCTAACCCACAACACGAAGTCACCATCGGCATGGTTGGTAAGTATGTGGAGCTAACGGAGTCCTATAAATCCCTGATTGAAGCATTGCGTCATGCTGGTATTCATACTCATACACGCGTCAACATCAACTACATTGATTCTGAAGACATAGAAAAAGATGGTGTTGATTGTTTGCGAGATCTAGATGCCATATTGGTTCCTGGCGGCTTTGGTAAGAGGGGCACAGAGGGTAAGATTGCTGCCATTCGCTATGCCCGTGAAAATAATGTTCCGTATTTAGGCATTTGCCTTGGAATGCAACTCGCTGTGATTGAATTTGCTCGTCATGTTGCTAACCTTACTAAGGCAAACAGTACCGAATTTGATCCGCAATCTGATCAGCCCGTTGTAGCCCTCATTACTGAATGGCTTGATAGGGAGGGGCGTGTTGAAAAGCGCACGAATGATTCTGATTTAGGCGGTACCATGCGTCTTGGTTCACAACGTTGCCCAGTGAAGACTGGAACGTTGGCTCATCGTATTTATGGAGCTGAAGTAAACGAGCGTCATCGTCATCGCTATGAAGTTAACAATACCTATGTTCCTCAATTGGAGCAGTCTGGCTTAATTATTTCTGCCAGAACGCCAAATGAAGAGTTGCCAGAAATGATGGAATTACCATCATCAATTCACCCCTGGTTCTTTGGGGTGCAGTTCCATCCAGAATTTACCTCGACTCCACGTGATGGACATCCATTATTTTCAGCCTTCATTAGTGCTGCGCTAGTTCATCAAGAGCTCGCTGAAAAGCAAGTGGCATAAAGGAAAAAATATGAGCACATTTAAGCTATGTGGCTATGACGTGGGTTTGGATCGTCGCTTCTTTTTAATAGCTGGACCCTGTGTAATAGAGTCAGAACAATCTGCCATTGATATTGCTGGCCAATTAAAAGAAATCACTGCTGCTTTAAAGATTCCATTCATCTACAAATCTTCATTTGATAAAGCCAATCGCTCATCTGGCACATCGTTCCGCGGTTTGGGGATGGAGAAGGGCCTTGAGATTTTGGCTAAGGTGAAGAAACAGGTTGGTGTATCAGTTCTGACGGATGTTCATGACATCAACGAGATTGCAGATGTAGCTAGTGTTGTAGATGTTTTGCAGACACCAGCATTTCTTTGTAGGCAGACCGATTTTATTCGCGCCTGTGCTCAGAGCGGTAAGCCAGTGAATTTCAAAAAAGGGCAATTCCTTTCACCTCACGAGATGCTGAACGTGATTGAAAAGGCTCGTGCTGCAGCATCAGAAAAAAACCTTCCAGACCAATTTATGGTTTGTGAACGTGGCGCATCTTTTGGATATAACAACCTCGTTTCTGATATGCGCAGCTTGGCTATTTTGCGCGAATCTAAGGCGCCTGTAGTATTTGATGCAACACATTCAGTTCAGTTGCCTGGAGGCCAAGGAAGCTCTAGTGGCGGTCAACGAGAGTTCGTGCCTGTTTTAGCTCGTGCTGCTGTTGCTGTTGGTATCAGCGGCCTTTTTATGGAAACACATCCAGATCCTGCCAAGGCTTTATCCGACGGTCCCAACGCTGTGCCATTGGATCGCATGAAAGAGTTGCTTGCATCATTGGTTACCCTTGATGACGTTGTTAAATCAACCGGGACTTTTTTGGAAGATAGTTTTAAGTAACTTTAAGTAATTTCGTTAAACCCATTTCATATTGTTTTAAGGAGAGGTGCATGAGCGCCATTGTTGACATCATCGGCAGAGAAGTTCTGGATTCACGCGGCAACCCAACAGTTGAGTGCGATGTATTGCTTGAATCGGGGGTTATGGGTCGCGCAGCCGTTCCTTCGGGTGCATCAACAGGTTCACGCGAAGCGATTGAATTGCGTGATGGCGATAAGGCTCGTTATTTAGGTAAAGGCGTTCTGAAGGCCGTTCAAAATATCAATATTGAAATTGCTGAATCCATTCTTGGCTTGGATGCAAGTGAGCAAGCGTTCTTAGATCGCACTTTGATCGAATTAGATGGCACACATAACAAAGCGCGCTTAGGCGCTAATGCAACCCTAGCTGTTTCAATGGCCGTTGCTAGAGCTGCTGCAGAAGAGGCTGGATTACCTTTGTATCGCTATTTTGGCGGCTCAGGCGGCATGCAGTTGCCAGTTCCAATGATGAATATCGTCAACGGCGGTGCTCATGCTAATAACAGTTTGGATATTCAAGAATTCATGGTAATGCCAGTTGGCGCTGAAAATTTCCGTGATGCTTTGCGCTGTGGTGCTGAGATTTTCCATGAACTTAAAAAGATTTTAGGCGCCCAAGGAATGCCAACTACAGTGGGTGATGAAGGCGGCTTTGCTCCTAACTTTAAGAGCAATCATGAGTGCTTGCAAACGATAATGAAAGCTATTGAAGGCGCAGGTTACCAAGCTGGTGAAGACGTTCTATTGGCCCTTGATTGTGCTGCTAGCGAATTCTATAAAGATGGTAAATATCATTTGGCTGGCGAAGGCTTACAGCTCAGCTCAAGCGAGTTCTCAGATTATCTTGGCAACTTAGCAGATCAATTCCCAATCGTTTCGATTGAGGATGGCATGCATGAGAGCGATTGGGATGGTTGGGCAGATATCACCAAAAAGCTTGGCAAGAAAATTCAACTGGTTGGAGATGATTTATTTGTAACTAACACACGCATTCTTAAAGAAGGCATTGAGAAGGGTATTGCTAACTCAATCTTGATTAAGATTAACCAAATCGGTACGTTAACAGAAACATTTGCAGCCATCGAAATGGCTAAACGCGCAAATTACACTGCAGTGATTTCACATCGCTCTGGTGAAACTGAAGACAGCACTATTGCCGATATTGCGGTGGGAACAAATGCTGGCCAGATTAAAACTGGTTCATTGTCTCGCTCAGATCGTATTGCAAAATACAACCAACTCTTGCGTATCGAAGAAGATTTGGGTGATGTGGCGACCTACCCAGGTAAGTCAGTCTTTTATAACCTTAAGCGCTAATCTTAAGTTCTAAAAGCGATGCGTATTGTTATCTACTCCATGCTGGTATTGCTGATAGCAATCCAGTACCCGCTTTGGTTGGGTAAGGGTGGGTGGCTCAAAGTGTATGAGATGGAACAGCAAGTAGAGCTTCAAGAGGCTAAAAATAGCCTCTTGGCTCTGCGTAATGCCAAGTTAGCTGGTGATGTAAAAGATTTAAAGGACGGCACCCGCGCAGTTGAAGAGCGTGCACGTGTTGAGCATGGCCTCATTAAAGAAGGTGAGTTCTTTGTGCAAATTCTGCCTGCAGATAAATCGGGCGACGCTAAAGCTACAAAACAGTAAGTCGATGTATTCTCAGTGGCCGCTAGAAGGTGGCCTTGTGGCATCACTCAATAAATCAGTTTTAAATACCTGCAGGCAATCAACTGCATCAAAGCGATAGGGCTTTGCGCAAAAATCACACACAGTTTCAACAGCGCCTTGCTCCTCAAGAATGCTCTTAACCTCATCCTCACCAAGCATGCGCAAGATATCTGCCACTTTACTGCGTGAGCATCTGCATGAAAACCGAATGGGGCGGGCAGGGAAGCTGCGAACACCGCTTTCAGCAGACTCTTCCAGAAAGAGGCGTCTCAAAATAGTCTCTGGCGGAAGCGTTAACAACTCTTCATTGGTAATTGTTTCTCCCAGAGTTTTAATGCGTGACCATCCTTCTGCAGCTACCTGAGGGTCGAGGTGAGCGTGACCGCCTGAATTCGGTAGGCGTTGAAGTAGTAAGCCGCCAACCTGGGTATCGCTCGATGCAAGCCAAATCTTCGTATCCAGCTGCTCAGAATTCTGCATGTAGAGTGCAATCGCTTCAGCAGCGCTAGAAACCGGCTTTATAACTGCGCCTTGATGGTCCTGTAAGGCCACGATACCTTGATAAGGGGGTTGACCAGGCTCACGATCAGACGGGTCTAGAGTAATTACGAGTCTGCCGCTCTGACTGACGTCCAACAGTTCTGCAAGGGTTGCATCAGGCGCTATTTCGGAAGGATCTACAGACAATTTCACTGTAGCCCTCATTGATAAATCTGATTTACATTCAACGACCAAGAGCTGAATTGGGCCCTTGCTTTGGGCTTGAATAATGAGGGTGCCATCAAACTTGAGGCTAGCGCTCAACAAGGTGGCAGCGCCTACGAAATCCCCTAAAATTCGACGGACAGCTGGGGGGTCATTGCGACGCTCCAAAACAGCCTGCCAAGCACTTCCAATAGAGACGATTTCTCCTCTGACTGGGGCGCCATCACACATAAAGACTAGTAATTCATTCATAGAGCAAAGTATCCACTTTTTTTAGGATTTAGTCATATGAAGCACGACCTGAGATAATGTGATTTATGCATATTCGTACACGATTCGCCCCTAGTCCCACGGGCTTTATTCACCTGGGAAATCTTCGTAGCGCGCTCTATCCATGGGCGTTTGCGCGTCACAATAAAGGAGACTTCATTCTTCGGATTGAAGACACCGATCTTGAGCGCTCCACTCAAGAGGCTGTAGATGTCATTATCAAAGGCATGTCCTGGCTGGGTCTTGATTTAGATGAAGGCCCCATTTATCAGATGCAGCGGATTGATCGGTATCGCGAAGTTGTAAAGCAGATGCTCGAATCTGGATTGGCTTACCCATGCTATATGAGCGAGGATGAGCTTAATCAACTGCGTGATCAACAAATGGCCAATAAAGAAAAGCCACGCTACAACGGTCTGTGGAGGCCTGAGCCTGGCAAAACATTACCCCCTGTCCCAGAGGGTGTGAATCCAGTAATACGCTTCAAAAATCCCATTGGTGGCTCAGTTATCTGGAATGATGCAGTGAAAGGTCAAATTGAGATTAGCAATGATGAGTTAGACGACTTAGTGATTGCAAGACCTGATGGAACGCCAACCTACAATTTCTGTGTTGTGATTGATGACATGGATATGAAGATTACTCACGTTATTCGCGGCGATGATCACGTCAATAACACCCCTAGGCAGATCAATATCATGAAGGCGCTAGGTGGCACGCCGCCTATTTACGCTCATTTGCCAACGGTTCTGAATGATTCAGGTGAGAAGATGAGTAAACGCAATGGTGCAATGAGTGTTCGCGACTACCAGAAAGCGGGCTATCTACCTGAAGCCATTCTGAATTATTTAGCGCGCCTCGGATGGTCACATGGCGATGCTGAAGTCTTCACTAAAGAGCAATTTGTCGGCTGGTTTGATTTGGAAAGTTTAGGGCGATCTCCGGCGCAACATAACCCGGAAAAATTACTTTGGCTTAATCATCAATACATTCAGAATGCAGATCCCGAGAAATTAGCAGCAGCAACAAAGCCTTTTGCTCATGACTTAGGTATTGATACTGAAGCAGGACCAGATTTTGTCAAAGTAGTGGGGCTACTAAAAGACCGCGCGAATACTTTGATTGAAATTGCAGAAGGGGCGAAACTGTTCTACTTGCCAGCCCCCGATTTAAGCGCAGATCAAATCAAAGAAAATATCCCTGAATCAGTTGTTCCCGCGTTAAAAGATTTGGTCAGCGCCATCGCGTCATCAGAGTCAACAAAAGAGGGATATGCCGCTGCATTTAAGCAAGTTTTAGCCAAGCATCAACTCAAAATGCCGGCTTTGGCGATGCCAGTTAGATACGCTTTATTTGCCACAACCCAAACCCCGGCGATTGATTCTGTGCTGGTGGTATTGGGCAAAGAAGAGGCTATTCAACGGCTCTCCAAGGTCATCCACTAGAGAATTTGCGCACCTGCACAAAAATAGGATAAAATCTTGGATTGTTTTGAGTGTCTTGTAGTTTTATCGCGAGAATTCGGGGGTATAGCTCAGCTGGGAGAGCGCTTGCATGGCATGCAAGAGGTCAGCGGTTCGATCCCGCTTATCTCCACCAAGCATTTAAAATAGCAGTTTGCAGTAGTCCAGGTCCCCATCGTCTAGAGGCCTAGGACATCACCCTTTCACGGTGAGTACGGGGGTTCGAATCCCCCTGGGGACGCCAGATTCTTCTGGTAGTTGTAAAGATGTATGATGTTGTGTTACTCGATGTATTTTGGAGCGGTAGTTCAGTTGGTTAGAATATCGGCCTGTCACGCCGAGGGTCGCGGGTTCGAGTCCCGTCCGTTCCGCCAAGACATTTAGAAAGCCCCCTTAATAGGGGGCTTTTTTTATTACTTCAATTCTTTTTCAACTCAAAGAATTGAGCCCCGAGATCACTTCTTGGGTGTAGTTATTGAAGCAGCCATTGCATCAAAATAAATTACCTTTACTTGCTCGCCAACTTTGACGTCAGCCAAGAGAGCAGGGTTCTTTACGGTGACAGTAGTGATCTTGCCGCTTGGCCCCTTAACAGAAACCAACTTTTTCTCACGATTTACCTCAACAATATCGGCAACTATCGTTGTTTGGTTGGTAATTGTTTCAGAAGGCTTCTCATTTGCCTTTGATTTCGTAACTGTATTTGTTTCTACCTTGGTGCGAACGCCATCGCTCTTGGTTTTGATCAACTCAATAGCAACTGCCAACTCGTAGTTAACGTTAACGCGGTCGCCTTTTTTAATCTGATCAAAGTTCTTAATATCTGGGCCGGCAACAAATTTAGACTCTCCATCTTTATTCTTAAATGTAATGGTACGAGTTTTCTTGTCAACCTTAACTACTTCACCTTCATACAGCTGATATACGTTATCAGTAACGGCGGCATCAATAATAGTTGGTTTTGCTGCTTCAGCTTTAGGAGCAGATTGGGCTATGGCAACTGTTGTGCCGAATAACGCTGCAAGCATCAAAGCTATCGGTGCAAATTTTTTATTCATTTTCTTCCTTAAATTAGTAACTACCTCAGTTAATCTTAGCCTACTTTTGGCTCTAGATTGGGTATTTAATGTTGATATCACGCCGAAAGAGTCATTCTCTTTAGGTTTGTTAAGATGATTGATTACATTGACTTAATCACAAAGGATGTGAAATGCCGCAGTTTGCTGCCAATCTGACCATGCTATTCAATGAATATCCTTTTATGGAGCGGTTTGAGCAAGCTGCTAAATCAGGATTTAAGGCGGTGGAATTTCTCTTTCCTTATGCATACTCAGCTCATGAAATTCGTCAGCAGCTAGATAAAAATAATCTTCGCTTGGTTCTGCATAACTTCCCACCAGGAGACTGGGATGAAGGTGAGCGAGGTATTGCTTGTTTGCCGGATCGTGTGGAAGAATTTCAGGCCGGCGTCTCTAAGGCAATCGAATATGCAAAAGCACTTAGCGTAAATCAACTCAATTGTTTGGCCGGAATAGCTCCTGAGGGGGTTGAGCTAGGACTGCTGCGCAAAACATTTATTGCAAACCTAAAGTATGCTGCAGCGGAGTTAAAAAAAACCAATATTAAATTACTCATTGAGCCGATTAATACTTTTGATATTCCTGGATTTTATTTATCAAAAACTGAGCAGGCACTAGATATCCTGAATGAAGTTGGTTCTGATAATTTATATATCCAATATGACATCTATCATGCACAACGCATGGAGGGTGAACTTAGTAAAACGCTAGAGAAAAATATTACTAAGATTGCCCATATTCAGCTGGCCGATAATCCCGGTCGACATGAGCCTGGTACAGGCGAAATTAATTACGCACACTTATTTAAGTTAATCGATAAGCTTGGCTATGCAGGATGGATAGGCTGTGAATACAAGCCAGCAAATCAGACCGAGGCTGGATTAGGTTGGATCAAAGCGCTAACAAATTGAAATAAATACTCCTTAGGATTCATATATGTCTTTAACATTAATCGTTTACCTTCACGGTTTTCGCTCATCACCACGCTCAAGTAAAGCAGTAATGACAGGTGATGCAATTAAAGCCTTATCTACCCCGGAAAATCCGATTGAGTGGTATTGCCCTCAGCTTGTAGCCTCTCCTAAAGCAAGCATGGATATGGTTAATTCTCATATCAAAGGCTCAAAGCATGATCGTCTGGTGGTAATTGGATCCTCTTTGGGTGGTTACTATGCAAATTTCTTGGCTGAGAAATATGGCTGTAAAGCCGTTGCACTTAACCCAGCTGTAAGGGCACCCAAAGAATTGGCATCACATGTTGGCATGCTCACTTCCTACGATACGGATGAGCCGTACGATTTTCGGCCAGAATATATTGATGAGTTAGAAGCCTTACAGGTAGAGTCTATTAGTGAGCCATCCCGCTATTTTTTGATGGCAGCCAAAGGGGATGAACTTCTCGATTGGCGTGAGATGGTTGATTTTTATAGAGGCGCCGAGCATCTAGTTCTTGATGGTAGCGACCATGGCATTGCAGACTATCCGGAGCATTTGCCTAGAGTATTAAAGTTCATAACCAAATAGCTTGATTGATTGCAGCCATCTTCTTCTGTAAGATGATCCAAACGACCGTTATCACTCGATGTGGTCTAGAAAGGAGAGTCTGTGCTGAGCATCTTGAAATTAGACGCAGGTGGAATTCCCCAGGGCTGGGTAAATCCTGAAGAAGCTACGAAGCAATATGCTGATAGCAGCGTCTTATGGACTCTAGGTGATCCTATATTCAAAATGCGTGGTGGCATTTCTCGCGCAACTGGACAGCAATCCGTCATTGAACTTCACTCCATCATCGCAGTAAAAGGTAGCGCCAAAATTAATCTGTTTGATGTGGTGCCTGTCATCACTAAACATAAGCTTTATAAACGGGATAAAGGTTTATGCGCGTATTGCGGTGATGCGATCCATGAAAATAATGCTGAAGCAGAGCACATCATTCCCAATAGTCGCGGTGGTCAATATAGCTGGATGAATTTAGTTATTTCATGTAGGCCATGTAATCAACGCAAAGGAAATCGTACTCCAGAGCAAGCTGGTATGGGCTTGTTGTATACACCCTATTTACCAAGTCTTTATGAAGACATGATTCTGAAGGGGCGAAATATTTTGGCCGACCAGATGGATTTTTTAGCAGCCAACCTTCCCAAAACTAGCCGCCTTTTGGAGGGCTTGTCCTGAGTTTAGAAAGAGGGTGGGGCGGCGACCTTCGCTTTCCCAAAATTAAATCATTACGAATTTTTCTTGCGGCCCTGCTGCTTTCGATAGTTGGGCACTTCGTATTGTTTTTTGGCATACCGTTTTTCTCATTCAACGATCCCCAACCTATTGCGGATGATCTCATTATTAGAACGGAGCTAAAAGCAGAGCCGCCTAAGAAGATTCAATTGACTAAGGCTCCTAAAAAGAAGGTTGAGAAACAAAACGTTTCCTCAAATTCTCAAGCTGAAGCCAATGCAAGCGGCAGCGGAAATCTAGCTGCAAATGGCGATCAGTCTGGAGTTGCATTCAAATTGCCGGAATCGGGAGTTATTTATTACGATACGTATGTCGATGGCCAGCAATATCAAACTGGCGAGATTGATTGGATTGTTGAGGGCAATAGCTATCGCCTATATATCAACATTCCCTACGCATTTGTTGGCCCGTTTGTTTTTGAATCTCGCGGATCGGTAGACTCCTATGGGATTGCGCCAAGTATTTACTGGACACAACGTGGCACGAAACCACCACGCTACTCTCGCTTTGATCGAAATGAAAAAGGGGAAGGGCAGATGTACTTTTCAGAAAAGCCAGAATTTACGCCTGCAATCATGCCTGGCACTCAAGATCGTTTCAGCCTGTTATTTCAGCTAGCATCGCTGTTGAATGGTAATAGCAAGATGGATGAAACTGGCTCAATCCGCAGCATTCCTGTTGTGGACTACAACACTTTGGAAATGTGGAATTTCAAGAGTTACGGCGAGACTCTATCTGATGATATCCCGAGCATGGGCAAGACAATCAATCGTCACTATGCACTCATGCAGCGTGAAAACGATCCATACAAACGCCAGGTTGATATCTGGCTTGCCAAAGATCTCGAATGGCTTCCAGGCCGGATACGCTCACTGGAGTCTAATGGCAGGGTCTTAGAGTTGGTATTTAAGCAAAAGAACCCATTACCAGTTGGCACAAAGCCTTAGCTTTATAAGCCTGTTCCTGATTTAGGATTTTGATCTTGCTCGTTATGTCCTAGCAACGCCCCCATCATGGTGTATAGAGCGGCCCCTGACATTGAGACAGCGAAAATACCCGAAAATGAGATGATGATGGGGAGAATGCGCCATTGTTCAGTTAGCTTGTAATCACCATAACCAACCGTTGTATACATTTCCCCAGCAAAGTAGAAGGTTTGAGGATTGGTAGGGAAAACCTTCAATGCAACGCATATGTACGCCCAAACGATGATTTCAGCAAAATGTATGCAAATAACCAAAAGAATGGCAATGAAATAAGACAGGAAGCTAGCGCCAAAAATTCGACGTCTAGACATGAAATTATCGATTGCATGAAATGCGCCGGCTATGCCCAAAACCGCAACTGCATGAATGGCCAGCATTAGGCATGCACAAACTACAACAACCCAGATATGACGATTTCCCATATCGGCATTGATTTCACCAAAGAGAGTGGAAAAGCTAGGTAGGTCAGTATGTTGAAATAAGTTAAACATGGTCGTTGGTGATGTATTGGATTACAGAAGTATCTTATTTGACATAATAATGATTATACGCAAATTAGTTAATTAGGACCTGGGAGGCTCAAGCCCTCTGGGCCATTTGTATGGCTGCTTATAAAGCTTGCGCCAGCGTGCAACTAAACCTTCCGCTATCCAAGGCTTTTCATATATAGCAGCTATATCTATAGCACTAAGCCCCTGGGAATTGCGTAATT
This sequence comes from Polynucleobacter sp. MWH-Aus1W21, assembly GCF_018687275.1. Taxonomy (NCBI): domain Bacteria; kingdom Pseudomonadati; phylum Pseudomonadota; class Betaproteobacteria; order Burkholderiales; family Burkholderiaceae; genus Polynucleobacter; species Polynucleobacter sp. MWH-Aus1W21. Next base: position 1,031,269 of record NZ_CP061287.1, read on the forward strand.
GCAGATCAGCACCTTTATCAAGCAACAACTTAACCAGCACTTCATTGCCGGATTGAACTGCCATCATCAATGGTGTTGTATTTCCTTGGCTTAATGAGTCTATCGAGGCGCCGTTTGCAATAAGAAACTGAGCGATATCAAGATGACCATTGGCGCACGCATAATGCAATGGAGTCCAGCCAATATGGTTAATTTGAGCCTTTCTCTGCAAAACAAGGCTTTTAACAACAGGCAAATTACCGCTAATGGAAGCAATCATCAAAGGCGTTTCTCCAGAATTATTGGAGAGGTCTACATCGGTTTCTTTATTGGCAATTAAGAAGTTAATTACGTCGTCAGATCTATCTTTAATCGCAAGATTGAGCATGGGGTCGCCCTTAGAGTCCGTTACATTCGGGTTAACACCCTTTGAAATCAGGCTTTTGACGGCAGATACATCGTTAAACTTGGCCGCTTTAGCGAATTCCGTAATTTGTTCTGCTGTTTGGCCATGCGACAGCCCAAAATACATTGTTGAGAGCACAAAATAGGAAGCATAAATATTAAACTTCAATCTCATAATTGTTCTCTATCTATTTGAAAACAATCATAAAAATTACCAGCTGTTTGCTTGGCCAGCACCTCAATAGGTACACCCTTTAGATCCGCAATAAATTCACCTACCTTGGAAACCCATGCAGGTTCATTGGTTTTGCCGCGATATGGAATTGGCGCTAAATAAGGAGAGTCGGTCTCTATCAGCATACGGTCCAATGGCACCTGTCTGCATGTATCTTGTAATTCTTTCGCGCTTTTGAAAGTCACTATTCCTGAAAAGGAGATATAAAAACCCATCTCCATTGCAGCCTTTGCCACTTCAAAGGACTCTGTGAAACAGTGCATTACCCCACCGATTTTCTGAGCGCCCTCTTCTTTCAGGATCTTGATGGTGTCCTCAGAGGCTGAGCGCGTATGAATGATTAATGGCTTCTTGGAGGCTATTGATGCCCTGATATGCGTTCTAAAACGGTTACGCTGCCATTCCATGGATTCATAGCTACGATCCCCCATGCGATAGTAGTCAAGTCCGGTTTCACCAATAGCAACTATCTTTGGGTGTTTTAAAGCTGTATCCACTAGAAATTCCAGGCTCGGCTCGGGCGTATCCTCGTAATCAGGATGCACGCCAACGGATGCATAAAGATTGGGGTGATCCTGAGCCAACTTTAATACATTCGGGAAGTCTGGCAAATCAACGGATACGCATAAGGCATGGCTTACTTTGGCAGACTGCATATTAGCCAGAACCTCTGGCAATCGAGATTGAAATTCCGGGAAATCGAGGTGGCAGTGGGAGTCTATAAACATGACCCCTATTTTAGTCCGCCCAAGGGCAACTTAAGAGCCAAATATCTGCTGATATTGTGAAAGTAATGCCTCTAATTGAATTTTATTTGCAAGAGGGTGATTCTCGTGTCTACGCGCTTGCACTAGAGATTTCCAAAAATTATGCAACTTTTGTACATTAGCCAATTTGGATAGACCCTGAAGCACGATTAAATGCTTTGGGTAATAACGTGGCACTCCGCCCTGTGCAACGGACTGCAGGTCGGATACCCAGCGTTGCATGCTAGCTAGTAGGAGGGAATATTGCGCCTTATGTGTTTTTTCGGCGGCATCAAGCCAGTTGAGTCTTGCGCCCTGAGCCATGGACTGGAGCAAATAACGGGAGGCTTGGATTGATATGGTTAGCTCGTCCTTGTCGTCCTTATTATGTTGCGCAATGAGGGAGCTCAGAACCGAAAATGGCGCCCCACCCTGTTCATCATAGATATTCTCTACATCTGCATCGACCGTCTTTAACCCTGCAATTTCATTCAGTTGAGATTTCAGCCAGGCAACGCCTACCACGCGATTTGGGCGTGGCGCCGTTAAGAGGCGGCAACGTGAGCGAATGGTTGGCAATACGCGATCCAATCTATCGGCAAGCAATATAAAGATAGTATTTTTGGGTGGCTCTTCCAAAGACTTCAATAATGTATTGGCAGAATCAGAGCGAAGCATTTCTAGTGGATAAATTAATATCACGCGATTACCGCCGCGATGAGAGCCAATAGACAAATTCTCAAGAGCATGTCGCGTTTCTTCAATCGAGATATTTTTCTTTTCTTTTTTCTCGCTTGGTTCACTGTCGTCGTCACGCATAGCCTTTCCCTTCTTGGGCGAATCGTCGCCCTCGTATTCAGCGTGTGGCAGAAGCTTGCGATGGGTCTCAGGTACGAGAGAAATAAAATCCGGATGATTGCCTGTATCAAACCAATGGCAGGCTTCACATTGATTGCATGGTTTTACGGATCTATCATCATTCTCGCAAAGTAGCGCTTTAGCTAGCTCAATCGAAAAAGCGAACTTACCAATTCCGGACTGGCCATGTAGCAATACGGCATTTGGAAATTGATCAAAATCCAGACCATCCCAAAGAGGCTGAAGCCAAGGCGCTATTTGAGTCTTTTGTTTCACTTAAAAAGCAATCCGAATCTGTTTTAAACCATTCCAAATTGCCTCAGGCGTTTGTGTTGCATCCACCAGATGAAAGCGCTTAGCATTTTCCTTTGCTCGGCGTAGATATTCTTGGCGAACTCTTTCGAAAAAAGTTAAGTCCATTTTTTCAAATTTATCTGGTGCACGAACCTTTGAGCGGCGAGCCTCCGCAACCTCACCAGGTAAATCAAACAAAATAGTTAAGTTGGGCTGCAAGAGTGAACCATCAGGTTGGCCTTGAACCCAACGTTCTAACGCATTTAATTTTTCCAAACTTAAACCCCGGCCTCCTCCTTGGTATGCAAAGCTAGCATCTGTAAACCGATCGGATATCACTATCTTGCCTGCTTGAAGAGCGGGTTCAATGACCTGGGCTAGATGTTCGCGTCGTGCCGCAAACATGAGTAAGGCCTCCGTCTCTAAATTCATTGGCGCATCTAAAAGCAAGTTACGAAGCTGCTCACCTAAAGCAGTTCCTCCAGGCTCACGCGTCATTACCACCTCTTTATCTGGATAACGTTCTTGCATCAGATTGCGAAAAGCATAGACATGGGTACTTTTTCCTGCTCCATCGATTCCTTCGAAGCTGATGAAATATCCTGTATGCATTGATGTCATATGAAGTGAAATTAGTTACTGTTATTTTTAGGCATTATTTTGCGTTGATATCGATCAACTGCAGCTTCATGCTCTTTTAAGTTTTGTGAAAAATGACTACTTCCATCCCCTTTAGCAACAAAGAATAAAGCATTGCTTTTTGCAGGGTGTGCTGCGGCCAGAATTGACTCTTTACTAGGCATGGCGATAGGGGTTGGAGGTAGACCTTTGTGCATATAGGTATTGTAGGGAGTGTCTCTACGTAAATCCGCTTTCTTTAAATTTCCGTCAAATTTAGGCCCTATTCCATAAATAACCGTAGGATCAGTTTGAAGCGGCATGTCTTTATTAAGCCGGTTGATAAAAACAGCCGAAACTAGATTCCTATCGCTTAGACGACCAGTTTCTTTCTCTACGATTGATGCCAATATCAATAGCTCATAAGGTGTTTTAAGAGGCAATTCTGAATCTCGTTGCTCCCAGATTTGCATAAGCTGTTTTTGCATAGCTTGCGCTGCTCGACGATAAATATTGATATCAAGCTCGTCTGGATCAAAAACATATGTATCAGGTAGAAAAAGACCCTCATCGCTTGTATAACTCAAATTTAACTGTTGGAGTAACTCCTTATTGCCCATACCCTTGGTACGATGAATCATTGCCGTTTGCGAATCCATTAATGCTCTCAATTGCCAAACCGTCATTCCAGGAATAATGGCAACTGCTTCTCTAACGCGATCCCCGCGGGCAATTTGCAAAAGCACCTTTCCAAGACTCGCACCATTTGGCAATAAATATGTTCCCGGCTTTAGCTTGGAGGCAACCAATAAGCTTCTGGCACCTAAATGTAGGGCAAATGAATTAACAGCCATTCCTTGCGCTCTTAACTGTTCAGCAATGCTTGTTAACCCAGAATTGGGGTTAATCTTCACTCTATAACTAGTGCCATCAACAGTATTTGACTGATTAGGGACGACTGGGAATAAAAAAATAGTTCCATAAAGAAGGCCTAATAGGGCCACAGCGAGGGTAAGCCATTTTTTAAGATCTCGGTATGAGGGCCATCTCTTCATAAAAAAGCTCCTCTTCTGAATTTTTCTACTCATCAGGCTATGATAAAAGGGTCATGACATATTCCACCCAAATCCAGCAAAACTGGCTAGAAAACAGCCCCTCCCTACCCTGCAGCCTGACCCAGTGGGGTCTTATCGTAGTAGAGGGCTCTGATGCTGCAAGCTTTTTGCAAAATCAATTAACAAACTCTGTCTTGGGGCTCAACCGAACCCTGCCGGGATCAATAGCTCAGGGCTACTCAGGAAGTCGTCTCGTAGGTTATTGCAATCCAAAGGGTCGTTTGTTGGCAAGTGCTTGGCTTGGCTTATTTCCATCTACACCCGATGGAGAAGACCGATTTGCTTTATTTATCTCAAGAGATATTGCGGCTAGCACTGCTAAACGTTTGTCTATGTATGTTCTGCGTTCAAAAGTCAAAGTAACTGATCTTTCTGCAAGCTGGTCAGTTGCAGGTCTTTATGGCCCTACTGAAATCACAAATAGCGTGAAGTTGAATGATCGGTGTCTAGCGCTAAAGCTGCCGGATGTTCTGGTTGGATCTCATTCGGTTACACGTCTTTTGTTGGCATATTCGAATCAAGCCGATATTGTTGTCCAAGACTCCGAGGAATCATTGCTCTCGTGGAATGAGCTTGAAGTATTAAGTGCCATTCCACGTATTGTTGAAGCTACACAAGAGCAGTTTGTACCGCAAATGATTAATTTTGAATCCGTCGCCGGCATAGACTTTAAAAAAGGCTGCTATCCAGGTCAGGAAATCGTAGCCCGCAGTCAGTATCGTGGCGCTATCAAAAGAAGGCTTCAAATCGCACACGTAATGATCTCCGAATTGAATGATGATTTCGCTTTGCCTGGAGCAGAGCTTTTCCACAGTAATGACCCTGCACAGCCCGCCGGAATGGTTGTTTTGTCGACCAAGCACCCAGTCGAACCTGGACGCATCGATCTCCAAATTGAGTGCAAGCTAGAAGCTCTTGAAGGTGGTGAAATTCACCTAGGTAGCACTACTGGACCTGTGTTAAAAATAGATTCATTACCGTATCCTTTGATAGAAATTTAATTCTTTTTTATGTGCCTTATTCTTTTCGCATGGAACTCTCATCCAGACTACTCTCTGGTGGTTGCAGCCAACCGCGACGAGTTTTATGAACGTGATACAGAGGGAGTTTCCTGGTGGCCAGAACACCCTCACGTTCTTGCAGGAAGAGATCGTGCCGATGTTTTGGGTAGTCCAGGCACATGGCTAGGCTTTACTAAGTCGGGAAAATTTGCCGCATTGACTAACGTAAGAGCTCCAAGCGAAAAAAATCCAGATGCCAGGACTAGGGGCGAACTCTCCTTAATGTATTTAACTGGTAATGATCGTCCAGCTGAGTTTGTTCAAAGTTACTCAAAACGTTTTTCGCAATATAACGGCTTTAATTTACTCATGGCCGATCTTAGCAACCCAGTAAACGCAGAGATGCATTGGGTTAGCAATCGGATGATGATGGGCCAAAACGTACGTCCTCGCAAAGTTTTTCCGCCGCAGCCCTTAGAACCAGGAGTCTATGGGCTTTCTAATGCCATGCTTGATACGCCCTGGCCTAAAGTTAATCATCGTGTAGCGGCATTTGCCCAAGCATTAGCAATGGATCAAGGCAAGCTTAAGAATGCAGATCAGTATTTAAAACTGCTGGCTGATACACATCTTGCAAGTGATCATGAACTTCCCAATACAGGTGTAAGCAAGGAATGGGAGAAGGCACTTTCCCCTGCATTTATTAAAACGCCCGCTTACGGAACGCGTTCCAGCACAGTTCTTAGAATACGAAAAGATGGTCAGTTTGAATTAGTCGAGCGCCGCTTTGATTCATCCGGAACGGTTGGGCATGACGTTGTGACTGGAGCGCTTAGCTCGTCCTCTGACTCTAATTTATCTGTATAGCGTTAGTCGAAACGACCATCGTCGTTCACAACACGATCACCATCGGCATTACGAGTTGCCAAGCGCTTCAGAAATTTAAATGTGCCAGTGGCCATGCAACATATTTCACCTTGATCGTTATAGAGCTTGGCTTCGCAGAAAGCCATAGTTGCAGTTCTTCGAACTGTATCCGCTTTAACGCGCAACACACCGGTTGCGGCCTGCATGAAATTATTCTTCATTTCAATGGTGACAACACTACGGTCCCCAGGATCACCTGACCGTGCGGCTACTGCCATTGCTACATCCATTAGCGTCAGTAATACACCACCATGAGCAACTTCCCAGGTATTGTTATGTTCAGGTTTAAGGGCCAGCAAAATCTCCCCTTTACCCATTTCTGCGCTTAGGCAGCGAACCCCAAGGAGCTTTAAAAAAGGAACATTTAATTCTTCTCCTAAATTGGCTAGTTGGGTCTGTGGATTGATTTGGACTTGTTTATTCATTGAATAATTTTAGAGGCATGTACGTGTTTTGGTAAATCCCCCTAGAATAAGCCCATGGCCTTTATATTTAGTGGCGATGACGTTTGCCAAACAACCACACCAACACCAATCCCCGCACCCTACTGGGTTGCATTTTCACACTCCTCAGCCAATCTCATTGGTATTGCATTGGACGACACTGGCCTGCCGGTGGACAAAGAATGGCTGGGGGTTTTGTCTGGAAACCAATTAAATACAAGCGATCATCATTTTTCCAATCCAATAGCAACCGTCTATAGTGGTCACCAATTTGGCGTTTGGGCCGGACAGTTGGGCGATGGGCGAGCAATTTTATTGGGCGATATTGCTGGTCAAGAGTTGCAACTCAAAGGCGCTGGTATTACGCGATTTTCACGAATGGGCGATGGGCGAGCAGTACTTCGATCTTCAATCAGAGAGTTTCTGTGTAGTGAAGCAATGCATGCTCTAGGCATTCCGACCACAAGAGCTCTATCAATCGTTGGGTCCGATTTGCCGGTTAAAAGAGAGACCTTTGAAACTGCCGCAGTTTGTGCACGATTTGCCCCTAGCTTTTTAAGGATTGGCCACTTTGAACACTTTGCTGCGCTAGACGATGTTGATCGCTTGAGGGAGTTCGCGGATTATTTAATTCAATACCACTATCCTGATTCTCAAAATACCGATGAGCCTTATTTAAATCTATTTCAAGAAATATGCGCTCGCAACGCTAGTCTTGTAGCCCAGTGGCAAGCCGTTGGCTTTTGTCATGGCGTACTTAACAGCGATAACATCAGTGTCCTTGGTCTAACCATGGACTATGGGCCATTTGGATTCTTGGATCAATTTCAGATTGATCACATTTGCAATCATAGTGATCAAGGCGGAAGATATTCATATCATCGCCAACCTCAGATCATGCACTGGAATATGGCGTGCCTTGCCAGCGCAATGATCCCTTTACTGGCGGGGAAGTCTGATGAAGCGCTAGCGCAAGAAAAGTTGCGATCTGCTCTCGATCAGTTTCCAGTGGTTTATGCCCATGCATGGCAATCCCTATTTCGCAAAAAACTGGGATTTACTACTTCTGAAGAGGGGGATATAGATCTTATAGAGAGGTTATTGCAGGCCATGCATGATTCGAAAGTGGATTTCACTAACTTCTTTCGTAATCTCGGCAAGTTGAAGAGCGGTGAATCACTTTTGCAAAACTCATTGAGAGATGAATTTATAGATAGAGAATCAATTGATCGGTGGTTCGACGATTATGTAGCGCGATTAAAGCTTGAATCTGTGCCTGATGAGGTTCGTCAGCACGCTATGAATCAAGTGAATCCAAAATACATACTCCGTAATCATCTGGCTCAGACAGCAATTGAAAAGGCTCAAGATAAAGATTTTTCAGAGGTTACCAAGCTTCTCAAAATCCTGAACAAACCCTATGATGAGCAGTCAGAATATGATTCGTATTCTCTGGCCCCACCCCCTAATTTACAGGCGGTAGAAGTCAGCTGCTCATCCTAAATGTAATTTGATTGACCTCCCCCTGGATTAAATATGAAAAAAACCGACCAAGAATACAAGCAGTCTCTCAGCGATATTGAGTATCGAGTGACACGCGAAGCCGCAACTGAAAGACCCTTTACTGGCAAGTACTGGGATCACTGGGATAAAGGCCGCTATAAATGCGTCTGCTGCGATACGCCACTCTTTTTATCAGAAACAAAATTTGATGCTGGATGCGGTTGGCCTAGCTATAACGCTCCAGAAGTCGCCTCCTCCATCAAGGAAATTCGGGATACCAGTCATGGCATGATTCGCACAGAGGTCCGCTGCGCTCATTGTGATGCTCATTTGGGTCACGTGTTTGAAGATGGACCAATGCCAACTGGCCTACGCTATTGCATTAACTCAGCTTCATTGAGTTTTGAGCCAAGCTCAAATGCAATTCCTACAAAGACATCTGAATAATGAAATAGCGGGATAATTAGTAAATGAAATTTTTATTCGACCTCTTCCCTATCATCCTATTTTTTATCGCCTTTAAACTTGGTGATATCTACACCGCAACTATTGTTGCGATGGTAGCCACTATTGGCCAGATACTTTGGGTCTATTACCGCCATCGCAAAATCGATGCTATGCAATGGATTAGCTTGGTAATGATTGTTGTGTTTGGTAGCCTAACTATCTTTTTGCACGACAAAACATTCATTCAACTCAAGCCAACCGCTCTTTATTGGCTCTTTTCTGGCGCTCTTTTTATTAGCGCGCAATTTTTTCAGAAAAACTGGATACAGGTGTTGATGGGTAAACAGGTGACTCTGAAAGAAAAAAGCGCCCATTCTGTTTGGCATCAACTTAATATGGCATGGGCAACCTTTTTCTTTGCTATGGGTGCGCTCAATTTGTATATTGCCTTTGAATTTTCCGAAGAGACTTGGGTTAACTTTAAATTATTCGGAAGCACCGGCTTATTGGTGGTGTTTGTCATTATTCAAGGTGTTTGGCTCTCTAAACATATGGAGCACCCAAGCGAATGAATGTGAATCAACTGAGAATTGCGGCTTTTGACCAAGACTTGCGTAAGGCTTTTCAGGTTCAGTCCTTAGTAATTGATGATGAAAGCCATCTTCACGCAGGTCATGCAGGCGCAGCCAGTGGCGGCGGTCACTTCAAGCTACTAATCGTTGCTCCGGAATTTAAGGGTTTAAACCTAGTGGCTCGCCATAGAGCTGTTTATGCCGCCCTAAATCGTCATATTCCCAAGGAAATTCATGCCTTGACCATCGTTGCCCTAGCGCCAGACGAAGCATCCGCCTAAGGCTGCCTTAAAATAGCCCTATCCTTCATCAACCCATTAAATACTATGTTTACTAAACATCAATTACTCTCAATAAGTTTACTTAGCGCTGCCCTTATATCTTCAGGTGCTTATGCGCAGAACGCTGTCATTGTGAACGGCAAATCCATTCCAAAAGCGCAACTTGATAAATTGGTTCAACGTTCAGGTCAACCAGACAATCCTCAAGTACGCGATCAGGCACGTGAAATGCTTGTGACTCGTGAACTTATTTTGCAAGAGGCCGACAAACGTGGCGTTATTCAAAAAGAAGTTGTTCGTGAACAACTCGAACAAGCGCGTATAGGCGTACTAGTATCGGCCGTGTTTGAAGATTATGTTGAAAAAGAAGGTGTTGCAGAGGCCGAACTAAAAGCGGCGTATGAATCAGTTAAAGCCCAATACACCGGCAAGGAATATCACGTAGAGCACATACTGGTTGAAAAGGAATCGGATGCTAAGGCAATCATTGCTCAGTTAAAAGCCGGAGCAAATTTTGAAGAGATTGCTAAGGCTAAATCCTTGGATCCAGGCTCAGCTAAAAATGGTGGCGATCTTAGTTGGGTAAGTGACAAAGCACTAGTACCGGAGTTTTCTAAAGCAATGGTCCAATTGAAAAATGGTCAAATTACAGATAAGCCGGTTAAATCTCAATTTGGTTGGCACATCATCAAGATGATTGATGGTCGTGATGTGAAAGCTCCGAGTATGGAAGAAATAAAGGATCAGCTTAAGCAAATGATTGTCTCAGATAAGAATTGGCAGAAAGCCAAATTCGCTGAGATGATGCAAAAACTACGTGCTAAAGCAAAGGTTCAGTAAAAATATCTTAAGGCTTTATCTGGCGGGGTAACGTCGCGGTCTAAGTTTTTGGATCGCCATGCCCGCCAGTCCGCATGCAAATGCGGACATTACAAATACATCCCTAGGTTGTGACGCCTCCCAAATCCAGCCGGCACATAGGCCGCCTAGCGTGCCACCCAAGCCATATGAAATAGTGGCCATTAAGGCTTGGCCTCTAGCCTGCACAGGTCCCGTAAACCAACGCTGCAATAATTTAGTGGCAGCGCTATGGTGAGCGGCGAATGTACCCGCATGCATTAATTGTGCAAGAATTAAGACTGATGTAATGGGCAAGAAAGCAATCAAGACAAAGCGAATCACGCCAATTGCAAAGGCGGCTTGCAAGATGACTTCGGCATCTAGCCTACTCAGCACCTTACTTTGAAAGTAAAAAAAAATAACTTCCGCAGCTACACCAAGCGCCCAGAAAAGGCCTATTTGAAATTTGTCGTAGCCAAGATCGGAAAGATAAAGGGAATAAAAAACATATAAAGCGGCGTGAGCAAAAATCATAAAGAATCCGGATAGCAAGAACCAGCGCACATCAGGATTAAAGAGCACTATTAATAGCTCGCCTTTCACCATCTTGCGCCGATCCATTTTTGGTTCATGCAGACAAAAGGTAATAAAGGCTAAGGCGAATAAAACTACTGTCCCTACGATTGGGTATAACTCAATAGTTTTGCGCTGAAATAACTCGCCTGCAGCAAGAACCATGGCTATGAAGCCAATTGAGCCCCATAGTCGCAATCGTCCATAGCGCTTATCAAAAGAATTGTCTTTGTATAAAGCATGGATGGTGGCGGATTCACCCAAGGGCATCAAACTACTCAAGATGGTGTGCAGAACAAACATCCAAATGAAAAAACCAATGTAGTCTTGTAAAAAATAGATACACAAGAAAACGAGTGCGGCCAGACAGGCGCAAAAACGAATGATGCTAATACGATTTGATAGATAGTCTGACAACCAACCCCACGAGAAAGGGCCAACAATTCTGGTGATCTGCAACATGGACATCAACGCTGCGATTTCAATCACGCTAAAACCCCTCTCCAAAAAGAAGAGGCTTGCATATGGGGAAACTAGTCCAACATAAGCGAAATACAAAAAGAAAAAGGACCCGAAGGCCCAGCGAAGCGAAGGCGTCATTTAATCGGCCATATCAATCGCGATAAGAGCCCGGCTTTGCTGCTGGGATGGACGCAGTAGACGCAAGGACATCAGCGCATTGAGCGCGATGACGCAAAGCATGATCCATTAGCACGAGTGCAAGCATTGCTTCGGCAATTGGGGTTGCGCGTATACCAACACAGGGATCGTGCCGGCCCTTCGTTTGAACGGTTATAGGTTTGCCATTTAAATCTACCGACTGCTTGGGGCTCATAATGCTTGAAGTGGGTTTGATGGCAATGGATACGCGCAAATCCTGTCCAGTACTGATACCGCCAAGAGTTCCACCAGAATTGTTAGTAGCAAAACCATCAGGGTGAAGCTCATCCCCATGCTCGCTACCACGCTGAGCAACAGATTTAAAGCCTGCACCAATCTCAACACCCTTCACCGCATTAATACCCATCATGGCATGCGCAATATCAGCATCCAACTTATCGAATAATGGCTCGCCCAGCCCTATAGGAACATTTCGAGCGCGAACTTCAATGCGAGCACCACAAGAGTCACCTGCTTTGCGCAAGTCATCCATATAAGTCTCGAGCTGAGGAATCATATCTGCATTAGCAGCAAAGAAAGGATTCTTTTCGATTTCTGCTACGTCTTTAAATGGAATTTCTAGTTCACCTAATTGACTCATATAGCCATAGAACTGCGTGCCATATTTTTCATGCAACCATTTTTTTGCAATCGCTGCAGCAGCTACAACCGGGGCCGTTAAGCGCGCAGAAGATCTTCCGCCGCCTCTAGGGTCACGAATGCCATACTTTGATTGATATGCATAATCCGCATGACCCGGTCTAAAGGTCTGCAAAATATCGCCATAGTCTTGGCTACGTTGGTCAGTATTTCGAATTAATAGTGCGATCGGAGTACCGGTAGTTTTACCTTCAAAAACCCCGGAGAGAATTTCAACCTTATCCTCTTCCTTGCGCTGAGTAACATGTCTTGAAGTGCCGGGCTTGCGTCGATCCAAATCAAGCTGAATATCAGCCTCAGAAAGCTCCATACCCGGTGGGCAGCCGTCAACTACCGCTCCAATAGCCGGACCATGGGATTCACCGAAAGTGGTGACTGTAAAGAGAAGGCCTAATGTATTTCCTGACATACCGACATTATGTCATTTGTCAGAAAATGATGGTCAGAACAGCTTAAGAAGCTGTTTTTTCGGTATCTTCAGGCCAGTCGCGAATATAGGCTTTGAGCATCGTGTTTTCAAAGTCCTGAGCTTCCACTACGGATTTCGCAACGTCATAGAAAGAAATTACACCCATCAACATCTTTTGATCGACCACCGGCAGATACCGAGCGTGGTCTACCAACATCATGCGACGAACTTCATCTATCTCCGTCTCCATATTGCAGGTAAGAGGTCTTTGATTCATAACTGAGCTCACTTGCAAACCCTCGAGCTTGCCATGATGCTTTGCTAATGCTGCAATAACCTCTCTGAAAGTCAGAATGCCGACCAGCTTGTCGTACTCCATGACAACCAGGGAGCCAATATCGTGTTCGCTCATCACCAGAACCGCCGTTTGTAGGGCTGTATCTGGAGCTACCGTAAAAAGGGTGCTGCCCTTAACGCGCAATATGTCACGAACTTTCATTTGATCTCCAAAAAACAATGCATGTATGTAATCAATATAGACTTAAGACCACTCTGAATCAAGGGTTAAGTCATTACTTTTAGTAACGAATAACCCTAATGAAGCCACTGCGGATTTCTGGAAGATTTGCCACAAGGACCGCACCAGTTAAGGTAATCCACCAGGTCATATAAATCCACATCAAACCCAAGGGGAAGATGGCAAAAGCCCCGTAAACCGTCTTATAGAAGGCAGTATGACTTAAGAAAATAGCAAAGCCAAATTTCATCAACTCAAAAGCTAGTGCCGCCACAAAAGCCCCAGCAAAAGCATCACGCCACAAGATTTTTGCGTATGGAAGAACTTTATAGACCACCGCATAAACAACAATTGCCAAGCAAATGGGTGCAATAGTTGCCACTAATTGGAAGCCAAAAGATATGGCGCTGATCCACCCTTCCGATGCGCTAAACAAAATACCGCTGAGATATATGCCAATACCTAGCAGTATTGGCCCCAAAATTGTTGCGGCGCTATAGATGGCGATTTTTTTGTATAGAGGTCTACTTGCATGGACCCTAAAGATCTGATTAAAGGCGCCCTCAATCACAGCCAAAGTCATAATTGTGGTGATGATTAAGCCCGCTAAGCCCACGAATGTTAAGCCCTTAGCTTGCGAAGAAAATTGATCCAAGTAAACAAACACTTGTTGATTGATGCCGCCAGGCATATAGGTATCCAAAAGCCAGGTTTTAAATGCATTTTTGACTTGAATAACACTTGGCAAGTAGCCAATTAACATGGTGGCTATAGTTACCATGGGGACCATTGATAAGGTCGTTGTAAAAGCTAGGCTCGCGGCAATTTGCTTTAAATTTTGACCACGATTGCGCTCCCAGATCTCTTTTCCAAGAGAGAGCCATAATTGGGGGTTACGAATGAGGCGCATCGCCGTATCATAAGAGATCAATATGAGCCAACCCGATATTTTAGTTTTGTACTACTCCCGCTATGGTGCAACCAAGGATCTAGCGCGCCTTATAGCTGAGGGCATTGAAAGCGTAAATGGGGTAAATGCCAGGCTACGAACAGTACCCGCCGTTTCTACCGTTTGCGAAGCAACCGAACCCTCCATCCCCCAAGATGGGGCGCCTTATGTGGAATATTCAGACCTGCAGGAGTGTATCGGACTCGCTTTAGGATCCCCCACCCGCTTTGGCAATATGGCCGCCCCCATGAAATACTTTTGGGATGGCAGTTCCTCTGAGTGGATGAATGGAGCCCTAATTGGCAAACCCGCTTGCGTCTTTACCAGCACCGGCAGCATGCATGGGGGCCAAGAAAGCACTCTGTTGACGATGATGATTCCACTAATGCATCACGGCATGATGGTGATGGGTATTCCCTATAGCGAACCAGATCTGATGTCATCCAGTACTGGAGGTAGCCCTTATGGCGTTACACATCTTGCACATGCAGATGGTCGAGCGCCAATCAGTCCAGAAGAGCAACGTTTAGCTAAGGCGCAAGGAAAGCGTCTGGCTGAAGCCGCTTTAATGTTGTACCCAAATAAAACGTAAGGCGTTTAAAGTGCATCATGATTAAAAAGATCCTCGATAAGAACCCCTACCAACTTATAGCTACTGCTGCCTTTGTAGACTTATTTATTCTTTGCGTATGTTGGGAGTGGTTCATCTCCCCACTAAGACCCGGTGGATCTTGGTTAATCCTAAAGGGCATTCCTTTGCTATTTGCCATTCCTGGTCTATGGAAGGGAAATGTCTACACCATGCAGTGGGCCTCAATGTTGATCTTGCTTTATGTCACTGAAGGCTTAGTGCGCATCCTAGAAACTGGCGCTAATTTTTGGCTTGCCGCGATTGAAACGTTAATCGCAACCATTGGTTTTATTTGCTTGTTAATGTATTTGAAGCCAATTAAAAAAGAGGCTAAAGCTTTAAAGAAGATTTCTGCTGAAAAATAAAAAATGCAAAACTTCATCAACCAACTATCCGAAGTGCTTGATAAGAAATATATATTGACTCAGGATGAAGATAAGGCGCCCTATCTAACGGATTGGCGGAAGCGATTTAGCGGAAAAGCACTTGCTGTTCTATTGCCGAGCACTAGCAACGAAGTTGCAGAAATCGTAAAGTTATGCGCTCAGCACCAAATTGCACTAGTTCCACAAGGTGGACATACCGGTTTTTGTGGTGGAGCCACACCAGATAATAGCGGCAATCAGGTGACCCTTAACCTCAAGCGAATGAATCAAATTCGTGAAATTGATATTGCAAACCAAACGATTACCCTCGAGGCTGGATGTATCTTGCAAACAGTCCAAGAAACAGCTGTAGAAAATGGCTTCCTGTTTCCGCTTAGTCTTGGCGCCGAAGGTAGCTGCATGATTGGCGGTAACTTAGCAACTAATGCGGGCGGAACCAATGTACTGCGCTATGGAAATACACGAGATCTTTGCTTAGGGCTCGAAGTAGTGACTGCCAAAGGAGATATTTGGAACGGCATTAAAGGATTGCGCAAAGACAATACTGGCTATGACTTGCGGGACCTATTTATAGGCTCAGAGGGTACTCTTGGCATCATCACGGCGGCAGTTATGAAGCTGTATCCCCTTCCCGTATCACAATGGACAACTTTGGTCGCTTGCGAAAGCATTGCATCTACCATTGAGCTGCTAACTCTCTTTCAAAAACGAGCAAACTCTTTGCTCACGGGCTTCGAAATGATGACTAGAGAGTCTCTGGATCTGAATGAAAAGCACTTTCCACAAATGGTCAATCCATTACAAGGAAATCCGCCATACACAGTTTTAATTGAATTATCGGATCACGAAAGTGAAGAACATGTAAGGAGACTTCTTGAAACAATTTTGGGGGATGCCTTTGAGAAACTCATTATTAGCGATGCGGTAATCGCCAGCAATTTAACTCAAGCAAATATGTTTTGGCACATGCGCGAGCACATCACCCTTGCGCAAGCTGAAGAAGGCGCAAACCTGAAGCATGACATCACCATACCCCTGTCATCACTGGATGACTTTATACGTACGACCGACACCTTGATAAGGGAGAAGTTTCCAGGCGTCAGAATCATTAATTTTGGGCATCTTGGTGACGGTAATCTGCACTACAACATAGCCCCACCATTGGGCGTGAACCCTAAAGCCTTCAATGAAGCAAACGAAAAGCTGATTCATGGTCTGGTTTATGCCCAAGTGGAGCGTTGCAAAGGCTCAATCTCCGCAGAACATGGGGTTGGTCAGCTTAAATTGGACGATTTAAGGGGTCATAAGGGTGAGGTTGCTCATGAGCTTATGAGGACCCTCAAATCAGCCCTAGACCCCCAAAATATCCTTAACCCACATAAAGTTGTCTCCATTTAGAGAAATTAAACAGTTTTTTGTTAAATTTTTTGTAATTCATGTCATCTCTCCTCCTTTTTCATGCGTTGTATGGACATGGAGGTGGCAAATATGTCAACAAGACTCAAACGCTGGGCCCGCGCAATTCAACAGATCGACTTGTCCAAAAGGACGCCTGAAGTCGCAATTGGCTATTTAGATAGCAAATATCGCGATATTGCCTGGCGCTATATCCGTATCCTAGGCTTTGAACGCACGATCAGCTTCATGGCCAGCAACAACTTTCACCCAGAGTAATGTTAAAAAAACCCTAAATAATTGATTTATTTGGGGTTTTTCTCTTATTGCAGCATTTTGCTTTCCTAGCTAAAAAAATTCCTGGCCTCAGATAGCAAAACCTCTGGAATTTCCTCTGGGATGTAGTGACCACTTGGAACGGCCCTACCTGTGACATTCATTGCCACACCTTGCCAGTCATCGAGCGGCTTAAAACACTGATTGACTAGTCCGTGCTCACCCCAAAGAACCTTTAGGGGCATTTTTAATAGATTGCCAGTAGATCGATCTGCGCGATCATGAATTAAATCAATCGAGGCTGCAGCGCGATAATCCTCACACATTGCATGCATGCATTGAGGGCTGCTAGCACCAGCCAAGTATTCAGCCCATCTATCAACAGAAAAAATACCTGTGCCTGCATGACGACCCATATGATTTTTTAACCAATACTCTGGGTTTGCACCAATCATCGTTTCAGGTACAGGCTCAGGTTGAATTAAGAAAAACCAATGCCAATAGCCTTTTGCAAATGCCATTGTGGTTTTTTCATACATCGTTAATGTTGGGGAAATATCCAGAACCATTAAACGAAGTACGCTCTCAGGAAAGTCTAGAGCCAAACGATGAGAAACCCGCCCACCTCTATCGTGGCCAAGCAAAAAGAATTGATCAAATCCCAATGTTTGCATTAGCGAGTGTTGATCTGCCGCCATTGAACGTTTTGAATAAGTGGAATGGTCTGTTTTGCCATGAGGCTTTGAAGAGGCTCCATAGCCCCTGAGGTCTGAGGCCACAACGGTGTAGTGTTTCGCAAGCTCAGGCGCAACTTGACTCCAGATTGCTTTAGTTTGAGGAAAGCCATGTAATAACAATAATGGTGGACCGCTACCACCAATTAAATAAGCTATTTCAATTGGACCGTCATCTGATAAAACGGTAATTTTGCTTTCTGTAAAACCAGGAAAAGAAACTGCCATCATTCATCCAATAAAAAAGAGCTCCGAAAGAGGCGCTAGAGGTTTAATGCAACTATCTATTTGCCATTGCCTGAATTTGAGCAACAGTAACGTAACCTTTGCCAGAGTTATCAATATAACTAAAGTTGTTGTAGATTCGAGGCATACACCCCTTCGCCTCTTCCTTGGTTAGCTTCCCATCTTTATTAGCGTCACATTTTGTAAAGCGTTCAATAATTTCTTGGTCACGAGATGCATCATCTGCCTGCGCAAGTATAGGCGCTGCCAATATAAGACTGAGAGTTAAAGCAAAGGGTGATATTTTCATGTAAGCAACTTATTTACCAGTTGGAGTTGGATTGGCCGATGTTTCTAAGGCGGTGCGAACCACCTTTTTAGCCATAGCAATAAAAGAATCTGCGGACCCAGCATTTGTTCGGAAAGATTCACCTTGAACGGTAATTAAACCCTCACCCAATAGTTGCTTAGATTGGCTGTCAATAATTTTACTTTCGACTAAAAGTGCAGGTGTTTTAGCATTAACGCCACCAGCATAAGCTGCAGCATTCATGGCTAATCCTATTGGTGTGAAGTTCCAAGGCTGCAAACTATTTGCCGAACTTTCTGCACCAGTAATGCCTACTGAAATACGCGCAACTCCTGGACCAGGGTTAGTAACAATGCGAATATTCCCGCGCGCATTAACAGCCTCGACCATTGATTCCTGTAATGCAGCTTTTGCTTTATTAATCAGTTCGAGACTGACATCTTTAGTTGCATTTTGATTCAAGTAGATTGGATCAAGAATTACAGATGTATATGCCCCTGGATTGACGCCAGAGACTCGATATCTCCAAACACGGGTATCGCTATCGCTAGTAGCCATTGGAACTAGAAGGTTGTAATCCGGCAAAAACCCAGATCTTGGCATTGATTCAGTCGCTAATCTAGGAGCATTGCTACAGGCGCCCAAAGCAATCGCAGTGGCAAAGGTAACCAGCAATACATTCATTTTTTTCATAGCGTTTCCATGGGTCAATTTGTTTGTTAGGGAGTTCTAATACGGATGATCATACCTACTTAAAGTTACTCTGGTGCGGGGCAAGGCAAGGTTCCGCCAGTCTTTTTATGAATCTGAGGCTTGCAATCGTTTTGAACGGCAATCTTTGCCCCAGCATCTGAAGTTGAAGTGCCAGGAGAAGGTTTTGCTGGAATGCTGCTTAGGGGCTCCACCTTTACTGGAGCTAAGCCTGCCTCTTTGTAGAAAGCCTTTTCTGACCCAGGACAAGGCATGAGTGCGCCTGTTTTTGGATTGATAACATCTTTGCACTGCGGATTAGCTTCAAGTCTTGCTTCTAATTTAGCTACCGAACATGCTGAAAGGAAATAAATGATGCTAAATAAAGAGCAAATCTTGAGGAAATTTATATGCATTGATTCATTCTAAGTCGTAGCGGATAACTTAAAAGACAGATTAGCCACAATTTAGGGCGCAAGAATGAGGGGGTGGCCTGCCCAGCACGATTCGAACGTGCGACCTACGCCTTAGAAGGGCGTTGCTCTATCCAGCTGAGCTATAGGCAGTAAGTACTGGGACTGAAAATCGTAAAACAAAAGAGATGGTGGTCGGAGTACAAGGATTCGAACCTTGGACCCCCTGCTCCCAAAGCAGGTGCGCTACCAGGCTGCGCTACACTCCGACGGAACCGATATTCTACACCGAGAGCACTATTACAGGCAAATCCTGTAATATTCGTGGCATGGCTGCCTATTTTTCGAGCAAATTTAAGAAGCAAATTCAAGTCGCCCTGAGTGTTGCTTTGCTTGCATTTTGCTTATTGGGAACCCGCTGGATAGGTTTGTCTCATAGCATTTCGCATGCGAACATGCAAAGCCAATCTGAAGCAAGCACGATTGCAGTACACGCTTCCCCATCCTTAAGCCATAGCTCAGATGTATGTCACTTATTCGATGCTATTACCTTAGCTGGATTCTTAGCGTCTGACACGATCTCTCCCGGAACTTTGGGCAATCACGACAATCAGTCTGATGGATTAGTCAACACCTTCATTGTCCAAGCCGTCACCGAGCACTATCAGTCAAGAGCACCACCAACCCTTCTTTTATAAGTCGTTATTGCGACTAGATCCATTATCTAGTAAATGATTTATTTGCTTCCATTATTAGGATGCGAGAATAAAAGGGTTTCAAATGCAGTGTAAAAAAATATTAAAGCCGCGCATTATTTGCGTGCTACTGGGCGGCTTTTTCAGCTCTTATTCAATAGCTCAAAATCAAGCCCCCAGTCTTGAGATAACTGCAACCGGCAGCCATGAGGCTGCACAAAGTATTTTGACGCCAACCAAGATTCTCCAGGGCGATGAGCTGGCGAATAAATTAGGGGGAACCTTGGGTGCAACATTGGCTAATGAGTTGGGAGTATCTGCAACCGGCTATGGCGCTGGATCATCCCGTCCCGTTATTCGAGGTCTCGAAGGCTCCCGTGTACAAATTCTGCAAAACGGTTTATCAGTTGGAGATGTATCCAATATATCGCAAGATCATGCTGTTGGTAACAGCATGCAAAATACCCATCAGGTTGAAATATTGCGTGGCGCTGCCGCCCTACTATATGGTTCGGGCTCCAGCGGTGGCTTGGTGAATGTTGTCAATGACCGAATCCTAACAAATTTACCCGATCGACCTACGGGTGCATTCAACACTAGTTATGAGACTGTAAATAATGGCCGCGCTGGATCTGTTGAAGTTGACGGAGCTATAGGATCGGTTGCCGTTCATGTAGATACTGCAATTAATAACGCCAACAATTATTCAATTCCCGGTAACTCAACGCAATCTCAGGGTGAGCCTGTTGGTGGTTGGACGGTCCCACCCGCAGGAAATGGTGGCAATAATTACACCGGAAAATTACCCAATACTTTTAGCAATCAAAATAATTTAGGTTTTGGTGTTTCATATATTGGTAATTCTGGATATACCGGCGTTTCTGTCGAGCGTCTAAATAACAATTATGGAATTCCTACTCCTGAAGGTGGGTCCATAAACCAAACACAAAATCGATACGATTTACAACACCAAACACGTGATCCATTCAATGGATTCTCATCATTTAAATTTAGCGCCGCGAACACCAATTACAACCACACAGAATTTAATAATGCTGGTAAAGCAGCTGCGCTATGGAAAAATCTAGCAAATGAAGCGCGCTTTGAACTAAGTCATAATCCCCTGCTTGGATGGAAAGGTACAGTTGGTGCGCAGCTAACAGCCGCATCCTTAAATGCTACAGAGGTAGGGAGTGGCAGCTATGCAATTGTTCCGCCGACCAAAACAAATTCCAATGCCCTATTCTGGATCGAGGAAGGCAAATGGAATAGTCTGCAAGGAAGTCTTGGTCTCAGGTACAACAATGTTGCTCAAAACCCAAATACCACCACAGTTCTTGAGGCGCAAGATACAACTGCCGGTACCTTTACGCCAGGAATTACTCTTCAAAACCGAAATTTCAATTTGATGTCATATTCGGCTGGTGCGCTATGGAATTTTATGCAGGGTCATGGCTTGGGTGTGGCATATACAGTATCTCAACGAGCCCCAAGCGCCCAAGAGCTGTATTCATATGGCGCACACGAATCCACCGCAACATTTGATATAGGTAACCCCAATTTAAGCAAAGAGGTCTCTCACAATCTGGAGTTCAACTTTCAAAAGAATTTGGGAATTCTTCGGAGCAAAGCCAGTATCTACGCCAATCGTTTTAATAACTACATTTATGGCTATTACACCGGTAACTCCATCAATAATGGTGGCCAGGAGGGCGACGGGTTTAGCGTAGTTACAGCTCAACAAGCCTCCGCAACCATTAAAGGCATTGAAGGTGAAATTACGTATAACTGGCGAGAACCTGGTATCGGCGGCCGAATCTTTGGTGACGCCTCTCAGGGTACATTTGATGCCGGAGGAAATCTTCCGCTGCAACCAGCGCCTCGTATAGGAGCCGAGATCGCCCATCAAAGAAATGGCTGGCTAAGCAATGTAAGTTATATCTACAGCTATCAACAAAATCGTTTAGCCAATTGGGAACAAGGCCCTGCACCAAGTTACAACCTATTGAATGCTGGCATCTCTTACACCGAAAGAATTCAGCAAGTGAACTGGACAATTTATCTGAATATGAAAAATTTACTCAATGAGCAAATTCGCTATGCAACAACGCCAATGGCTGTAAGGCTTTATGCACCTCAACCAGGTCGAAGCTTCATGGTCGGTCTTAGAGGAACATTCTAAGTAGATGCCAGTGTTAAGAGATTGGCACTAAGTCAGCAATACTCTTGGCGGCATTCATTGCCATAGTAGCGTCCTTAGTCTCCACCATCACGCGCAATAAAGGCTCAGTACCAGAAGCGCGAATTAATACCCTACCGATATCTTTGAGATTATTCTCAACCAAGGAAATTTGCTTCTTAAGAGCTTCATCAGACTTCCAATCGTAGCCAGGTTTGAATCTCACGTTCAACAAGACTTGAGGGAAGGTTTTGACAGTTTCCAAAAGTTGCGCGAGCCCCTTCTTATTCAAACTCATTGCAGCCAGTACCTGAAGGGCTGCAATTGTGCCATCACCAGTGGAGTGTTGATCAAGGCATAGCAAGTGACCGGAACCTTCACCGCCAATGATCCAGCCATTTGTCTTTAGCAATTCCAAAACATAACGATCTCCAACATTGGCGCGTTCAAAACCAATGCCGAGATTTCTAATGGCATTTTCAACAGCAAGATTGGTCATTAATGTTCCAACGGCTCCGCCTAACTCATGCCCGCGATCAAGACGATCCTTTACCAACACATATAGAAGTTCATCTCCATTGAAAAGTCGACCTGAAGCATCCACCATTTGTAGACGATCAGCATCACCATCCAATGCAATGCCCAAGTCCGCTTTTTCTTCTTTAACTTTTGCTATTAAGGCTGCTGGTGCAGTTGCTCCGCAACCATCATTGATATTGCGACCATCAGGATTGACGCCAATGGCAATCACCTCAGCACCAAGCTCATGAAATACATGAGGAGCGGTATGATAGGCAGCGCCGTTAGCACAATCCACTACAAGCTTTAACCCCTTTAGATTTAAATCTCCAGGGAATGTAGATTTGCAGAATTCAATGTAACGTCCTGCAGCATCATCCAGGCGAAATGCTTTGCCAAGTTCCTTGGAGTTCACGCATCCCATTGGCTTTTCTAATTCAGACTCAATGGCCAATTCAAAATCATCAGATAGCTTATCCCCATTGGCGGAGAAAAATTTAATACCGTTATCTTGATAAGGGTTGTGAGATGCAGAAATTACCAAGCCAGCGGATAAACGTAAAGCTTTAGTGAGATATGCAACGCCAGGCGTTGGTATGGGACCGCAAAGCATGACGTCTACTCCAGCAGCGGCAAATCCAGCCTCTAATGACGCCTCCAGCAAATAGCCCGACACCCGAGTATCTTTACCAATCAGTATCTTGCAGCGCTCGCCTGGCTTCGCATTGCGTGTTAATACCTTGCCAGCCGCATAACCCAAGCGAGTCATAAATTCTGGAACGATAGGAAACTGGCCTACCTCCCCTCGGATTCCGTCGGTGCCAAAGTATTGTTTTTTCATGTGATTAATTATAAAACTTAGGCAGACATATCTACTTGAATGGCTTCCCATAGCTTAAGAGCATCAACTGTTTCGGCTACGTCGTGAACCCGCACAATAGTAGCTCCACGATCTGCCGCCATAATCGCTGCAGCAATACTGGGAGCCACTCGATCATTAGTACCTTTGCCGGTTATTTTGCCAATCATGGATTTACGAGAAATACCCGCAAGTACAGGTAAACCTAATGTTGAAAAATCAGCGAAGTTTGCCAACATATTGAGATTGTGCTCCAAGCTTTTGCCAAAACCAAAACCCGGATCAATTGCAATGCGGTCATTTGCAATGCCAGAAGAAATTAAGAAGTTAGCTCGATCCTTTAGAAACTGTTTTACTTCTGCAATCACATTGATGTATTCGGGATTAAATTGCATCGTTAGAGGATCGCGTTGCATATGCATCAATACAATGCCGCAATTTTGACTTTCCAATACTACGTCTACAGCGCCAGTTTGTCTAAGCGCCCAAATATCATTGACGCAATCCACACCAGCATGCAGTGCTTGGCGCATTGTTTCTGATTTGTAGGTATCGATTGAAAGCGGAACTCCGCAATCTTTGAGCGCCTCAATTACAGGCAGCGCCCTATCCAGCTCTTCTTGGAGTCCAACGGGTTCTGCACCAGGTCTGGTTGATTCGCCGCCGATATCGATGAGATCAACACCATCAGCAAGCATGCGCTCTGCTTGTGCAATTGCGTCTTTAGGCGATCTAAATTTACCGCCATCTGAAAATGAATCTGGCGTGGCATTCAGAATGCCCATGACTATTGGACGTTTACGTTTAGCAAAATCAAAAAGAAAACGCCCACAACGCCATGTTGTGGGCTTTGTTTGAATACTTTGATTTAGCATCAAAGGCTAAAGCAATTCCTATTTATGCCGTTGCCGGCGCACTACCGGTAGCAGGACCAGGTGTGCCAGCGGAATTACCAAACTGGGTTGCTGGCGGTGGCTTAGGTGATCGTGGTGGACGACCTTCCATAATGTCAGTGATCTGCTCCGCATCAAGCGTTTCCCATTCAAGCAGTGCGGCAACCATAGCCTCAACCTTGTCACGGTTTTGTTCCAAGATCGATCTAGCTAAAGCATATTGACTATCAATCAGCATACGAATCTCTGCGTCTACTTTTTGTTGTGTCAACTCAGAAACAGTCTTAGTGCTATTGCGACCAAAAATGCTTTCAGATTCAGTGTCAACGTAAACCATTGTGCCCAAGCTATCGCTCATGCCGTATCGAGTCACCATATCGCGAGCCATCTTAGTGGCACGCTCAAAGTCGTTCGATGCACCAGTGCTCATTGAATGCAAGAAAACTTCTTCAGCAGCACGGCCGCCAAACAGAATAGCCAATTCTTCCAACATGCGGTCTTTATAAAGGTTCACGCGATCAAATTCAGGGAGCTGCCAAGTCACGCCTAAGGCCATGCCACGCGGCATGATTGTGACCTTATGCACAGGATCTGCCTTTGGCAAGACTTTCGCCACTACCGCATGACCAGACTCATGGTAGGCAGTATTACGGCGCTCTTCTTCGCGCATGACGGCAGACTTGCGCTCTGGACCCATATAGATCTTATCTTTCGCGTCTTCAAAGTCCTTCATATCAACTGAGCGCTTATTGCGACGAGCTGCAAACAATGCTGCTTCATTCACTAAGTTTGCTAAGTCGGCACCAGAGAAGCCAGGAGTGCCACGAGCCAATACAGCCGCATTCACATCTGGGTCAATGGGTACTTTACGCATGTGCACTTGCAAGATCTGCTCGCGTCCACGAATATCTGGCAAACCTACATGCACTTGGCGATCAAAACGACCAGGGCGTAACAATGCTTTATCCAATACGTCGGAACGGTTGGTTGCTGCAACAACGATCACACCACTATTGCTTTCAAAACCATCCATCTCAACCAGCATTTGGTTTAATGTTTGTTCGCGTTCATCATTGCCGCCACCCATACCAGCGCCACGATGACGACCTACCGCATCAATCTCATCAATAAAGATGATGCATGGAGAGTTTTTCTTTGCGTTTTCAAACATATCACGCACACGAGATGCGCCAACACCTACAAACATTTCCACAAAGTCTGAGCCGGAAATCGAAAAAAATGGAACTTTAGCTTCGCCCGCAATAGCACGCGCCAAAAGGGTTTTACCAGTACCCGGAGGGCCAACTAGCAATACACCATGCGGAATACGACCACCAAGTTTTTGGAATTTCTGAGGATCTTTCAAGAAATCAACTAACTCAAAGACCTCCTCTTTTGCTTCGTCGCAACCAGCAACATCAGCAAAAGTAACTGTATTACTGTTCTCATCTATCAGACGTGCTTTTGATTTACCAAAAGAGAATGCGCCGCCTTTACCGCCACCCTGCATCTGGCGCATCATGAAAAACCAGAAACCAATAATTAAAAGCGTTGGTCCAAGATAGTACAAAGCAGAAACCAGCATATTTGGTTCGTCATCAGCCTTACCAGTGACCTGAACCCCATATTTCATAAGATCGCCAACCATCCAGATATCGCCTGGAGAGATGATGGAATACTTAGCGCCATCAGCAGGCGTCACTTGTAAAGTGCGGCCTTGTACATCAACGCGCTTTACTTTGCCCGCTTTAGCGTCATCCATGAATTGGGAGTATGTAACTTGATTCTGATCCTTAGGCTTATCAAACTGCTTGAAAACAGTAAAAAGCACTAAGCCCACAATGAGCCACACGCCGATTTTTTGGAACATATTGCTGTTCAAAATGAGTCCTTTTCTGGATTAAGCCAGGAGTTAAAGCAAAACGCTTCCTATGTATTTGATTCTACTACCACCCTTTTTCAAGAGCTAATGGCATATTTATTTGATAAACCCCCTATAAATTAAGGGTTTTTTATGTTTATTTCGGAGGCTTGAGGTTTCTTCCTAAGAGAAAGATCTCAGAAGAGCGCGCCCTGGATGCCTTTGGTTTGCGTGAGGCTACGGTCTTAAACACCTTTTTAAAGGATTCGACAATCTGGCTATAGCCACTGCCATTAAAACATTTGATCAATAAGGCACCTTCGGGTTTAAGGTGTGCAACTGCAAAATCTAAGGCTATTTCTGCCAAAAAGGCCATTCTTGCAGCATCTGCAACGCCAACACCGGATAAATTAGGCGCCATATCGGAAAGGACTAAATCCACCTTTCCTTCGGCTTCTTTTGGCAGTAAAGCCTCAAGCGCAGCAAGACCCTCCTCCTCGCGAAAATCACCTTGAATAAAGCTTACATCCGCAATATCTTCCATCGGCAAAATATCAATCGCAATAATCTGTCCATCTGGTTTGCCGGATTCAATCTTGGGATCGCTTTTTCCAAGTTCGGTTAGACGATTGCGGGCGTACTGAGACCAGCTCCCTGGGGCGCTACCAAGGTCGACAATGGTCATTCCTGCATTGATGAGGTGATCTTGCTCGTCAATTTCGCTGAGCTTGTAAACCGCTCTAGCGCGATAGCCCTCTTTTTGAGCCATCTTCACATAGGGATCGGTTAAATGATCCTGCAACCAACTTTTATTAAATTTATTCTTTGCCACAACTTACCCACTTTCATCCTCCATTTTCCTAGTTTCTTCAGCCTAAAGCAAAAGGAATCGAGAAAATTAGCTCTAAATTGGCTTTAATCGGATGATTTTGATGGTGAATGCTCTATCATCAAGCCCATGACTGCACTCATCCTTACTCCCGCACAACGCAAATCCCTCAAAGCTGACGCACATGATTTAAGTCCTGTGGTTATGGTCGGCGGTGACGGTTTAACACCTGCTGTAATCAAAGAAGCAAAATTAGCCATTAACCATCATGGTTTGATTAAGATTCGTGTTTTTGGCGATGACCGTGAGGTGCGTGTTGCGATCTATGAAGAGCTATGCGACAAATTGGATGCTGCCCCAGTGCAGCATATTGGTAAGTTATTAGTGCTATGGAAACCAAAGGATGTTGTTGATGAGGCGTTCAGTAATTTAGGTCGATTCAGTAAGCAAACTAAGAAAACTTTACAAGCCCCTCGTACTAAACGTCAACCAAACCGTACTGCAACCAAAGCAGGTATTCGTACGAGTACTTCTGAAAGATCGGATCGTCGCTCTGCTTCCAATAAATCTCCTTTTGAGCGAGCAGCTGCCGTGAAGTCAGCAACACCTAAAAAACGTGTACTACGCTCAGAAGCTGCTGAATCAAAGATTGGTTGGTCCTCTCCTGGCTACAGAAAAGCTGCTGCTGCGCCAGCGCCAATCAAGAAGCGCAAAGTACGCATGAGTAGCACCAAGAAAAAGTCTTTGGGCTAGGAAGTCTTCTATTAAATGATCGAAAACGCCGCTAGTCGGCGTTTTTTGTTGTGCGCCAAACGAGTAGAAGTCCAAGTACTGTTTGAATCATATAGAGGGCGCTAGATGCTCCATGAAGCTTACTAAATAAAGGTGCGTGACTTGATTCACGGACAGACAACCCCAAATATAGAGCATGATCTCTAAGGGAGCTCATCCAAGGGATTAGGATAAATGCAGACCCAATTGAGCAAGCCAACATACCCAGCAATATCCAGCGCGCCAGACGGTATTGCGATATATTGTGTCGAACCAGAAAATTTGCCGTCACCATCAAGGTGGTGCAGATAACAACACCGGCATAAGCTGTAACTTTGAAAAGATATGCAGCCACCATGCCTGCAACTTGTCGGTCACCCAAACTGGAAAACAGAATTGGTACGACTATAAATCCGATAGTAATTAAGCTACCAACCCAGAGACCTGTAATCAGGCTAAATACTCTCTGGGTTAGAACATGCTGCATTAGACGTAACGCACTGCCAGAATTTCAACTTCACGATTTCCGCCAGGAGCTTGAACCGCAACTACGTCGCCCTCTTCCTTGCTAATTAATGCGCGCGCAATGGGTGAGCTAATTGAAATCTTATTTAAAGCAATATCGGCCTCATCGTCGCCCACAATTTGATAAGTTAGCTTAGTGCCATCCTCAAGATCCTCTAGGTCAACAGTCGCTCCAAATACCACGCGACCAGTGACATCAAGAGAAGCAGGATCAATTATCTGGGCTGCAGATAACTTACCTTCTAACTCCTGAATTCGACCTTCGATAAAGCCTTGCTTTTCTTTGGCGGCATCATATTCAGCATTCTCAGAGAGGTCGCCTTGAGCGCGCGCCTCCGAAATAGCAATAATGACCGCAGGACGTTCTACATGCTTTAAGCGGTGCAGCTCTTCCTTTAGAAGTTCTGCACCGCGTTTGGTAATTGGAATTGTGCTCATGCTGCCAACCTAACTTAAAATCTTGCGCAAAATTACGCGTATAAAAGTTGATTTTAGATTAAATAAGCGACTGATGTAAGTTTTGCAATGAATACACCTCAAGAGACTCTAACTTACCATTTTGAGAAGCCAACAAGCCATCCATTACTGCACGGGCCGCGCTAATTGTTGTGTAGTAAGTAACACCATTAGCTTGAGCGCTAGTTCGAATTGACCTAGAGTCAGCAATGGCAGTGCGTGTTTCATCCACAGTAGTAAATACCAAGGATATCTCACCATTCTTGATGAAATCCACAATATGTGGACGTCCATCCTTTACCTTGTTAACAACCCTTACAGGCAATCCAGCCGCTTCAATTGCAGCAGCTGTACCCTTGGTGGCAACCATTGGGAAGCCAAGTTGATGTAATAGCTTGGCAACTTCAACTGCCTTAGGTTTATCGCTATCTTTTACGGTCAAAAGAACGGTTCCGCTCTTAGGAAGCTTAATGCCAGCACCCAATTGAGACTTGAACAAAGCCTCGCCAAAGGTTTTGCCTACACCCATCACCTCACCAGTTGAGCGCATTTCTGGCCCAAGGATTGGATCGATACCAGGGAATTTATTAAATGGGAACACCGCTTCTTTTACAGAGAAGTATGGAGGCTTCACTTCAGCAGTAATGCCTTGCTGAGCAAGTGTTTGACCAACCATACAACGAGCAGCAATCTTAGCTAGTTGCAAACCAGTGGCTTTGGAAACAAAAGGCACGGTGCGGGAAGCGCGTGGATTTACTTCAAGAACATAGATAACATCTTTTCCATCTACATTTTGTATAGCAAATTGAACGTTCATTAGGCCAATAACATTTAATCCTTTGGCCATAGCTGCAGTTTGACGTTTGATTTCTTCAACTGTTGCATCAGATAGAGAATATGGAGGTAAAGAACAGGCAGAGTCACCAGAGTGAACGCCGGCTTGCTCAATATGCTCCATAACGCCACCGATGAATACTTTTTCGCCATCGCTAATACAGTCAACATCACACTCAATCGCATCATTTAAGAAACGGTCTAGCAACACAGGTGAGTCATGCGACACCTTTACAGCCTCGCGCATGTAGCGCTCTAGGTCGCGACCATCATGAACGATTTCCATTGCGCGGCCGCCTAAAACATAGGAAGGACGCACAACTAATGGATAGCCAATTTCTTCTGCAAGCTTAAGAGCCTCTTCTTCGGTACGCGCAGTGCGATTGGGGGGTTGACGCAAGCCCAGATCTTGCAATAGTTTTTGGAAGCGCTCGCGATCTTCTGCGGCATCAATCATGTCTGGTGAGGTACCAATAATAGGCACTCCATTACGCTCTAGATCTAAAGCCAGCTTCAAAGGGGTTTGACCGCCGTACTGCACAATGACGCCCTTTGGCTTTTCCTTGGCCACGATCTCCAAAACATCTTCAAGGGTTAATGGTTCAAAGTACAAACGATCAGAGGTGTCGTAATCGGTCGATACTGTTTCAGGGTTGCAGTTGACCATAATGGTTTCGTAACCATCATCGCGCATTGCTAAAGCTGCATGCACGCAGCAATAGTCAAACTCAATACCTTGGCCAATACGATTTGGGCCTCCACCCAGAACCATAATCTTGTCTTTATTGGTTGGGTTGGATTCGCACTCACCATGCTCAGCTTCATAGGTTGAATACAAATATGCTGTGTTTGTCGAAAACTCAGCGGCACAAGTATCAACACGTTTATAAACAGGGACTACTTTTAAGCGGTGGCGAGCAGCACGAACTGAAGCGGCATCAACACCTAATAATTTTGCTAAGCGACGATCAGAGAAACCCTTCTGTTTAACAAAGCGCAACTCTGGTGCAGTAAGGCTATCAATTTTGCGTTGCTTTAATTCGTTCTCAATCGTAATGAGTTCTTCAATTTGCTCTAGGAACCAAGGATCAACTTTGGTTTCCGCATAAATCTCATCGAGACCCATACCCATTCGGAAGGCATCAGCCAAATACCAAATTCGATCTGGTCCTGGCTCGTTGATTTCGTTAATGATGTCATCGAGGTCTGTAGAAACTTCATCAAGTCCATCAACACCAACCTCTAAGCCACGCAGCGCTTTTTGGAAAGACTCCTGGAAAGTACGACCAATCGCCATCACTTCACCAACGGATTTCATTTGAGTAGTTAAGCGTGAGTCAGCTTGCGGGAACTTCTCAAACGCGAAGCGTGGAATCTTTGTAACTACATAGTCGATTGATGGCTCAAAAGATGCTGGTGTAGCTCCACCAGTAATATCATTTTTAAGCTCATCTAATGTATATCCAACTGCTAATTTGGCAGCTATCTTTGCAATTGGGAAGCCAGTTGCTTTGGATGCTAATGCGGATGAACGTGACACCCGTGGATTCATTTCGATGACGATCATGCGACCATCAACTGGATTGATCGAGAACTGAACGTTTGATCCGCCGGTATCTACACCGATTTCTCGCAAGACTGCAATCGATGCATTACGCATGATTTGATATTCTTTATCCGTCAAAGTTTGCGCAGGAGCAACGGTGATGGAATCACCAGTGTGCACCCCCATCGGATCCAAGTTTTCAATCGAACAGACTATGATGCAGTTGTCATTGCGATCACGAACTACTTCCATCTCAAACTCTTTCCAGCCAAGCAAAGATTCTTCGATAAGAAGTTCGCGGGTTGGAGATAAATCAAGACCGCGTTTGCAAATTTCTTCAAATTCCTCGCGGTTATAGGCAATACCGCCGCCAGATCCACCCATTGTGAAGGAGGGACGTATAACAACAGGGAATCCAGAGCTTCCGGTTTCTTTTTGAATGCGCTGCTGTACTTCGAGCGCCTCATCCATAGAATGCGCAATACCTGATTTAGCAGAGCCTAGACCAATCTTAGTCATGGCCTCTTTAAACTTCTGACGATCTTCTGCCTTGTCAATCGCTTCGGGAGAAGCGCCAATAAGCTCGCATCCGTACTTCTCAAGGACGCCATGACGATGTAAATCTAATGCGCAGTTCAACGCGGTTTGACCACCCATCGTTGGCAATATCGCATCTGGTTTTTCAGTGGCAATAATGCGCTCTACAACTTCCCAGGTAATTGGCTCAATGTAAGTGACATCAGCCATCTCAGGATCAGTCATGATAGTTGCAGGATTACTGTTTACCAGTATGACTTTGTAGCCTTCATCACGAAGTGCTTTACAAGCTTGCGCGCCAGAATAGTCAAACTCACAAGCCTGACCAATCACGATCGGCCCTGCACCAATAATCAGAATGCTCTTAATGTCGCTACGCTTAGGCATTATTTGCCCTCCTTCTTGCTGGCAGCATTCATGAGCTCCACAAAACGATCAAATAAATAGGCAATGTCATGAGGTCCAGGCGAGGCCTCAGGATGTCCTTGGAAACACAGGGCTGGCTTATCCTTCCAAGCCAAACCTTGCAAGGAACCATCAAACAAAGAAACATGGGTTACACGAATATTGTCTGGCAATGTGTTGGCATCAACTGCAAAGCCATGGTTCTGAGAGGTAATTGCTACACGACCGGCATCTAAATCTTTAACCGGGTGGTTTGCGCCGTGGTGGCCAAACTTCATCTTCAAAGTTTTTGCGCCAGCAGCAAGACCCATAATTTGATGGCCCAAGCAGATACCAAAGGTTGGAACACCTTTTTCAATGATTTCTTTTGCGGCGGTAATTGCGTAATCACAAGGCCCAGGATCTCCAGGACCATTTGAAAAGAACACGCCATCAGGATTCATCGCCAGCACTTCAGCAGCACTAGTTTGTGCTGGAACAACTGTTAACTGACAACCCCGCTCTGTGAGCATACGCAAAATATTGCGCTTCACACCAAAGTCATAAGCAACCACTTTCTTGACTGGCTTGCTAGTATCTAAAGATCTATATGCTGGTTTGCCATCAGGGCCATGAAGATCCCATTCGGCCTCACGCCATTCATAAGACTTATTAGTTGTAACTACTTTTGCCAGATCTAACCCTGACATGCCTGGGAAGGCTTTAGCAAGCTCAAGAGCTTTGTTACCTAAAGTTTCGTAATCATCGCCTACTTTGCCAGCAACGATTGCACCGGATTGGGCGCCCTTATCACGCAAAATTCTAGTGAGCTTGCGAGTATCAACTCCAGCAATCCCCAAAACACCTGCTTTAGCGAGATAGCCATCTAAAGAGTCTTCAGATCGGAAGTTCGATACACGTTTTGGAAGGTCTTTGATGACCAATCCGGCTGAATGTATTTGATCGGATTCTGCATCCTGAGCGTTCACGCCGACGTTACCAATGTGCGGGTAAGTCAATGTAACAATTTGGCGCGAGTAACTAGGATCAGTAATGATCTCTTGATATCCGGTCAAGGCGGTATTAAAGACAACTTCGCCGGTAGTTTCGCCAGGGGCGCCAATGCTAAATCCGGGAAATAAAGTGCCGTCGGCTAAGGCCAACACGGCTGGGGGAAAAGAAGGAAGCAAGGGTGACAAACCATCTCCAGTCCCTGCTCCATCCGACGCTCAAAACCCTCAAAAAGACCAACCCGAGGATGTTTTTGCGGGAGGTGAGTGTCTTTAAGCGCTAGGGTATTTAATTAGTTTCGAACCCTGCAATCATACCATTTCTGCTCGTAAACCCTTGAATATCCAGTCAAATGGGGCCTACAAAGGAAAAAGCCCCTCCAACCTGAAGGCTGGCGGAGCTTTTTAGCCAAAATTAAGGGTTTTTAAGCCTTAGAGCTTTGCTCAATAATGGTCTTAATTTGAGCCAATACCGTCTGATCGTCCATGGTGCTGATGTCGCCAGGATCGCGACCCTCGGCTACCGCCTGGAGGGCTCGACGCACAATCTTGCCTGAACGAGTCTTAGGCAATGCAGTGACAATGTAAACGCGGCCTGGTCGGGCAATAGCACCAAGAGTCGTATCTACAGTTTTCATGCATTCCGCTTCTAAGGTAGCAGTATTTGAAGCGTCTTTAGGAATGACGAATGCAATTGCAGCCTGTCCCTTCAGCTTGTCTTCAATACCAACTACTGCCACCTCTGAAATATTGGGGTGACTAGAAATGCTCTCTTCAATCTCACGCGTGCCAAGACGATGTCCTGCAACGTTAATCACATCATCTGTACGACCAAGAATAAAGAAGTAACCGTCTTTATCTTTAATGCCCCAGTCAAATGTGGAATAAATCAGCTTGCCTGGGATGGTTTCCCAATAGGTACTGATAAAGCGCTTGTCATCACCCCAAACAGTTTGCATGCAACCTGGAGGCAATGGGCCCTCGATGGCAATAACACCCTTCTGATCTGGGCCCAACTCTTCGGAGGTTGCATCATCTAACAACTTCATGTTGTAGCCGAACGATGGCACTCCTGGCGAACCAAATTTATGTGGCATTACTTCAACACCACGTTGAATTGCCAGCATTGGCCAGCCAGTCTCTGTTTGCCAGTAGTTATCCACAATTGGCTTGTTAATGGCGCCATGAATCCAGCTTGCTGTTGGCTCATCCAAAGGCTCGCCCGCCAAGAACAATGCACGCAATTTAGAAAGATCGTGCTTTGTCAAAAATGCAGGATCTTGTTTCTTTAAAACGCGAACTGCAGTTGGCGCAGAGAACATGACAGAAACTTTGTATTTATCAACCAGCTCCCACCAGATACCAGCATCTGGACGCAAAGGCGTACCTTCGTACATGATTGTGGCCATACCAGAAAGTAATGGCGCATAAATGATGTAGCTATGACCCACTACCCAGCCAATGTCAGAGGTGCAGAACATTGTCTCACCTGGATTACCAGTAAAAATATGCTTCATCGAAGCAGCGAGCGCAACTGCATAACCGCCGGTATCGCGTTGTACACCTTTTGGTTTTCCTGTTGTGCCGGATGTGTACAAAATATAGGAAGGATGAGTTGCATCAACCCACTCAACTGGAACTACATCGTTGAGATGTTTCTGACGTTCGGTTGCATAGTCCAAATCACGACCGGCAACGGTTGTGAACTCGGTTAAGCCGCGATTCACAATCAAAACCTTTGCTGGTTTGTATTCAGCCAAAGTAATTGCCTCATCCAACAATGGCTTATATGGAACTGCTTTGCCTCCGCGTGCCCCAGCCTCTGCAGTAACGATGAGTTTTGGTTTTGCATCATCAATGCGCGAAGCAAGGCTGTGTGATGCGAAGCCACCAAATACAACAGAGTGAATTGCGCCAATACGAGCACAGGCCAACATTGCAAAACATGCTTCAGCAATCATTGGCATATAAATGAGCACACGATCGCCCTTTTGAATGCCGTTTGCTTTATAGATTGCAGCCATACGATTAACTTCTTCGTACAACTCTTTAAATGTGTAAGTTTTCTCTTGATTGGTTTCTGTGGAAACAGCAACCAGAGCGATTTGATCCGGGCGATCTTTGAGGTGGCGATCTACTGCGTTGTAGCAAAGATTCGTAAGTCCACCCTCAAACCATTTAGCAAATGGCGGGTTGTTGTAGTTCAGAACCTTATCGAATGGCTTTTCCCAGTGAATTAACTGCGCTTGCTCACCCCAAAATCCGTCTGGGTCTTTAATGGAGCGTTCGTGGTGTGCTTTATAGGACATGGTCAACCTGATTTCTTTAAAAAGTTACTGTAATTACTGGCTTTTGCTCGCCCCTTTACTGCCGTTATTGCTGCTGGAGGCGGCTGAACTACCATTTTTCGCAGATTTTGCAAGCCCTGTCGATGCGGATTTATGCTGAGATGCAGCATTTTTTTCAGAAGAATTAACCTTAGAGGTGGTTTTTCCTGAAGATTTAGATGTTGTAGTTGGGGCACATTTAGCTGTTTTGCTACCCTTCGCTGCATTTGCTGGTTTTGGACACTTAGGTGCTGGTGGTGCAGGTTTTTCCAAACTTAAGCTGGCATTTTCTGCCATGGCAGTCGATACATCACCAGGACGGCGATTGGTTTTAGGTATCAACACTGTAGAGCCAGAACGTATCCTCATTCCCCGGGGGATGCCATTCACTTCTCTTAGGGTGTCCACATCTACGCCCAAAGTTTTCGCCGCTTGATCTACGCTTTCAGTTTTGGATACTTTTACGGCTGTCCATGAAGAAAGCGGTTTGTCGTATTGCTTCAAGTTGGCTTGGAAGATTTCAGCATGTGCAAAAGGCAAAAGAATTTGCTGATTGGCATTACTCAGAATGACTGGTTTGTTAAATGAGGGGTTCAAACTATGAAATTCATCAGAAGGAATTTCGGCCAATTTAATTGCAATAGCAACGTCAATATCAGCACCCACATCTACCGCAACAAAGTACGGGTGATTGTCAAGTTCAGGCAAAACAATGCCATATGCCTGCGGATCTAAGACAATTTGACGATACGCCATAAGCTTGGGAACGTAGTTTCTAGTCTCACGAGGCAGGGTTAAGCTCTCATAATCCGTTGGTAAACCAGCTGCGGCATTGCGCTTTTGCGCTTTAGCAATGTTCCCGGCGCCCCAGTTATATGCAGCCAATGCCAGCTCCCAGCTGCCAAATTGATTATTCAAACGCTGCAAGTAATCTAATGCTGCATCAGTTGATTGGACAACATCTCGACGCTCATCTCTAAATACGTTTTGCGTTAATCGAAAATCTTTACCAGTAGCCGGCATAAATTGCCATAAGCCCACTGCTTTTGCGCTTGACTTAGCGTTCGTTACAAATGCACTTTCAACAAATGGAAGCAATGCAATCTCAGTTGGCATATTTCGCGCATTTACTTCCTGAACTATGTAGAACAAATAGCGCGATGAACGAGTCATTGATCGATTGACATAATCGGGTCTAGCAGCGAGCCAGCGAACTTGCTCAATTTCTAGGGGGGTATTCATGGGCTCCATTTGAAAGCCATCACGAATGCGTATCCATAAGTTATCCGAAGGCGCATAGACCTTACTGACTGATTGATTTTTAAGGTTTACACGCGTTGCTTTAGACGATTTTGGATTTGTCTTTGTTGGAGTATCGGATGACCAATCGCCGGTACTCGCACAGCCACTTAATAAAGTAACAATCAACACTGCTACATAAAGCATACGCATCAGAAGCGATCTTTCCAGGCGCGAATAACCGCAAGCACATGTGCAGGACTTGGCAGTTCTGGCTGCCCTGAAACCTCTTTAGCCATTGCAATGACCTCTGGCTGGTCGCAACGCATAAAGGGATTGACTTGTAATTCCTGGCCGATCGTAGTGGGAAGCGTTGGCAACCCTTGCTCTCGTAACGACTTCGCCTGTTCTGACCACGCAAATAAATTGTGATTATCTGGCTCAACAGCCAATGCAAAGCGAATGTTGGATAAGGTGTATTCATGAGTGCAATAAACCAAAGTATTTTTTGGCAAGGCTGCAAACTTTCCTAGGGACTGACTCATTTGTGTAGGCGTACCCTCAAACAATCTTCCGCAGCCAGAAGCAAATAAAGTATCGCCACAGAACAACATAGGCTCTACAACGTTAGCCTGCATATTGGCAAAATAAGCAATATGGCTAAGGGTGTGACCAGGAACTTCAAATACTTTCAAGCTAACTCGTGGAAAAGCAATTTCAATTTTGTCGTCTTGCATTGCAACCACAGTACGACCGGGAATGTTATCTCCCACCGGCCCGTAGACAGGAATATTGGCGCCTAACTTTTCCAATAAGGTCAGAATTCCACCCGTATGGTCAGCATGGTGATGCGTAATTAAGATTCCCTTGAGGGTTAATTTATTTGCTTTTAGATATTCTTGGGTCGGCTCAGCATCCCCCGGATCGACAACCAATGCATTGCTACCATCGTGAATGCACCAAATGTAGTTATCATCAAAGGCCGGTATGGGCCAGACCTGCAATAAAGTATTCTTATCCATGTACTCATGATACCAACCCCACCCATCCCCTCTCAGATGCCTGCACCCCCTTGGAGCTCCTGGGAAAAGTGGCTCCAATCCCCGCCAGGTCGCTATGTGCTTAATTGGGAGCAGCAATGCTTTGATCAAATCGTTGCCGATGTCTTTGGGTTTCATGCGGTCCAAATTGGTCTGCCACAAATCAACACGCTTAACGAGAATCGGATGCCCATGCAGGCGCTCCTGATTCATTCAAACGACAACCGTACGTTTGCTGGTCGCTTTAACTGGCATTTAATTGAAGCTAACTCTACTGAACTCCCATTTGCTAGCGAGAGCCTCGATTTAATAGTTCTGCCTCATGTTTTGGAATTTGCATCTGATCCCCATCAGATACTTCGAGAAGTGGATCGTGTGCTACGACCCGAGGGTCGCCTAATCATCTCCGGCTTCAATCCAGCTAGCCTGTGGGGCGCTCGACAATATCTCAGTAGATTGATAGGCACACCCTATCTTCCTAGAGATGGTCAATTCATCAGCCTCATTCGCATTAAAGATTGGCTTGAGCTTCTCAATTTCTCTCTCGATCGCGGCCACTTTGGATGCTACAAATTTCCCTTACAAGGGGAGGCTGTTATGGGCAAGATGAATTTCCTTGAAAAAATGGGGAATCGTTGGTGGCCAATATTTGGGGCAGTTTTTCTGGTTTCAGCTATTAAGCGCCAACAAGGAATGCGCCTCATCGGCCCAGCTTCTCTAGTCCGAATTCCGGCAATTAAGCAACTAAGCCCCGCTGCGGAGCGAAGTAATCTGCAAAAACGTCTCAAGAGCAACAATAACCAGTAAATTATTGCTATGCCGCATACCAAACACCCCCATATCGTGATTTATACCGATGGTGCCTGCAAAGGAAACCCAGGACCAGGTGGTTGGGGTGCCGTTTTGCGCTCAGGTGGGCATGAAAAACATATCCATGGCGGTGAAAAACTCACAACCAATAACCGCATGGAAATTTGTGCGGTTATTTTTGCCCTAAAGGCCTTAAAACAACGCAGTACGGTTGAGCTTTGGACTGATTCCCAGTATGTCCAAAAGGGGGTTACAGAATGGCTTGAGGGGTGGAAAAGGCGCGGCTGGAAAACAGCCAGCAAGGACCCTGTTAAAAATGCGGATCTTTGGCAGGAGCTAGACTCCCTCCTCCCAAGCCATGAAATCTCCTGGCACTGGGTAAGAGGTCATAACGGCCACCCCGGGAATGAGCTGGCAGACCAATTGGCTAATAAAGGTGTTGAAGAATTTCTACCTTAGGTCAACGCCCTTCGGCGACTACCTTTTAAGGCATCTTATGAGAGAATAGTCCTGCTTTAAATGCCCCAGAAACAGCATATAAACCCTAGAAAACCAAGAAAAACGAGTCTGTGTCAAAAATTGAATCCTCCCTTGATAAGTTGTTAGGCAAGCTCGTGCAACTGAAGGATGCGGGCAAGTCGCGTTTATGCGCGCTTTGGAGTAAATATTTGCCTCAGGTTGATAGGCTTAAAGACATTAATTACGCCTCTATCAAGGCGTTCGTCAAACGTTTTAAGTGGCGTATTTTGATCGTCTTGATACTGCTGTATGCGGGATCAAAAACATACGATTATTTTTTCCCAGCAGGCAAGAAAGCTGGCGGCCCTCAAACGATTACTAGTATTGTGGTCGAGAAAAAGGATGTACCACTGATCATCGAGGCAACTGGCACGATTGTCTCCAATAGTATTGTTGATATTCGTCCAATGATTACTAACACCGTTACCAAAATTCACATCAAGGATGGGCAAGAAGTAACAGAGGGTCAACTTCTCTTCAGTCTAGATGACCGCAACGATAAAGCTAATTACGAAAAACAGAAGGCTTTGGCAGATGATGCTCAAAAGCAATATTTGCGCGCTAAGGAATTGGTTGCAAAAAATTTCATATCAAAAGCAGGTCTAGAAACTTCTCTTGCGAACGCTAAATCAACACAAGCAGCTGCTCGCTCAGCCGAGGTGCAACTTTCTTTTGATTCGATACGCTCCCCTATTAACGGTCGCGCCGGCATCATTAACGTATTTCCAGGCTCATTCGTGCAGGCTAGCAACGCAGTAATTAGCTCCACCAACGCTTCCGCTACTTCGACCACTGGGTCAATGGTCACCATTACGCAATTGAATCCAATTAATGTTCAATTTGTTATTCCAGAAAAGGATATTCCAATTATTCTGGAAAACAAAAAGGTCGATGAGCCCTTAAAAGTTAAGGTAACCGTTGGCAATTCTGGCAAGACTGCTTATGAAGGCCAGGTTTTGGTGATTGATAACCAAGTGGATCCAGCGATTGCCGCTGTGAGAGTCAAGGCACAAATTCCCAATGAAAAAATGGAGCTCTTGCCCGGACAATTTGCACGCATATCACTAAATGCCAACACATTAAAAGATGCCTTGGCACTACCAACGCAAGCCATTGTGATTAGCCCAACAGGTCGCCTTGTATATGTTGTAGACAAGGATGACAAAGTGACCGCGAAGCCGGTAAAGGTTACATATGAATACCAAGGTACCTCAGTAGTTACAGGCATTCAAGCTGGTGACCGCATTGTTGTTGAAGGCAAGCAGAATTTGCGAAGTGGCAGCAAAGTGCGCGAGGCTAAGGCTGGAAAAGTCCCAGCTCCTGATGCTCCCGCAAACAATAATTCTGCTACAGAGCAAAAATGACGCTTTCTGAGTTATGCATTAGACGCCCCGTCATGACGGTGTTGTTATCTATTGCAACCGTCATTGCTGGAAGCGTGGCGTATTTCAAAATTCCAGTAGCCGCCCTACCGAGCTTCAACACACCAATTATTTCGGTCACTGCAAGTTTGCCTGGAGCTGCACCAGAAAACATGGCCTCTGCAGTGGCATTGCCGCTTGAGAAAGAATTCTCAACTATCGATGGCATCAAGGTCATTAGCTCAACCAATTCACTCGGTTCGACTAGCATCACCCTTGAATTCAATAATGATCGCGATATTGATAAGGCGGCGGTAGATGTGCAAGCAGCTCTCTTGCGCGCACAAAGGCGTCTTCCTATTGAAATGACAGTGCCGCCTTCTTATCGAAAAATTAATCCTGCAGATACACCAGTATTAATTGTCCGCATGAGCTCGCCATCTATAAGTCTCTCGGAAATGAATGCGTATGCCGAGAATCTAATGGCACCTAATTTATCGACGATTTCAGGCGTTTCTCAGGTTTCTGTTTACGGCGCTAAACGCTATGCTGTACGTGTTAGCGTGAGGCCAGATGCCTTAGGTAACCGCAACATTACGATGGATGAAGTGGCTGCCGCAATCAATA
Organism: Polynucleobacter sp. MWH-Aus1W21; assembly: GCF_018687275.1. NCBI lineage: Bacteria > Pseudomonadati > Pseudomonadota > Betaproteobacteria > Burkholderiales > Burkholderiaceae > Polynucleobacter > Polynucleobacter sp. MWH-Aus1W21. Next base: position 1,072,182 of record NZ_CP061287.1, read on the forward strand.
AAGCCAATACGAATAGCCCTGTTGGCACCCTAGACGGTCCACGACAACTCATTACCATCTATGCAAATCCTCAATTAGTTAAGGCAGAAGAGTTTGGCAACCTCATCATTGCACAGCGCAATGGATATCCAATCTATCTTAAGGATGTAGCAGATGTACAAGAGAGCTACGAAGATGTAAAAACCTTTGCCTCAGCAAAAGGTGAAAGATCGATTGCGATTGGTATTAATAGACAACCAAATGCCAATACGGTTGAAGTGGTTGATTCGATTAAACGCTTATTGCCCTCGCTCAAGGCGCAGATGCCGGATTCGATTCAGCTGACACTCATCAACGATCGCTCACTCTCAATTATTGAGTCCATCCATGACGTTAATCTCACTCTGCTTTTCACTATTGCATTGGTGATTCTGGTCATATTCCTATTCCTGAAGCATGTATCAGCAACTGTTATTCCATCAATTAGCCTTCCTATTTCCTTAATAGGCGCCTTTTTTGTTTTCTACTTCTTGGGCTACAGCCTGGATAACATCTCCCTATTGGGTATCACGCTAGCTGTTGGCCTAGTTGTTGACGATGCGATTGTTGTCTTAGAGAACATCATGCGTTACGTTGAACAAGGCATGGATCCACTTAAAGCCGCGCTTAAGGGAAGCAAAGAGGTTGGCTTTACTATTGTTTCCATTTCGCTGTCCTTGGTGGCAGTCTTCATTCCGCTCTTCTTTATGGCGGGACCGATTGGCCTACTCTTCAGAGAATTTGCGGTTGTCGTTACCCTCTCTATTTTGGTCTCTGCGGTTGTTTCACTAACAGTGGTGCCAATGCTTTGTAGTCGCTATTTACCAAAGCCTGGCCACAAACCAAAAGAATATAAAATTACAAAGAAATTTGATCGCCTCTTCGATTGGACTCTAAAGGGATATGTTCACTTTTTAGACTTAGCCTTAGTCAATCGCAAAAAGGTGCTGTGGGGAGCAATTGCTAGCTGTGTCATTACTGTTGCTCTCTTTATCTATAGCCCCAAAGGCTTCTTCCCCGAAGAAGATATTGGTCAATTGCGAGTGACGGTTGAAGCCTCAGAGGACACTTCGTTTAAAACGATGATTGCCTTGCAAGATCAAGCAGCCAAAATCGTTGATAGCGACCCTAACGTTGCGACATCGATTTCTATTATGGGTGGCGGTCAAAGCTCAGGACGTAATACCGGTCGGTTCTTCATTATTTTGAAGCCAAAAGGCGAGCGTCAAAAAATGAGTAAGGTAATAGAGGGTCTACGAACCAAGTTCAGAGAAATTCCTGGCATCCAGGTTTACATGAGCCCAGTGCAGAATTTGCAACTAGGCGGACGAAGCAGTAAGAGCCGTTATCAGTTCACATTACAAAGCGTTGGCTTTGAGGGTGTAAATGAATGGGCTGACAAGTTGTTACAAAAGATGCGCACTGATCCGATCTTTAGAGATGTGACCAGCGATTCACAACTCAAGGGCCTTAACGTCAAAATCGATATTGACCGTGAAAAAGCTGCAAGCGCTGGTGTATCCATTGCCGATATACGAACAGCCCTCTACTCTTCATTTGGCGAGCGCCAAGTGTCTACCATTTACACGCCAGTTAACACCTACTATGTCATTCTTGAAACGGCAGAGGATGACAGGCAGTTTGAAACAGACTTAAATAAAGTTTATGTACGAGGCAGAGCTACTGACAAACTCATACCGTTATCTAGCTTGGCTAGCTTTGTGAGAACGGTTGGACCAACTGCCGTAAATCATCAAGGTCAAATTCCTGCTGTAACGATTTCATTTAACTTGGCACCAGATGTCTTTTTGGGTGATGCCACCAAAGCAATTGACCGATTTGTAAAAGAGGTTGATCTGCCACCTTCCATCATTACCAGCTATGGCGGTGATGCCGCAGTCTTTAAAGACAATCAATCAGGTCAAGTAATCTTGTTGCTGGCAGCGTTAGGTGTAATTTATATTTTGCTTGGCGTTTTATACGAGAGCTACATACATCCACTCACCATTTTGGCTGGACTACCTTCCGCTGCTATTGGTGCCATCTTGGCCCTGCGTATTTTTGGCTTTGAACTCACCATTGTTGCTTCAATTGGCATCCTACTACTGATTGGTATTGTTAAGAAGAATGCAATCTTGATGATTGACTTTGCCCTGGATGCGCAACGCAATCAAGGCATGAGTCCAGAGAAAGCAATCCGAGAGGCTTGCATCTTGCGTTTCAGACCCATCATGATGACCACGATTGCCGCTTTGATGGGTGCGCTGCCAATTGCACTCGGCCTTGGTGCTGGAGCAGAGTTACGCCAACCTTTAGGCATTAGTGTTGCCGGCGGATTGATATTCTCTCAATTTGTAACACTCATCATTACTCCGGTAATTTATCTTTACCTAGATAAATATGCGGGCAATGGTCCAATGGATATTCCACCTGCCATTCTAGAGGGGACCTAATGCGTCAAGTTATTCTCGATACCGAAACCACAGGCTTAAATCCTGCTACTGGTGACCGCATAATTGAAATCGGTTGCGTTGAAATGGTTGGTCGTCGCTTAACGGATAGAACCTTTCATTACTACATCAATCCAGAGCGTGATATTGATGCGGGAGCCTTTGCGGTACACGGTCTCTCAAGAGAGTTTTTATCTGATAAACCAATTTTTGCAAATATTGTTGAGCAGCTTATTGAGTTTGTAGATGGCGCTGAAATCGTGATTCATAACGCAGCCTTTGACTTGGGATTTTTGGATAATGAGTTTGCGCTATTAAAACGTCCGCCATTTCGTAACCTTGCATCAAAAATTACGGATACCCTGCTCGATGCGCGTCAAATGTTCCCGGGGAAAAGAAATTCTTTGGATGCCTTGTGTGAACGTTTCTCTATCAGCAATAAGCATCGTACTTTGCACGGCGCTTTACTGGACGCCCAACTTTTAGCCGAAGTCTATGTAGCAATGACTCGGGGTCAAGAGGACTTATCTATTGATCTCATTGACTATACGGTAGGCGCAGATTCGTCTGGCCACACCAAAGCTCTACCAACCAACCTAAAGATCCTTTCGGCCTCCGAGGATGACATGCTAAGTCATGAAAAAATCCTTGCTGAAATTGCCAAGGCAAGCAAAAAGGACTCCATTTGGAGCCCTTTAAGTACCGCTAGTTGAGTAAATAATTAGATTGCATCTGCAATCGCCTTACCTAAATCGTCAGTTTTTGCTGTTCCGCCAAGATCAGGTGTTAAGGGCGCATGTCCAGGGCCAGAGGCCAATACCTTTTCAATTGCATTAAATATTGCTTTACCAGCCTCTGGATAGCCAAGGTGATCAAGCATCATCGCCCCGCTCCAAATTTGACCAATCGGATTGGCGATCATCTTTCCAAAGATGTCAGGAGCAGATCCATGCACAGGTTCAAACAATGATGGAAACTTGCCTTCTGGATTAATACTTCCTGATGGTGCTACGGCAATTGTGCCGGTACAGGCAGGCCCTAAGTCAGAGAGAATGTCACCAAACAAATTAGATGCAACAACCACATCGAAACGATCTGGATTCATAACAAAGTGTGCCGCCAGAATATCAATGTGATATTTGTCGGCTCTAACATCTGTAAATTTCTTCGACATTGCTTCTACACGCTCGTCCCAATATGGCATCGTAATGGCAATGCCGTTAGATTTGGTAGCTGATGTCAGGTGCTTCTTAGGGCGACTTTGCGCAAGATCAAATGCATATTGCAAGATACGATCAACCCCTTGCCTTGTGAATACAGACTCCTGAATAACAATCTCACGATCCGTATCGGGGAACATTTTTCCACCAACACTAGAGTATTCGCCTTCAGTATTCTCACGTACGACAAAGAAATCAATATCACCAGGCTTACGGTTAGCTAATGGGCAAGGAACACCTGGCAGCAAGCGTACTGGACGTAAATTGACGTATTGATCAAAGCCGCGACGGAATTGAATTAAGCTACCCCACAATGAAACATGGTCAGGAAGAACATCAGGCATTCCAACTGCGCCAAAGAAGATTGCGTCGTACTTCATTAAAGTATCGAACCAATCATCCGGCATCATTTTGCCGTGCTTGAGGTAGTAATCACAGCTTGCGAAGTCAAAATGATCAAACTGCATTCCGAGATTAAATTTACGATTGGCAGCCTCTAGTGCGCGTACGCCCTCAGGCATAACTTCTTTACCAATGCCATCGCCAGGAATAACGGCAATCTTTGGGTTTTTGAAAATTTTCTTAGCGTTCATAAGTGACTTGTCTCTTTTTATTTTGATGAATACGAATTTTACAAATTTCTAGCTAATGGCGCGGCGGATCTCATCCGGTGCCTTTTTACTACCCTTTTCTACAGAATCGGTATCGTAATCAGCTGTATTTTCAATTGTCTCTGGAACTGCTTCTAGCATGCGAATATTATCTTTTGGGCAAATTGGTGCGCCATAGCTAGCCCATTTTTTAAGCAAGCTAACCTCATAGCCACATTGACTACATTTTGCTTTGCTGCGACTAGCATTGCTAGGTCTAGGAGGTGGAAAAACGATGGCCTGGTGTGGGTATGGCCCCAATTCCTGGCTAATCATCATCAGCTTTACCGTTAATTCTTCAGTGGCATGAGCCATTCTGGCAGGACCCTCTAGGCCTACCGTCTGAGCAATTCCCTTGAAATCCTCGCCGTGACCACTAAAACAGTCGTCTACTGCATGGCAAAGCTCATGCACTAAGGTATCCAAAAGTTGTACCGGCTCATCTAATTTAGGGGAGATAAAAATCTCATTAACACCGCCGCCAGATCGCTCGCGAGGCCAACACTGACCGAGTGTTGTTCTGGGGCTGCTAGAGGCTGGAAAGCCGCAAGAAACCCTGACTGGAGGGATCGCGTAACCCGCTTTTGAAAATACTGGCTCCAAATGCCTTACAGCATCCTCAAGCCATGCTTCACGTACTGTATGTTGCTTCATCTAACTTATCTTCTATCGAATTTCTGGGAAAAAAAGCTTAAATTGCGATCATACGCCACCATAAGTAGAATGAACCAATGAAAGATCTAGAAAGCCTCAGCGCCTCCCAAGCCATTAAAGCCCTCTCAAAAAGGGAGATAAAGGCCACTGATTTGCTGCTCTCCTGTCTCGACCGCATAGGACAACGGGAGAATCATGTAAAGGCTTGGACGAGCCTTGGCAAAGAAAATGCCTTAACGCGCGCCAAAGAGCTGGATAAGGGGGCATTTAAGGGTATTTTGCATGGCCTACCTATCGGTGTGAAAGATCTGTATGACACCTATGACTTGCCAACCTCTTACGGCTCTCCCATCTACGCCAATCACTATCCAGTAACTGACGCCGTCTCGATTGCATTAATGCGACAGGCGGGCGGCATCATTCTCGGTAAAACGGTTACTACCGAGTTGGCATCATTTAAAAGTGGTCCAACAACAAATCCACATAATTCAAGGCATACGCCCGGAGGATCCTCAAGCGGCTCTGCTGCAGCGGTTGCTGACTTCATGGTGCCTCTAGCAACTGGCAGTCAAACTGCTGGCTCTATGATTCGTCCAGCGTCTTATTGTGGGGTAGTAGGTTTTAAACCGAGTTTGGGCAAAGTCAGTATCGCGGGCGTGAAGAGCCTTTCGGTCTCTTTGGATACTTTGGGATGCTTTGGCAGGTCTGTAGAGGATGTAGGGTTAGGCGTGGCAGCCATGAGTGGCGATCATCGTCTTGCAAAGATTGAGACGCTGCATAACAAACCCCGCATTGCGATTTGCAAGACTTCAAACTGGTCTCTTGCCCAACAGGAAACTGCAACTGCGATGGCTGTAGCACGCCATGCTGCTGAACGCATTGGCAAATCGGCTGTTGTGGACTTAAAACTACCCAAATCCTGTGATGACATCACGCAAGTACAAACTCGCATCATGCTCTCCGAAATGTCTCGCAGCTTTCTATTTGAGCGAACCCAATTTCCAAAGAAATTAAGCTTGATATTGAGCAAGCAACTCACTGACGGCGCTGCAATTAGTTATGAGCAGTACGCAAAAGATTTACTGTTTGCAGGCAATGCTAAATCATCCATCAACGCACTATTCAATGATGAGATTGATCTATTGATAGCTCCCAGCGCTAGGGGTGAGGCACCTGAATTAAAAGATGGGACCGGTGATCCTGTCTTCTGTCGAGAATGGACTCTCTTGGGATTGCCTTGCATCAATATCAATGTAGCCAGTGGTCCCAATGGATTGCCCGTTGGCGTACAGCTGATAGCTGGGCCAGGCAAAGATCATTTTCTTTTAAGCGCAGCAAGAGCTTTCGTGCATGCTCTGCCTGATCCCACTTTAAGAGATCAGGCATAGAGCAAGTATCAGTCAAGCGTAATGTTTGCCGCTTTAATTGCTTTACTCCAGAAAGGAATTTCTTTCTTCACTAAAGCATCAGTTTGCGCTGGATTGAGATAACGCAACTCTACTCCAGCTGCATCGGAACGCTCTTTAACCTCTGGTAAAGCTAAGCTCTGTTTTACTGAGTTCGTCAGTTTTGCAATAACAGGGGCTGGTGTGCCTGCTGGTGCATATAAGGCAACCCAAGACTCTAGCTGAAATGAAGGAAGACCTGCTTCTGCAGTAGTTGGTACATTAGGCATACCAGGATGACGATTTTTTCCAGTAACAGCCAAACCTTTCAGCTTTCCACTTTGCACATGCTGCATCAGAGAAGGCGGTGTACTTATAAATACTTGAACCTGCCCTGCCAATACGTCCTGAATTGCGGGACCCGACCCCTTATAAGGAACATGGACCATTTCTACACCAGTGGTTTGCTTGAAGATCTCGGTGCCAATATGAGAAACCGAGCCATTACCTTGGGATGCGTAATTTAATTTACCTGGATTTGCCTTTGCGTATGCAATGAACTCCTTCAGGTTATTAACCGGAACCGATGGATGCACTGCAATCACATTAGTTGAGACAGTTAACAAAGCTACAGGTGAAAAGTCTTTAATGGGATCCCAAGCAAGCTTGTCAAATAATGCAGGGTTACCAACGTGATACCCAGAGTAAGAAATTAATAATGTGTATCCATCAGGCTTTGCATTGGCAACATATTGATACGCAATATTTCCGCTAGCGCCTGGCTTGTTATCGACCACCACCGTTTGACCAATCACCCTTGTCAATGGCTCGCTCAACAAACGCGCTGAGGTATCAACCAATCCACCTGGTGGATTAGGAACAACCAAAGTAATCGGCCTATCCGGAAATGATTGAGCAGATGCCAATCCCGCCAAGCCGAAGCTTAAAACCGCCAATACGTTACCTATAGCTCTATATTTATTCATCAGTGTCTCCAGATTTTTATTATTAAAACTTATCTTTGCCCAATTTTTACACTACCAAATACTGCTTGCGCTTCACGCGGCAAGCAGCGCCAATAACGCTCATTTGCCGTAACTGTTCCATCCAAAGCCGCAGCAGCCTCCCAAGCCCAACGTGGCTTATACAAAAATGCTCTTGCCAATGCAATTAGATCAGCGTCACCAGCCTGCAAAATATCTTCTGCTTGCTGAGGCTCTGTAATTAAACCAACTGTCATGGTTGGCAAACCGGATTGGTCCTTAACAATCTTCGCAAACGGCACCTGATAGTTTGGACCAATCGCAATTTTCTGTTTAGGAGAAATGCCGCCTGAAGAAATATGAACAAAATCACAGCCCAATGGCTTTAGTTGTTTAGCGAAATCCGCAGTTTCTTCGGGCGTCCACCCTCCTTCAATCCAATCGCTAGCGGAAATTCGGATGCCAAGAACGCCTTGATAAGCAGATCTTACAGCTGCAAATAGCTCCAGTGGAAAGCGAATTCGATTTTCAAACGAGCCGCCATATTCATCGGTACGTTGATTAGCAATCGGCGATAAAAATTGATGTAATAAATAACCATGCGCCCCATGAAGTTCAATCCCATCAATACCAATGCGATCTGCGCGCTTGGCCGATGCAACAAAATCAGCGATCAACTTCTTTAACTCATCTTTGCTTAATTCATGAGGTGGACGCTCTCCGTCTAACTGCGGAATAGCTGAAGGCGCTAGCGTTTCCCAGCCACCTTGATCTTTGGCAAGCAGTTGACCGCCATTCCAAGGAGTAGCGCTAGAGGCTTTACGACCTGCATGAGCTAGTTGGATAAATACTGGTACAGCGGGGGCCAAGGATCGCGCACGAGTTAATTTATCTTTTAGTGCCGCTTCTGTGTGGTCATCCCATAAACCTAAGCAAGCCGGAGTTATGCGAGCCTCTGGGCTAACGCCCGTTGCTTCAATAATGAAAAGTGCCGCGCCGCTATTGAGCAAGTTACCCCAATGCATTAGATGCCAGTCTGTTGCCTCGCCGTTATTAGCTGAGTATTGGCACATTGGGGCCACCACTATACGATTAGCCAGCTCCAGGGGCCCGCGTGGCGAATTGAGGGTATAACTAGAGAATAAAAGACTCATTGCATGCCTTAAAAAGCCCAAATAAGGGTCAAAAAAACGAAAATTGCCGTAAAGTTATAAAATACTTCAAATCAGAATAAACGAGATAGCAAAGTCGTGCAGGCCATATAGCCAAGCATCTTTTTTCCAATAATTCTATATAAACACACAATATAAGAGACTATGAACGAACCTCAAGCCTTTGAATCAAAAGAAGATATTGGCCACTTTGTTGGCGGTAATGTAGTTAACCCTAAGGATGGCCGTTTTGCCGATGTATATAACCCTACCAAAGGGTCTGTAGCTCGTCGAGTCGCCCTTGCTAGCCGCAAGGAAGTCGATGCAGCTGTAGCAGTTGCACAGAAGGCCTTTGAGACCTGGAGTCAAACTAGCCCCCTACGTCGTTCGCGTATCTTATTTAAGTACTTAGAGCTCTTAAACGCCAATCGCGATGAATTGGCTGCGATCATTACAGCAGAGCATGGCAAAGTATTTACCGATGCTCAAGGCGAAGTTACTCGTGGAATTGAAATTGTGGAATTTGCCACTGGCATTCCAGAATTGCTCAAAGGTGATTACACGGAACAAGTATCAACAGACATTGATAATTGGGTAATGCGTCAGCCATTGGGTGTAGTTGCTGGCATCACACCATTTAACTTCCCTGTCATGGTGCCAATGTGGATGTTCCCAATGGCTATTGCTTGCGGCAATACATTCATTCTGAAGCCTAGTCCTACCGACCCAACTGCATCTCTCTTTATGGCTAAGCTCCTCAAGGAAGCCGGTCTTCCTGATGGCGTATTCAACGTGGTCCAAGGCGACAAAGAGGCAGTTGATGCTTTGATTGAAAATCCAGATATTAAGGCGGTAAGCTTCGTAGGCTCTACCCCAATTGCGAACTACATTTATGAGCGCTGCGCTCATTTCGGCAAACGTTCACAAGCATTAGGTGGGGCTAAGAATCACATGGTCATCATGCCTGACGCCGATATTGAAAAAGCGATTGACGCATTGGTTGGCGCCGCTTACGGATCAGCTGGCGAACGCTGCATGGCGATTTCAGTAGCAGTCTTGGTTGGTGATGTTGCCGAAAAGATCATGCCAAAGCTGATCGAGCGCACTAAGACATTAAAAGTGAAGAACGGTATGGAGCTTGATGCCGAAATGGGTCCAATCGTCTCTAAGGCAGCTCTTGAGCGCATTACTAGCTATATCGAAAGTGGCGTAGCTTCTGGCGCAAAACTATTGGTAGATGGTCGCGGCCTCAAAGTTCCTGGTAATGAAAATGGCTTCTTTATTGGCGGCACATTATTTGACAATGTCACCCCTGATATGAAGATCTACCTAGAAGAGATCTTTGGGCCAGTATTGTCTTGCCTGCGCGTTGCAAACTTTACAGATGCACTCAACCTAGTGAATTCTTGCGAATTCGGCAATGGCGTTGCTTGTTTCACCAGTGATGGCAATATTGCTCGTGAGTTTGCACGTCGTGTTCAGGTAGGCATGGTTGGTATTAACGTGCCTATTCCAGTGCCAATGGCGTGGCATGGTTTTGGTGGTTGGAAAAAATCCATCTTTGGCGATATGCATGCATATGGCAAAGAAGGTGTTCGTTTCTACACCAAGCAAAAAAGCGTGATGCAACGCTGGCCTGAAAGCATTGCTAAAGGCGCGGAGTTTGTGATGCCTACTTCTAAGTAATTTTTGGATGTATATAGCAAAAAAGCGATCTCCGGATCGCTTTTTTCATTGCTGAGTTTCCATTAGGGCCTTACTGAAGGGTATTCTTCAGCGCAGGAATCATTGGCATTGATAGCACGTCAATACCCTCTTCTCTTAAGGCCTCAGCCTCGTCCAAAGTAGTCTGACCACGAATACTTCGCTCAGGCGATTCTTTATAGTGAATCTTTCTAGCCTCATCTGCAAATGAATCACCAACATCTTCTGAGCGCCCCATCAGATCTCTCATGCCTTTCAAGAAGGCTGCTTGGACTTGCGCCTCTAGCTGGGAATGATCGCTACCAGTAAGAGCAACTACGCCTCCGCTCAGGTTTTCAGATTCAACTTTAGGGATTGCTAGTTCTGTAGAAGATGACTTACCTATATGGGGTGCTGATGGCATGCGGGTAATTTCTGTGCTGTCACAGACCGGACAAGCAAGAATCCCCTTGTCTTGCTGAGCAAGACAATCCTCTTCGGAGGCAAACCACCCTTCAAAACGGTGATCAAGTGGGCAGGCTAAGTTATAGACTTTCATAAAACGTATATAGGGGCAAAAACAATAAATTCAATACCACCATTTTAGTCGGGTTTGAAAACGCCCTATTCGATCGGCGTTGGCTTGACCAAACCCCTACGATAACGGTCGAGCCAATAGGCTGAAATCGTTGTTTTAACGTCCGTAATCTCACCATCCTCAACCCACCCGATTAACTGCTCTAGGGTAGCCGCAAAGACGTCTAAGAACTCCTCATCGTCAAGATGGCTCGCACCTGCGACCAAATCTTCAGCCAAGTAAATATCAATAAGTTCAGTTGAATAAGAAATCACCGGGTGTATACGACGAATGTAACTCCACTTCCTTGCCTTGTAACCTGTCTCTTCTTCAAGCTCTCTTTTGGCGCACAGAAGATGATCTTCGCCTATCTCAAGTTTTCCTGCAGGGATCTCTATACAAGCTTTTGCTATTGGATAGCGATATTGGCGCTCAAGCAATATCCTTCCATCTTCAAGGATTGCAACAATCGCTACAGCCCCTGGATGAGTTAAGTATTCACGCACAGCTACTTCGCCATTTGGCAAAGCAATCTTGTCGCGTTTCATATTTAGGAACAGGCCACCATAAATGTCCTCTCCAGAAATGCGCTCTTCGCGTAAATGAGAATCACCTGATGGTAGATCTTTAAATGATTTTTCAGTCATTCATAAATTCCTTTTGAATACGATAGCCTCATCATACAAAACAGCCATGACATTTAAATGTCACAAATAATTAAGGCTCCCTAAGGAGCCTTACGTAATGCCGCACTATTGATTAGGAGCCCAACAAGGTGCGGCGCATGGCATCCAAGCATAGACTCATTAAACCAGCAGGAACAATGCCAATAGCCAATACGAGGATACTATTTAAACCCAAGATGCCTTTAGCAAAACCAGAGCCGCTGACAGTGATCTCATGCTCAGGCTCATCAAAGTACATTACCTTGACAACTCTGAGGTAGTAGAAAGCGCCGATCAATGATGCAATCACAGCAATAACGGCCAAGAAAGTATGTTCAGCATCTACCAATGCCTCAAGAACGCCCAACTTAGCAGCAAAGCCAACTGTTGGCGGAATACCAGCCAGGGAGAACATCATCACAAGACCAATAAAGGCAAACCATGGGTGCTTCTTATTAAGACCTTTTAAACCATCCAGGGTTTCGCAGTCATAACCCTTGCGTGACAGAACCATCAACAGGCCGAAGGTGCCTAGAGTAGTCAAAACATAAGTAATGGCGTAGAACATTGCAGCGCTAAAAGCATGATCATCAAATACAGATAACATGCCTAAAAGAACGAAGCCCATTTGCGCAATAGCTGAGTAAGCCAGCATACGCTTAACGTTAGTTTGAGCGATCGCAGTAACGTTACCGACAACTAGAGATAAGACTGCCAACAACACCAACATCGGCTGCCAGTCACCTAGCAATGGCAACAAGGTGTTTACTAACAAACGGAACAACAATGCAAAAGCAGCCAGCTTTGGAGCTGCTGCGATCATCAAAGTTACAGCCGTTGGTGCACCTTGATAAACGTCAGGTACCCACATATGAAATGGCACCACGCCTAATTTAAATGCCAAGCCAGCTACGATAAATACCAAACCGAAAGCCATCACCAAGTGATTAACTCTAGGATCAGCTACTACCTTGAAAATTTCAATGAGATCCAAAGAGCCAGTAACGCCATAAAGCATGGACATGCCATAAAGCAAGAAGCCTGACGCCAATGCACCCAAGATGAAATACTTAATACCAGCCTCAACACTCTTCTCGCTACTATGGCGCATCGCCACTAGAGCGTAAGTTGGTAACGCCATTAACTCGAGACCGAGATACAAGGTCAACAAATTTGCGCCAGAGATCAATACAAATTGACCAAGCAAGGCGAGTAAAGCCAATACGATGAAGTCCGGACGGAATAAAGCTCTATCCATCAAATACTGTTTGGAATAAATCAAGCTTACCAATACAGCAATGCAAGAACACGCTTTAAGCAAGTTTGAGAAAGGGTCTGACTGAAATAAACCATTCATTGCAACTAGAGCTGGATCACCCATGCGACCCACAAATGCAAATACCAAGTAAACCAACAAAATGATTGTGAAGAAGTAGACAAATCCTACGCCACGTGGGGTATGGAAAACATCTTGTTCCACGCCAGGAGTTGATATCACTCTCTCAGGAACGTAAACGCTTGCAACCAACAGCAAGCAGGTTGCTATCAGTAAAACAAGTTCCGGCAGGATGGCGTATAGGTCGAATGCTTGCATTTGTGCTTACTCAGAGTTTGCTAACAGCAACATGCTGCAGCAGATTAATCACAGCTGGATGAATAATGTCGGTAAATGGCTTTGGATAAACACCCATACCAATCACGCAGATCGATAGAACTGCCATCAAGAAATATTCACGGCAGTTTAAGTCTTTCAACTCTTCTACATGAGCGTTATTGATCGTGCCGAAAAATACGCGCTTGACCATCCATAAAGAATACGCAGCACCCAGGATCAAGGCTGTTGCAGCCAAGATACCAATGACGAAGTCATAATCAACGGCAGCCAAAATCACCATAAACTCGCCAACGAATCCTGATGTTGCAGGTAAACCGCAGTTAGCCATTGCCATCAATACTGCAAATGCAGTGAAAGCTGGCATGCGGTGTACTACGCCACCGTAATCGGCGATCTGACGGGTATGCATACGGTCATAAAGCACACCAATAGAAAGGAACATTGCGCCAGCAACAAAGCCGTGAGAAATCATCTGCACAATGCCACCCTCAATACCCAAAGGGCTAAAGAGGAAGAAGCCTAGGGTTACAAAACCCATATGCGCTACAGATGAATAAGCAACCAGCTTTTTCATATCCTTCTGGACTAAAGCAACCGCACCTACGTAGATCACAGCAACCAAAGATAGGAAAATTACAAATGGTCCCAAATATTGACTTGCATCTGGAGCAATAGGCAATGAGAAACGCAGGAAACCGTAAGCGCCGAGCTTCAACATAATTGCAGCCAAGACTACGGAGCCACCGGTTGGAGCTTCAACGTGCACATCTGGCAACCAAGTATGCAATGGCCACATTGGCACTTTCACAGCAAATGCCATAAAGAATGCAGCAAATAATAGGATCTGCTCAACGATGTCTAAGCGTGCATTTTGCCAAGCCAAGATATCAAAGGTATTAGTTACGTTGTACAGATACAGCATGGCAATCAATGTAAGCAAAGAGCCAAGCAAGGTATACAAGAAGAACTTGAATGCAGCGTAAATACGATTATGACCACCCCACACACCAATGATGATGTACATCGGGATCAAGGTAGCCTCAAAGAAGACGTAAAACAATAATGCGTCAAGCGCACAAAATACGCCAATCATCAATCCAGACAGGATCATGAAAGAAGCCATGTACTGAGATACTTTGGTTTCAATAACTTCCCATGCTGCAATCACCACAATGATGTTGATAAAAGCTGTGAGGACAATAAACCAAACGGAGATACCGTCGATACCTAGGTAATAGTTAATGTCGTAGCGCGGAATCCAGCTAATCTTTTCTACAAACTGCATTCCAGAATTGGCAATATCAAAATTAATCACCAATGGAAGAGTTGCAATAAAGCCGAGTACGGCACCAATTAGAGCTAACCAGCGTACGCCGGCAGATGGCTTCTCAGACCCATAAAACAAAATAATGAGTCCAAAGACAATCGGGGTCCAGATGGCGTAAGAAAGAATCATAGTGGCTACTTAAGTAACAAAGGCCTAGCGAACAAAAGGCAGATAAGCGTACAAAACCCAAGCTAACAATACCGCTAGGCCCGCAATCATTGCGAAAGCATAGTGATATAGATAACCGGATTGCAAATGGCGAATAACTCCAGCAAAGCGCCCTACTGTATGAGCACTGCCGTTAACGAAGAATCCATCGATAACCTTTTGGTCGCCACGATGCCATAGGAATCCACCGATCCAAATGAGGCCCTTAGCAAATACAGCTTGGTTGATTTCATCGAGGTAGTATTTGTTATCAAACAATTTCTTAATTGGTGCAAATGTTTCAGCAACTTTGCCGGGCAATTTAGGTGCCCATAAATAGCCGATAGCTGCAGTAAGTACACCTAACACTACTAATAGCAATACAGGCGAAGTAAATGCATGAATCGCCATAGCAACTGGACCGTGGAATTCATCTTCCAACTCTTTCATCACTGGATGGCGTACTAAATCAATAAAGATTGAATCACCAAAGAATGTTCCAAACAACAATGGTGAGATTGTGTAGAAACCAATGATCACAGATGGAATAGCCAAGAGAATCAAAGGCAAGGTCACTACAAATGGTGATTCGTGTGGTTTTTGACCTGGAGCCAATCCATGATGCGCATGGTCATCGCCCTGCTCTGCATGATCATGATGATGATCATGCGCGTGTACATCATCGTGACCCCAGCGTGCTTTGCCGTGGAATACATAGAAATACAAACGGAATGAATACAAGGCTGTTACAAATACACTCGCCATAACCGCAAAGTATGCAAATCCAGAACCAGGAATATGGCTTGCTGCTACCGCTTCAATAATGGAGTCTTTTGAATAGAAGCCTGAGAAAAATGGCGTACCTACAAGCGCTAAGTTGCCAAGCAACATCATGAGGCAAGTAATTGGCATGTATTTCCAGAGACCACCCATCTTACGCATGTCTTGTTCATGGTGCATGCCAAGAATCACACTACCTGCTGCAAGGAACAATAAGGCTTTAAAGAAAGCATGAGTCATCAAGTGGAAGATGGCTACTGGGTAAGCAGAAACACCCAAAGCAACAGTCATATACCCCAGCTGCGACAGGGTTGAATAAGCAACCACTCGCTTGATATCGTTTTGGACAATACCAAGAAAGCCCATAAAGAGTGCTGTGATGGAACCAATCACTAAGATGAAGCTCAATGCAGCATCAGACAACTCAAATAAAGGCGACATGCGCGACACCATAAAGATGCCAGCGGTAACCATGGTTGCAGCGTGAATCAATGCAGAAATTGGAGTTGGACCTTCCATTGAGTCAGGCAACCAAACATGCAATGGAAATTGAGCCGATTTACCCATTGCACCAATGAACAAGCAAATACAAGCAACAGTCATTAAATTCCAGCTGGTGCCAGGCAATGTTTGCGCAGCTAAAGCAGAGTTCTGAGCAAAAATAACGTCGTATTGCATCGAGCCTGTACTAGCCAACAAAATGCCGATACCAAGGATGAAACCAAAGTCACCAACGCGGTTAACCAAGAAAGCCTTCATATTGGCAAACACGGCAGATTGACGTTCAAAGTAGAAGCCAATCAATAAATAAGAAACTACGCCAACTGCTTCCCAACCAAAGAAAAGTTGCAATAGGTTATTACTCATTACCAGCATCAACATGGCAAAGGTAAACAAGGAAATGTAAGAGAAGAAGCGGTTATAACCCTCTTCACCATGCATATAACCAATGGTGTAGATGTGAACCATGAGCGACACAAAGGTCACTACGCACATCATCGTCGCTGTTAGGGGGTCAATTAAGAAACCGATATCCAGATTGAGCTCACCCAATTGCATCCAGCGGTAAACGGTTCCATTGAAATAGAAACCATCCATCACTTGTACTAAAACATTACAAGACAAAACAAATGCAATTGTGACGCCTAAGATGGTTACAAATTGACTTGCGCCGTGTCCGATGCGATTGCCGCCTAATTTAGTGCCAAAGAATCCGGCAATGATGGAGCCAACCAATGGCGCCAATGGAATTGCGCAGAGTACAGGAATATTTAAGGTCAATTGCATGACTAGCCTTTAAGGTGGTCAAGATCTTCGGCATTAATGGTGTCAACCTTACGGAAGAGCACAACCAAAATTGCCAAGCCGATAGCTGCTTCAGCAGCTGCCACTGTCAAAATAAAGAATACGAATACTTGACCCGCCATATCTCCCAAGTAATGAGAGAAGGCAACAAAGTTCATGTTGACCGCAAGAAGCATCAATTCGATTGCCATCAGCAATACGATCACATTCTTACGATTTAAGAAAATACCAATAACACTAGTTGCAAAGAGAATTGCACCTAATACTAAGTAGTGAGCGAGAGTAATGTTCATTTCTTCTCTCCTCTTGTATCTTGCTTTGCAGCCATGTCTGAACCCATTTTCACAATGCGCATACGATCTGCCGCAACCACATTGACTTGTTCGTGAATATTTTGTGACTTAGAGTCCTTGCGATTACGCAAGGTCAAAGCAACGGCAGCAATAATTGCTACCAGCAAGATCACTCCAGCAACTTCAAACGCGTAAACATAATCAACAAAGATCAGCATGCCCAAAGCTTGAGTATTGTTTGCCATCATTTCTTCAGGCATTGGCTGAACTGGTGCATTAGTGCCAATAAAACTACGAATGATCACTATAGATAGTTCAAGAACAATAACGGCACCCATCAAGAAGGCAACCGGTAGGAATTTTTTGAAGTCACGACGCAAGTGCTCTAAATCCAAATCGAGCATCATGACCACGAAAAGGAATAAAACCATCACCGCGCCAACATAAACCAAGATCAAGGCAAGACTTAAAAACTCGGCTTTGAGCAACATCCAAAGACCAGATGCGCAGAAGAATGCCAATACCAAAAATAAAGCTGCGTGGACTGGGTTACGAGCTGTAATCACGCGCAATGCAGAGATAACAAGTAAGCCCGCAAAGCCGTAGAAAAAAACAGCAAACAAAGTAGATGGATCGAATGTCATATTCAGTTCAGCTCAATTCGATTAACGGTAAGGTGCATCAGCTGCACGGTTAGCGGCGATATCTTTTTCATACTTATCGCCGACAGCCAAAAGCATGTCTTTAGTGAAATACAGATCGCCACGCTTATCGCCAAAATATTCAAAAATATTAGTTTCAACAATTGCATCAACTGGACACGCTTCTTCGCAGAATCCACAGAAAATGCACTTTGTTAAGTCAATGTCATAACGACTGGTGCGACGAGTTCCATCATCACGCTCAGCGGTTTCAATAGTAATTGCATAAGCTGGGCATACTGCTTCACAGAGTTTGCAACCAATGCAGCGCTCTTCACCATTTTCATAACGACGGAGTGCGTGTAAACCGCGGAAGCGATTAGACAATGGTGTCTTCTCATCCGGATACTGAACAGTAATTTTTGGCTTGAAAAGATAGCGGCCAGTAATCGACATACCAGTAAGGATGTCTTTGAGCATCAAGCTATCGAGGAATTGGGAAATTTTCTTAAACATGATTGGTCAACTTATTTCCAAATATTCCATGGGGATACAACCCATGCGCCGATAACAACCACCCAGAATACGGAGATGGGAATAAAGATCTTCCAACCCAAACGCATGATTTGGTCATAGCGATAGCGTGGCAATGTGGCACGCAACCAGATCACACAAGACAAGAGGAAGAATGTCTTGCCAAATAACCAGAAGAAACCTGGAATGTCGCGCAAGATTGGCAAATCAACAATCGGTAACCAGCCACCTAGGAACATGATGGAAGCAACAGCTGCAATCAAAATCATGTTGGCGTATTCAGCCAAGAAGAACATCGCAAAAGACATGCCTGAGTACTCAACCATGTGTCCAGCAACAATCTCAGACTCACCCTCAACCACATCAAATGGATGACGGTTAGTTTCGGCAACACCAGAAATAAAGTAAATCAAGAACATCGGTAGCAATGGGAGCCAATTCCAAGAAAGGAAATTCAGACCCATATCTGCAAATACACCCTGTTCTTGAGATGCAACGATTGCGCTTAAGTTTAGGGAGCCAGAAGTAAGCAACACGGTTACCAATGCAAAGCCCATCGCAATTTCGTATGAAATCATTTGGGCTGATGCGCGCATGGCACCAAGGAACGGATACTTTGAATTAGATGACCAGCCAGCCAAAATCACGCCATAAACACCGATCGATGAAATAGCCATGATGTAAAGCAAACCAGCATTAACATCAGCCAAAACCATCTTGGCTTGAAATGGAATGACTGCCCATGCTGCAAACGCAGGCATGATCACCATAATTGGCGCTATGAAATAAAGAACTTTACTTGCTTGTGCCGGAGCAATAATCTCCTTCATCAAAAGCTTTAATGCATCTGCAATTGGCTGCAACAAACCTAATGGACCAACACGGTTTGGACCAAGACGAATATGCATCCAACCGATGAGCTTTCGTTCCCAGAGGGTTAAGTAAGCTACACAACCAAACATTGGCAATACGATAATGACGATGCGCACCAAAGCCCAAACCAATGGCCACAAAGAACCAAAAATAGCTTCACCTTGGGTGGTAACGAGGTTCAAGAAATTATCCATCTCTGACCTTATGCCTTACTAACAGTTACAGGGCCAAACATAGAGCCCAATTTCGCACTAGCCATAGTGCCAGCAGAAATTCTGACGGCGCCTGGCGCTAGGTTTACTTCTAATGTTGCTGGCATATCTACCGTCTGACTGCCTTGAGTAACGCGCACAGCATCGCCCTCTTTCAAGCCTAATTCAGAGAATGTCTTTTGATTTAAGCCAGCTTGATTGCCACGTTTTGCATCACGTGTAAGTTGCAGCGCTGATGAACGACGAACAATTTGGTCGCCGGCATAGATATTGACATCAGCCAAGCGCTCAAGACCATTCATAGGAGCCGCATTTCCATTGGCAATAGATGTAGCTGGAGTGTTATTGCTCAAGCGAGTGCAATAGTTTTCAGGTAACGCTTCCCCCAAGACTTCTTCAGGAAGATTAAATAAGAAACCATCAAGACCCAAAAGACCGCCGAGCACACGAATGACTTTCCATGCCGGACGTGAATCGCCCAATGGTTTTACTGAAGGTTGAACAGTTTGGGCTCTACCCTCTAGGTTTACAAATGTAGAAACTGTTTCTGAGAATGTTGAAATTGGCAGAATGACATCAGCCACCTCAAGCAAATCTGCACTCTTGTAAGCGCTCAATGCGATAACTGTGTTTGCCTTTGCCAAAGCAGCACGTGCTGCAGTTGGATTTGGAAGGTCTGCATCAGGCTCGATATTCATCAAGATCACCGCACGGCGCTCGCCAGACAGAACCGATTCAACACCAGCTCCGTTAGCGTTAACCAGTGAGGCGCCAACTGAATTGCCGCCAACAGGTAAGAAGCCTAAAGTTGCACCGGTTTGCTCTGCAATAAATTGAGCCAGTACATGTAAGTCAGACGCATGTTGGTGCGCAATAGCAGCAGACCCAAGCAATACAGCCGCTGATTCACCAGAAATCAGACTGTCTGCAATTTTTTGGGCTGCAGGCGAGACTGCTAAGTTAGCCGTGCCAGCAGGTGCGCTAACTGATTTTGCTTTAGCTACTGCTTGAGCAACTTCACTTAATGCATTGAGCCACGCGCTTGGAGCAGCAGAGATGCCATTACTTGGAATTAACCAGTCGTCACCACCAGCATCAATACGGGTTACCTGTAATCCACGTTTGCTTGCAGTACGAACCCGAGCCGCCAATACGGGCTGATCTTTACGCAAAAAGCTACCAACAACTAAAACGCGATCTAATTCATTGATTTTGGCAATCGGCATACCGAGCCATGGCGCGCTTACAGAAGCAGCAACATCAGATTGGCGCAAACGAGTTTCTACTTGCTTAGAGCCTAAACCGCGAACCATCTTTTGCAAGAGATGTAATTCTTCAGTGCTGGAGATTGGGTGGGCTAAAGCACCGATTGCCTCAGAACCACTTTCCGCTGAAATAGTCTTCAATGAATGTGCAACATAATCAAGCGCTGATTGCCAATCAGTTTCTAACCATTGGCCACCCTGCTTCACCATTGGCGTAGTTACACGATCAGTACTATTTAAACCTTCATAGGAGAAACGATCGCGATCGCTAATCCAGCATTCATTAATTGCTTCATTTTCAAGCGCTACAACACGCATTACTTTATTTGCTTTAGTTTGAACGGTGGTATTTGCACCCAAACTATCGTGCGGGCTTACTGAACGCTTACGTCCTAATTCCCAAGTACGCGCTGCATAACGGAATGGCTTGCTGGTTAAAGCGCCCACTGGGCATAAGTCAATCATGTTTCCAGAAAGCTCTGAATCCACTGTCTGACCTACGAAAGTAGTAATTTCTGAATGCTCACCACGGTTGACCATACCTAATTCCATCACCCCAGCCACTTCTTGGCCGAAGCGAACGCAACGTGTGCAGTGAATACAACGAGTCATCTCCTGCATGGAGATCAATGGTCCAACATTCTTATGGAATACAACGCGCTTTTCCTCGTCGTAGCGAGAATTGGATTTGCCGTAACCTACCGCTAAATCTTGTAACTGGCACTCACCGCCTTGATCGCAAATTGGGCAATCTAATGGGTGGTTAATGAGCAAGAATTCCATTACAGAACGCTGCGCTTCAACTGCTTTAGCTGAATGCGTAAACACCTTCATACCTTGAGTAACTGGTGTTGCACATGCAGGCAAAGGTTTGGGGGCTTTTTCAACCTCCACCAAGCACATACGGCAGTTGGCAGCGATTGATAATTTCTTGTGATAGCAGAAGTGAGGTACGTAGGTGCCGAGCTTATTCGCGGCGTGCATCACCATCGAACCTTGCGGAACTTCTACTGCCTTACCATCTAATTCGATTTCTACCATGCTCACTTTTAGATATCCCGTGCTCTAAATCTTTATAAAGGTTTTGCAGAATCTAAGCAGCGCTTATGTTCTACGTGATACACAAATTCATCCATGTAATGCTTCAACATGCCGCGTACTGGCATCGCTGCTGCATCACCCAAAGCGCAAATCGTACGACCTTGAATATTTGCTGCTACGTCATTGAGCAAATCCAAATCCTCTGGACGCCCTTTGCCATGCTCAATACGGTGAACAATGCGCCATAACCAACCAGTACCTTCACGACAAGGGGTGCACTGACCACATGATTCCTCGTGATAGAAGTAAGACAAGCGCTCTAATGCGCGAACCATACAACGTGTTTCATTCATCACAATCACAGCACCTGAACCCAACATCGATCCAGCTTTTGCAATGCTGTCGTAATCCATGGTGAGTTCCATCATTTGCGCGCCAGGCACAACTGGAGAAGATGAACCACCAGGGATAACCGCTTTTAATGCTTTGCCATCACGCATACCACCAGCAAGCTTCAATAGCTCTGCAAATGGGGTGCCTAAAGGAATCTCATAATTACCTGGGTGAACTACATCCCCAGAGATAGAGAAGATTTTTGTTCCACCGTTATTAGGCTTACCAAGATCTAAGTAAGCCTGACCACCAATTGCCAAAATGAATGGCACAGCAGCGAATGTTTCGGTGTTGTTAATCGTTGTTGGTTTGCCATACAAACCAAAGCTTGCTGGGAAAGGAGGCTTAAAGCGTGGCTGACCCTTTTTTCCCTCCAAGGACTCTAACAATGCAGTTTCTTCACCGCAAATGTAAGCACCCCAACCTGGAGATGCATGCAATTGGAATGAAAAATCACTACCTAAAATTTTGTCGCCCAAATAACCTGCAGCGCGCGCTTCTTCCAGGGCCTCTTCAAAGCGTGAATACACTTCCCAGATTTCACCGTGGATATAGTTGTAGCCAGTTGCAATACCCATGGTGTATGCACCAATAATCATGCCTTCAATCAAAGCATGTGGGTTGTAACGCATGATGTCGCGGTCTTTAAAAGTACCAGGCTCACCTTCGTCACTATTACAAACTAAATATTTTTGCCCCGGGAATTGACGTGGCATAAAGCTCCACTTCAAACCAGTCGGGAAGCCCGCACCACCACGTCCACGTAGTGATGAAGCTTTCAATTCTGCAATGATGGCATCAGGCGCAACTTTATCGTTGATTAAACGACGTAATTGCTGATACCCACCACGGCTTTCGTAATCTTTTAAACGCCAGTTATCACCATTTAATCCAGCAAGGATCAGCGGCTTGATATGACGATCGTGCAAGCTGGTCATGCTGCTTTCCCTTCTGCACGTAATTCATTTAACAATGCATCAATCTTTTCTTTGCTCATGAAGCTGCACATACGCTTGTCATTCACGAGCATTACTGGTGAATCACCACATGCACCCATGCACTCGCCCTCTTTCAGAGTAAACGTGCCGCATGGAGTTGTTTCGTTGTAGCCAATGCCGAGTGTTTCTTTGAGGTATGTAGCAGCAGTTTCACCATGCGTTAACTGGCATGGCAAGTTTGTGCAAATTACCAATTTGTACTTACCAATTTTTTTGGTGTTGTACATGTTGTAGAAAGTGGCCACCTCATCCACTGCAATGCTTGGCATTTCTAAGATCTGAGCAATAGTCTCTATGACTTCAGGAGTAACCCAGCCCACCTCTGTTTGAGCGGCAATTAAACAAGCCATTACTGCAGATTGCTTGTGCTCTGGTGGGTACTTGGCGATATTGCGATGAATATCGGCCATTGTTTTGTCGGATAGTTGAAGAGTTGTAGTCATTAAATAATCCTTGGCACGCTAATTAGCGGTCAATCTCCCCGAACACGATATCTTGGGTACCGATAATGGTCACCGCATCAGCCAACATATGGCCACGTGACATTTCATCCATTGCAGATAAATGTACAAATCCAGGTGCACGAATCTTCATGCGGTATGGTTTATTGGCGCCATCTGAAATCAAGTAAATACCAAACTCACCTTTTGGATGCTCAACAGCAGAATAAGCCTCGCCATCAGGGACGTGGATACCTTCAGTAAAGAGTTTGAAATGGTGAATCAATTCTTCCATATTGGTTTTCATATCCACGCGCTTCGGTGGAGAAACCTTATGGTTATCGCTCATGACAGGACCTGGATTTGCTTTTAGCCAAGCCACGCACTGTTTGATGATGCGATTAGATTGACGCATTTCTTCCATGCGAACTAAATAACGATCATAGGAGTCGCCATTTACCCCAACCGGAATATCAAAATCAAGTCGGTCATACACTTCGTATGGCTGCTTCTTACGCAAATCCCACTCGATACCAGAGCCGCGCAACATAGGGCCAGTAAAGCCAAGCTGCAATGCACGTTCAGGAGTAACGATGCCGATATTTACCAAGCGTTGCTTCCAAATACGGTTATCCGTTAAGAGATTGCAATACTCGTCGACATTGGCGTCAAAGCCATTAGTAAATTGCTCAATGAAATCCAATAAGGTACCGCTGCGGTTTTCATTCAAACGCTTTACCGCAGAAGCGCTACGAATCTTAGATTTATCGTACTGGGCCATCTGATCTGGCAAGTCACGATAAACACCGCCTGGACGATAGTAAGCAGCGTGCATACGTGCGCCAGATACTGCTTCATACATGTCAAAGATATCTTCACGATCGCGGAAGGCGTAAAGGAACACAGCCATCGCGCCAACGTCAAGACCATGGCAACCAATCCAGAGTAAGTGATTTAATAGGCGAGTTAGCTCGTCATACATTACACGGATGTACTGAGCACGTAATGGAACATCTACTTGCAATAACTTTTCAATGGCCATGACATAGGCATGCTCATTGGACATCATAGAAACGTAATCCAAGCGATCCATGTAGGGAACGTTTTGAATCCATGTACGAGTTTCTGCTAATTTTTCAGTAGCACGGTGCAACAAACCAATATGCGGATCGGCGCGTTGGATTACTTCGCCGTCGAGCTCAAGCACTAAACGCAATACGCCGTGTGCAGCAGGATGCTGAGGACCAAAATTGAGGGTGTAGTTCTTAATTTGTGCCATGACTTAAACCGGACCTCCGTACTGCTCTTCACGAACAATGCGTGGAGTAATTTCGCGAGCCTCAATCGTGACTGGCTGATAGACAACGCGCTTTAACTCTGGGTCATAACGCATTTCCACATTACCGCTGATTGGGAAATCTTTTCTAAATGGGTGACCAATAAAGCCATAGTCAGTCAAGATGCGACGTAAGTCGTCATGACCATCAAACAAAATACCGTAGAGGTCAAACGCTTCACGTTCAAACCAGTTAGCGGAATTCCACACCGGAGTAATTGAGGCAACCAATGGATAGCTATCGTCAGGTGCAAATACGCGCACACGCAAGCGCCAGTTATGCTCAATAGAAAGCAAATGGCTCACAACACCGAAGCGTTGACCGCCCCACGCGCCTTCACGGAAGTCTTGATAATCTACACCACACAAATCAATCAATTGCTCAAAAGCAAGAGATGGATCATCACGTAACAACATGGCGGATTCAAAATAGGTATCTGCGTTAACAACAACAGTAACTTCACCTAATGCAATCTCAATTGATTGAACGCGCTTACCTAAAACTTTTTCTAAATTAGCAGCTAATTGATTTAAGCGATCTGACATGATTTAAGCCTTCCGCGCAATCGTGCTGGTACGTGCGATCTTGGATTGCAGCTGAATAATTCCGTAGATCAACGCTTCCGCAGTTGGAGGGCAACCAGGGACATAAATATCCACTGGCACGATGCGGTCACAACCGCGAACAACTGAATACGAGTTATGGTAGTAGCCACCGCCATTTGCACAAGAACCCATTGAGATCACCCAACGTGGTTCAGGCATTTGGTCATAAACTTTTCGCAAAGCGGGAGCCATCTTGTTGCATAAGGTACCAGCCACAATCATCAAATCTGATTGACGTGGTGATGGGCGGAACACTACGCCAAAGCGGTCTAAGTCATAACGAGATGCGCCAGCATGCATCATCTCTACCGCGCAGCAGGCCAGACCAAAGGTCATTGGCCATAAAGAACCATTGCGAGTCCAGTTAATCAACTGGTCAGCTGTAGTGGTTACAAAACCTTCTTTGAGAACGCCTTCTAATGCCATATCTATCACTCCCAGTCGAGAGCGCCCTTTTTCCAGATATATACAAATCCCACAATGAATTCCAACAAGAAAATCACCATAGAGGCGTAGCCAAGCCATCCAATATCACGCAAAGCTACACCCCATGGGAACAGGAATGCAGTTTCTAAGTCAAACAGGATGAAGAGAATGGCGATTAAGTAGTAGCGTACGTCGAACTTCATACGCGCATCTTCGAAAGCTTCAAAACCGCACTCATATGGAGAGAGTTTTTCAGCGTCAGGCTTCGAAGGAGCCAAAATTTTTCCGAGGAACATGGGGACTAATCCCACCCCAATACCTACGAGGATAAAAAGCAGAACAGGAAAGTAATTAGCGAGATTCAAAATAGCCCTGATTCGTTTGTCTGGTAAATCCTAAAAGCAGCAAATTATTAATTATTCCACTACATAAAGTATTGATTTAGAGCAAAAACCCTTATCAATACTCATTTTTGGTGCCGACGGCGAGACTCGAACTCGCACAGCCTAAGCCACTACCCCCTCAAGATAGCGTGTCTACCAATTTCACCACGTCGGCATCTTGCAAAACCCATCAATTCTACTGCATTGCACAACTGAACTACCCTATTTTTAGGGCAGTTAAATACGTAAAACCTACTTTTTTACTTAGGAACTGCTGGCTTGCTAGGGTCCTGAACTGGGGCAACGGGAGCTGCTGCTGGGGCTACCGTTCCAGAAAGCACACCAGGGCTCACTTCTTTCTTGTTACCAATCCAGGTAATACCCAGGGTGCTGATAAAGAAAACAGCAGCAAAAATAGCTGTCGCATGAGAAAGGAAGTTGGCTGAGCCACTAGCGCCAAAGAGGCTGCCAGAAGAGCCAGAACCAAAGGCTGCACCCATATCGGCGCCTTTGCCCTGCTGCAACAGAACCAAGAGAATCACAGCCAAGGCTGAAATTACCTGCAATACGATTAATAAAGTCTTAAACCATTCCACAGCTTATCTCCAAATAAAAAATCTATGCCTGGCAGATGGATAGAAAGTCCTGAGGATTTAGTGAAGCACCCCCAACCAATCCACCATCAATATCCGGCATGGCAAACAACTCAACGGCATTATCAGGTTTGACACTGCCGCCATACAAAATTCCGACATGAGAAGCTACATCTTCATTAAATTCAGCCAATTGCAAACGAATAGCTCGATGCATGTCTTGAGCTACCTGGGCACTAGCAACTTTTCCGGTGCCAATAGCCCAAACAGGCTCATAGGCAATCAGACAGTCAGCCAAGCGATCCTGCAGAACGCTGACTTGTTTAGCAACCTGTGAGCAAACAATTTCTTCGGCCCGGCCGGAATTTCTTTCATCAGCAGTCTCGCCAACGCAAATGACTGGTGTCATACCGTTATCCAGCACTTGAAGCGCTTTAGCGGCAACAATTTCATCAACCTCATGATGCATTAGACGACGTTCTGAGTGGCCAACAATGACGTAGGTACAGCCTAATTCTTTGAGCATTGAAGCTGAAACCTCACCGGTATAGGCACCTGAACTGTGAGCAGATGCATCTTGCGCACCTAAACTCAAAAACGCCATTGAATGCGCTTTAATTAATTCTGCGCACTGCGACAAATATGGAAATGGTGCACATACAGCGTACTTACGACCTGATGGCATGCCACTCTCCATGCCACGAGCAACGGTCTTGATCCAGTCTTGATTACTTGCAAGACTGCCATTCATTTTCCAATTGCCGATAACGATGAGTGGTCGCATAAGGGTATTGAATTTTCTATACAGTTAAAACAATCTTGCCAACATGCTCAGATGACTCCATCAAAGCATGAGCATCAGCGGCCTGATCTAGCGTGAATGTCTTGTAAATCACTGGTTTGAGTTTCCCCGCATTGAGCAAGGGCCAAACATTCTCAAAGAGCTGCTTTGTAATCTGCTTTTTGAATGAAACTGGGCGTGGGCGCAAAGTTGAACCCGTGATCGTTAAGCGACGACGCAAAATTTGGCCAGTATTCACTTCAGCCTTTGAGCCACCCATAATTGCAATGATGACAATACGACCATCATCAGCTAGGCAGTCGATTTCTTTTTGCACATAAGTGCCGGTAACCATATCCAGAATGACGTTGACACCTTTGCCATCTGTAGCTTTTTTAACCTCTTCAACAAAATCTTGAGTTTTGTAATTAATAGCAAGGTCAGCACCTAAAGCAACACAGGCTGCACATTTTTCATCAGTGCCAGCAGTCACAAAAACTTTATGGCCTAATGCCTTTGCAATCAAGATTGCAGTAACCCCAATACCACTGGAACCACCCTGAACTAATAAAGTCTCGCCTTCAGCCAACTCACCACGCATGAAGACATTGCTCCAAACGGTGTAGAAAGTTTCAGGCAAAGCAGCAGCTTCTTGGTCACTAAATCCTTTAGGGTATGGCAAGCACTGCGCAACAGGTGCGGTACATAGCTCTGCATAGCCACCACCTTGAACTAATGCACACACTTTATCGCCAAGCTTGAGTCCAAATACATTATCAGGATGAGATAAATCACCGCCAACAATCTCACCAGCCACCTCAAGACCAGGAATATCAGATGCACCCGCTGGAACTGGGTAGTGTCCTTTGCGTTGTAAAACGTCAGGGCGATTAATCCCAGCGGCCAAAACTTTGATCAAAATTTCGCCAGTACCAGCAGCAGGAGCCACTGGATCTGGACGACTGGCCGGCACCAGCATCTCTGGTGCGCCAAATTCTTTGATTTCAACTACGCGCATGAATGCTCCTGCTAACCAAAGGAATTAAGCAGACTCGCCAGATGTTGGAGCCGCCTCAGCAACCACTTCAGTAGCACCAGCTAAAGGAGCAATCGTGCCGCCCTCGTCAGCCATCGCAGCCTTGAGAGATAAACGCAAACGACCGCGCTCATCAGCAGCCAACAACTTCACGCGAACCACTTGGCCTTCTGCTAAGTAGTCTTTAACTTCTTTTACACGCTCGTTAGAGATTTCAGAAATGTGCAAGAGACCATCTTTACCTGGAAGAATATTCACCAAAGCACCGAACTCGAGCAATTTCACAACTGGACCTTCGTAGATCTTCCCTACCTCAGCTTCAGCAGTAATGCCTTCAATACGTGCCTTTGCTTCTGCCATGCCTTCAGCTGATGTGGAAGCAATAGTTACGGTGCCGTCATCTTTAATATCGATGCTGCAACCAGTTTCTTTGGTCAACGCTTGAATTGTTGCGCCGCCCTTACCGATTACTTCACGAATCTTGTCTGGATGAATCTTGAAAGAAACCATGCGTGGAGCGTGAGCTGACAATTCTGTACGAACTGAACCCATCGCTTCTTGCATTTTGCTCAAGATGTGCAAGCGGCCTTCTTTAGCTTGCGCCAAAGCTACTTGCATAATTTCTTTAGTGATGCCTTGTACTTTGATGTCCATCTGTAAAGCAGTAATGCCATTGGCTGTACCTGCTACTTTAAAGTCCATATCGCCTAAATGATCTTCATCACCCAAGATGTCTGTCAACACAGCAAAGCGATTGCCATCAAGGATCAAGCCCATTGCTACACCAGCAACGTGTGCTTTAACTGGAACACCAGCATCCATCATTGCTAAACAGCCGCCGCAAACAGAAGCCATTGAAGATGAACCATTGGACTCAGTAATCTCTGAAACCACACGAATGCTGTATGCGAAATCTTCTGCACTTGGCAATACTGGAATCAATGCACGTTTAGCCAAACGACCGTGACCAATTTCACGACGCTTAGGGCTGCCTACACGACCTGTTTCGCCAGTAGCAAACGGAGGCATGTTGTAGTGGAACATGAAACGATCGCGGTACTCACCTTCGAGCGCGTCAATGATCTGCTCATCACGGGCAGTACCCAATGTTGCAACAACCAATGCTTGAGTTTCACCACGAGTAAACAATGCTGATCCGTGTGTGCGTGGCAATACGCCATTACGAATTTCGATCGGACGAACAGTACGTGTATCGCGACCATCAATACGTGGCTCACCATTCAAAATCTGGCTACGAACAATCTTCGCTTCGATTTCAAACATGATGTCGCTCACAGCAACAGCATCAACATCACCCTCTTCGGATAACTTAGCCATTACTTCTTTAGAAATTTCTTTGAGCTTGTCTGAACGAGCGCCCTTTTGACGAATCTGATAAGCCTCACGCAATGGCGCTTCAGCCAATGCAGTTACCTTAGCGATAAATGGCTCATCTTTAGGGGCTGCAGTCCAATCCCACTCAGGTTTGCCTGCTTCACGAACTAAATCATTGATAGCATTGATCGCTGTTTGCATTTGGTCATGGCCATATACAACTGCGCCCAACATGACTTCTTCAGATAATTGATTTGCTTCAGACTCAACCATCAAGACAGCTGCTTGTGTACCAGCAACGATCAAATCGAGTTCACTAGTAGCTTGTTCTGTACGTGTTGGATTCAAAAGGTATTGGCCATTTGCATAACCAACGCGTGCTGCGCCAACTGGGCCGGCAAATGGGATGCCTGAAACAGCTAAGGCTGCAGATGCTGCGATCAAAGCAGGAATATCAGCAGGTACGTCTGGGTTGATAGATAGCACGTGCACTACAACCTGAACTTCGTTCAAGAAACCTTCTGGGAATAAAGGACGCAATGGGCGGTCAATCAAACGGGAGATTAATGTCTCACCTTCAGATGGACGACCTTCACGACGGAAGAAGCCACCGGGGATCTTCCCAGCTGCGTAAGTTTTTTCTAAGTAATCAACAGTCAATGGGAAAAATGATTGGCCTGGCTTTGCAGACTTAGAGGCTACAACTGTACCCATTACTACTGTGTCATCTACATTAACGATAACGGCACCACCAGCTTGACGAGCAATCTCACCTGTTTCCATTGTTACTTGATGGTTGCCCCATTGAAAACTTTTTACTGCTTTTTTAAACATTGTCATTCTGATCTTCTCCAAATTGTTCACGCAAGACTCACATGAGCATTACGCTTGTCGTGGGATAAAGCAGTGTCACGACAACACTGGAGCGATTTCGGATCACAAGGGATGCCAT
Organism: Polynucleobacter sp. MWH-Aus1W21; assembly: GCF_018687275.1. Taxonomy (NCBI): domain Bacteria; kingdom Pseudomonadati; phylum Pseudomonadota; class Betaproteobacteria; order Burkholderiales; family Burkholderiaceae; genus Polynucleobacter; species Polynucleobacter sp. MWH-Aus1W21. Next base: position 1,102,930 of record NZ_CP061287.1, read on the forward strand.
TCCAGGGAGGCTCTGCATACAACCCAGAAACTCATTGGAATGACACAATCCCCTACACAAATGATCTAAAGCGCCCAAAAAAACATGCCATCTGCTTAAGACTGATTCTGCGAAGAAACAACCCTAAGAAAGATGGCATTGCATTCCGATAAGAATTACTTACGGAGACCTAATTTCTCAATCAATGCGCGATAGCGATCCAAATCTTTGCCTTTGAGGTAATCCAAGAGGCGACGGCGACGTGAAACCATCTTCAACAAACCACGACGGCTGTGATGATCTTTAGCGTTAGCCTTGAAATGGGGGGTTAATTCATTGATGCGGGCTGTGAGCAATGAAACTTGTACTTCAGGACTACCCGTATCGTTTGCGCTGCGCGCGTTTTCTTTGACGATTTCCGCCGTTTTAATATCAGCAACTGCCATTTTTAATACTCCTAACTTGCGAACACCTGAGCTTTCACCCATTAAGCGTCGTGCGTGTTTAACAAAATAAAACAAAAAAGCTTTAAAAATCAAAGCCATCGAATTGTATCAGACGACACACCAAAAGAGGGAATTGGCTTACAAGTATTCGTATTCTCTAGGGGTGAATACTTTGTTTAATTGCAAATAATCTATATAAATCAATAATTTACAAATATGTCTGCCTTTTTTCGAACCATCAGCACCCTTCTTTTCCTGGCTTTTGGCCTAAACGCCCCTGTTTTTGCCCAATTTTCGAACCCGTTTGCATCAGACAAGACGGTTGCTCAGCAACGCCAGGACATACTTGCTAAGAGCGAACAAACCTTGAAGCAGCTCTATGCCATTCAGCCTAAAGCGAAGGATGCGATCGAAAAATCTACTGGCTATGCCACTTTCAGCAATTTTGGAATGAAAATTTTGATAGCTGGCGGTGGTACAGGTAGCGGCGTAGTCGTCAGCAAAAATAAAAAGCCGGTTTATATGAATATGGCAGAGGTTCAAGCCGGCCTTGGAATTGGAATCAAATCCTTTCAGAACATATTTGTTTTTCAAACTGATGCAGCAATGAATGATTTTGTGAATTCAGGCTGGACTTTTGGCGGGCAAGTTACTGCAGCCGCCAAGTATGAAAAAGATGGTGACGCCTATCAGGATGCAACGGTTGTTGCACCAGGGGTCTTAATGTATCAACTAACCGACTCAGGCCTTGCCGCTGAAATCACCGGCAAAGGCACCAAGTACTATAAAAATACTGACTTAAATAAATAGAGGTGAAGACGCTTAAGGCGTCATCTGCGCATTGAGCTTAGCCTGGCTAGGATCATGCAACTTATTTAAGGCTGCCAAGTAGGCTTTCGCAGAGGCTGCAATGATGTCGGGATCGGTACCAACACCATTCACAATACGGCCACCTTTTGCTAAACGCACGGTCACTTCGCCTTGCGATTGCGTTCCTGAAGTAATCGCATTAACTGAATAAAGCAACTGCTCTGCTCCACTCTTAGCAATACCTTCAATAGCATTCAAGCTAGCATCAACTGGACCATTACCTTCTGCTTCTGAACTAATCTCTTTGTCACCCATGCGAAAAGTCACACGTGACTTAGGACGCTCACCAGTTTCAGAATGCTGGCTTAAGGAGATAAATTTGTAATGCTCACCCTCTTCTGCTGCTGCTGAATCAGACATGATGGCAATAATATCTTCATCAAAAATCTCGGACTTCTGATCAGCCAAGGTCTTAAAACGAGTAAATGCCTCATTTAAATCAGCCTCGGCTTCGACCGTAATGCCCAACTCTTGCAAGCGTTGTTTGAAAGCATTGCGGCCAGATAACTTACCCAAAACAATCTTGTTTGCTGACCAACCCACATCTTCTGCGCGCATGATTTCATAGGTGTCACGGTTTTTCAAAATGCCGTCCTGATGAATGCCTGATGTGTGTGCAAAGGCGTTAGCTCCAACCACTGCTTTGTTAGGCTGAACGACAAAACCCGTAATTTGAGAAACCAATTTAGATGCAGGTACGATTTGAGTTGCATCTATACCGCAGACCATATCGAAATAATCCTTGCGCGTGCGCAATGACATCACAATTTCCTCTAATGCAGTATTACCAGCGCGCTCACCCAAACCATTTATCGTGCACTCGATTTGACGGGCTCCGCCAATTTTTACGCCGGCCAAAGAGTTCGCTACCGCCATACCCAAATCATTGTGACAATGCACAGACCACACCGCCTTGTCTGAATTGGGCACACGAGTACGCAAGGTCTTAATAAACTCACCATATAACTCGGGAGTTGCGTAACCAACTGTATCTGGAATGTTGATGGTGGATGCGCCCTCGTTAATGACTGCCTCCACCACTCGGCACAAGAAATCCATCTCTGAACGATAGCCATCTTCAGCAGAGAATTCGATATCAGCGGCTAAATTACGCGCAAAACGAATAGAACGCTTAGCCTGCTCTAAAACCTCTTCTGGAGACATGCGCAACTTCACAGCCATATGCAATTGGCTAGTTGCCAAAAAGGCATGGATGCGTTTTGCATTAGCGGCCTGCAAGGCATCAGCAGCACGGGTAATGTCCTTATCGTTGGCGCGAGCCAAGGAGCAGACTATTGAATCTTTTACCGCAGCAGCAACAGCAGATATCGCCTGGAAATCACCTTCAGAGCTAGCGGCAAAACCAGCTTCAATCACATCCACTTTGAGACGCTCAAGCTGGCGGGCAATCCGCACTTTTTCATCTTTAGTCATCGAGGCGCCTGGAGACTGCTCGCCATCACGTAAGGTGGTGTCAAAAATGATTACTTTGTCGCTCATTACTACTCTCCGGTTTTAAATACTTGTAAATCTATTAACTTCGATCTTAAAAACAAAAACCCCAGCAATTAGCTGGGGCTGGTATGTGGTGGCTAATGAATCTTTTATCTCATTAACTCAGGCCTTACCCGCCCCAAGCTTTAGGCTTAGTGCTAGTAGAAGAAGGCTAGATAAAAGTGAGAAATTCATAGTCATGGAAATACTATACCCCAAAATTATGGAATTAGCTAAAACGTTTTCCGCTAAGTCGCTCCCAGGCCCAGATAACATAGCCCGATATGGAATACACCACAAACAAGCCAAATAGAGTCAATGGGGGGTTTGATGAGATCAAAACAAAAGTTAGGATCATCAAAACCATGACGCCAAAAGGCACACGGTAGCGAACATCTAAGGCCTTACCGCTATAAAAACGAGCATTAGAAACCATAGTAAGGCCAGCATATACAGCAATAAAGAAGGTGACCCAGGGAATTGCAGTGTCCCGCACTGGAATCTTGTTGTCATCTGCCAACCAAATAAAACCAGCCATCAAGGCACCTGCCGCTGGGCTTGGCAAACCTTGGAAAAACTTCTTATCGACAACGCCAGTGTTTACATTAAAGCGAGCCAGACGCAAAGCGGCACCAGCACAATAAGTAAATGCAGCCAGCCAACCCCATTTACCTAAATCTTTTAGGGCCCATTCATAAGCCACTAACGCAGGCGCAACACCAAAGGAAACCATATCAGCTAGAGAGTCGTACTGCTCACCAAAAGCACTCTGAGTATTAGTCATACGCGCTATTCGACCATCCATGCCATCTAAAACCAAAGATGCAAAGATCGCAATAGCAGCCATCTCAAACTGATGGTTCATTGCATTCACAATAGCAAAGAAACCACAAAATAATGCGGCAGTAGTAAAAGCGTTTGGTAAGAGATAGATACCCTTGCTACGTAAGCGGGGCTTTTGTGGGTGCAGCTCTTCTACTTCGTAATCAACTCCATCCCCTAACTCCTCGGCCCACTGCTTATCTGAAGTGGCGGTATGCTGATGGGGGAGACGACTCCGGTCTATGCGACCACGACGGCGAAATGTAGTCAAAAAATGTCCTAGTGAATAATATTTCTAATCATTCTAAGCCTGGCAAACGGGCCAAGGCTGTGTTTGTTGCAAATACTTTATCACCAACACTAACGAGCGGCTCTGCAGTCAGCGGTAAATACACATCTACACGTGAACCAAAACGAATAAATCCATAACGCTCACCCGCCTTAAGGCGATCACCGACATGGATATAACAAAGAATACGGCGGGCAATTAACCCAGCCACCTGAACCAAAGTCACGATTTGACCATTAGCATCAATCACAACGGCATTGCGCTCATTCTCTGTTGATGCTTTATCTAAATCTGCGTTTACAAACTTACCAGGGAAGTACTGAATTTCTTTAACCAAACCGTTTACCGCACTTCGGTTTGAGTGGACATTGAATACATTCATGAACACGCTAATTTTGAGCGCTTCACGACCAGCATAAGGATCATTGGTTTTCTCAACAACCACAATGCGACCATCAGCTGGAGATAACACTAAATCACGACCCATCGCAGGAATGCGCTGCGGATCGCGAAAGAACTGCAGAACAAAGATAAAGATGATCCAAAGCGGCCATGACCAAGCAATGCCACCAAGATAGTGGACAAGTAAAGTCACCGCCCCCACTAACGCTAAATACGGCCAACCTTCTTTCGCAATAATGGGGTGTGGATACATCATCTTTGTTCTGAGCCTTTTTATTTACTTCTATTGGTTAATGACTTCGCTTTTAAGCTTAGTTTTTAGTCTGGTCAACCAACTTGTTCTTAGCAATCCAAGGCATCATGGCGCGCAATTTAGCACCAACTACTTCGATGTCATGTTCTGCATTCAAACGGCGGCGTGAAATCAAAGTAGGAGCACCCGCCTTGTTTTCCAAGATGAAGCTCTTAGCGTATTCGCCAGTTTGAATATCTTTCAAGCACTGACGCATTGCATTCTTCGTATCTTCTGTAACAACACGTGGACCAGTTACATACTCACCGTACTCAGCATTGTTAGAGATTGAGTAGTTCATGTTCGCGATACCACCTTCGTAGATCAAGTCAACGATTAACTTGAGCTCATGCAAGCACTCGAAGTAAGCCATTTCAGGAGCGTAACCAGCTTCAACCAGAGTTTCAAAGCCCGCTTTGATCAATTCAACCGCGCCACCACAAAGAACAGCCTGCTCGCCGAACAAGTCAGTTTCAGTTTCTTCACGGAAGTTTGTTTCGATGATGCCAGCACGGCCACCGCCGTTAGCAGTCGCATATGACAAAGCAACATCACGTGCTGAACCAGATTTGTCTTGGTACACGGCGATCAAATGAGGTACGCCGCCACCTTGTGCGTATGTACCACGCACTGTGTGTCCAGGAGCCTTAGGAGCGATCATGATCACGTCCAAATCAGCACGTGGCTGCACTTGACCGTAGTGAACGTTAAAGCCGTGAGCAAAAGCAAGAGCAGCGCCCTGCTTAATGTTGCCGTGCACTTCTTTGTTGTAAACATCAGCGATTTGTTCATCAGGCAAGAGCATCATTACTACGTCTGCATCTTTAACAGCTTCGCCAACTTCTTTTACTGTCAAGCCAGCATTTGCTGCTTTGCTCCAGGAAGCGCCATCTTTACGCAAACCAACAGTAACGTTAACGCCAGAATCTTTGAGGTTCAATGCGTGTGCGTGACCTTGTGAACCATAACCAATGATGGTGACTTTCTTGCCCTTAATGAGGGACAAATCAGCGTCTTTATCGTAAAAAACTTTCATGCTCTTTCCTTGTATTGAAAATGTAATTAATGCAGTAATCAGTTAAAAAAATTAAACCTTGAGGATGCGCTCTCCACGACCAATTCCAGACCCACCCGAACGGACAGTTTCCAGAATCGATGCGCGATCGATCGAATCAATAAAGGCATCCAACTTGGCACCATCACCGGTTAACTCAATGGTGTAACTCTTGTCAGTCACATCAATGATGCGACCACGGAAGATATCGGTAGTACGTTTGAGCTCTTCACGCTCTTTTCCAACAGCGCGAACCTTGATCATCATGAGCTCACGCTCAATATGAGGGCCTTCACTCAGATCAAATACCTTAACAACCTCAACCAGACGGTTTAAGTGCTTGGTAATTTGTTCAATAACATCATCGGAACCAAAAGTCACGATAGTCATACGAGATAAGGATGGATCTTCAGTAGGCGCGACACTCAAAGTATCAATGTTGTAGCCGCGAGCAGAAAATAAACCTACTACACGTGATAAGGCGCCCGGCTCATTCTCAATGAGTACAGAAATAATGTGTCGCATTAGAGATCCTCGCTACCCAAAAGCATTTCAGTAATACCCTTGCCTGCTTGAACCATAGGCCAAACGTTTTCTTCTGGGTCAGTCTGGAAGTCCATGAATACAGTACGATCTTTTAATCGAATCGCCTCTTTAAGAGCGCCCTCAACATCGGATTTCTTTTCAATGCGCATGCCAACGTGACCATAGGCTTCTGCCAGTTTCACAAAGTCAGGCAAGGAATCCATGTATGAACTGGAGTAGCGCTTGTTATAGGTTAATTCTTGCCACTGACGCACCATACCTAGGTAACGGTTATTCAGGGACACGATCTTCACTGGGGTGTCGTATTGCTTACATGTAGACAACTCTTGAATGCACATCTGAATTGAGCCTTCACCTGTAATAGTGAAAACATCCTTTTCAGGAAATGCCTTCTTGATGCCCATTGCGTAGGGCAAGCCAACACCCATGGTGCCTAGGCCACCAGAGTTAATCCAGCGACGTGGTTTATCAAACTTGTAGAACTGTGCGGCCCACATTTGATGTTGACCTACGTCAGAGCAAATGAATGCATCACCACCAGTGAGCTCCCACAACTTTTGAACAACGTACTGCGGCTTCACAATTTGAGATGCCTCGTCGTACTTCAAGCAATCTTTTTTGCGCCACTCATTAATCTGATCCCACCAAGCAGCAACCTTATCGCCATTCTTACGCGGGCCAGCTGCCTTAATTTGGGCGGTCATCTCAACCAACACCTCTTTAAGGTTGCCAACGATAGGCACATCTACCTTCACGCGCTTAGAAATTACAGAAGGATCGATGTCTATGTGAATAATCTTGCGCGGATGACTTGCAAAGTGTACGGTGTTTCCGATCACACGATCATCAAAACGCGCACCAATCGCAATCAATACATCACTGTGCTGCATAGCCATATTTGCTTCATACGTGCCATGCATGCCGAGCATGCCCACAAATTGCGGACTCGTACCAGGGAATCCACCCAAGCCCATCAACGTATTAGTAACTGGATAGCCCAACAAGTCGGCAAACTCTTTTAACTCAGGGGCTGCATCAGACAAAATCACGCCACCACCGGTATAGATGTATGGGCGCTCTGCCTCTTGCAACAAAGCAACCGCTTTGCGAATCTGACCGCTATGGCCCTTAACTACCGGGTTGTAAGAACGCATTTCCAGAGTCTCTGGATATACGAAAGGACCTTTAGCTGCGGATACATCTTTAGGAATATCAATCAAGACGGGGCCAGGGCGACCTGTCTGCGCAATATGAAATGCTTTTTTCAAAACCAATGGAAGGTCTTTAACATCTTTCACGAGGAAGTTGTGCTTCACAACTGGGCGAGTGATACCTACTGTGTCAGCCTCTTGGAATGCATCTTCACCAATAGCGTAAGTGGGAACGTTACCGCTGATGATCACCATAGGGATCGAATCAGTGTAAGCAGTAGCAATGCCAGTAACTGCATTGGTCACACCTGGGCCTGAGGTAACTAGGGCCACTCCAACCTTACCGGTTGCTCGTGCATAACCATCAGCCGCATGAACAGCTGCCTGCTCATGGCGAACAAGAATATGCTCAAACTTGTCCTGCTTAAAAATTTCGTCGTAGATAAAGAGAACGGATCCACCTGGGTAACCCCAAACGAATTCAACACCCTCTTTGTGCAATGCATGCACGAGCATCTCAGCACCAATCATTTCTGGAGGCGCTGCATCATTATTTGTATTTGCTGTGTCTTTGTTAGCTTTGCTAGCTAAAAATTCGGCGCTGCTTGTATTCATTTTCTTTCGTCCTTTGCAATTTTCGGCAAAAAATTGATTGGTCTGTTCTATCCCCTGCTTATGGCCTGAGTTCGAACGGCGCTGCTACCGGAAAAACCACTTCTTGAATGAGATTCTAGGTAGTAAGCCCTATATTCTATAGCAATCCCCTAAAATGGCTGAATTCTTACAGATTCAGGTCTAATCCATTTCATGGCATCAGCCCAAGAACTATCTGACTTTCTGAGCAATGTTGAGCAACGCGCTTTTAAGCAGGCGGTCTACGCCGTGCGTGACGATGACGCTGCATTAGATATTGTTCAAGACGCCATGATCAAGCTGGCTGAAAAATATGGTGATCGACCAGCGGCAGAGTTGCCCTTAGTTTTTACTAGAATTTTGCAAAACCGCATTCATGACTGGTTTCGAAGGCAAAAAGTAAGGAATACTTGGGTCACCCTTTTTTCCAATATGGGCAAAAAGGCTGATGAAAACGATGATTTTGACCCTCTAGAGTCCCTTTCAGCCCCAGATGACAGTGAAATTCACCAAGATGGGGCGCAAAAGCTTGAAAAAAGTCAGCTTTTACAGGCTTTAGAGTCAGAAATATCTAAATTACCTGTACGTCAACGAGAAGCCTTCCTAATGCGTTATTGGGATGAGCTAAGCATTACTGAAACGGCGCTGGCAATGAGTTGTAGTGAAGGAAGTGTCAAAACCCACTGTTCTAGAGCCACCCAAACATTAGCTAAAGCATTGAAATTAAAAGGAATTACGCTGTGAAACACTTTGATGACCAACAACTCCAGACTCAAGCCGACCAATTTGGCCAGGCTAGCGCTGCCCTGCTCCGTCAAGGTGTCCAAACAATTCCTCAAAATATCAAAGATCGCCTATACGCAGCCCGTATGAAAGCGCTATCTGTTAAAAAGCCTGAAAAAGTACGCATTCAAAAACAAGTTTTGGCTGGATCTGCCCGCAACTGGACATCTGGATCAAACGGCACTTGGGATACCTTAGGTTGGATTGCTCCACTGGTGGTCTTGGTATTTGGCTTGATTGGCATTGCCCAGTGGCAAGATGATTCACGCATTAATGACATTGCTGAAGTAGATGCGGCTTTATTGTCTGATGACGTTCCACCAGATGCTTATGCTGATAGCGGATTTATGGCCTTTCTTAAGTACGGCCCTCTCTCTGAGTCAGACAGTTCATCAGACTCAGTTCAAAGCAAATAATCCCGACTCATTCGATGTCATCAACAACTGGAATGCAAAAGACTTGTGGGCTAGCCCTATGTGCTTTTTTATGCGCATTCATTGTTAGCCCAGCCATCGCGCAGTTACCACCAAGCGCCCCACACGGAAAAGCAACAGCGATTCCTGAAAAAAAACCTGATGGGACATGGGAAGGCCTAAAGCCCGCTCAACAGAAAATACTTGCGCCACTTGAAAGCGATTGGGATTACATGCTCCCTGATAGCCGCAAGAAGTGGATTCAAGTTGCCAATATTTACCCCAAGATGACTACTCAGGATCAAGATCGTCTGCAATCTCGCATGGCAAGTTGGTCAAATCTCTCTCAAAAAGAGCGTCGCCTTGCACGTGAGAATTATCTCGCCAGCCTGAAATTTCCGGCCGAGAAAAAGGCAGAGGCGTGGTCTGCCTATCAAAAACTGAGCGATGATCAAAAGAAGAAGCTGGCGGATTCCGAAGCAAAGAAAAAACCAACCGCCGCTAATGCCCCAACACTTCAACAGCACCCAATATCACCAAAAGCAGCCCTACCTCCTGCCGTCATAAACACAAACACACCTGCAACAATAGATAACACTGGATCTTCTGCGGAAAGCGGTTCTTCTGGCACCACATCTAGCAACCCAACAAACAATTAAGCAGTCTATGTCGCCTGCTGAGCTAAACGTATTACCCTCCCCACAATTTTGGCGCCGCGTTTCATGCTGCCTCTATGAGCAACTTGTATTGCTTGGTGTAATAGCATTTACTTTTTTAGTTCCAAATCTTGGATTGGGAATGCTTTTCGGTATCTCATTGCCAAGCTGGCTAACTTTTTTATATCTATACGCTGTGTTGGGACTGTATTTTGTTTGGTACTGGACCAAGTCCGGCCAGACGCTAGCCATGCAAACGTGGCGCGTGCGCATCATTGGTAGGGATGGACACACCCTCACTAAACGACAGGCCTTTTGGCGCTATGTCTATGGTTCTCTATGGTTCATTCCATGCGTCTTATTGCAATGGGCTTTTCACTTAGAAAAGTGGCAAATCATTGAAATGCTTTTTGCTGTAGCGTTATTTATTTGGCCATTAAGCATTTACTTAGACCGCCAGCATGGCCTGTATCGACAGGGGCTGCCCGATCGCTTGGCAGGAACCCGATTAGTCGAGCTGCCTAAAAACCTCGTGACTCTGAAATAATAATTTCGACTAAGCTTCGCGCAGACATTCAATTGCCGTAGCCTTCTGAATCCTCTTTTGGAAGCGATATCCCGATGCCAGACAAGCTACTACGCCAAAGGTAACGCCCATGAGTAGCGCCTCACCAAACGCATTGAATTGAATTTCCATCACGTAATGACCCAAAGCCCAGGCAGCCATTCCAGACGCAAGACCAGCTAGCACTCCTGACACTAAGCCAATCATTAATAACTCGATGTTGGCAATATTCGCCAGGGTATTTCGAGACGCACCCAGTGCCTTTAAGAGTGCTGCATTTTTATAGCGCTCGTCCTGTGTAGCTGCAATAGCGGACATTAAAACCAAAATAGCAGCAACGATAGTGAAGGCTAAGAGCAGACCTAGGACAGATGAAAGCTTATTCAGCACTTCCTGAATTTGTTGCAAGGAAGCTGTTACATCCACAATCGTTACATTGGGATATGTTTGACTCAACTGAAAATCTAAGGATTCCTGTTTAGGCGATTGATAATAAGAAGTAATCCAAGATTGAGGTAATGACTGCAACTGAGCGGCAGGCATGATGACAAAGAAGTTCACCCGCATTGAACCCCAATCTAATTTACGCAATGAGGTGATCGGAGCAGTAATTTTTTCTCCTGCCACCTCAAACGTCAGTTGATCGCCCATTTTTAACTTCAGGGTTTTGGCTATTCCTGTTTCCATGGAGATCTGAGGAGCATCACCCTGGATCCACTTACCCGCCAGGAGTTGATTGCCCATTGGTAATTGCTCTGTATACGATAAATTAAACTCGCGATCCACAAGGCGGCGGGCATTTTCTTCAGCATAATTATTGGGAGCTATATCTTTGCCGTTAATTTCAATTAATCGACCTCTAATCATCGGGTAAAACTGTGGCGCAGATACGCCTGCATTTTGTAAAGACTGCGTGAGTCCCTGCTTTTGATCCTCTTGTACATTAATCATGAAGCGATTAGGTGCATCGCTAGGTATATTGCCTTGCCATGCGCTTAAAAAGTCGGCACGCAATAAAAGAACCAGTAGCAATGCCATTAACGCTATGCCTAAAGCAGTGATTTGGACAATAGCAAGACCCGTTCTTCGACCTTGCGACAGGATCACAAAACCAAGAGCAAATCGCTTTGTTGGCATTGAACATGCGAGCCTTAAAAAACCCCAAGAGACAAATGCGAAGATAGCAATTGCAGCAGCAAAACTAAGACTAGTCCATAAAGCCAATTTCCAATCGCGCGCAGCAATCATAATCAGCCCAAGGGCGGTAAGCAGCCCACAAGCAACAGTCCAAAATGTAGAGATATCTACACCATCAAATTCTTTGCGAATCAAACGAATCGGCGAAACCTTTACCAACCTGAAAATGGCTGGTCCAGCAAATCCAAACAGCAAGCTCCAGGAAACCAAAACACTCCAAAGAACGGGCCATATCGATACTTGCGGCAGATCTGACATCACAAGATTGCCCAATAGAAGTGTCAACAGACTTTGACCAAGATAACCTAATAATGAACCTAGAAATGCAGCAACTAAACCAAGCGACAAAAGCGTTTGACCCTGCCAAACCAGAATTGAATTTGATTTAGCTCCAAGGCACTTTAGAACTGCACAAGCATCTGCCTGATTGCGCGTGTAACGATGCGCAGACAGAGCAATTGCAACTGCCGCCACCATCGCAGTTAACAATGCAATCAAGGACAGAAATCGATCTGCGCGCTCAAGCGTTTTGCGCATCATTGGCTGAGCATTCTCAAGGGTTTCAATGCGCACACCCTTCAGATCATCTTTTTCAATATATTGATTAGCCCATGCGCTATAGGCTGAAACCTGTTCGTCAGAACCTGCAAGCAATAGTCGATAAGTCACTCGACTGCCCAGCCCAATCAAGCCTGTTGAACTCAAATCAGACAAGGACATCATGACTCTAGGAGCAAAGTTCATAAAACCTGCGCCACGATCAAGCTCTCGCTCAAGAACGCCAGCAATCACAAAGGTCTTATCGCCTAGCTTGATGGAGTCACCCTCTTTAGCAGACAAGCTAGCCAACATGGCCGGATCAACCCAAACAAAACCCTGCTCAGGACTACCAGTTAGCGCTTTACCTTCTGAATTTCTCTGAACGCGCAGTGAACCGCGCAATGGATACTGAGGACTTACTGCCTTAAGAGATGCAAGCTTGCTACTAGAACCAACAGTAGCCATGCTTGGAAATACCACCGTTTGCGCAATTTTTAGTTCCTTGCTTTGCGCTTCTTTCAAAAATACGCTTGGTAAGGGCTGGTCTGAAACAATGAGCAAGTCCGATGCTAAGAGTTGCCTAGCATCGAATGCAAATGCTCTTTGCATTCGGTCTGCCAAAAAACTCACACTGGAAAGCGCTGTTACAGATAGTGTTAGCGCAACAAAAAGCCAAGCTAATTCACTAGAGCGAAAATCGCGCTTCAGACCATCCAAGAAGCGAAGAATCAATTGACTCAAACGGCCTGTATTTGACCGCCATCAACGCGCATGACAGTGCCAGTAATAAAGGAGGCGTTTTGACTAGCCAAGAATGCTGCTGTGTCACCATATTCTTTAGGGTCCCCATATCTCCCCATCGGAATTTGACCTAAACTTAGCTTGACTACATCCTCATAACTCTTACCTTCGCGATTAGCACGAGCCTCATCAAGCTGACGTAAGCGATCTGTTGCCACCCTACCCGGCATGATGATATTCACAGTGATACCATCAGCAGCTACCTCTGATGCCAAGGTTTTTGACCAAGCCAGCAATGCCGCGCGCAAAGTATTAGAAATAGCCAAGTTTTTAATAGGAGCAATTGCGCCTGAAGTCGTGCTGGTAATAATGCGACCCCACTTACGTTGACGCATACCCGGCAAGACGCGATCCGTAATAGCGATCAGTGAGAGCACCATATCGTTAAAGCTTTTTTGCCAAAGTGCTGGGTCTTGTCCTGCGGCTGGTGTCGGCGGAGGACCGCCAGTGTTATTAATCAAGATATCAATTGGGCCCAGCTCTTTTTCTACTTCTGAGATTAAGCCATCGATAACTGACGGGTCAGACAAATCCCAATTTAGCGCCAGCGCCTTTCCTCCGGCTTCCTCAATTAACTTGACAGACTCCTTCAAGCCTTCCGCGTTTCGCCCAGTGACAGCGACTTTCACCCCCTCACGGGCAAGCGATACTGCCATGGCCTGACCTAGGCCACGACTAGAGGCCATTACTAGAGCAACCTTACCCTGAATTCCTAAATCCATTTTGTCTCCTAAGGCTATTTTATATTTTTAGTCTAACTGCAATTTTTGTTTAGTAACAACCTCTTTGTAAACGGTGTACTCAGCCTTAATCTCTTTTGCAAAGGCTTCAGAGCCGTTCACGTTAATGATCGAGCCAGTATCTTCAATACGCTTTTTCACTGCTGGATCTGCAACTACTTTTTGTAGTGCTACGTTGTATTTCTCCACCACATCTTTTGGAATGCCCGCAGGGCCTAATAAACCGTAGTAAGCCATGCGATTGACGGGCGCCAAACCCACTTCTGCAAAGGTCGGCACATTAGGTAATTGGGCTAAACGCTTAGGAGCAGCAATCACAATCGGAACAAGCTTGCCGTCTTTAATGAAGGGCAATGATGATGGTAAGTTATCAAAAATCATCGACACTTGTCCACCAACCGTATCTGCCAGCGCTGGACCGGCGCCACGATAAGGGATATGCACGATAAACACACCAGTCAAACTTTTAAATAATTCAGTTTGTAGATGTCCAATCCCGCCTGTACCTGAGCTCGAATAAGAATACTTACCAGGATTTGCCTTTAATACCTCCATAAAGGTTTTAAAGTCTTTGGCTGGAAATGATGGATTGACCGCAATGATGTTTGGTGTCGCTGCGATATTACTAATAGCTGTGAAATCAGTAATGGGATCGTAACCAATCTTCGGATTGATGGCCGGATTAGCCGCCGTTGTAGACACAGTTGCCATACCGATGGTGTAACCATCTTTTGGTGCGCGCATAACCTCTAGCGCGCCAATAGAACCACCACCACCCGCTTTGTTTTCCACAATGACTGGTTGACCTAATTGGCGACCCAGGGCATCGCCTACTGCACGAGCAATGATGTCAGTACTACCACCTGGTGCAAATGGCACCACTAAACGAATTGGCTTCACAGGAAAATTTTGCGTCTGTGCGATAGCAGCAGATCCTATCGCCATTAATACGGTCGCGCCAAATAAATTAATAAGATTTAGTTTTGTGAATTTCATAAGCTTACTGACCTAAAGGTTTGGGTAAATTTGCCGCATATTTCGAAAGCTGATCTTCATACTCCCGAAAGATTTCTGCGAGAGCTTGCTGTTGACCTAATACAAGCGCATCTGGAGTATTGTCTTTAAGCGCCACTCGTTTTGAATATCGATTTGCACCAATTAAGGGATTACTCTTGCCTGCATTAGTTGCAGTTAAGAAAAATTCAACACTCACAACCGCCTCAGGCTTAACACGGTAATCGCCATAAAACTCATTTACAGATAACTGCAGGGTGTAATAAGGGAAAAAGCTATTACCCTGGCCAACGGTTGCAGCAAAGATATTTGCCTGGTTAAACCACTTACGTTCTGCATTTGAGATCATCTCTGATGGGATGACGGTATACACGTTATAGAAATCTTTTTCATAACGCTGATCACCTAAGCGATAAACCAAAGACTTAGAATCAAATGGCGGCGCCACAGTAACTGAACCAATTTTTAACCACAGATCTGAGCGTGTTTTGAGAGGAGCAGCTGTTCGCTCAGGTGCGACCATCCAACTTGCAGAGGCCAATGGTGCACGGGATGGTAATGAGCAAGCAGACAATCCCAATATTGCCGCAATAAAAAGGGCTCGTTTTATCATTTTTGCGCTCCAGATCCGCTTGAACCATTTAGCGGCGGTGTAATTTTTGCTGGCGGCTCACCCCAAATTAAGCTTGATGGGGACTGACTAGCAATACGACTGAATTCGTTGAGGTTCTCACTGGTCTGTTTCAGATTCTCAATCGTGGCACTAGTGTCGCCCTGAATGCTGGTTACAGTTTGGCGCAATGCAACCATCGTGCCGACTAGCTCTCGCATCAAAATACTGAGCTCATCTTTATCGGTTACCTTAGCAATGCGTGCCATGATCGTATTAAGTTGTTTTACAGATTCAATTACACCCTCATTACCCTTGCCGTCACCCGCCATCAATACATTCAGATTGGTAATCATCTTATCCAGCTTCTTCTGTGTAGCATCAATATTCATTTCATTTAGCGCGCCAATGAGCTTTTGAATACCAGAGATGATCTCATCCGCTTGATTTGGCAAAGAAGGAATAACTGGGTAATCAGGCTTCCAACTATATGGAAGTACTTCAGTATGGTTAGCATCATTCACAAAATCAAACTCTACGTAGTTAACGCCTGTGATACCCATAGATTTAACACGTGCGCGTAAATTATTTTTTACAAAACTATTCAGATGGTCCATATCCACTTGTTCGCCATAAATCTGCATACGGATCACTACATACTGTCGACGCTTTTCAAAGGGAATATCTTTTTCATAAATATCTCCAGTTAAGCTAATCATGGTGACTTGACCAACCTTTACCCCTCTAAAGCGGACTGCAGCACCAGCATCCAATCCAGTAACAGATTGCTTAATGTAGGTCTCAATATAGAAAGATTTTTTAAAAAACTGTCCGGATCCAAAGATCAAAATAACAGCTATTAGCACCCCTATTGCGGCCAGAACAAAGACGCCTAGGCGGAAATAATTCGGATTTGAGTTATTGCTCATGCTGCGTCCTTGCTCATAATGCGATTAAAGAATTGATGCACTCTAGGGTCCTTACTGGTATCTCTTAGCACTTTCGGGTCGCCTTCGGCGATGATTCCTTTGGCATCCTTATCCAACATGATGACCTTGTCAGCGATGGCATAAATGCTAGCCAATTCATGGGAAACAATGACAAAGGTAATGCCTAAGTTTTTTGACAAATCCTGGATAGTGCTATCAAGATCAGCCGAGGTGATTGGATCAAGACCTGCGGAAGGTTCGTCCAAAAACAAAATTTTAGGATCCAGTGCCATCGCCCTTGCTATAGCTGCACGTTTTTGCATGCCGCCACTGATTTCGCTGGGCATATAGGACTCATACGGCAAAAGGCCAACTAAATCAAGTTTGCAGCGCGCCAAGAGATCCATTTGTGGCTGCGTCAGATGGGTATATTCCTGCATAAACAAGGTAACGTTATCCAGGAGATTCATTGATCCAAATAGCGCGCCCTGCTGATACATCACACCAAAACTAGTCATGATTTTTTGACGTTCAGCACCCGTTGCGGTGGTGATGTTTTGCCCTTCGATCAGAACATTCCCAGCTAACGGCTGATACAGGCCGAATAAGTTTTTCAGAAGGCTAGATTTCCCGCAACCTGAACCGCCCAGAATGACAAAAATTTCACCGTTATTAACAGTGAAATTCAAGTTCTGCATGAGCACCTTAGAACCATAACCAACCGTTAGGTTCTGGACATCAATTGCGTAGGAAGAATTATTCTGGGTAATTTGTGCGTCCATCAGAAGCCTGTTTTATAGGAGATGAAAGCAAAAATACCGTCAACGATGACGATCATGACGATACTACTAACTACTGCACGCGTTGCTGAGATACCTACAGCTGCCGCACCAGTACCAGTTTGCATGCCACGTAAACAACCCATCGCCGAAACAACCACACCAAACAGAGTTGCCTTTAATAAACCAGAAAGAATATCTTCGACATCAACTGCAGCTAACATGCCATTGTAAAAATTTATAAATGGAATACCGTAGATCAACATCGTTAACATGGATGAAAATATGCTGACGATGTCGGCAAATAAAGTCAAAATCGGCGCAACTATAATGCCTGCTAAAACGCGCGGCACGACTAAAAAACGGATGGGACTTAAGCCGCCTGAAACTAAAGCATCCACTTCGCTATTGACCGTCATTGTGCCAATCTCGGCAGCAAAAGCCGCGGATGATCGACCCGCCAACAAAATAGCCGTTATTAATGGGCCCATTTCGCGAACAATACCCAAGGCAGCCAGCGGGCCCACAAAAGAGACAGCGCCAAACTGCTTCATACCAATGGCAGCCTGGAAAGATAGAATTACACCAATTAAAAAGGCAACCAAACCAACGATTGGCAATGCCGCAATACCTGCCTCAACTGCAGCATTGATAAAGTCACCCCACCTCACTTGTTTTGGATTTCTAACTGACCAAACTAAATCAGAAAATAGATGGCCTGTGAATTCAATTAAACCTACAGTGTCATCAATAATATTTTGAACTGCCATCCCCGTGCTCACCACAAAGCTTCTTTGAGGCTTTGTAGCCGGCTTGGGAAATAAATTACTGATTGGATCAAACTCTTTCAGCAGAGGCTGGTAACGAGGATCCAATCCTGACAACGCATATTTAGCACCGGCAATGGTCTGCGCCTCTTCTAATGAAATTAAAAAGGCGATACCAGCACCATCAAGAGAAGCGACTGCTGAAGAATCAACATTGAGAGTTTTTGCCTTACTATCGCCTTGCGTTAGCCAGGCCGCTTGAGCATCGCGAATTTGAGTCCAAACTCCACCTAGGGAATAAGCGTTCACAACTCCATTAAGCGACACCTTTGCGGAATTGGTATCCATCTGCGACCAAACAGCAACTGGGGCCTCAGAAACGGCAGAAATGGTGTCAGAAATGCTCATAACCCAACTATAAGGGATGTAGGTTTAAGTTCTATAAAACGCTTAAAAATGAAAAGGGCCCAGTTTTGCAACTAGGCCCTCGTATAAGTTGGTGCGGCTGGCAGGAATTGAACCCACGACCCCTTGGTTCGTAGCCAAGTACTCTATCCAGCTGAGCTACAGCCGCAACAGCCATAATTATGCCATGGAAGAGAAGAACTACATCACCCCCGCTGGTCACGAACGTATCAAGACCGAGCTCCTGCAGCTCTTAAACCTTGATAGACCCGAGGTTGTCAAGGTTGTGCACTGGGCTGCCAGCAATGGCGATCGGTCTGAAAATGGTGACTATATCTACGGAAAAAAGCGCCTTAGGGAGATAGATAGGCGTATTCGGTTCCTCAATAAACGCCTTGAATTTGCCGTAGTTGTGGACAATTCCGCCCGAAAATCCGGTGAAAATGATGCCGACCAGGTCTTCTTTGGGGCAACCGTAACCTACTCAGCCCTCGAGGGTGCCCAAGCAGGCAAAGAGACCGTAATTACTATTGTTGGGGTAGATGAGGTTGACTTAGATAAAGGCCATGTGAGTTGGGTGTCACCTATAGCCAAAGGACTCATTAAGTCTCGAATCGGTGACTGCGTTTTCATTCAGACGCCAACCGGACCCGCTGAAATTGAAATCCTAGATGTTCAGTACCTTTAAAACTATATAGCGCGGGTGCGAGTGACCCGCATTACGTCAGGATTGGCGCGCAGACTGCGCATGACTTTAGAAAGATGCAGTCGATCGTAGACTTGAATCGTAAAGCGGATTGTCACGGAATCCTCTTTGAATCGATCTTCCATAGATACATTCATGATGTTTGAATCAGCGGCTGTTACGCTACTAGCAACTCTTGCCAATACCCCTTTACCTTGGCGAGTATCAATTGCAAGATCTAACTCAAACTCACGATTGAGCTCTTTACCCCACTCCACCTCAACCCATTTGTCACTGTCTTTAGAAAGCATGCGCAAAGCCACCGGACAATCATTGGTATGCACTTGCAGACCCTCACCCTTACCGAGATAGCCAATGATGTTATCTCCTGGAATCGGATGGCAACAACTCTGGAAATGAATGGAATTGCCTTCACGACCATCAACCAAAATTGCCTGGCGTTGGTGATGGTTAATTTCTTGGTTTGGCGCAACCCAATCGGTAGCACCCAAACGCATCTGCTCAGAACCACCCTCGTCATCAATCAATATCTTCAGACGAATTGCTAGCTCTTGCGGAGATCGTCTACCCAGGGCAATATTGACGCAAGCTTCTTCTCTGGTTTTATCGCCAGTCCAATGGGTTAGCTTCTCCCAAATCTCCGGGCTAAGCAATGCAGCATCGACACCCTGCTGGCGTAGTGCATTCGCTAGGAGGCGCTCACCGAGCTGTAGAGATTCGGAATAATGCTTAGTCTTTAAAGAATGCCGAATTGAGGCACGGGCTTTGCCGGTACGAACAAAAGCGAGCCAACCTGGGTTGGGCTGTGAACTTGCGGAAGTAATCACTTCAACGATATCACTATTTTTTAACTCACTACGCAGCGGCAATTGCAAGCCATTGATCTTTACAGCCACGCAAGTATTACCAAGGTCGCTATGGATGGAATATGCGAAATCAAGTGCGGTGGCGCCTCTTGGGAGCGCCCTAATCTGTCCAGTTGGCGTAAATACATAAACCGCATCCGGGAACAAATCGATTTTGACGTGCTCTAAAAATTCCTGAGAGTCGCCGCTACTATCCTGAATATCAATCAAGGACTGCAACCATTGATGAGCACGATTCTGCACCTCACTCATATCAGGCGAACCATCTTTATAAGCCCAATGCGCTGCTACACCAGCTTCGGCAACTGCATGCATTTCAGTCGTACGAATTTGAAACTCTACTGGCACACCTGATGGACCCAATAAGGTGGTATGCAAAGATTGATAGCCGTTTAATTTTGGAATGGCAATGTAATCCTTAAACTTACCAGGCATAGGCTTATACAAGGAATGCAAAATACCTAAAGCGCGATAGCATTCATCAATAGAATGAACGGTTACGCGGAAAGCATAAACATCGAGAACTTGCGAAAAACTTAAATGTTTAGCGCGCATCTTGTTGTAGATACTAAAGAGTGTTTTTTCACGACCACGAAGATCTACATCTAAGTTGGCTTTGGCAAATGCCATGCGAGAAGCCTGCAAAATCTTCTCAACCATTTCCTTTCGATTGCCACGCGCCCGCTTGACAGCGCCTTCAATCACCCTAAAACGCATCGGCATTGAGTACCGGAAGCTCAAATCTTGTAAATCGCGGTAAATGACGTTCAAGCCCAGACGGTGGGCAATGGGTGCGTAGATTTCAATAGTTTCAGTCGCTACACGGCGACGCTTCTCCATCGGCACCGCATCAAGAGTACGCATATTGTGCGTACGGTCTGCTAGCTTTACTAAGATGACACGAACATCGCGCGCCATGGCCATGAACATTTTGCGAAAACTTTCCGCTTGCGCTTCCGCATGACTCTGAAACTCTAATTTATCGAGCTTGGTTAGACCCTCAACCAACTCAGCCACCTTGTTACCAAACTTTTCTACTAGATCTGCTTTTGTACAGCCCGTATCCTCAATCACATCATGCATTAACGCTGCCATGATTGATGGGGCATCTAATCGCCATGTGGCACAGAGTTCAGCGACGGCAACTGGGTGAGTGATGTAAGGTTCACCGCTATGGCGATATTGACCCAAATGAGCAGCATCCGAAAACTGAAATGCTTTCTTAATTTGCGCAATTTCTTCAGACTTCAAATAAGAGAGTTTTGATAGCAATCCCTCAATCGAAACTACTTGATGCTTTAAGGGAAGATTTGGGGCCGAGGTTGGGCCAAATAAATGACGACTCGATTGCGCCAACAAACTCGCAATGATCGATTTCTTGCCGCTTTGGGATGATTTGGAATCTGTATCCAAAAATTGTGCTTGAGCTGAGTCAAGCGAAGTGTCTATAGGCAAGACGCTCCCTACTTTTTCCGATGTTTTAACTATTCCTAAAGGGAGCTCCACACCGGAACCCCTTAATTACAGAGGTACTTTGGTCAACATGTCACGGTCGGTTACACCAGCAGCTACTTCGCGCAATGCAACTACAGTAGCTTTATCTCTGGACTCAACACGTGGGGAGTGACCTTGCACCAATTGGCGTGCACGATAAGTGGCAGCCAAAACCAATTCAAATCGGTTCGGAATCGTTTTAAGGCAATCTTCTACAGTAATACGGGCCATGCTGAACTCACTTAATTTAGCTTCAATACCTATAGGATAACTGATTAGACCCCGAGACGCTTCAAAAGCGCTGGATTTCGGGCCATACTGGGCCCAGAGCGCAGGCGGCTGGAGGCCAAAATATGCTTTAAATCCACTAAAGCCTGATCGAACGAATCGTTCACAACAATGTAATCCGCCTCATGGGCGTGCGTGAGTTCGATATGGGCTGCCGCTAGACGTCGCTCAATGGTGGCTTCATCGTCTTGACCTCGCTTGCGTAGACGCTCTTCCAGGGCCTCAATTGACGGTGGAAAAATGAAGATCCACTGCACAGAAGGAATTAACTTGCGAATCTGTTGGGCGCCCTGCCAATCAATCTCCAACATGACATCATTGCCCGCTTGCATTTGAGACTCAATCCACGGCTTAGATGTGCCATAGAAATGGCCATGCACTTCTGCCCACTCTAGAAAATGACCTTGGTCGCGCTCTTGCAGAAAATCGTCTTTGCTCAAAAAGCGGTAATCCTTACCGTCCACTTCTCCAGGTCTTGGTGCCCGCGTCGTGGTTGATAAAGATAATTTCAATCCCGGATCATCTTTCAATAAAGCATTCACCAATGAAGACTTGCCTGCACCGGAGGGCGCAACAATCATCAACATGCTGCCTTGGTAGGATGGGTTCGAAGTAGAGTTGGTCATGAATGAATTAATTACTCAAGGGTTACTCAAGATTTTGTACTTGCTCACGCATTTGTTCGATAAATAATTTGAGCTCAAGCGCTGCTTGTGTACATTCTTCTGAAACTGATTTGGAGCTCAAGGTATTGGCTTCGCGATTGAGTTCTTGCATCAGGAAATCTAAACGCTTACCTACCGGGCCCCTGCCTGCAAGCGCGGTATCTACAGCCTGAAGATGGGTTTTTAAACGCGCAAACTCTTCGGCAACATCGATACGCACTGCATACAAAACAACCTCTTGGCGTATGCGCTCCATGAGCTCAGCTCCAGCTTTGGCCTGTTCTTGTGCAGCCAGAGCTTCTGATAATCGCTCAGTCAACTTCTCTTGATATTGCGCTACATATTCAGGAACCTTAGGCTCAATTACCTTAACAATGTCGCGCATCTTGCTAGTAATGCTGGTGAGAACGCCAACTAAGGCTTTGCCTTCAGCATGACGACTTTCCATTAATGCTGCTAGAGCTGCCCGGCCAGCCTCAACGGCTGCAGTGATCCAACTATCTTCTTCGCCGCGAGGCTCAGAGACAACGCCAGGCCAACGCAATACTTCAGCAATGCTCAGTTCTTGCGCTTTCGGGAATGCGTCTTGAGCTTTTTCTTGCAGGGTATATAAAGCATCTAAGCGATCTTTATTGATGGCGCCTAGTGCATGGGGATTAGATTTAGGTGCATTAGCCGCACCTGCGTTCACCCTCCAAGCGGCCCTGAACTCAACCTTGCCTCGGGAGAGGCTTTGAGTAGCCATTTCCCTTAAGGCAGGCTCAGCCCCACGGCATTCGTCCGGAAGACGAAATCCAAGATCCAGAAAGCGGCTATTTACAGCCCGACATTCCACCTGCAGATCAGCAACTACGCCAGCCCCTAGGGAGACTTGGCGAGAAGCGCTGCCATAACCAGTCATGCTCGATATCATATGAACATTGTAGATTCATTATTGATCCAGACCAAAACCCATAGGACCCCATTTCCATGAGCACTGCCAACCCAGCCAAAATTGCCCGCCCGAGCGGACGTCAGCCAAAAGATTTGCGCCCCGTAACCATCTCCAGGGCCTTTACTAAGCATGCCGAAGGTTCGGTTTTGATTGCCTTTGGAGATACCAAGGTTCTTTGCACCGCCAGCATCCTAGAAAAGGTGCCTCCCCACAAAAAAGGTTCTGGTGAGGGCTGGGTTACTGCTGAATACGGCATGCTCCCCCGCTCTACTCACACCCGCAGTGATCGTGAAGCAGCTCGCGGCAAACAATCTGGTCGCACCCAAGAAATTCAGCGCCTCATTGGTCGAGCAATGCGCAGTGTTTTTGACTTAAAAGTACTGGGCGAAAGAACCATTCATCTGGATTGCGATGTCTTGCAAGCCGATGGCGGTACACGTACCGCCTCCATTACAGGCGCATACGTCGCCGCTAGAGATGCAGTTAATCAACTCTTAAAAAGCGGCGTTCTCGCAAAGGATCCAATTATCGATAGCGTAGCCGCTATCTCAGTAGGTATTTATGAAGGCGCTCCGGTACTTGACTTGGATTACCCTGAAGACTCTTCGTGCGATACCGATATGAATGTCGTCATGACTGGTAAAGGCGGAATGATTGAAGTTCAAGGCACTGCTGAAGGCGCCGCTTTTTCTAGAAAAGAACTTAACGCACTCTTGGATCTTGCTGAGCAAGGAATTCAAGAGCTCACCCAAATGCAAATAAAAGCATTGAAATAAAGATCGCAATGCAAAAGATCGTACTTGCTTCTAATAACGCCGGTAAGGTAAAGGAATTTCAGGCGCTTTTAGCGCCCCTGAATTTTCAGATCATTCCTCAAGGTGAATTAGGCATTCCATCTGCAGAAGAACCTCACTGCACTTTTGTTGAAAATGCAATTGCAAAAGCACGCCATGCTAGCGCCGCTTCTGGTTTACCTGCTTTAGCCGATGACTCCGGCATTTGCGCTCATGCTTTAAATGGCAGTCCTGGTGTTTTATCAGCCCGCTTTGCAGGAGAGCAAGGTGATGATGCGGCGAATAATCAAAAACTCATTCAAGAATTAAAGGGGCATACTGATCGAGGTGCACATTATGTTTGCGCACTTGTTTTGGTTGATAGCGCGAATGATCCAGAACCTCTCATCGTCCAGACACGCTGGTATGGGCAAATTGTGGATAAAGCATCAGGTAGCAATGGCTTTGGATACGACCCCCATTTCTTTTTGGAGAGTCAAAACTGCACCGCTGCTGAGATGGAACCCGTTCAGAAGAATTTAATAAGCCATCGCGGTCAAGCCTTACGCGAGCTGATTTCACAACTCAAAGCCCGTGCTTAATTCCAATCTCAATAAAGTAAGTCTAACTGCATTGCCTCCATTGGCTTTGTATGTTCACTTTCCTTGGTGTGAAAAGAAATGCCCATATTGCGACTTCAATTCACATCAAGTGAAGGATAGCAAGATAGGTTTTGATGAAGCGCGATATATCAAGGCACTGATTGCCGACTTAGAAACTGAACTGCCCAATACCTGGGGGCGCCAGGTCCATAGTATTTTTATCGGCGGCGGAACGCCTAGCCTTCTATCTGCTGAAGGCATGGATCAACTACTTTGTGCAATCCGTGCCAGAGTGAACCTAGAACCCGATGCAGAAATCACCATGGAAGCTAACCCCGGATCTGTTGAGACTGAAAAGTTTGCAGGATTTGCTAAAGCAGGCATCAACCGCGTTTCTCTAGGCATTCAAAGCTTTCAAGATGAACAACTTAAAGCTTTAGGCAGAATTCACAATGGCGAGGAAGCAAAGCGTGCTATTGGGATTGCCATGAAGCACTTTAAATCAGTAAATCTAGATTTAATGTATGGCTTACCCAAGCAAACTCTAGAAGCAGCAAGAGCGGATATAGAAACTGCCCTGTCATTCAAGACTCCCCACCTGTCTTTCTACAACCTGACTTTAGAACCCAACACCTACTTTGCCAGCTTTCCACCCAACCTTCCAAATGAAGATGAAATTGATGCGATCTATGAGCAAAATTTAGATCTGCTCACCAAGGCGGGCTACCAACGCTATGAAATTTCTGCATACGCCCAGAAAAATCAAGAATGTAAACACAATCTGAACTACTGGCGCTTTGGTGATTACATTGGCATTGGCGCTGGGGCGCATGGAAAAGTTTCTTATCCAGATCGAGTTACCCGGCAGGTTCGAGAACGCCAACCTGAGGCTTACATGACTGCCATGGAATCCAAAGGCAACGCATTGATTGAAAACCGTGAAATAGCAGCCAAGGATCTTCCATTTGAATTTATGCTCAACACCTTAAGACTGACTGATGGCGTTGAAACCAAAACCTTTAGTGAGCGTACTGGCTTGCCTTTAAGCATGATTAGTAAAGGCTTAGATGAGGCAAGCAAAAAAGGGTTATTGGATGAAAATCCCAGCAGACTAAAAGCCACTGAAATGGGAATTCACTACCTCAACAATCTGCAAGAGATGTTTTTGGATTGAGCTTGCAGCTTTAGATTGCTAATTACCAGTCCAAAGGGGTGGCTCGCCATTTAAAAATGCAGCAACGCCATTCTTAAAATCAGCGCTGCCATAAGTTTCGCTAATGAGGTCTTTGCAATCGGGTAGATTATTTTTGATCAGTCTTGCAAGAGCTAGCTTGCTTGATTTTTGTGTAATAGGCGCTAATTTACTAAGGCGCCCGGCAAGCTCTTCAGCCTCTAGACTCAATTGCTCTTGATTATGGATGGCAAATACATAGCCTTGTTTTGCCAACTCTTCGGCAGAAATCATTTCCGCCAATAGCAACATCCGCTTCACTATATTGATATCCAGATGTGCAACGAGCCATGCTATGTTTCCTACCGACAAGCAATTACCGAGTGTCTTAGCAATCGGCACGCCAAATTTTGCGCCCGGAGTGGCTAAACGAAAGTCGCAGCAACTCGCTATGGCCAATCCACCCCCCACTGCCATGCCATCAATCACTGCAATGGTTGGAATGGGCAAGGAGGCCAGTGGAGCGAGATAGTTATCAATAGCTTCTTCGTAGCGTACACCATCATCACCATCCAAAAAACTAGCAAATTGCGCTATGTCGCTACCAGACACAAAGGACTTGCCACCAGCTCCACGAAAGATGGCCACCCGCACCTTTGGATTTTTAGCCAGGTCTTCACAGATGGTTTTTAGTGATTGATACATGCTAACAGTCATCGCATTGCGTGCTGCCACATGATCAAAGGTAATGTGGGCAATGTTGTCGCGTATCTCTAATGCAACGAGCGCAACATTACCCCCTCTACCGAGCTCAGTCATGCAATTTATTCAGCTTTGACATTTAAGCTCTTAACAAGACGCTGATATTTGGCAAGCTCACCAGTGAGGAACAAACTAAAAGCTGCTGGTGTTGCAGGGCCTTCGGGTTGCAATCCTTGGGAATCCAATGTCTTTTTAATTTGAGGATCCGCCATCGCAGCCTTAACGGCTTGGTCGATCTTGTTCACTACTACAGGATCCATACCTTTTGGTCCCATGACGGAGTACCAGTTCGTCACATCAAAGCCTGTAATTCCTACCTCGTTAAAGGTTGGAACATTTGGAAGGATTGATAAACGTTTTGGAGTGGAGATCGCCAAAGCTTTCAGACTACCGTCTTTAATTTGCTGCAAATTAGGCGGCAAGGTATCAAAGTTCATTGTGATTTGTCCACCAAGTAAATCAATAATGGCTTGACCACTTCCCTTGTAAGGAACGTGATTGAGCTGAATACCTGCGATCTTGGCAAACAATGCGCCTGCTAAATGCTGAGTACTGCCAATGCCTGATGATCCGTAAGTCATCTGCCCTGGATTGGCTTTAGCAAGTGAAATAAGTTGTGCGACTGAGTTCACCGGTAAAGATGCTTTCACCACCAACACATTGGGAACATATCCCAAGTAAGTAATAGGTGTGAAATCAGTTGCTGGATTGTATGGAACGTTGGTTAAAACAAAGGGCGCAATCGCATTGGAGTTGGAGTGCCCTACGAGCAAGGTATAGCCATCTGGGTTGGCTTTAGCAATTTGATCCGCAGCAATTGTTCCAGCGGCTCCAGATTTATTTTCTACGATTACGCTCTGGCCAAGAATCTCACCCATCTTAGGGGCAATTGCACGGGCAACAATATCTGTACCGCCGCCAGGTGCAAATCCTACAATCAGGCGAATGGGTTTGGTTGGAAAGGCTTGCTGCCCCATTGCAACAAATGAACTTGTGGCCAGCGTGATTGCGAGCAAGCTTCGCATAGCCCATTTAGGCGTTTTAACCAACATAAAGTCTCCAATATTGTTTTATTTGTGTTTGATACTATTACAGAGTTATTCTAAACATATAAAAACAATTGAGACAATGACGAAAACACCTATAAATGGCGCTTTAGATGGCGCTCATCATGGATCTTCTAGGCCATTACCCCTCTCCGGGGTTCGTGTTCTTGACGTGAGTCAAGTAATGGCGGGTCCCTACTGCTGCATGCTCTTGGCCGACCTCGGTGCTGATGTCATCAAAATTGAGCCGCCGGGAACAGGTGATCAAACTCGCGGCGCCATGGGATTCAAAATGAAGGGTTCAGATAGCATGGGCTTTCTGAATATGAATCGCAACAAACGCAGTCTCACCCTTAACCTGAAAACTGAAGCAGGTAAAAAGGTATTTTTTGAGCTAGTCAAAACAGCCGATATCTTGGTTGAAAATTACCGTCCTGGTGTGATGAAAAAGTTAGGCATTGACTATCCATCACTACAAAATATAAATCCAGGATTGGTCTATGCCAGCATCTCCGGTTTTGGTCAAACTGGTCCGTGGGCTGATCGCCCTGGATTTGATTTAATGGCGCAAGCCATGTCTGGTGTGATGAGTGTCACCGGCTATCCAGATGGTCCACCAGTCAAAGCTGGAGTCCCAGTTGCCGATATTGGCTGTGCGCTATTCGCGGCATATGGAATTTTGTCTGCCTATATTGGCAAAACCAAAACGGGCGAGGGTCAATTTATTGATGCATCGCTTTTTGATTCCGCTCTAGCATTCTCTATTTGGGATACCGCGCAGTATTGGGGCACCGGTGTCGAGCCATACAAGCTCGGCACGGCAAATCACATGAGTGCACCCTATCAGGCCATGAAAGCATCGGATGGCTATTTTGTAATGGGCGCTACAAATCAAAAACTATGGAAGATACTCTGCGACAAGATTGAGCGACCTGAATTATTTGAAGATGCACGCTTTAAAACCAATCCACTTCGTTTAGCCAATAGATTAGAGCTTGCCGCTGAATTAGAAAAATCTTTTGCCAATAAAACTTGTGGTGAATGGGTGGATGCATTACTGGCCGCAGGAATTCCAGCAGGTCCAATCAATACCTACCCAGAAGCCTTTGATAGTGATCACGGGCGTCACCGCAAGATGCGCATGGAAATCGATCACCCAATTGAGGGAAAAGTTCCAAACATTGGCTTTGCCGTCAAGATGAATGGTACCCCGCAACAGGTTTACAGGCATCCCCCTTTATTGGGCGAACACACTAGCGAGCTTCTTGCAGAGTTGGGCATTGCCGGCGAAGAACTCAAGTCCTTAGAAGATGGCGGTGCTTTCACAGCCTGAATTTAGCCTATCCAGGAAATGAAATGGGCTCCTTGGAGCCCATTTTTGTACATGCCCAGTCAGAACTTTAGGCCCCGTCAGAGTTGGCAATGGGGGGCGCCTCAAAAGGATCCTTGCTTGGTTTAGCTGGTGGTGCCTTAGTTTTGGTACCTGGCATTAACTCAAAATCGGGTGTAAAGGTAGTCATGGTGCTTCTCAATTGATCGAAGACTTTACGATCACCATCAAACTTTGCTTTACCTTCGGCTAATAGTTTTTCAAAAGTGGTTTGACCGCCCATGACTTTCTCCAAGTCGCTACGATTCACGGTGATGGTCAAGTTTGGATTCCTATCCTGATAGCCTTTGATATTGGTCAACGCAGAATTACTCATCTCCACGACAAACTTTTCACCATTATCCGGAGTGCTCAGATTAATAGCGAACTTCATGCCGACAGCTTTTTTGCTATCCATGCTAATTGCCAACGCATTGAGCCAAAGCTCTGTCGTCATTGCCCTAATCATGTCTGGGCCATTGGTCTTCGGTGATGCACCAGCTGGCATGCCATGACGCAATTCGTATGCCGCACCCAAGAAGCTATTGCGCACGCTAGGACTTTCTTTTTGATAACCTATTTGTTCGAAAATATCGGCCAGTAAGTCTTTAGCGGCAGTATTGTTTGGCTCTGCATAAACCAACTTATTCACAATCTCCATCGCCTCACGATATTTACCCTGCTGATAGAGCTGCTTACCTTTGGCCATAATCTTAGTAGAGCCTCCCATCATCTCAACATACAGTGGTGCTGAATCTTTTGGTGATAATGGAATCAAGGTGGCAGGATTTGCATCCCAGTAGCCCAAGTAACGATTAATCACCGCACGACTGTTGTGCTCTTCTGAGCCGTGATAACTATGTGCCGCCCATTGCTTCTTCAAACTCTCCGGTTGCTTGTAGACGTTATGCACTTCATTGATCGTCACACCATTATTTGCCAAGTGGAGAACCTCGTTGTTCAGGTGAGCATAACTATCACGCTGAGTGCGCATGACTTCTTGAACGCGATCATTGCCCCAGCGTGGCCATGAATGAGAAGCAAACATCACCTGCGCTTCATTGCCATAGCGATATAAAGCATTATTAATGTTCTTGGACCATGCCAAAGCATCACGTACTAAAGCGCCGCGCAAGGTATAAATGTTGTGGATGGTGCCGGTAATATTTTCAGCCGCCCAGAATGCTTTTAACTGCGGAAAATACGTATTCATCTCGGCAGGCGCTTCAGTTCCTGGTGTATTTTGGAACTCCATTTCTACGCCGTCTACCGTCATCTTTTCAAATGGTTCGTTAATCAGGATGGTTGGTTCAATTAATCCAAGGTTTCCTGCGGCAGTATTTTTACCAATCGATTGGTCAACGTGACCAAATGGGCTGCGTGGCAATAAAACGCCGTATTGAAAATACAAGCGACGTGTCATGGCATTGCCAGCGTAAACGTTCTCTGCTACAGCATGATCCATGAAGCCTGCTGGAGCAATAATCTTCACTTTGCCACTCTTCACATCAGCCTCTTCGACTACACCACGCACCCCACCAAAATGGTCTGCATGTGAGTGGGAATACACCACCGCAACAACTGGTCGCTTTCCTAACTTCTCATTAACCAATTCCAAGGCCGCCCTAGCAGTCTCTTTTGAAGTTAATGGGTCAAAAACAATCCAACCGGTATTTGTTTTAACAAAACTAATATTTGATAAGTCAAAGCCGCGAACTTGATAAATCTTGCCTGGCACCACCTCATACAAACCGTAGCCCATATTAAGGATGGCTTGGCGCTGCAAGGATGGGTGCACACTATCAAAATCCTTCCCCTGCAAGAGGAATTCATAACTACCCATGTCCCATGCCACATTGCCAGCATCAGCCATGATGGTTTTATAAGTAGGCGCAGCTATAAAGCCCCTCTTGGATTCTTCAAAATCGCGCTTATCTTCAAAGGGCAGTGTTTTACGCAAACCATTTTGTAATTCAACTGTGTAGCTCGACGGCATTTTGCCTTTGGCGTCAAAGTGCTTCCCTTGCATTGCGCCGGGATCGGCAACTACACCGCCGCCGCCCGCAGCAAATGCAAAGCCTGAGCATAATAAAGATGCAGCTAGTGTTATTTGAGAAAGTTTGGTATTCATGCGCTTATCCTAATGGGAAAAATCAAGGTAACCCCGTGCATCAAATGATATGACCTACTTCATCTTGAGCAATTAGCTTAAGGGCTAACGAATTCAGCGAGGATTAAGTCGATCCAATTGCATCAGGAAATGAGACTAAAAACTTTACGCCGCCCCCGTCATTTGGCTCGAAACCAATAGAGCCGCCATGACGCGTGACGATATGCTTACAAAGCCATAGACCCAGACCCATTCCAGACGATTTGGTACTAGTTAGAAGTTCGAATAAATGATCTTGAGATGCCTTAGGGATACCGTCACCATTGTCGGCAATCGAAAGCAAAACAGCACTTCCAACATGGCGTGCGTCGATAGTGATTTTCTTTGCAAGTTGTGATGAGGTAACTAATGCTTGAATTGCGTTATTGATTAAGTTTAGCAATACCTGCTGAATTTCACCGCGGTTAGCTTGAATGAATAAGTGGGGCTCGATACTTAGGACTATCTGAATTGATTTTGCAGTGATTTCTGGTTTGGCAATACTAAGAACAGCCTCAATCAACTCGGCAAGATCGATCTTCGTGGAGTCGACCTTCTCATCGGAAAAAATTGATCGCAATGATCGTATGATTCCGGCGGCACGCTGATTGTCAGCCAACAAGGTATCCAAAATTTCTTTTTGAAGCATTGGATCTAACTGCCCTTCAGAAAGCTTCTTCTGTAGAAATTGAATATTGAGACTTGAAGCACCTAAGGGCTGGTTTAACTCATGCGCAATCGCAGCAGATAAAGCGCCAGTACTAGCAGTTTTATTGACTTTGAGTAATGAGCCAATGAGGGTCTCACGCTCTTTTAGAAGGGTTTTAATCTCTTGGTTCTCTTGGCTCGACTTGTAGTTCGAATAAGCAATCAGCTCGGCCCAATAGCTGCCAATTGCAATATATGAAAGCGTATTCATCACGAGTTGCGCAATCGTAAACAAAATCAGAATCTGTGGGATCTGCTCTACCTGCCTGATCGACAGAGAACCAACAATGACAATAGCAAGCCGTCCCGTAGCAAAAAATAATTCGGCCACACTGGCGTACTGCATATAAATCAGTTGACTGGATGGGGCTGTTTTTCGTTTGATCCGCACCTCAAAAATCTGCCAGGCATAAAAAAAGCCCGCCAAAACACACATAAATGCTGTGCGAATTTCGAAGGTCGACTCATTACGCAACCACTCGAATATCACTAAAAATAATGCAATGGATACGACCAGTGAAATTTTTACAGGCTTACCAACATCACGATTTAAGGATTGGCAAAATAAAGCCTGCAAAACTGCAGCGCCGTAAAAAAATGTGTTAGCAATAGTGAAATTAAATTCAGGCCTAGCAATATCTTCAATCGTAAGAATGCCACCACCAAAAATCGCCAAAGCCATAACACTTAATGTCAACGAACTCATCCAGTAGAGATTCGGACGTGCTAAGTTTTGGGAGCGGTAGTAGTGATAGATACCAAAGAGCAAGCCCATCTGGATGATGGCTAATATAAAGAAATATAGGGCGAGCATAAGCTTCATAGGGTCTATGGTACATCTTGCTAGGCAAGGTGCAGCCAATGCAATCGTCTATCCAGCCTACCTTTTACTCACCAGAGCATCATTAAATATTTTTGTGCGCCTGAGTTGGTTGCTTTAATTTATTAGCCGACTGCAAGGGATCCCCGTATTTGAAGCTATCGGGCTAACTCATAAAAAAACCACCCTAAGGTGGTTTGCGGAATTTGGCGGAAGAGGTGAGATTCGAACTCACGGAGGACTTTCATCCTCGCCAGTTTTCAAGACTGGTGCATTCAACCGCTCTGCCACTCTTCCTTTGATTTGACTTCTTGTGAATCAAGGTTGATTCAAGCCCTAGATTATAGAGAACTTTTGATTTGCCCCTCCAAATACTGGGCAATGGCTAGGCTTGAGGTTAATCCAGGGGACTCAAAGCCATATAGATTAAAGAGTCCTTCTAGACCATGCTCCTTTGGGGTGTCGAAGCAAAAGTCCCCTGCAGGTGCGTTAGGAGGGACAATTTTTGCCCTCACGCCTGAATAATCCGGCTGCAGACTGTTGTCTTTTAGACCAGGCCAATACTTTCTGACTGCTTCGTAGAAGCCCTCGCCCCGCTTTGGATTTACTGTGTACTCAATTTGATTTTCTTCATCGATTTCTAGCCATTCCACATCAGGTCCAAATTTGGCTTGGCCACCCATATCTAGAGTCAGATGCACTCCTAATCCACCTGGTTCTGGAATTGGGTAGATTAAATGTTTGAATGGTGATTTTCCAGATAGAGAAAAGTAATTGCCTTTAGCAAAATACGCTTTTGGAATTGTTTCCTGAGTTAATCCTTCAATCTTTTTTGCAATCGCTGGAGCGCTCATACCCGCACAATTGATCAGAAGCTTCGTTTGGATCTTCATGCCATCTGCGCCGCCGATTTGTAATTCGAATCCATCTTGGGCATTTGCCCCTATTGGTTTAGCGCTGATCAATGGCGATTGATAGGCAATCATACCGCCAGCATCCTCAAAGCCGCCAAGCAAGGACAACATCAATCCATGACTATCAACAATACCGGTTGATGCCGAGAGAACTGCAGCAGCGCAATCGAGCTCAGGCTCCATTACTTTAGCCTGCTCAGCAGCAATCATTTTGATATCTGGAACTTGATTTTGCTGTGCCTTGTATAGGATTGCCTGCAAATCATCCAACTGAGACTCATCGCTGGCGACGATCAATTTTCCGTACTGCTGAGTGACAACATGATGTGTGCGGCAATACTCATAGAGCATGCGATTACCTTGAACACACAATTTAGCCTTCAAAGAATCCTTGGGGTAATAAATACCTGCATGAATGACCTCACTGTTGCGGGCGCTACTGATCGTGCCAAAAGCACTTTCACGCTCGAGCAAAATCGTTTCGCGGCCTTGTAGCGCCATTTCTCTGGCAACAGCTAGACCAATAACTCCAGCCCCAATAACAACACAGTCAACCCGGTCCATTTAACCGATCCTGCATCTAATTTTGCTTATATTCATGGTGAAATCGTAACATTTTCAGTGGTTTAAGGTGATTTTGGGATTTTTTAGGGTTAGTTATTGATAAAATTCATAGATGTCCTTAAAACCCGCTGATAAGAACCCTCAACACCTCCATCAAAGCAACGGCATCGTTTTAGATAGCGCCTACCAAGGAATTGATGAGGCTGGTTGGCTTTCCCTCTTTCAGCAAGCCAAAAATGCTCACTTAAAGCAATTTATTGCTGACTTGTTTGGCGGCAAACATATCAACAACTCTGAGAATCGCCCAGCACTACATTCAGCACTTCGTAATCTTGATAAATCACCAGTTATAGTGGACGGCAAAGATGTCATGCCAGATGTTGCAGAGGTTTGGCACCGAATAGAAGCTTTATGCAACAAATGGGTCGGCGTGACTGATGTCATTCATATCGGCATTGGCGGCTCAGATTTTGGCCCTCGCTTAGCAATCGAAGCTTTGGCTCATATTCCTGATATTGAGAGCCGTGGGATGCGTATGCATTTCTTGGCCAATATTGATACCGCAGAATTAGCACGCATACAACAGCGTGCATTGCCACACAGCACTCGCGTCATTATTGTTTCCAAGTCATTTACTACTTTAGAAACCACTAAAAATGCTAAAGCTATAGTACGTTGGCTTAAAGATAGCGGACGCACCGAGAGTCAAATAAATAATACCCTCTTTGCGGTGACAGCAAATGTGCCTGCTGCGAAAGAATTCGGGGTTAAAGAAGAGAATATTTTCCCTTTCTGGGATTGGGTTGGTGGACGCTATTCCGTCTGGTCTGCTGTAGGTCTGCCAATTGCGTTGCAGTATGGCTTTGACACATTTAAAGAATTTTTATCTGGTGCGCAAGCGATTGACCAGCACTATCAATCTGCACCGCTAGAAGAAAACCTGCCAGTCATCATGGCGCTGACCCTGCTCTATCAGCAACAAAAACATCACATCAAATCCTTTGCAGTTATTCCGTATGCCGACGCTTTAGATTGGTTTCCGAAGTGGTTGCAGCAATTGGATATGGAAAGCAATGGCAAGAGTGTTGATCGCGATGGCAAGCCTGTTAAATATTCTTGTCCAGTTGTATTTGGCAGCTCAGGCAGCAATGCACAGCACTCTTACTTCCAGCTCCTGCATCAGGGTACTGAAGTTATTCCAATTGACTTCATTGCGATTCGTGAGCCGATGAGTCATTTGCCCGAAGCCAAAGAGCATCATCGTATTTTGCTATCGAATTGCTTAGCACAAGCCCAGGCCTTGGCTAATGGCAAGAAAACAGATAACCCCAACAACACCTACCCAGGAAAACGGCCTAGCAATTTACTGATTCTGCCTAAGCTAAACGCCTTTTATCTTGGCGCACTGTTGGCTTTATATGAGAGCCGCACAACAACACTGGGCGCTTTGTGGAATATCAATAGCTTTGATCAACCTGGCGTGGAATTAGGTAAGGTATTGGCAAAGCCTATTGAGGCAGCCCTCAAGGAGGGTAATCCAGTTCAGGCCAATGGCAATATCGATGCCATCACAGCGGCGCGCATCAATCTATTTAATCATTAATCTTTTTATTATTTATTCCTTTAATCACCAACCCTAATTGGCGTTGATTTTTCAGCTGAAAGATTTACATGCAACTGTCACCTTCTATTTTTAAAGCTTATGACATTCGCGGGATCATTGATGAGACGTTAGATCCATCTATAGCTAAACTCATTGGCCAAGCTTTTGGTACAGAAATGCGTGAGCTTGGCGAAACCGATATCGTGATCGGTCGCGATGGCCGTCTATCTGGCCCAAGCCTGATTGAAGCGTTGACTGAAGGCCTACTCTCTACTGGCATTAATGTGATTGATCTGGGTATGGTGGCTACGCCGATGGTGTATTTTGCGGCTAATCACACGATTGATGGCAAAAAGCCGAAGTCCGGCATCATGATTACGGGTAGCCATAACCCACCGAATTACAACGGCTTCAAAATGGTTTTGGGTACAGCGGCTATTTATGGCGAGCAGATCCAAGCATTGCGCAAACGCATTGAAGCCAAGCAGTTTGCAACTGGCCAAGGCTCACGCAGCACATTTGATATTTTCCCGATGTACATCAAGTTCATTGTTGGCGATGTGAAACTAGCTCGTCCAATGAAGATTGCAGTGGATTGCGGTAATGGTGTTGGCGGTGCTTTTGCAGGCCAGCTCTTCAGAGCCTTGGGCTGTGAAGTACAAGAACTCTTTTGTGAGGTCGATGGTCACTTCCCCAATCACCACCCCGATCCTGCGCATATTGAAAATCTGCAAGATCTCATGAAGAACTTGCAGACTACCGATAATGAATTAGGCCTCGCCTTTGATGGTGATGCTGATCGACTTGGTGTGGTCACCAAAGATGGCCAAGTCATTTTCCCGGACCGTCAAATGATGTTGTTTGCCAAGGATGTCCTCAGCAGAAATCCAGGCGGCCAGATTATTTATGACGTTAAATGCACCCGCAATCTCGCAACCTATGTGAAGCAGTATGGTGGCGAGCCTTTGATGTGGAAAACAGGCCACTCTTTAGTAAAAGCCAAGCTTAAAGAAACTGGCGCTCCACTTGCTGGCGAGATGAGTGGCCACATCTTCTTTAAAGACCGTTGGTTTGGATTTGATGATGGCCTCTATACCGGTGCACGTTTATTGGAGATTCTAAGCAAAGAAAAAGATCCTAATAAAACGCTCAATGACCTGCCAAATGCCATCTGTACCCCAGAATTGCAACTCACTTGCGCTGAAGGTGAACCATTTGCGATTCTGGAAAAGATCAAAGCCAATGCGAAGTTCCCTACTTCGGAGCAAATCAATACGATTGATGGCGTACGCGTTGAATATGCGGATGGCTTTGGTTTAGCCCGTCCATCCAACACCACTCCAGTAGTTGTGATGCGCTTTGAGGCGGATAGTGAAGAAGCTATTAAACGCATTCAGGCAGAATTTAGGACTGCATTGCTAACAGCTAAACCGGATGCGAAGTTGCCTTTTTAATTATTAGATGTATTTGACTGTACTAAGTTAGGGTCGCTACCGCAAGGAGCGGCCCTATTAGCTTGAACATAGTTTGATGCGTTTTCCATGCGCTCGCCATTGCCAGGGTGAGTAGAAAGAAAAGTAATCGCAGCGCCCTCGCCTAAGCTATTCATCTTGGCAGCAAAGCGATAACTACCGCATGCTGAATACCCGGCCTGCTCCGCCCATCGCATTCCTTGAAAGTCAGCCGCACGCTCATCGTTGCGACTCCAAGTTAAGCCAGCACCTTTAGCCGCATTGCCCACAATTAAGCCGCTAAAGGGAATGAAATAACTTGCGACCATTCCCAGCGCTTGACTAGCGGCATCAATCGCTGCATCGCGATTTTTAGCGTAGTCAGGCTGCGTATGACCGAGCTGGTGATGGGCCAACTCATGACCCATGACTGAAGCTAGGACATCTGGATCGCCGCCAAATTGGTTAATAAATCCCGTTGTAAAGATGATGTATCTCTGATTGCCTTGCAAATCAGCATAAGCATTAATATCGCTAGAATCAGCTAAGCCAACCGTAAATTGGAATGGCACTACCTTCTGCATATTCTGGCGAACAGTGGCGAGATTTTTTTCAGATGAACTTGCTGACTTAGAGGTGCTAGCGCTTCGCCACCAAACATCGTTGGGGACTTGTACATTTAGGGGTTTTTTATTTGCAGTTGAACAGGCAAAAAGTAAGGCGCTCAGGAAGAATGCTACCGCTTTACACACACCGCACTTCATTATCAAAGTAAAACTATATATTTAGGGTTGTGCATAATCGACTCTCCAACAAAGGCATTATTAATGACGTGCAACAGGGGGCGCCAAAGATATCATAGCTTTTGATACCCTGTTTAATCTGCTATTTTCGGCCGCCTTTGCCCAATGGGATGCCACTACAAGCGACAGAACGGATAGCGAAAGAAGATGTTTTTTCACCCCCAAATTTTATGCGAAATTACCTCGAAATAAGAGTTTGAGAGAAAACTGAGCAGACAGGTTAAGATTTCGTATGAATTCAACTGTCAGCACCCCAATTGCCTTTGATTACCCACAGCAAAATGCTGCTGGAGCAACATGCACTGCCCAAGCCTGGGCTAAGACACCCCCTCAACTGCACGGCGATGAAAAAGCAGCTGTCATTGCTCACATTAAAAAGCTCTTAGTTGAAAAAGACGCCACCTTAGTTGCCCACTATTACGTAGATAGTGACATTCAAGACTTGGCCATAGAAACTGGTGGTTATGTTGCAGACTCTCTAGAAATGGCTCGGTTTGGCAAGAATCACCCTGCCAAGAACTTAGTAGTAGCGGGCGTGCGCTTTATGGGTGAATCCGCCAAGATTCTGAGCCCTGAAAAGCGCGTGTTCATGCCAGACTTGGATGCAACCTGCTCTCTGGATCTAGGTTGTGATGCCGCTGACTTTGCTAAATTTCGGGCTTTGCATCCTGATCGTGTCGTGGTTGTTTATGCCAATACAAGTGCTGCCGTCAAAGCACAGGCCGACTGGATGGTAACGAGCTCCTGCGCTTTGGCCATCGTTCACCAACTGAAGTTAGAGGGTAAAAAGATTCTCTGGGCACCTGATCGTCACCTAGGTCGCTATATACAAGATCAAACTGGTGCAGATATGCTCCTCTGGAATGGCGCATGCATTGTTCATGATGAATTTAAGGCGGTGGAGCTCGAAATGCTCAAAGCAGCCCACCCAAATGCCATGATTTTGGTTCACCCTGAATCGCCACAAGCAGTAGTTGACCTGGCAGACGTCGTAGGCTCGACCTCAGCCATGATTAAGGCGGTAGTAGAAGGCACTGCTAGCGAATATATTGTTGCAACGGATAACGGCATATTGCATCGCATGCGTCAACTAGCTCCCCATAAGAAACTGATTGAAGCTCCTACCGCTGGTAATAGTGCAACTTGTAAGAGCTGCGCTCACTGTCCCTGGATGGCTATGAATGGTTTGCAAGGCATCTTAGACTGTCTCGAGAATGCCTCTAGTGAAATCTTCATTGAAGAGCAAATTCGTGTTGAAGCTTTAGGTTGTATTGAGCGCATGCTCGATTTCACGAAGAATCACCCTGACCTGTTGGCTAAGGCGCAGCATGGTTTTGTGAAGAATATTGGCGCAGCTTAATTGAGTTACTTATTTGAGATTGAATTTACATGTTTGAGTACAACGAGTCTTTAGAGCAAGC
The DNA here is from genome assembly GCF_018687275.1 of Polynucleobacter sp. MWH-Aus1W21. NCBI lineage: Bacteria > Pseudomonadati > Pseudomonadota > Betaproteobacteria > Burkholderiales > Burkholderiaceae > Polynucleobacter > Polynucleobacter sp. MWH-Aus1W21. Next base: position 1,142,216 of record NZ_CP061287.1, read on the forward strand.
CCGCCAACGCAACATTCATGACGCACTTATGGAGGATATCGGAACTGGTGACTGGACTGCCAAACTCGTTCCAAGCAAACCTGTTCATGCGCAGTTAATCGTTCGTCAAGAAGCCGTTTTGTGTGGTGTTGACTGGTTTGAGGGAACACTCAAGAAGCTCGATCCCAATGCGAAAGTTACTTGGCATTACCTAGAGAGCGATTTAATGAGGCCCGACACCAAGGTTTGCGATATTGAGGCCGACTCTCAGGCCCTACTCTCTGCTGAGCGTACCTGTATTAATTTTTTACAAACCCTTTCTTGGACGGCCAGCATTACCCGTCAACACGTTGATGCGATTGCTGGTGCCAGCCCCAATCCCAGTGGCTGTGCCGCTTTAGATACTCGTAAGACAATTCCAGGATTACGCCAGGCTCAAAAATATGCAGTACTCGTTGGTGGCGGTAAGAATCAACGTTTAGCACTCTGGCATGGAATCCTTATTAAAGAGAATCACATTGCTGCAGCTGGTAGCGTGACTGCAGCTCTTAAGAATGCTCAAGCACTTAATGCAGGCGTAGATATTCAGATTGAAGTAGAAAACTTTACTGAACTCGAAGAAGCTTTGGCTGCAGGCGCAAAGAGTATCTTGATTGACAACTTCAATACCGATCAAATGAAGCAAGCGGTTGCAATCACCGCCGGACGGGCTTTATTAGAGGCCTCTGGTGGCATCAACCTAGATCAAATGCGTGCCATTGCTAGCACTGGCGTAGACCGCATCTCTCTTGGCAAGTTAACAAAGGATGTGAATGCAGTTGATTTTTCGATGAGGATCTTGAGCTAAATTACTTAGCTTCACCTACCCTTATAAATGACCTGCTTCTCTAGGGCATTGCGAATAAATTCAATATTGTTTCTGAGGCTATAGCAATCAGCAGTGGCTAGCTTGGCAGCTTTAGAGCTAAGGACCCTACGCTCCATCTCGTTAAGGACCTCAATGTATTCGCCACGACGATTTGGATCGAATGTCTTAATTGTGTTTTGCTCAAATTTATCCAGCTCTTTATATATTGAATTAATTTGTTTCTTGGCCAAATTCGTTCTATAGCTTGGGATCGATTTAATGATCGGATAAGCAAAAGCAGCAAAAGGCAATAAAAGAAAAAACATGCGCTCCAAAAACTCTGCCAACCAAAATGGCAAATACTTCATCAAGGTCGGAGTACCCTTTTCATAGAAAAATTTTGCCTCATTGCTTAGTGGAGCCTCGCTATTCAAATAGACGGGGAACTGACCGGCTTTTGAAAAATATGATTTTGCACCATTGATTTCAGTTGCAGCCTCTAGAAATAGGACCTGAATCGCCGGATGCAAACGATCATCAATCAAGAGATTCGTCGTAGTGGAAATGAGCTGAATGGGATGGTTTGGATTATTTTTTCCGAGGTCAAAGCCGCCCATAGGCACTGTTAACTCTTCAAAATATGGCAATAAACGGGTATAGGCATCAGCTCGGCTAAACGTAACCAAACGAATATTAGGATTACTAATCAGTCTTTGTACGTTAGGCGATTCATAGCCGTCAACTAAAAATACGGCGTCGATTTTGCCCTGCTCAATGGCATTAACAGCATCGGCATTACTCATGCTCGATAAATTAGAGGCATTAGGGTTTAGGTGATTTTGCATCAGAATGCATACAGCTTGAGCATGGGTACCGCTTCCAATTGCGCCAATATTGATTCTAAGCTTAGCAATATCTCGGTCCGAAACATGCGCACTTTCATTGAATGTATTTTTACGGTAAAAAATCCATAGGGGCTCATAGTCAATGCTACCTAAGGATTGAACACCCGATAGATTGTCTACGCTTATCATGCCACCTTGCACAAAAGCCGCCTGTATAGGGTCTTTGCGATCGATTAGATGATGTAGATTTTCTTTGGAGCCATTAGTCTCTACCAGCTTGAGCTCAATGCCTTTTCTTTCAAAATAGGCTTTATATTTTTCGCCCAAGATTTTGTAGGATCCGCCTGTACCTGTAGCCATCAATACTTTATTGGGTGGCGCAGGTTTAGCAAACCAAATAAGAATACTGAGTGCAATAAGCAATAAAAAGATCAGCGGCCATACCTCTTTAATGAAGCTTAGGCCATTCTTAATTTCATCTGCAGCAGTTTGATATACCGCAGAGATATGTTCGTAGATATCCTCTTTAAAGCTGGCCATGAAATTCCTCTTAAGATTGGGCTAGCTTATCACCAAACAATGCTGTTTTATAGAGTTTGGTAAAGGTTTTAAGGGGCTGAATCGCCCTCTGCGCCTTCTACCTGTGGGGTGAGAATGGTTGGGTATGAGACGGCCCAAGTGCCCGGATAGTCGCGACTGTAATGGAGGCCGCGGCTTTCGCGGCGCATCAAGGCTGAACGCACAATGAGTTCTGCACACTCTAGAAGATTGCGCAGCTCAATTAAGTCACGCGTCACCTTAAAGTTCGCGTAATACTCTTGTACCTCATAACGAAGTAACTTTATACGATGTAGCGCCCTCTCTAGACGTCGATTTGTTCTCACAATGCCGACATAGTTCCACATCAATGAGCGCAATTCGTCCCAGTTATGAGCAATCACTACCTGCTCGTCAGCATCCTCAACTTGGCTCTCATCCCATAGAGGCAAGTTCGGCATTGCTGGAGTCTTCAGGTTAGAGATGTCTTCTGCGGCAGCTTTGCCAATAACAACGCATTCCAACAAGGAGTTGCTTGCTAAACGATTAGCACCATGTAAGCCGGTGTACGTTGCTTCTCCTACTGCATAGAGTCCTGGTAAATCAGTGCGACCCTTAAGATCAGTCACTACGCCACCACAGGTGTAATGTGCCGCGGGAACCACTGGAATTGGCTCTTTGGTGATATCCAAACCAAGACTTAAGCAGCGCGCATAAATCATCGGAAAATGTTCTTTTATGAATACCTCACCTAAGTGGGTTGCATCTAGATGAACGTAATCTAGACCGTGCTTCTTCATTTCAAAGTCAATCGCACGGGCAACAATATCTCTTGGCGCCAGCTCGTCACGCTCATCATGATCCGGCATGAAACGGGTGCCATCAGGCAACTTTAATAAACCGCCCTCACCGCGCATCGCTTCTGTAATCAAGAAAGTGCGATCACTCGGGTGATACAAGCATGTCGGATGAAATTGAATAAATTCCATATTGCCTACGCGACAGCCTGCGCGCCAGGCCATAGCAATACCGTCACCAGTGGCAGTATCAGGATTGCTGGTGTAGCGATAGACCTTGCCTACACCGCCTGTAGCCAACACAACTGACTTTGCTTCAATGGTTTCTACTCGATTATTTTTAATGTCGAGTGCGTAAACACCATAACAACGATTGGGCTTGCTACGCTGTGTCTTAGCATCCAGTTGTCGATTGGTAATGAGATCAAGCGCAATCCAATGCTCCAAGATCTGAATATTTTTGTGTGCCTTAGCTTTATCCAAAAGTACTTCATGAATGGCTTTACCAGTAGCATCGGCAGCATGCGCAATGCGACGGTGACTATGGCCACCTTCGCGAGTTAAATGTAAGCCCATTGGGCCAGATTCATCGGTTGTGAATGGGACTCCCTGCTCTACTAACCAACGAATGGCTTCAACACTCTCTTCCGCGATATATCGTGCAGTCGATTCAACCACGAGACCTGCGCCGGCATCTAAGGTATCGGCTACGTGCGAATCAATGCTGTCATGCTCTTTATCAACAACCCCAACAATCCCACCTTGGGCCCAAGCCGTTGCCGCTTCGCCTAAACCACGCTTTGCCATCAGGATCACTGGCTGAGACTCGGCCATATGCAATGCGACGGTTAAACCTGCTAACCCAGCCCCAATAATGAGGACAGGTAGCTCTGCCTTATCGCTGGTGTTTGAGGAGGGTTTTGAACTGGCCATGGAGGTCTTATTCTAACTGGCATTAGAAAAATGGGTCACGCTTGAATTCCTGAATTACGTGGCGCAAAAGGAGGCGTCTCATCTAACCTAGTCTCAGAAAGAGACATTAAACAGTTAGCCACAAAAGTAGGTGGAAGATCAGGATTATCTATGCAAGCGCGCTCTAATCTAACCAAGAATTGCGTTTGATCTTCTTCTGAATAACCTTGCTCCGAGGCCATGGTCCTCACATATATACATAAATTACTCTCTAACATAGTGCAGCAGACATCTACGCAATAGAAAGCAAAGACTTTGCCTTAGCTTTTACTTCGCCGAGGATCACCGAGCTCACTTTATTTTTGTATTTTGCTTTTCTTATTTTCCAATCCAAGGACTTAACCTGATCAGATAAGATTGCAGATTCAATCCCATCTATTTCAACCAACACCTCAAAGGGATAACCTTTAATCTGGGTTGTTAATGGGCAGCAAATCATAAGATTAGTTTTTTTATTATAGATCTCTGGCGTCAATACGACAGCAGGTCGACGACCCGCTTGCTCTCTTCCGGCCTGAGGATCAAACTCCAGCCATACAACATCACCAGCATCCGGCACATAAGCTCTCACCATTAAAGAAGCTCTTTACCCACAGGACCGCCAAAGTCTGCTTCGCTATGTAGATTCTTAGCGGTAATACCAGCCAACAATTCTTCGAGTGGATACTCCTGCTTGACCATAGGCTCAATCACGATACGACCTTTTTGAACTTTTACAGAGACCAGTTGATCAATATTCAATTGGGCAGACTTCATTACCGCAGCATTTAAACGTAAAGCCGGGCTGTTACCCCATTTCTTAATGATTGTTTGCATATAAGCCCCTTTCAAGATGTATATACATTGTATCTACATCAACCAAAGGAATCAAGCCACAAATAAAAACCCCGCCATAAAGACGGGGTTAGAAGAGACTATTCCAAGCTTAATGACTACTAGACTCATTTACACACAGGGGTCATATTAAACAATAGCCGCCGGATTGAGTTTGGGATCGTTAGTGCCATATCCCATCAATGCAGAAGCCTGGCCGCCTTTTGCTAATTTCACTGCGCAATACTTAAACTCTGGAATCTTGCCAAATGGATCTAGGGCAGGATTTGTAATAAGGTTAGCTGCAGCCTCATAGTATGCAAACGGAATGAAGATCACACCTCTTGGTGTGCCGTCATCTCTTCTCACGTGAATTCCTACTTCACCACGACGAGACTGAACAGTAATCACATCACCAGCAGATACACCTAATTGAGTCATATCTTCACCATTCATAGATACGGTAGCCATAGGCTCAATTGCATCTAGCACAGTGGCGCGACGAGTCATGCTGCCGGTATGCCAATGCTCTAACTGACGACCTGTGATCAATACAAATGGGTATTCAGCATCTGGGCGCTCATTTGCCGGAATGATGTCTGCTGGAACCAACTTCACCTTGCCATCTGCTGTAGCAAATTGATCATCAAACACAATCGGACGACCTGGATCTTCAGCTGATAAGCATGGATAAGTCACGCTAGACTCTTTTTCCAGCCGCTCCCAAGTAATACCATTGATAGCACCATGCATAGCTTGGCGCATCTCGTCATAGACTTCAGCAACACCGGCATCAGGGCCTTGGTAGTTCCAATTCAAGCCCATGCCTTTAGCAATCTCTTGAATGATCCACAAGTCCGGCTTTGCATCGCCAGGAGGATTGATAGCTTTCTTGCCCATTTGCACCATACGGTCGGTATTGCTTGCCGTACCTACCTTTTCAGGCCATGCACTTGCTGGCAATACTACGTCGGCTAAAAGTGCCGTTTCTGTCATGAAAATATCTTGCACAACCAAATGCTCTAAAGATGCCAATGCATGACGTGCATGATTCAAGTCCGGGTCACTCATCGCAGGGTTTTCACCTTCGACATACATACCGCGAATCTTGTCTGGATCACTATCAGGCGCAGTGATCTTATGCATGATCTCAACTACGGTGTAGCCAGGCTTTTTATCTAATGGTGTACCCCAAAACTTCTCAAACCAAGCATGCGCTTCTGGATTATCAACACGTTGATAGTTCGGGAACATCATCGGAATCAAGCCGGCATCACTGGCGCCCTGCACGTTATTTTGACCACGCAATGGATGCAAACCAGAACCAGGCTTACCAATTTGACCGGTGATACTTACTAAAGCAATTAAGCAGCGTGCATTATCTGTACCGTGTACGTGCTGGCTGACTCCCATGCCCCACAAAATCATTGCTGACTTGGTAGTTGCAAACTCTCTAGCCACTTCACGCAGTGTTTCTGATGGAATTCCACAGATAGGTCCCATCGCCTCTGGGCTGTAGCCTTTGATATTTTCTTTTAGAGCCGCAAAATTGTTGGCACGATTTTGGACGAAGTCTTTATCAACCAAGCCCTCTTCAATAATCGTATAGATCATGGCATTGAGCATCGCCACGTCAGTGTCTGGCTTGAACTGCATCGTACGCCAGGCATGCTTACTAATTTCTGTTGCACGTGGATCACACAATACGATTTTGGCGCCGCGTTTAGCGGCATTCTTAAACCAAGTGGCCGCAACCGGATGGTTCGCGGTTGGATTGGAGCCAATCAAAAAAATCAAGCTGGAATGCTCAACATCGTTCACTTGATTACTTACAGCGCCTGAGCCTACGCCCTCTAAAAGCGCAGCAACTGACGATGCGTGACAAAGACGTGTGCAGTGGTCAACGTTATTGCTACCAAAGCCAGTTCGAACCAACTTCTGGAATAGATAGGCCTCTTCGTTGCTGCCTTTTGCAGAACCAAAGCCAGCTAATACTTTTAAGCCATGTTGATCTTTAAGCTTCTTGAGACCGCCAGCAGCAAACTCAAGGGCTTCTTCCCAGGTCGCTTCACGGAAAATATCAGACCAATCTTGTTTACCCTCTAAGATGGACTCATCCTTAGCGACACCCGTCTTACGAATAAGCGGCTTTGTCAGGCGTTGTGGATTGTGAATGTAATCCATCCCAAAACGACCTTTAACGCAAAGACGATTGTGATTAGCTGGGCCATCGCGTCCTTCGACGCTGACAATTTTTTCGTCTTTAACGTTGTAAGTAATTTGACAACCCACACCGCAAAATGGACAAACAGAATCCACCTTACGATCAACTGCTTGCGAACCAATTAATCCCTTAGGCATTAGTGCGCCTGTGGGACATGCTTGTACGCACTCGCCACAAGCGACGCAGGTACTATCGCCCATTGGATCATTTAAATCGAAAACAATTTCACTGTGAGCGCCACGCATTGCATAGCCAATCACGTCATTGACCTGCTCTTCACGACAAGCACGCACACAGCGGTTACATTGAATACAGGCATCTAAATTGACTGCCATCGCCGGATGCGAAATATCGCTACTTACCTTCTCACGTCTTAATGCTTTGAGCTCTGGTCGAACCGTGACATCCATGCGTGCTGCCCAGGTGCTGAGTTCGCCATGTTGATTTTTTTGCTCTTCTTCCTTGCTGTCTCCAACCCACTTAAATCCTTCATCCGGCATGTCTGACAACAACATCTCCAGAACCAATTTCTGACTCTTGATCGCGCGTTCGCTATTAGCCTTTACTTCCATACCAGGCGTTGCACTTCTGCAGCAGCTTGGCGCTAAAGTACGCTCACCATTAATTTCTACCACGCATGCTCGGCAATTACCGTCTGGACGGTAGCCATCTTTAAAGCACAGATGAGGAATATCAATGCCGTGACGTTTAGCAGCTTTCAGGATCGTTTCGCCTTCGTAGGAAACGATGGTCTTGCCGTCTAGCTTGAACTCAACGGTTTGCAATTCAAGCTCTTTAGGATTTGTTGGTGCGTTCATGTTTGTCTCGTTATTCCCTGTTATTTATAAGTGGGTTATTTCACTTCTTCTGGGAAATATTTATGAATACAACGTATGGGGTTTGGTGCAGCTTGACCTAGACCACAAATAGAAGCATCCACCATCACTGTGGCTAAGTCTTCTAAGGTTTCTTGATCCCATGATTTGGCTTGCATCAGTTTGGCTGCTTTACCTGTACCCACACGGCAAGGGGTGCATTGGCCACAGCTCTCATGCTCAAAGAAGTGCATGACATTCAGAGCCATATCGCGCGCTTTGTCTTTATCACTAAATACCATCACTGCAGCAGAACCAATGAAACAGCCGTAGGGCTGCAAGGTATCAAAGTCAAGTGGAATGTCATTCATGGTTGCCGGCAAGATGCCGCCTGATGCTCCACCCGGTAAATAGCCGTAGAACTTGTGACCATCTTGCATGCCACCACAGTATTCATCAATCAACTCTTGAATCGTGATGCCGGCAGGAGCCAATTTCACGCCAGGCTTTTTCACACGGCCGCTCACGCTAAAGCTACGCAAGCCCTTGCGATCATGGCGACCGAAAGAGCTAAACCACTCCGGTCCGCGCTGAACAATGTCGCGCACCCAGTACAAGGTTTCAAAGTTGTGTTCGAGCGTTGGTCTACCAAACAGACCAACTTGTGCAATGTATGGAGGACGCATACGTGGCTCACCACGTTTGCCTTCAATACTCTCAATCATCGCAGACTCTTCACCGCAGATATAGGCACCTGCACCACGACGCAATTCAATCGTAGGTAATTTGAATGGGGGATTGGCTTGGAGTTTTGCCAACTCAACTTCAAGCAATTCTCTACAGCCATGGTATTCATCACGCAAGTAGATATAGCAAGCATCAATACCGACTACATTGGCGGCAATCAATAAGCCCTCTAAGAAACGATGAGGATCGCGTTCTAAATAAGTACGATCTTTAAATGTTCCTGGCTCACCTTCATCAATGTTCACAGCCATTAACTTAGGAGCAACTTGATCTTTCACAATGCGCCATTTGCGACCCGCCGGAAATCCTGCGCCACCTAATCCGCGCAGGCCAGAATTTTCCATGGCCTTAATGATGCTCTCCGCATCTTTTTTGCCTTCGTGAATTTCTTTCGCTAAAGCATAGCCACCTTGTGCGCGGTAAGACTCGTAACCTACATAGTCAGGAGATACCGCTTGCATCTCACCTTGAGGCGACACACCCTGCTCTGCTAAAGCAGCAGGTTCAAACACAGCATCATCTTTAGCCATCGGCTGCGTGGTCAACTTATTTTTGACAGCAGCCGAGACTTTATCGGTTGTAGCAAACAACACTGGGTATTGATGTACTACCGCTACAGGAGCTTGCTCGCAACGACCAACACATGGGGCTGCAATGACTTTAATATTGGAATTACCCAAGATGCTTGGTAATTTTGCTAATAGATTTTGCGCACCAGCCAATTCGCAGGCAATACCATCGCAAACACGAATAGTAATATCGGCTACTGGATCATTTCCACGCACCACTTCAAAGTGATGATAGAAAGTAGCAACTTCATATACCTCTGCCATTGGTAAATTCATTTCTTTTGCCAAGGCAACTAAATGACGATCATGCAAAGCGCGATATTCATCGTTGAGCTTATGAAGATTCTCAATGAGCAAGTCTCTGCGATGTGGTGCGTCACCAATCAGTTTGCGTACTTCTGCAACAGAAGTATCGTCAGCTTGACGCCCCTTCAACTTACTCTTGCGACGAATGGTTTCCCTCAAATCATCTGCCGTTGCTACAGCAACCGCTTTGACTTCTCCAGAAGGCTTTGGATGATTCATATTTTGTAGTCTCTAATTTTTATATTTATTGCTTTGCACGAATGCAGAGCTTTACCCATCTTGCCCACCAAAAGTCCTGCCAAGCCAATGGCTTAGCTGACCAGCAATACGCAAAATAACGCTTTATTTTGGGTTATTTAACACCCCAAGTCCTTGACGGCGCTCAAGGACTTGAATTAAGGGTTTACCCTAGTTATAGAAGGGATGGAGATGGTCTGTCGCCAGGCGGAAGTGAGTAATCCAACTTGCGCTCGTAAAGCCTAGCTTTGTAGCAATCCTGGTAACCCTTGCTACCAATTTGCCAGCCTATTGAGGTGCAGTCTTCTTGAGCGGCTGATTCAATTGAGCCGCAGCCTGTTAAACCGAGGGCAGAAAGGATTGTGAGGATAGAGAAAATGCGCATTTTTGTTGAATTCATGACCTCAAGTCTACTTGATTCTGGTTGCAATATCGAGGGGAATGCCCTGCTTCCCCGCTCAACTGTTTTAACCCCTACCGACTCAATTCGACAAGATAGTTACAACAAATTATTGTACCGGCGGAAAGCCGGCCTTTTGAGTCCACATATTGTTGAAGACGTTAATAATCGGCTTTTCATAAACACCGGCCTTGGTGTAAGGCTCATCCTTTAACCATGCATCAACATCCGCCCTGCTTGGAAAGTCGATTGCAATCAAACTTCCCAGAGTGGTTTGCCCATCCTCTGAGGTAAGCGGCCCAGCAAAAGCCATGCGATCAGCCATTTTTGCCAAATAGGCGCGATGCTCAGGTCGAACTTGTACGCGCAAGTCTGCAGTTCCGGCGCGATCCATTAATAACATTGTGAAAATCATATTTTCTCCATTTCTAATTTAGCGCTATTGATTCAGTAATCCACTTGCAAAATATCAAGGGGTGCTATGTCAGCCCCCCAGGAAAATCCAACCTATTGTCCGGCATCCTTAACCAAACGAAATCCTAAATGAGACATTGGACTGTAGCGATCTGCTCCGCGGCGAGCGCTGGGTCGATAGGATTGACAATAATCTTCGTTACATAAAAATGATCCTCCACGAATGACTCGCTTAGGGGCATTGGGTGGAACGCCATAATCGTCTGGGTCATAAGAACTCGTAGGTCCTTGAGGATTATTGATCGCGCTATTGCCATATTCTTTGGTTTGAATTGCAAAATAATCAGCACGATACCAATCAGCAACCCACTGCCAGGCATTACCTGTCATATCAAATAAGCCATAACCATTTTGAGGATAGGTTCCAACGGAACTAGTACCTATTGCGCCGCCAGCTTTAGGACTGATGACCGGGAAGGCTTGCTTCTTTACATCCCAAATATTAGCCGGCAGTTTTCCCTCTTGCTCTAGCTGATCACCCCAAACATAAGTAGCCTGGTTTAGACCCCCTCGCGCAGCAAACTCCCACTCCGCCTCGGTAGGCAATCTTTTGCCAGCCCACTTGGCATAAGCCAAGGTATCCTCATAACTTACTTGCACCACGGGATGATTGCCCTTGCCATCAATATTGCTCTGAGGACCAGTGGGATGACGCCAGCTTGCTCCAGGAACATAAGCCCACCATTGCGAATAATCATTGAGGTTTACTTTTGCTTGTGTGCCAACAAAAACCATCGCGCCCGGAACAAAAATAGAGGCTGGTGGCTCAGGAGTACCGGGGGGCAGTTGCACTTTGATAGTCTCCCAATCGGGAACTTGCTCTGCGGTAGTTTTGTAAGCAGTTGCTTTTACAAACTGTGCGAACTGATCATTCGTAACGTGCGTGGTATCCATCCAAAATCCAGACACCTTTACTTTATGCGCTGGCCTCTCATTGGCCTGCGCTTTCTTATGATCACTCCCCATAAGGAATTCGCCACCAGGTATCCATGCCATACCCTTTGGGCCATTAACACCATCACCCAAACGGATTACAACAACTTCAGTTTGAGGCTTTGACGAAAAATGACTCCAAAGCAGATATGCGCCAATTACTACTGAAAGCAATATCAACACATAGAGAAATAAGCGCTTAAGCTTCTTCATTAAATTATTTTCCCAGCGGGAGGCTGATCGTTGCAATGGCCGCATACCCCTCTACCCGATTCTGTGCCCAATACTCTTTATAAGCTCGCAAATTAATATATGCATCATTGCCATTCATTTTGAATAGATAGCCTATTTGAGGGCCAACAGCGGCAACGCGAGACTTAAACGCACCCACATTATCGCCAATGCCAGAATCTGCGGTCAGCTGATAGTAAACATAACCCGCAATACCTATCTGCCAACTTTGCGAAACAAATTGAGAAATCGACCAATCCAAGTGCGAGTCAATCCCATTCTTATAATTGGTTTGGTTGTTTTGCCAATTATAAGTAGCACCAACGATGCCAGAGAATTCAAAGCCAGTTGTATTGTTTAAGTAGGTATAACCGCCGCCAGCATCCATGGCTGTATGCCCGATACCTATACTAGATAGGCTTGTTGAGCTGTAGGTTCCAACTGGTATGTCGCCAGTTATATAAGTTTTGTAATTATTATTTCCGGCGCTCCAAGTTAGGCTGGCAAGTGGGTATATATCCGTGCCTCCATTACTGGTATTGGCCCGATTAAATTGCACGCTTGGATTGGTAACACTCACTGATGCTGTCGTGGTATTTGTGCCAGGCCCCCATCCAATTCCAATATAGGGTTGAGCACCAAGGATTTTTTCTTCAGCTACATATCCTAACTGCATCAATACAAATGACTCGCGCGCACTCAAACCAGCATTAAGACTTTGGCCGCGCTGAAATGTTTTTGATTTGTCAGCACTACCGCTGTAGGAATATGGCATCGCGACCAACGACCATCCTGTTGCCATAGGGACTGCCGCCATACTGGCATATTGGCCAGAGAGCCAAAATGGAACGCCACCCTCATCGGCATAAGCGCCTGAAGAAAACAGGGAAATCGTTAGAAGAAAAAAAGGCCCGGCAATCTGATACCGGGCTCCGCTAAAAATTCTCATTCTATTTTTAATGGCCTCCTAGCTTATTGGGAGCCAGAAAGTCATCTCCCTAGGGGCTGAGAAAAATTAGTCACATTAGAAGGCGGTGGATTTGGAAACTTCTTAACAGACGCCAAGTATTCCTGAATCACCTGGAAGATTGGCTCAGCTGTCCAACCATAGTTGGTCATCTGTAAATCTTCATGAGGATCCATTTCAATGTTGTAAAACTTTGGGTAATACATGGGTGCAGCATTGGCATAAATACCACCAACCATCTGCTGACCGGTGCCCGTGCGAGCCATATCCTTAAAATAATATCTCCACTGCTTCCATCGACCGGCAACTAAATCAGGGCCGATAAACGTTAATAAAGATTCGCGATTACCCTTCGTGCTTTCGCCCTTGAGGACGGGCAACTGATTGACTCCGTCTATAGCTCGATCAGTTGGAAGCTTCACACCCAAAATGGATGCAAAAGTTGGTATAAAGTCCATTGTTGAAAACATTGCGTACGAGGTGCTTCCTGGGGCAATGTGTCCAGGCCAACGAATAATGCAGAAGGTGCGTACCGCACCCTCGGTTGGTTCACCTAGATCACCTCTAAATGGCCCATTGGATCCCATATCAGGAGCACCAAGACCCAAGCGATCCCAATTCATAAAGTACTGACCGGTGCCGCCATTATCAGAAGCAAATACGAGAATCGTGTTGTCTTCAATATTCATTTCCTTTAGGGCGTCCATCACTTGACCAACGTGATAGTCCCCTTCCATCATTTTGTCGCCATATTGTCCGATTCGTGACTTACCAGCAAACTGTTTTGACGGAAGATTCGGTGAATGACCCATTGAAAATGGCAGATACAAGAAGAAAGGTTTACCTGCTGCATTCTGTTGCTTAATAAATGCAATCGACTTGTCAGTAATCTCATTGTCAATCTCAGCACGCACCGCCATGGTGTAGGGCTTCACGCGCTCTAGCGGACCATTGCCCTTTTGCTGATTAATCCAAGGGCCTTTGTCATAAAGAACTTTTTCAGGAACATTTCCAAACGAGTGCGTTTGCATTGCCATTTGCACATAGGCAGCAGAATCCCAAGAAGTATCGGGTGGAATTCCGTAATACTGATCAAAGCCGTGAGCGCCAGGCAAACTTTGGGGCGCTCCACCTAAGTGCCACTTACCGAAAATGGCAGTTGAATAACCTGCGTCTTTAAACAACTGCCCCATGGTATAGGCTTTGGATGACAAGGTATTTGGTGTTCCTGGCTCAGCAACGAGCGACAAACCATTGCGAATTGAATATTGCCCAGTCATCAACGCAGCGCGTGATGGCGTGCAAGCAGGCTCAACCAAATATTGCGTAAGGCGCAATCCACTTTTTGCCAATTCATCAGCACGTGGCGTCGGTGCACCACGTAATTCACCGCCACCATAAGAACCTAAGTCGCCATAACCAACGTTATCCGCCAGTATGAAAACCACATTGGGTTTCTTTTGATTTGGTGCTGAAGTAGATTGTGCAAATGCTGCTGGTACAACCATCGCAGCAGACAAAACCCCGATCAGAATGCGTTTGAATAACATTGCGGAACTCTTTAATTTAAATTCAAGTTAATTGGATGCTTGCTTTTTAGGGTAACCCTTGAAGTCCTCACCTACTTTGATATTTGGGTACTCTTTAACACTCTTCTCATAGCCATCAATCCACTTGAAATTCATGGCGTAAACCCAACCTAAGGTGAGATCCGTATACATGAGATTGTTATCTTCATGCGGGTCACTACTCAAGTCATAAATCATCGGAATCTGCGCCGTTACAAATGGCTGTTGTATGGATATAGGAGACTGCGCATACCTGTAAATAGTTTTATAGATCTTCCATTTGATTGACATTAATTCACCGTCAATACCAAAGAATGGGTAATAGTCTCGACCCGTAGACTTGCTCTTACCAAACATGAATTTAGAGGCATCAATTCCATCAATTGGACGATCCTTGGGCACCAAGTTGGAAGAGTCAACCATTCCGGCGATGGTAGGCATCCAGTCAACCGCAGCAAACATCTCCTCGGTAACGACGCCTGAGGGGATTTTTCCTGGCCAGCGAATCATTGCGGGGACTCTCATGCTCCCTTCAAAAGGTGTATTGAAAAAGTCACCACGAAATGGTCCATTGGTAGCACCGCCAATCTGAGGACTGGCGCCACCACCAGCATTATCACTACTGAAAATAAAGATAGTGTTGTCTTCGATGCCAGCCTCTTTAACAGCATCCATTACTTGGCCAACACGATAGTCCATCTCAGCAATCAGGTCTGCAAATACTCCACCGCGTTTCGTTGATTTTTGTGAAAAGTTTGGGTTAGGCATGGGTGGCTCATGCATTTCTGAATACCCTACATACACAAAGAATGGTTTATCAGCTGCTGCATTTTTCTTGATGTAATCAACAGTCTTAGGAATGATGTACTTCTCATCTATGATTGGGCGAATCTTGAGATCGAGTGGCATAACGGGTTTAGATTTCTGCCCCTTTTTGCCTTCCCAAACCATTGGCACAGGAAGACCGCTCTCTTTAAAGAGCGGCCATTGCGTATAGCCGGCTTCAAACCAAGTATTTTGGATGCCCCACCATTCATCAAAGCCTTGATCATTCGGAAGGCGTCCCTGGGTATCGCCAAGATGCCACTTACCATATAACGCTGTTGCATAACCAGAATCAGAGAGCAACTTAGCGATGGTGTATTCCCAAGGAGCCATCCCAGCTTTTCCTTGACCAGGCCAAGGCACTGAAGTTGTTCCTGATCGAACAGGATGACGACCCGTCATGATGGCCGAGCGTGATGGTGTGCACTGAGCCTCTACGTTGTAATTATTAAAACGAATACCCTGACTGGCTAACTTATCAATATTCGGCGTGGGTACGGTTCCACCATACACACCAAATGAACCCCATCCTGTGTTGTCGACTAAGAAGTAAACAATATTAGGCTTCTTTTGCTTTGTCTCAGTACTCTGTGCAAATGCAGGTGAAGTCAGAAATGAAGCTGCCAACATTCCGATTAATATCTTTTTTAAGAACATCGCAGTCTCCGGATTTTTTCTGTAATTTCTTGCTGGTTGAGTCCAGCACTTTGGGGTATGCATACCTTTGCGAAATGATACTTTAATTAATAATAATTACTGGCTCTTGGGACAATAAAAAACCACCCGAAGGTGGTTTCTTGACTGCTTGGCGGAAGGGGCGGGATTCGAACCCGCGGTAGGCTATTAACCTACGCACGCTTTCCAGGCGTGTGACTTAAACCGCTCATCCACCCTTCCGGAATCGATGATTATACGATTGCCGAAAGGGTTTCCTCTAAAAGCTTGTTTAGGGGCTTACAGAGACTCTTTGAGCTGGTCCAAGATGTGCGGATTTTCAAGGGTTGAGGTGTCTTGAGTAACCTCTTCACCTTTAGCAATCACACGCAAGAGACGGCGCATGATCTTGCCAGAACGGGTCTTAGGCAAGTTATCACCGAAACGAACGTCCTTAGGCTTAGCAATCGGGCCAATCTCTTTACC
Organism: Polynucleobacter sp. MWH-Aus1W21; assembly: GCF_018687275.1. Taxonomy (NCBI): domain Bacteria; kingdom Pseudomonadati; phylum Pseudomonadota; class Betaproteobacteria; order Burkholderiales; family Burkholderiaceae; genus Polynucleobacter; species Polynucleobacter sp. MWH-Aus1W21. The sequence goes on from NZ_CP061287.1 coordinate 1,158,442, forward strand.
AACCCAGTTACGTAATTCCGTAGCGAGCTTCTTAGCTTCTTCGCCTGTTGGGCGACCGCCTTTGAGAACTACGAATACGCAAATCGCTTCACCAGTTAATTCATCAGGGCGACCTACTACCGCAGCTTCAGCAACCAATGGGTTAGCAACCAAGCATGACTCAATTTCCATGGTTCCCATACGGTGACCAGAAACGTTCAACACGTCATCAATACGGCCAGTAATTGTGAAGTAGCCAGTATCTTTGTTACGGATTGCGCCGTCACCTGCCAGATACAAAGTGCCACCCAACTCTTCTGGGAAATAAGACTTCACGAAACGATCAGGGTCATTCCAAATCGTACGAATCATCGAAGGCCATGGACGCTTCACAACCAAGATACCGCCTTGACCGTTAGGCACATCAACACCAGCTTCGTCAACAATCGCTGCCTGAATACCTGGCAATGGCAATGTGCATGAACCTGGAATCATTGGGGTTGCACCTGGCAATGGAGAAATCATGTGACCGCCAGTTTCTGTTTGCCAGAAAGTGTCGGCGATTGGGCAGTTGGAGTTACCAACATTCTCGTAGTACCACATCCAAGCTTCTGGATTGATTGGCTCGCCTACTGAACCCAAGAGACGCAGTGATGACAAATCGTAGCTCTTTGGATGCACAGCTTGATCATTGCTTGATGCTTTGATCAATGAACGAATTGCTGTTGGTGCTGTGTAGAAAATGGTTGCTTTGTGTTTTTGGATCATTTCCCAGAAACGGCCAGCATTTGGATATGTAGGAACGCCTTCAAACACAATCTCAGTGGCGCCAACTGCGAGAGGGCCATAAGTGATGTAAGAGTGACCTGTTACCCAACCAATGTCAGCAGTACACCAAAACACATCGTTTGGCTTAATGTCAAAAGTCCACTTCATTGTGAGAATCGCCCACAAGAGGTAGCCACCAGTAGAGTGCTGCACGCCCTTTGGTTTACCAGTTGAGCCGGATGTATACAGAATGAATAGTGGGTGCTCAGCGCTGACCCACTCTGGCTCGCAAGTAGTTGCTTCATTGGCAACGATTTCTTGCATCCAGACATCGCGACCTGCTTGCATAGCAACATCTGTGCCAGTGCGCTTGCTTACGATGACATGCTTAACTTTAGGACACTCACCTGTTGATAGGGCTTCATCGCAAATAGCTTTCAATGGCAATGCTTTGCCACCACGGAACTGGCCATCAGCAGTAATCACTGCTACTGCACCAACGTCCATAATGCGATCGCGTAATGCCTGAGCAGAGAAGCCGCCAAACACGACAGAGTGAATTGCGCCGATACGAGCACATGCTTGCATAGCAACAATGCCTTCGATGGTCATTGCCATATAAATAATGACGCTGTCGCCTGACTTCACACCCATCTTACGAAGTGCATTTGCCATTTTGCAAACGCGCTCCAACATCTCTTTATAAGTTACTTTAGTAACGGTGCCGTCATCTGCTTCAAAGATGATGGCAGTTTTATCTCCTAGACCAGCTTCAACTTGACGATCTAAGCAGTTATAAGAAGCATTTGTTGTGCCGTCTTCGAACCATTTATAGAAAGGCGCTTTGGACTCATCCAAAACCTTAGTAAAGGGCTTTTTCCAATAGATATTCTCTTTAGCAAGGCGACCCCAGAAACCGTCGTAATCTGAATTTGCTTCATCACAAAGCTTTTTGTAGGCTTCCATACCTGGAATAGCCGCACCCTTTACAAAGTCTGCAGGTGGGTTAAATACGCGGTTTTCTTGTTTTAATGGTTCCATGCTTCACAGCCCTCTATCAAATAATCAATAATCTAAAATCAACTACAAATGCGAAAAAGTGTCGCAAAATGACAGGTTTACACCCTCAAGACCCTAGAAGATAAGTGAAAACACGGGGGATTTGCTCTATGGCAAACCCTTAAAATAGGGCAAACCTTACTAATAATGTGGAAATAAGCATAAAACCATGACAAATATCAAACAAAACGACCTTATTCAGAGTGTTGCAGACGCTTTCCAATTCATCTCCTACTACCACCCAAAGGACTTCATTACCGCCTTGGGCAAGGCCTATGAGTTAGAGCAAGGTCATGGCGCAAAAGACGCTATTGCTCAAATTTTGACCAATAGCCGGATGTGCGCTGAAGGTCATCGACCAATGTGTCAAGACACAGGTATTGCGGTGGTTTTCCTCAAAATTGGTATGAATGTGCAGTGGCCAGACGCAACAATGAGTGTGACTGACATGGTGAACGAAGGTGTGCGTCGCGCTTACCTCAACCCAGAAAATACCTTACGCGCTTCAGTGCTCTCTGATCCTGCTGGCAAACGTAAAAATACTGGCGACAACACGCCTGCCGTGATTCATTACGAAATCGTGCCAGGTGATGATGTAGAAGTAATTTGCGCCGCTAAAGGTGGTGGCTCTGAAAATAAAGCGAAGATGGTAATGCTCAACCCATCTGACTCGATTGTGGATTGGGTTCTGAAAACCGTTCCTACTATGGGTGCAGGCTGGTGTCCTCCTGGCATTTTGGGTATCGGCATTGGCGGCACACCAGAAAAGGCCATGCTGATGGCAAAAGAATCCTTGATGGAGCCAATTGATATTCAGGATCTGATTGCTCGTGGCGCCAAAACTCGTGCTGAAGAATTGCGTTTAGAGCTTTATGAAAAAGTAAACAAACTGGGTATTGGGGCACAAGGCCTTGGTGGCTTGGCTACCGTTCTGGATATCAAGATCATGGAATATCCAACGCATGCCGCTTCTTTGCCAGTAGCAATGATTCCAAACTGCGCAGCTACGCGTCACGTACATTTCCACTTGCATGGCGATGGCCCAGCAAAACTTGAAGCCCCATCCCTCTCTGATTGGCCAGACGTCACCTGGACTCCAGATGTTCAAAAATCTAAGCGCGTGAATTTGGACACATTGACAGCAGCAGAAGTGGCTAGCTGGAAACCAGGCGAAACACTTTTACTCAACGGCAAAATTTTGACTGGCCGTGATGCTGCTCACAAGCGCATTCAGGACATGCTAGCTAAAGGCGAAGAGCTACCAGTGAGTTTTAAGAACCGCGTTATTTATTATGTTGGCCCAGTTGATCCAGTTCGCGACGAAGCAGTTGGCCCTGCCGGCCCCACAACTGCAACTCGTATGGATAAATTTACGGAGATGATGCTCTCTAAGACTGGATTGATTTCTATGATTGGTAAAGCAGAGCGCGGACCTGAAGCCATCGAAGCAATTAAGAAACATAAGTCTGCTTATTTAATGGCTGTTGGTGGTGCTGCTTACTTAGTTTCTAAAGCCATTCAAACCTCAAAAGTCGTTGGCTTTGCCGACTTAGGCATGGAAGCAATTTATGAGTTTGACGTAAAAGATATGCCGGTGACTGTTGCAGTGAACTCCGAAGGCATTTCGATGCACAATGAAGGCCCACGTGAATGGCAGGCAAAGATTGCTGGCATTCCGGTCAAAGTTGCTTAATCGCTGAATTGGCAATTCATCCATAGGCACTGACAACTCATTGGCACTCATCGGGGTATTTGATTCTGGCGTTGGAGGCTTATCCATCTTGGATGAGGCTCTGCGCCAGCTACCGCAACATGACTATATCTATCTTGCTGACTCCGCACATGCACCCTATGGAGAAAAATCCAGTGATTGGATAGCGCAACGCAGTCTAGTGCTTTGCCGCCATCTAGCAAGCCACGGTTGCGATGCCATTGTGATTGCTTGTAATACTGCAACTGCTGAAGCGATTAAACAAATTCGCGAAGAGTTGTCTATTCCCATTATTGGTGTTGAACCTGGCATCAAACCAGCAGCTATGCAGTCACAAAATCATATTGTGGGTGTCTTGGCGACAGAGGCAACACTTAATAGCGATAAATTCAATTCCTTACTCGCAACCCTGCCTAGCGACTGTCAATTTATCAAACAGGCTGGCGCTGGCTTAGTGCCTTTAATTGAATCTGGCAAAGCCGATGGTCAAGAGACTCTGGAGTTGTTGGCTAAACACCTAGAACCTATTCAAGATGCTGGCGCTGACACCATCGTTCTTGGATGCACCCACTACCCCTTCCTCAGAAAAGTTATTCGCAAGTTGCTAGGCGAATCGATCACATTGATTGATACCAGTGATGCAGTGGTAAGGCAGCTAAAGAGGCAACTAGAAGCTCTTCAACCTAGCGGCACTAATTCTGAGTTTGGATCAGTACTTTTGCTCAGCAGTAAGAATGAGAATTTACTTCTAGCAATGGCGCAAGACTTAATGTCTGCAGATTTGGCATCACATTCAGTTGAAGCACATATCTTGGATGAAGTACGATGAGCGCTCTACTAAAAAAAATAGATGCTCACCTGCCGTTTAATAAAACTGAGCGCATCATCATTGGCGTTGTATTACTCTTGCACGCTTTGCCTGCACTTGAGTTTGTGCACCTCAGCAAACGCCCTCCTCCAATGGACGATACAAGGGTCATGGCAAATTTAGTCAGTCCAGAGGCTAGCAAGACCCAGCAACCACCGGCAGTGACCCCACCAAAACCAAAAGAAGAGAAGAAGGTGGCAAAAGAAAAGCCTCAAGAAAAGCCGCTCGAGAAACCTAGCCCCACTCAGGCGCAGCAGGCTCCACAACAGCAAAGTCAATCGCAAAGCAAGTCAGAATCTCAACCACAGAATGCAGCGGTAGCCCCTGCAACTAGTGGGGGTGCTAGCGGAACTCCAATTCAAACAGACATTGGTAAACTAGTTGTGGTGTATCAGCCTGATGCAGATGCTTATTACCCCTCTTTTTCAAAACGCTCTGGTGAGCAAGGCGCAGTAGTAGTGCGATTAATTATTGATGAAACAGGTAACGTTGAAGATGTAGCCTTACTGCAATCAAGCACTTTTCCAAGACTGGATCGTGCCGCTACAGAAATCGGCAAACGCTATCGCTTTAAACCTTTTTTAGTAAATGGCTCACCCCAACGAATTTCAACCAATCTCCTAATTAAATTTAACCTCAAGAATTAATCAATATGAATACACCATTTGGAATAGCAAATCTTTGGCTTGAAGGCGATGCAATTACGAGATTCGTGGCAATTATTTTGCTCACCTGCTCTATTGTGACTTGGGTAATATTGCTCACGCGACTTTGGGATCTACGCAATCTACGCAAACTTACCCCTGAGCTTGAGCAGTTTTGGCGTGCTACTTCTTTTGATGAAGGATTAAAAGCATTTAGCGACCATGCATCCAACCCCTATTATCAAATTGCTAGATTGGCAACCAAGGCATCGGCGCACCACCAAAACCAATCCTCCAATCACCGTGAATTACTACAAACACTGAACTACTCCGAATGGATGGCTAGAAGTGTGAAAAATAGTATTGATACGATTGCTGCTGGACTACAAAAAGGCTTGACCTTCTTAGGGTCTACTGGCGCAATTGCTCCTTTTGTCGGCCTATTTGGAACTGTTTGGGGCATCTACCATGCATTGATCGCCATCAGTAGCTCTGGTAGCGCGCAAATTGATCAAGTTGCAGGGCCTATTGGTGAAGCGCTCATCATGACTGCATTTGGTTTGGCGGTGGCCATACCTGCGGTTTTAGGTTTTAACGCCATCAATCGTGCCAACAAATTATTTGTAGCGGACTTAAACCGTTTTGGTAATGACTTATTAGCCTACTTCGTTACTGGCGCACGCGTTAACTCCGGGGAATAGTCATGTCTTTTTATATGCAAGACGACCATTCTGACGATAACATCATGTCGGAAATTAACATGACGCCGATGGTGGACGTCATGTTAGTACTCTTAATTATTTTCATCATCACGCTGCCGGTAATCCAACAGGCAGTAAAAGTAGAGCTACCTAAGGCCAATAGTGTTCGCAATGAAGTAAAACCTGAATCAGTGCAGCTCTCGATTGATGCCAATGGCCAAATTTTCTGGAACAGCACGCCGATTGATCTCAAGACCTTTGATGGTTATGCAGAGAAAGCTTCTCAGAAAGAGCCGCAGCCAGAAATTAATCTGCGCGCCGATAAGTCAGTAAGGTATGAATATGTAGCGCAAGTATTAGCAGCCTCACGTCGCGCTGGCTTAACTAAATTGGGATTTGTGACTGAGCCAAACTAAGTTTGGTTTATCTGTATTTGGTTTTATTTAGCCTTGTATGGCATTTTTGAAGGCAAGCAAGTCTCTTCACTGGTATGCGTACCATTTCCAATGGTCGCACCCAAAATACCGCCCTGTATCTTTTCGATCTTCTTAAACTTTCCTGTAACTGGATCAAGAGTAATGTTGGTGATGACGCTGCCCGCGGGATAAGCAACGCCCATTAACTCTTCTGGTGGAAACTGCGCCTCGATGGCAATCAAAATATTTGGGCGCGCAAGAGTGATGCTCTTGACCACCTGAGATCCAAATGCATCAGACTGATCTAGGTCGCGATCATCTAAGAAGACCTTTGCCTTCTGAGAACCAGAAGCAAGCATAAGTTTCATTGCATATTCTTCGGTATAGCCTTTTTCAGAACGTTTGCAATGAAATTCCATGACATCAACACCCCATGCGAGCACAGGAGCAATTGTCAAGCAAGAACAAATGAAAAGTTTGGGTAAATTCATAAATGAAGTGTGAGTGTCTTTGGTGCCCGAGGCCGGAATCGAACCGGCACGACTTTTTTGAGTCGGCAGATTTTAAATCTGCTGTGTCTACCGATTTCACCACTCGGGCTCGCACTGAACAATACAACTGTGCTAAATAAATCAAGACAGGGCAAATTTTAGCATGCGAGCCCCTAGAGCCCCCTTTGCCCTGCTGACCGAGGCTATGCCGGGCAAAACAACTAAAATATCCATATGACCTTACTAGGAAAATCTACTGGACTGCGCAAGCTTTTACGAGCCAGCCTATTGGTTGCCGGATTGAGTCTAGCTGTCGTTTTGGTAATAGCCATTGCCTACCTGTATTCCGCCCAATCCAATATCTCTGGCAAGCGAACCATTAAAAGTCTTGGGGACTCTATTGCCATCTCCTTTGATGAAGCCGATATACCTCACATCAAAGCCAAAAGTCAGGCAGATGCCTACTTTGCCTTAGGCTACCTCCACGCAAATCAGCGCTCTTGGCAAATGGAAATGAATCGCCGGATTGCCAGCGGCCGACTTTCAGAAATTTTAGGCAATGACACCGTCAAAATTGATCGCTTTATACGCACATTGGGTATCAAGCGTGCAGCGGAACGTCAATTTGATCGCTACCCCGTTTCAGCCAAGCGACTATTACAAGCCTATGCGGATGGCGTTAACGCTGGCAATGCGCAATTGGGATGGGCATTGCCAATTGAATACTTCTTGACAGGATCAAAGCCAGGACATTGGTCGCCAACTGATAGCGTTGCCTGGATGCTAATGATGGCTTATGACCTTGGCGGTAACTGGCATAAAGAATTGCAAAGGCTTGAGCTTTCTCAATACCTCAGCACAAAACAAGTATGGGAAGTTACCCCACCAAATGAGCCTGGCGAGCTTGTCAGCAACGTAGATTTCTCCAAGCTATACAAAGATCTGAAAGTTTTTCATCCAATCCCTGGGCCTTCTGAAGCAAAGCCTGAAAATTTACCTGCCACTGAATTGACTCAATGGGATCAGCTTGGTGGAAAGGATGGCATTGGCTCTAATAATTGGGCCCTAAGCGGAAAGCTGAGCACTTCAGGCAAGCCTTTACTGGCCAATGATCCACATCTAGGTCTATCCGCGCCAGCTATCTGGTACTTTGCCCATCTCGAGGCGCCTGGATTGAATGTGATCGGCGGCACACTACCTGGCATCCCAGCGGTAGTCTTAGGCAGAACAGATAAGTTTGCATGGAGCTTTACAAATACCGGTCCCGATGTACAGGATTTATACATTGAGCAAATTGATGCAAAAAATCCCGGCATGTATCGCGGTCCCGATGGTCCCCTGCCATTTAAAGTTCATCAAGAGATTATTGATATCAAAGGAGCGCCCTCTCTTACCTTCTTGATAAAGGAAACTCGACATGGGCCGGTGATTTCCGATTCGTATCGCCAAGCTAAACGCGTGATTGATACTGATCGCTTTGCATTGGCACTCCGATGGACGGCACTTGATATTGAGAATCAATCGGTTGCTGGTTTGCTGGAAATAAACCGCGCTGCTGATATCGATCAGTTTAAGCAAGCACTACGTAAAAATTATGCGCCCATGCAGAACGTAGTGATGGCAGATATAGAGGGCAATATTGCCTATCAAGCAGCTGGCGTTGCCCCCAAAAGGCAATTGCATCATGGCCTATATGGAGTAGCGCCTGCCCCTGGCTGGGACAAGCAATATGACTGGGATGGTTATGTTTTATTTGAGCAGCTTCCTGCTAGCAATAATCCTGAGCAGGGCTGGATAGCTACAGCCAATCAAAAAATTATTGCGGCAAATGATCCTAATCCTTTAACGGCTGATTGGGAGATGCCGACGCGATATAACCGTATTGTTGAGCTGATTAAGTCTAAAAATATTCACTCATTTGACGATATGAAAACAATGCAAGGGGATACGCTCTCGCTTGGTGCTACACCATTGCTAGAACTATTTAAGTCCAGTCAATCCTCACATCCTTTGAGCGCTCAAGCGATGGACATCGCCCGGAATTTTAATGGTGACATGCGGGTTGAAAGTGCTGGCGCTCTGATATTCAATGCCTGGGCTGATCAACTTACACGCAATCTCTTCTCGCGATTAAGTTATATGTTTACGGAAAATTACGGCTCTCGAAACTATCGGGCTCCTTTGTTAAACCAAGTGCAAAATCCCAATAGTCCATGGTGTGACAATCCCAAAACGGAGCATGTAGAGTCTTGCCAGGAATCGGCAAACCTTGCCCTTGATAACGCACTTGAGTACCTTGGGAAAGAGTATGGCAATAATCCGCAGTCTTGGTCTTGGGGGAAGGCACACATAGCCGTCTCCGAGCATCGACCATTTAGCAAGGTTCCCTTGTTGGGTAGCTTGTTTAACATCAAAACCCCGTTCCCTGGCGATAGCTTTTCTGTCAATGTGGGACGACTAGAGCTTTTGCGGTCAAAAAATCCCTATGAAACACTGCAAGCCGCTAGTTTACGGACAGTCTATGACTTATCAGATCTGGAAAAGTCTGTGTTTGTGTACCAATCAGGGCAATCTGGGTGGATACAGAGCAAGCTCTACCGCAATATGAACCCCTTATGGGCTAATAACGAGTACCTTCCATTGCAAATGAAGTCCGAAAAGATCAGTCGCCAGCTAGAATTGAGCAATAAATAAACTACCTAATCAATATTGGCGCAGTAGTTAGGGATAGTTAAAATACTGCATCAATGCCAACAGCCATTACTAAGGTCTAAATACCCATGAAATCCATCGCCGCCCTACTTACCCTTTCTACCACATTACTTATTAGCGGAAATGCTTCAGCAGCCTGGCAAGAGATTGGCAAAAATGAACAGTCAGTTGTATTTGTGGATACGGCTACTTTGCAAACTCAAGGTGATTTAGCGCAAATCATGTCGATGTTAGATTTTTTAAAGCCCGGTCAAGATCCAGCAACCAAAGAGAATGTGAATTCCATTATTGGTTTGAATGAATATGATTGCAGCACCGGGAAATACCGCCCCATTGAATTTAAAGTCTTTGCCGGAAATCGCGGTAAAGGGAAGGTGATCGTTGATCAAAAAACTCCTGACAGCATTTTTGATGCCATCCCAAACGGCTCATGGGCAGCCGGAGTATTTAATGTTGCGTGTCGTAGCAAGTAATCAGAACCTTTGGGGGCGGGTTATCTCCCTCTGGTTTGGCTTCATTTTTACACTGGGATTATTGAGTGCTTGCGCAGCACCCCTAGCAGTACTAAGCAGCGGTAGTACAACAGCAGCCAGCGCTGCAGGAACTGCTGCTGTTGCAAATCCCAGCACTGCAGCCAGCCTAGCCTCAACCGCAGCAACAGGCAAATCCCCTTTAGAACACGTCGCTTCTGCAGCAACTAAAAAGGAATGCAGCTTCTTCAATGTCATCGACTTCAAACCCATCTGCATCGATGTAGTTTTTCCTACAGTGACAGATAAAAGCCAACCTTTATTGGGTCCAGCCGACTCAAGCAGAAATACTGCCAAACAATAATGACCTGACAACCCTTCCAAGGGCATAACAGACTAAAATTGATTCTTAATAGCAAATAACGAACGACTTAATATGGCCACAGAAAATTACTACCTCACCCTTACCTGCCCAAATAAGCCTGGAATTGTGGCAGCAGTTTCTACATATATTTTTGAATTAGGTGGTGACATTGAAGAGGCTCAACAGTTTGATGACAAAGCTTCCAAGCGCTTCTTCATGCGCGTAAGCTTTAGCTGCCCTGCGAATGTAGACTCTCTGAGAGCTGGATTTTTGGAAATTGCAAAGCGCTTTGAGCTCACTTGGGAATTGCGTGCTGTGAAAGACCTCAAGCGCGTCTTAATCATGGCATCAAAATTAGATCATTGTCTCGTTGATCTACTTTATCGCTGGCGAATTGGTGAGCTGCCAATGATTATTTGTGGCATCGTTTCCAATCACCCTCGTGACGTATACGCCAGCATTGATTTTGCTGATATTCCTTTTTATCACCTCCCAGTGACTCCTGACACCAAGCCAGCACAGGAAGCCAAACTCCTAGAGATCATTGCAGAAACTAAAGTGGATATGGTGATCTTGGCACGTTACATGCAGATCTTGTCTGATGATTTATCTACCAAGCTCTCCGGGCGCTGCATCAACGTACATCACTCGTTCTTACCTAGTTTCAAAGGTGCCAAACCATACCATCAGGCTCATGCACGCGGAATCAAACTGATTGGCGCAACAGCCCATTTTGTTACTAGCGATTTGGATGAAGGTCCGATCATTGAGCAAGACGTTACACGCGTTACGCATGGCGATACACCAGATGATTTGGTGCGCAAAGGACGTGATTTAGAGCGTACGGTTCTATCTAGAGCTCTACGTTACTACCTACATGATCGCGTTCTCATTAACGGCGCGACTTCAGTAGTCTTCTCCGATTAATTAAACAGAAACTGTTTCTTAAGGCCTTACCCCTGGAGACTCCAGAGGTAAGCCTCTAGCACGCCACATTAGAAATAACTCGAGCTGCGCCATCTCTGGTGAGCCGTATTCAAACTGCTGCGCCCTAACGCCACTCATACAGTTACGAAGACGACGCTGAACAGATCCTAGAGTTTGCCATTCCAAACGATAAATAGGGTATGCATTAGGATGTCCTTGCGGAATCAGGCTACCACCCAACTTTAAGCCCGCCCTATCTTCATGGCATTGCGCGCAAGATAAATTCAGCTGCCCCATCCTCTCATTGAATGTTTGGCGGCCCTTCTTCAAAAATATTGCATTTGCTGGATTCTCCCTAATGGAGATTGGCATACCCTTAGATTGAAAAGCAACGAAGGCTGTTAGCGCCAGAAGGTCTTTGCTCTCATAAGCTAATGGGGATGCGCCCTGCGCTCCAGTACGGCATTGATTTATTTGCCCTTCCAGGGTCTGTAATTGGCCTTTAATCACCTTCGGAAACTGAACTGCAACACCACGCATCGATTTATTGGCGTTCCCATGACAAGAACTACAAGACTTATTCTGAGAGCCTATTTTTTGTTGCCAAAGATTCTCGCCATCACCCACCCAGAACATCGCAGGATTTAAAGATGGGTCATCTTGCATCGCCTTATTTTCAGCAGACATCAATTCATAACTAGACTGCTGCTTTGCTGTGGCGTCTTTAGATGCGCCGTATGCAAATGAACTAGCTAGAGCGATCAATACACTGCTAAGGCAAATTGATATAACTAATTTCACGAAACTGTAATACGTGCTTGGTTAACAGCTTCATAGCCACCGTCCCCAACCCACTTAAATTCAAGGGTTCCGGACTCCACTGCTACTGTAGTGAAGATGATTAATGGGTTTGCACCAATGCCGGAATAAAAATCTGCCTTGAATACCTCTACATTATTGTAAGTACAAGTAAAGGTGCGAATAATGTCACGAGGAATTAGCTTACCACCTTCGGTATAACGAAATCCTGACTCCATATCGTGCTGCGCAATCGCACGAATCTCAATAATGGAATTTTTCTTCGCCGTTGCGGGCATGGTGATAGATGTACGGGAAGTTTTACTCATACCATCTCCGTACATGCAGAAAGAGTTACCAAGGTATCTGCCGACCCCCGCCAAAAGCTACCATTACTCATCTGCGCAATTGCCCAGACCGTCTGACTGTCAGCCAAACGTACACGGGTCGTTATGTTTGCAGTGCCTGAGCGTGGTGTTAGGTAAACGGTAAAGATGTTGGGTGATGGATTAGCCTCTGCAATGACATGAATTGCCTTGACATAGTCGTTAGCCGTCATCGGACTATCCACGCCAACCTTTAGAACAACTAAATTTCCATTTTCTACTAACGGGGGAATCGTTAATGTAACCTTACCGTCTTTAATGCTCGCTCCGCCAGTAATTTTTTTGATAACCTCATCAGCATCTTCTTTTTTTGCAAAAGCCTTCAGAGGAATTAAGCAAGCGCTCAGGGTTAGTAGGCCAAGCCCTTGAACTTGCTTTAACAAACGTCGTCGTTGATGGTGAATGATTTTCTTCATCTTATTTTAAATATCTCATTAATTATTCAATGTCACTAAAAAGGCAATGACGTCCTCTATCTCTTTACCGCTCAATATGGTCTGCCCAGAAAATTTAGGAGCAACCCGATTCAGATTGCCTGCTTGATAATATGAAGGCATGATGGTCTGCGGATTGAAATGTGCTGCATTCACAATGCGCGCCCTGAGTTGAGGTGGGCTCAAGCGGGCTACGCTTGCTTTTAGCTCTGGAGCCAAGTTGCCTTGAAAGCGCTCTTCCGGAAAGGGCCCGCTGTGACACAGCAAACACAGTCCGGTTTGCCGACTTGCCACAATCGCTCGACCACGCACTGGATCACCAGGCTCAATAGAAAGGGATTCAATAATCGAATCCCCTTGAATAACTTGAGCTTGTGCAAGTTCGAGATTGAGGATGACTAGCATTGTTAACGCTAGCGCAATCCTCTTTCTCATGAGCACAATCTCAATAAGCCAACTCTTAAACCAGCTTCATACCGCTGTTTTTCAGAGGAACCGTACGCAGACGTTTGCCAGTTGCACGATAAATAGCATTGAGAACCGCAGGTGCAGCTACCGCAATAGTTGGCTCCCCAACCCCACCCCAATCTTTACCGCCACCTTGAATGATGATGGTTTCAACTTTAGGCATCTGTGAGAGGCGGATTGAATTAAAGGTGTCAAAGTTCTTTTGTACAACAGCGCCTTTTTCAATCGTGATCTCTTCTTCAAATAAAGCGGACAAGCCGTAGACAAAGGAGCCTGATACTTGACGTGCAACTTGTGCAGGATTAACGACATAACCTGGGTCAGTAGCGGCAACAATGCGATGAATCTTCACCTCATTACCGTTGGTCACTGAAAGCTCACAAGCAGCAGCCACATAACTACCAAATGAGCGCATTTGAGCTACGCCACGAAATACGCCTGGTTTAGCTGGGGTATTCCAGCCGATGCCATCAGCAACAGCATTCAATACCGCTACAGCACGAGGAAATTTATCCATATGCTTACGGCGGAACTCAACAGCATCAGTGCCAGTGGCTTCAGCCATTTCATCCATGAAGGTTTCAATAAAAACCGCATTTTGATTCACGTTCACACCACGCCAAAATCCAGGCGGCACGTGAGTATTGCGCATGGCATGATCAATATTGAGATTTGGGAAACTGTATGTAATGCCATGCTCACCCAATGGCTCAACACCTTGGAATGCCAAAGGATCCTTGCCCTTATTTGCCGCCACTACTGCTGGACGAACGGCAGCCAAAATAGATTGACCGGATAAGCGCATATTGACTGCTGTCACATTCTTTTTGTCATCGATTGCCGCAGACATCTTGCACATCATGACGGGATGGTAACGACCTTGCGTCATATCCTCTTCGCGAGTCCAAATTAACTTAATTGGTGTGCCTGGCATTTGCTTAGCAATATTCACCGCTTGTGTTGTGTAATCCTGGAAAGCGCCACGGCGACCAAAGCCTCCGCCCAAGTTCACTTTGTACACATTGCATTTTTCAGCAGGCAATCCAGACGCTGCAATTACTGCAGCCAATGATGCCTCACCGTCCTGAGTTGGCACCCAAGCCTCGCAAGAATCTGCAGTCCACTTGGCAGTAGCGGTTTGTGGCTCCAGCGTTGCATGATTCAAGAATGGGTAAAAATACGTCGCTTCCAATGTCTTAGATGCGCTTGACATGGCCGCTTTTACATCGCCATTCGAGTTATGAGTAAATGCATCATTTGCATTGAGTCCCTCTTCCAGCATCTTTTTAATACTAGCGCTAGAGACATCCCCATTTGAACCGTTATCCCAAACAATGTTGACTTGGTCTAAGGCAGTTTTAGCCTGCCAAAATGTATCTGCAACAACCGCTACTGCTGTGTCGCCAACCTGGACCACTTTCTTAACGCCCTTCATACTCTGGGCTTTGGTAGCGTCGTAGCTCTTTACTTTGCCGCCAAATACCGGGGATTCCTTGATGTTGGCCACCAACATACCTGGCATCTTTAAATCGATTGCATAGATCTGTTTGCCGGTAACCTTGTCAGAGACACCATCAATACGGTTCACAGACTTACCAATGAGAGTCCACTCTTTGGGATCTTTCAACGGCACATCTTTTGGCACCTCTAACTGAGATGCTGCGACAGACACCTTACCGAAAGTTGTTTTCTTGCCAGACGGTGCATGAGTAATAACACTGTCTTTTGCAACACACTCTGCAGCCGGAACATTCCATTGATTGGCAGCAGCCTGAATCAACATCATGCGTGCTGCGGCACCGCCTTTGCGAACATATTGTTCGGAAGTACGAATACCACGGCTACCGCCTGTTGAATAGCTGCCCCATACAAGCTTGCGCTTCAAATTTTCTGCAGGAGATGGGTAGTCATAAGACACTTTTTTCCAATCGCACTGCAACTCTTCAGCAACCATCTGCGCCAAGCCAGTAATAGTGCCTTGACCCATTTCAGAGCGAACGATTCGAACGACCACATCATCATTTGGCTTAACAACAACCCACACACCAATTTCAGGTGTAGCCAATGGAGTCATTGCAGTTGCGCCAGTACCCATTGCAGCATGAGCTGTGGACATGAAGGAGAGATCAAAACCAATTGCTAGCCCAGTGGCAATTGCACTAGAGCCGATAACAAAGTGGCGGCGGGAAGTATTTGTATTTGTAGTCATGTAATTTCCCCTTAAGCCTTGCTTACAGCGTGAATAGCTGCACGTACTTCTTGGAAGGTGCCGCAACGGCAGATATTGGTAATGGCTGCATCTATTTGCGCATCTGTAGGCTTCGGTGTGCTGCGCAACAAAGCTGTAGTAGCCATGACCATACCGGACTGGCAATAACCGCACTGAGGAACTTGGTTATCAACCCAAGCTTTTTGCACTTTAGATAATTGACCATTCTTTTCCAAACTTTCAATGGTCTCAATTTTTTTGCCTTCTGCAGCAGAAACAGGAATTGCGCAACTGCGGATAGCCTGACCTTCGAACAAGACTGTACAAGCACCGCATGCACCAATGCCGCAACCATATTTAGTGCCAGTCAATCCTACTTGTTCGCGGATTACCCAAAGCAAAGGGGTCTCTGGATCTACATCCAGCTTGTACTTTTTGCCATTCACATTTAGTTCGGCCATGCGTGCTCTCCTGTTAACTCTTTTATTGTTCTTAGGGCATTAAAAATACCCCTGCTTTTAGTACGTTCATCTTAACCAAGAATTAATTTATTGCTTTGCAACATAAATTATTGCGCAGTAAGATCGAACCATGATCTCTGGCCTCGTACAAATCCTACTCTTTCAAAGTCTTGGCGAGCTTGCCTCAAAGTTTCTGCTACCAACACTACCCGGCCCAGTCATAGGGTTAGTCCTTCTGGTTTTGTGGCTTGTCTTACGCAAGGGCATTAATTCTGATCTTGCAATGGTTGCTGATGGATTTAGCCAGTACCTTGGTCTACTTTTTGTCCCAGCGGCGGTTGGCGTTGTGCTATTTCTACCCCAACTGCAAGCCAATGCGCTAGCCATTATTAGCGCTCTGGTTGGCAGCGTCATACTCACCATTGCTTCTAGCGCTTTTGTTGCACGCTTACTGAGCAAGAAAGAATCTCATGAGTGAAAAGCACTCCATAGTCGAGATTTGGGTCTACCTATCTGGTAGCCCGTTGTTTGCCTTATTTATCACCCTAGCTGCCTATCAAATTGGGCTAGCCATTTACAAAGCAACCCACCAGAATCCTCTAGCCAACCCCGTAGCGATTGCCATTCTGATTGTGGCGAGCATGATTCAGTTCATTGAAATGCCCTATTCGACCTATTTTGAGGGCGCCCAATTTATTCACTTCTTACTGGGTTCGGCGACTGTCTCTTTGGCGATACCCATTTATCGCGGCTTGAGTAGCTTAAAGGGTCGCTCGATTCCTTTAATTGCCTCGCTTTGCACCGGCGGCCTAGTGTCGATTATCAGCGCGGTTGGCATTGCTACTTTGCTTGGAGCTGACTCCAACATCACTGGAGCCATGTATCCCAAATCAGTGACCGCCCCCATTGCAATGGGCATTGCGGAGCGCATCGGAGTCTCACCCACCCTCACTGCAATCTTTGCTGTTAGCACCGGCATACTGGGGGCCATCTTGGCGCCTTTTGTTCTCAATGCATTGGGTATGAAAGCCTGGTGGCAAAGAGGCTTCGCTATTGGGATTGGGGCACATGGCATTGGAACTTCACGCGCCTTTAGCATCCACCCCGAAGCAGGTACCTATGCAAGCCTTGCCATGGGTATGAACGGCGTTGTCAGCGCCGTTGCCATACCTGTGATCTATCACTTATTTAATAAGTAAGGCTATTTGCCTTATTCAGACTTGATATTCGCTGCCTTTACGATAGGCGCAAAGCGGATTAAGTCACCCTTGATTTGCTCTCCAAACTTTTCTGGCGTTCCAGGAGTTGGCGTGATGCCCATCGCAAATAATCTAGCCTTACCCTCCGTTGAATTGAGGATCTCATTGAGCGCTTGATTCAGTTTCATGATGATGGGTTTTGGCGTTCTTGCTGGAGCCAATAATCCAACCCAATCGTCGATAACAAAATCTTTAACGCCACCCTCTATAAAGGTTGGCACGTCAGGCATGCTTGCGCTTCTTTTTGCACTTGATACCGCAATGGCTTTAATGCGTCCCGAGCTCACATACTGATTCGCACCTGCTACTGCTGTGTATACCAACGGAATATTGCCGCCCAATAAATCCAGCAATGCTTGGCCACCACCTTTGTAAGGAATGTGAACTAAATTTGCACCTGTTTTTTGCTTAAATAATTCACCCGCAATGTTTGGTGTGCCCCCAGTGCCCGATGTTCCGTACGACAATCCATTAGGATTTTTTCTAGATATCTCAATCACATCAGACAAGCTCTTGCCAGCAAAATCATTATTGGCAACCAGTATCAATACGGCATCACCGATTTTTCCTATTGGGGCAAAATCCTTCACACTATCAAACGGAATTTTGTCAGATAACGTTGGATTAATGGACAGAGTGCCAGCGTAACCCAATAAAAGGGTGTATCCATCAGGCTCAGCGGTAGCAACCATTTGAGTGCCAATATTTCCCGAGGCGCCTGGTTTGTTATCCACAATCACTTGCTGCCCCAACTTAAGCGAAAGTTGCTCAGCGATAAATCGCCCTGAGGTATCAGTAACTCCACCCGGAGTAAACGGAATAATTAATCGGATGGGACGATTGGGGTAATTCGATTGCGCGTGTCCAAGCGATGGAATAAGTGCCGCAACTGCGATGACGGTACAGGCAAACAAACGATGCAATTTCATAATTACCCTTTATTTAGTCTCGACAAAACGTTTTTCAAACTCCCATACATCCTCAAAACCCATCAACTTAGAGAGATCACCGAAATCATACAAGTCCACTGGATTATTGATTGATGAGCTAGTGTCTTTAAAGTGCTCGTACACTTTTGTCATTGCCTGAACAGAAGCTAGCAAGGATGTGACTGGAAAGATTGCAATCTTGTAACCCAACTCCTCTAGAGCAAGCTTTGATAAAACGGGTGTTCTACCCTTTTCAACCATGTTGGCAATCAAGGGATGCTCTGGAAAGGTTTGGCCAATACGCTTCATCTCATCCTCAGTCTCTGGGGATTCAATAAATAAGATATCCGCACCAGCGCGGGCATATGCATCGCCGCGTCGAAGCGCTTCATCCAATCCCAAAGTTGTCCTAGCATCTGTTCTAGCAATAATTTTGAACTGTGGATCGGTACGCGAAGCTACAGCCACTTCAATCTTCTTCACCATGTCCTGCATTGGAATCACTCTTCGTCCAGGTGTATGACCGCATTTCTTTGGAAATTCCTGATCTTCTAGCTGTATAGCTACAGCACCTGCAGCCTCATAACCCCGCATGGTATGACGTACATTTAGCAATCCCCCGTAACCAGTATCACCATCAGCAATCAAGGGCGTCTTTGCCATACCTGCCATCGCGGTTACGCGACCAACCATTTCTGTATAAGTTGCTAAGCCTGCATCTGGTAATCCCAATAAAGAAGCAACTGTTCCATAACCCGTCATATAAAGGGCATCAAAATTCATTCGATCTGCGAGGCGTAGCGAAACCATTTCATGTACACCTGGAGCAACAATCAAACCAGGCTTAGCAAGTCGTTCCGAAAATCTTGTTCTGTGAATAGTCATTATTGTTCCGTGTTTATCAATATTGATTCTAGTAGTTGCTTATGCATTTAATTTCATTGCGACGTCAATAGCATCACCCAATACGCTACATAAAAATTCGACCTCTTCAGGTTTTGAAATAAATGGTGGGCCCACTGCAATTGCATCGCCTGCTACACGCACTAGCGCGCCTCTTTCGATACAAGCCTCGAGGACTTTCATTGAGCGAAGGCCCGGCTTACCAGGAACAGGATCAAGCTCAACGGCACCCGATAACCCAAAGTTACGAATATCCAAAATCCCTGCTCTACCCTTTAAGGCATGCAATCCGTTCTCTAGAACGGGCTCAAGTGCTTTGGCTCGATTCACCAAATCATCTGACTCAAAGATGTCAAGCACCGCATGTCCCGCAGCTGCCGGTATTGGATGACCTGAATAGGTATAGCCATGGAAGAATTCAATTGCTTGTTCTTGGCCGCCATTGGCAATGATGTTGTCATAAATATCACCACGCACGATCACCCCACCCATTGGAATGACGCCGTTGGTAATTCCTTTGGCAAACGTAATCATGTCGGGAGTAACCCCAAAGCGATCAGCGCCAAAGTTTGCACCCAAGCGACCAAAGCCAGTGATGACCTCATCAAAAATTAGCAAAATGCCATGCTTAGTACAGATCTCGCGAATCTTTTGCAAATACCCATCTGGTGGCACGATTACCCCAGTAGATCCTTGGACGGGCTCCATAATGACGGCAGCAATCGTATTGGCGTCATGAAGTGCCACAATCTTTTCTAATTCCTCTGCCAAATGGGCTCCCCACTTTGGTTGCCCTCTGGAAAAAGCCATCTGTGAGAGATTGAGCGTGTGTGGCAAATGGTCCACTCCGGGAATCATCATGCTGGCAAACATTTTGCGATTGGCAACCATGCCGCCCACAGAGATGCCCGCAATTCCAACTCCGTGATAAGCGCGATCTCGTCCAATGAGTCGGATGCGGGATGCATTACCCATCACGCGGTGATAACCAATTGCAATCTTCAAGGAAGTATCGACCGCCTCAGAACCAGAGTTTGTAAAAAAGACCTTATCCAATCCATTTGGCGCCATTTTGGCAATCCGCTTGGCCAAGCTAAAAGTAGTTTCGCTAGCCATCTGAAACGCAGGGCAATAGTCCATAGTTTCAAACTGTTTCTGAATAGCTGCACCAATTCGTGGATCCGCATGCCCCAATGGGGAGCACCAAAGCCCAGATAGACCATCAAACAGCTTACGTCCCTGATCATCAAAGTAGTAAGCTCCTTTTGCAGATTGCATGATCTTCGGGTGATGCTGGAAATATCGGTTAGGAGTGAACGGTAGCCAATAGGCTGACATATCAACACCACTGGTGGTCTTGTTCTGCGCTGTCATCTGTCTCTCTGGTATTTTTATATAAACTGCATTTGTAATATCCAATACTATATTACCCATTGACCTTACGGATACTGAAATGACTATTCTGAAATCCCCTCTTGTTTACCTTTGCGCCCTTCTGTCTCTGGCTAGCTCAGCTTTTGCTGCCCCAGACACCGATTGGCCTAAAAAACCGATTGTTGCAATAGTCTCTTTTCCAGCGGGTGGCTCCACCGATATTTTTGCGCGCAGCGTAACCGCCCCTTTAGCGGAAGCCCTTGGTCAATCTATTGTTGTCGAGAACAAACCTGGTGCTGGCGGGATGATTGGCTTGGGGTCTGCCGCCAAAGCCGCCCCCGATGGTTACACCATTCATATCAGCGCCTTGACCAATCAATCGATTTCATCAGCCTTATTTAAAAATCCACCAGCTGACTTGCAAAAGGATTTTGCGCCGGTAGCATTAATTGGAACAATTCCCCACTTAATTGTTATTAACCCAACCGTTCCCGCCAAGAATCTCCCAGAACTCATTGCATTCATTAAATCTAAAAAGGGGGACTTTAATTACGCATCCCAAGGAAATGGCAGCCTCTCGCACCTAGAGTCCACATTATTTATGCAGCGTATTGGCGCAACGGGTACACACATTCCATACAAGGGAAGTAGCTTCGCCTTGCCCGACTTAATCGCCGGTAACACTCTCATGATGTTTGATAGCGTGACGGCGTCGTTACCTCACATTCAGAGTGGAAAGCTTCGTCCAATTGCCATAGCTGCCGCGGAACGCTCACCTTTAATGCCTAATGTTCCAACATTGGGCCAGGATGGCATGAAGCAATTTGATGTAGAAAACT
Source organism: Polynucleobacter sp. MWH-Aus1W21 (assembly GCF_018687275.1). Taxonomy (NCBI): domain Bacteria; kingdom Pseudomonadati; phylum Pseudomonadota; class Betaproteobacteria; order Burkholderiales; family Burkholderiaceae; genus Polynucleobacter; species Polynucleobacter sp. MWH-Aus1W21. The sequence continues at coordinate 1,179,612 of NZ_CP061287.1, forward strand.
TCTACGCTGTATATGTACCCAAAGGCACCGCACCAGCAATCATTGCAAAATTAGAAAGAGAGATTCGCAAGATTTTGACTAATCCGGATTTCAAAGCACGCATGGCAACCCAAGGTATTCATCCGCAGTTTGCAAACGCTGAAAAATTAGCCGAAATTACTATTGAAGAAGCAAACAAATGGACGAAGGTAGTAAAGTCAGCGAATATTAAAGTTGATTAAGTCCCTACAAATAGATAAGCCCCTATGTTGATATCCCCACCCTTTGGCGGCGGTCGCGCACCTGTTCTAGCCAGAAACACCGTTGCAAGCTCTCAACCCCTTGCTACACAAGCTGGCATTGAAGCATTGCAGAATGGAGGGAATGCAGTTGATGCTGCGTTAGCAACAGCGATCACCCTTACCGTTGTTGAACCTACGATGAATGGCTTAGGCGGAGATGGTTTCGCAATTCTTTGGGACGGCAAGAAAATACACGGCTTAAATGCCTCCGGTCGCGCGCCAGCAGCCTGGAAGCCAGAATATTTTGCTGGTAAATCGGCGATGGATCTCATTGGCTGGAATACCGTCACAGTCCCCGGCATGGTTGCTGGCTGGATCGATCTCTCCAGAAAATTTGGCAAGATACCATTCGCCCAATTATTTACACGAGCGATTGACTATGCAGAAAATGGTTTTCCAGTTTCACCGGTCATCGCACGTCAGTGGCGTGAAGCGATTCCGATTCTCAAAAATCAACCAGGGTTTGCAGAGTCCTTCCTAATAGACGGCAAAGCACCTCAAGCAGGGCAAATCTGGAAATACCCAGCTCAAGCCAAAACACTGAGAGAAATTGCCGCCTCAGAAGGTGAATCTTTTTATAAAGGTCCTCTTGCACAAAGTATGGTGGATTTTGCACAAGCGACTGGTGGTTGTTTCACCATGCAAGACTTTGCTGATAACCAATCAGAATGGGTTGAGCCGCTAGCCTTTGATTATGGCGACTACACCCTTCTTGAAATTCCACCTAATGGCTCAGGCATTGCCGCACAAATTGCTTTAGGCATCTTGCAGGCAGCCAATGTAAAACAGTACCCAGCTAATTCAGCGCAGCGTATTCACCTCCAGATTGAAGCGATGAGAATGGCCTTTGCCGATGTCTATGCTTATGTCTCTGATGCGCGCTCCATGCAAATGCCAGTGAGTTCTCTTTTGGATCGAGATTACTTAGCGAGTCGCGCTGCAATGATTAATCACAATCAGGCTGGCAGTTATGGGCCTGGTGATCCGCACTCAGGAGGCACGGTATATCTTTGCGCTGCCGATGCATCTGGCATGATGATTTCTTATATTCAATCGAACTTCAAAGGATTTGGGTCTGGAGTAGTTGCACCGGGCGGCATTGCTTTTCATAATCGCGGCATGAGTTTTAGACTCGAAGATGGTCACCCTAATCAAGTTGGTCCGGGCAAGCGTCCATTCCATACAATTCTTCCTGCCTTCTTAACAAAGGATGGAAAGCCCACCATGGCATTTGGTGTGATGGGCGGCAACATGCAACCGCAAGGACATATTCAGTTCGTCATGCGCTTTGTCGATGAATACCTCAACCCCCAAGCTTGTTCCGATGCACCCCGCTGGAGAATTGATGATTTAGGTAAGCTTACCGTTGAGGCGTCGATGCCAGCGAGTGTTGTAGATGGCTTAAAAGCCCTGGGTCATGAAGTGGCAGTGCAGCCTGCCAACAGCTTAGATTTTGGGAGTGCTCAAGCAATCGCAAAACTTAATGAAGATGCTGATTCAGCATTTATCGCTGGTAGCGATCACCGCAGAGATGGATTGGCGGCTGGGTTTTAGTTCGTGGATATAACTTCTATAGAGTGAATGCCCCTTGAAGAATACTCAAACTAGCGCCTAATATTTTACTGTTTACTGAGCCTAATCGCTTTACTAGGCGACCTTTATCAATCGTACGTATCTGATCAAGCATTACCAGTCCTTTTTTGCCGTCATGAGTGATGGGCAAACGAAAAGGTGCTGGGCGACCTTTTGTGGTCATTGGCGCAATGATGACTGTTCGCAAGAAATCATGTATCTCTTGAGGAGACACAATAATGCAAGGTCGAGTCTTTTTAATCTCGCTTCCTTTCGTTGGATCCAAATTAATGAGCCAAATATCTCCGCATGTAACGATATTTTTTACCAAATCCAATCCTCATCACCCTCGTTCATGAATTCACCCAATACTAAGTGATCTTCTTTAGCCTCAGCGATTGCTTTTGAAGCCTCAGCCCAGCCTTCACGGGGATTTTTTTTGGGCTTACTTAACACCAGTCTGTTGCCCTCAATAATCAAATCCGCTTCATCCTCAAAGCCAACTTGCTCAAGGATAGCCTTTGGAATAACCACTCCACGAGAGTTACCGATTTGGCGAATTTGGAGGTGCAACTGTTTTTTCATAGTAATAACAATGTTATTACATAAACAAACGAGCGTCAAATGGGGATGAATAACCCTATTTAGAGGGCAAACAGTTCATGTAGAAATGCTTGATCTCTTGATCGCAGCTCACATCCCTCGGCTCAATTGGTCTTTGCAGAGAAATGCCTTCGATGGTTTTGCAACGACTTAAAGCCACATAAACCTGCCCTGAGGCAAAGGCACCCGATGAGAGATCAACCTTCACCTTATCTAGCGTCTTACCCTGACTCTTATGAATAGTCACCGCCCAAGCAAGCATTAACGGAATCTGCACATAAGTACCAATGACACTTGGAGAAATCTTTCCGGACATCATGTCGTGATCGTAGCGATAAGATTCCCACTGATGCCCAGTCACCTCAACGGTATTGGAATATGGGCCGTTTTGTACCATGACCTTTACCTTGTCGGGTAGCATCTCCCGCACAACACCAATTGTGCCATTCACCCAACGCTTCGGAAATCCTGGATCTGTTGCTGTAAACATCACCTTAGCGCCAACCTTGAGTACTAAATTATTTGGTGACGGCAGATTACGTTCATCTATATTGAATTTCCCCGTCGACTTACCGGCATACACCTTGCCTTCAGTGGTGATCGCTCGCAGCCCCGCTCCATTGATTTGATCAGCACGCGCATTGGTGGTGGTCAACGTAATGGTTTGCTCATCTACTTCAGCATCTTTTTGAAAGCACTGAGCATTCAGGGTATCAATTGCTTCATCAATATCTTGATTTATTCGAATGCGATTAAGTAAACCGGCAAAGTGCTCATCTTTTTGGCGGAATATTTTAGAGAGTTCAACCATCGTGACGTCTTTGCGATGCAATGCCATAGCGCAAAAGAAATAAGGCCCTTCGTACCCCCTATCTGATAAGACTTGCATATCAGCACTCGAAACTACAGGGGGCAACTGAAACAAGTCACCCACAAACATCACCTGAATGCCGCCGAAGGGTTTGCCTTTTTGGGGGCCGTTCTCGCGTAAAAACAAATCCATAGCATCGACCACATCAGCACGAACCATCGAGATCTCATCAATGATCAGCAGGCGAATGTCTTTATACAGACGCTTGTCACGGAGTGGCTTGATATCCTCTTCAGGAAAGATCAATCGCGGTGGCAATCTAAAAAAGGAGTGAATCGTTACCCCTTTGACTTGCAACGCAGCTACCCCAGTAGGGGCAACAACCACCACATTACCTGGAATGGTTTCTCGCAAATAGCCGATTAAAGTTGTCTTGCCTGTACCAGCTTTACCACTAACAAAGATATAGGGATCGTGCCGCTCTATGGCTTCAATCACCGCCTCGTAATCAGGTGTGATTTCTATATCGGATGACTGCGGGATTGGGGTAGACATCCCCTATTGTTTCACGGCATCAGCTACGCACCGAAATCCGATATAAACCACTGAAATATCACCCGGCTTAGATTCAATATCAGACTCCTGCTGTCTTTCGGGGCCATACCACCAGGAAGCGCCACGAGTAATGTAGCCACCATTACGCTCAGTGGCAGTCCACTCCCAAACATTGCCACCCATGTCATACATGCCGTTGACCCCAGGCTTAGTGGTGTTGGTTGCAACATGTCCCGTGCCACGATTAAGGGCGCCTGCCGGGGCTAGGCCCTTGTAATCGCCACAGCCATTGAGACAATGCGATGGAGAAGGATTGCTACCACCCGGGAATGGATAGCGCTGGCCTTTGATATACCCAGCAGGAGGATTACTTCTTTGCTCCAAGAAAGCAGCATTGGTCCATTCTGCATCTGTTGGCAAACGTTTGCCGTAATAATGACAAATGGCCTCCGCCTCCTTTTGATTGAGGTGAACTGCTGGCTCAGCATCTTTTGCAGGCACTCCATAAGGCGCCTTCCAAGTCCATCCCGCCTTTTGCACAAAGCCACCTTCATACGATAGACCGCCGCCCTTCTTCTCCGCAGCACTCACAAAGCCAGTCGAGGAAGCATATGGTTTGACATCAGCAACAGTCATCTCGGTTTGATCCCAAGCGAGGTTGCCGATCCGCACAACTGGAATTGTCGAGGACGCTGCACTCTGGGCCGGGGTCGATCTGAGCATGAAATACAAAGCCACAATGCTAAGTAACACTCCAAAAACAATTGGCAGAATATCGAATTTTTTCATGGACAGTAAAACTCTTTAAAAAGCAGGTACAAATCTGAACTTAGATGAGGTCTTTTAATGCGATCTTCACCGTATGCTCACCGTACATCACAATAGCATTGCGACCTTTGGATTTAGCGGCATACATTGCAGTATCTGCATTGTTCATTAAATCCGTAGCGTTAAGACCATGGAATGGGAATATTGCTACTCCAATACTCGCGCTAGTTGTCAAACTATAGCCATCGGCATCTATTGGTTCAACCAGAGCAGAACGAATTTTCTCAGCAACATTCATGGCCGCCTCTTCGGTCCCAACATCAGGCAATAAGACTATAAACTCATCACCACCGATACGCGCCACGGTATCTGACTCACGCAGACAAAGCTGCATGCGCTTAGAAACTTCAAGCAAAACCGCATCGCCGGCAGTATGGCCATTGACGTCATTAATTGTTTTTAGGTTATCCAAGTCGATGAACAGTAATGCAAGCTCAGATTGCCTGCGCTTACATACCGCAAGCGCTGTAGATAGGCGATCAGAAAATAACGTTCTATTCGGTAACTGAGTTAATGAATCATGGTGTGCGCGATACTCGTTCTCAGCGCTCCTTCTATAGGATATGAGAAAGGTATATGCACCGATCAAAATAATAATGACGCTCAACACGCTGGCTATTAAAACGCCGAAGGCATTCTTATACCATTTGGATAAATACAAAGACTCCGGAACAACTACACCAACAATAAAAGGATATTGATTTACTTTTCGGTAAGAAATCATTCTCATTACCGGTTCCGCATTCTGCCTACTAAAGCCAGTTTCAGATGAGAATACAACGCCATTACCCACCCCTGCAGCCGCTAGGGATTGATCAATAAACGGATTGGTATTTATCTTACCGATGAGGCTCTCAACTAAAGGCCAACGAGTAAGCAAGGTCTTATCGGTTCGATAAAGCGTAATTCCAACCCCATCACCAATATTGACACCAATTCTTTCATAAAGCGAAGAAAACACCTCGACAGAGACTCCCGTCAATATCACCCCAAGAAACTCATTATTTTTTCCATTAACCCGTTTTGCTAAATAGAAAACCCACTTCCCATTACCTTTATTTCGGACAGGTACACTATAAAAAGTATCTGAATCATTATGCGTCTTGAAATATTCAAAGTAATCACGGTCCGAGAGATCAATTGCTGGAGCTGGATAGGATCGAGAGAAGTTGAGGACCTTGCCGTCGCTACCGACAAATGTGGCGACATCTAATATGGAGTTAGATTTTGTTTTCTCTTTCAGCAACTCGAAACTTTTTTTACTAGCAGCAAACTCTCGATAACTCTTTTCATTTTCAATTTTCTCTACAGCAATAACATCCTCAATACTTTGCAAAACAGTATTTGCAGAGAATATGATCTGAGAGGTATGTTCAGCCAAGATTAAAGATAGTGTTGCGATTTGCTCGGCTCTATCGTCCACTGTATTGCGGCGTAATAAATAGCCAGAAACAATCGCATTAATGGCAAAGATAATAGCCAGCAGAACTGCGCCGCTAATGATAAATATAGAATTGCGGCGTATCACCGATCTTGGCTCAAAGCTAATAGTCATGGCTTGTCTTTATACATTTGCGCAATTTGAAGGAAGTTATCCTTTTCTTGCATAAAGGCTTCAACGATTAGTGGGTCAAAACGCTTACCCTTAAGATTCACAATTTCAGCGCAAGCCTCATCATGGGACCACTGCTTTTTATATACACGTTCACTGATCAATGCATCATAGGTATCTGCCAAGGACATTAGACGCGCCGGCAAAGGAATTTCCTCCCCCTTTAATCCATTAGGATAGCCAGAGCCATCCCAGTTCTCATGATGACAACCAGCAATCTTGATTGCAGCATCTAAAACATTCGTATGTTTAGCGTCTTTAAGCTTGGCAGCAGTTAAAACGTCCTGCCCAAGAGCGGCATGAGTCTTCATAATGAGCCACTCTTCTTCGGTCAACGACCCAGGTTTTTTCAGAATGGTATCTGGAATACCCACCTTGCCTATGTCATGCAGGGGGGCGGCCTTCACAATATTTTCTATGTCTCTTTTAGATAATTCATCCGTATATGCACCGTTAACTCTCAGTCTTTCAGCTAAAGCACGAACATAGTTTTTGGTACGCAGGATGTGATTACCAGTTTCGTTATCCCGCACCATTGAAAGCGCATTGAGACTATTAAGCATTCCATCTTCAATTGCACGCGAGCTACGGCGATACTCATGCCACAGCTTCTCGAGATAATAATTATTAATTAATATACAAACCGAAGTGATTGCTAGTATCGAGACAATACGCATTGCGAACGCCCAGCCACTCTCTTGATAAAGCGTTCCCGGATGACTCAATTCATGGAGCGCCAAGAGAGAGTGTACAACTAGGGCGCCGAGCTGTATGAACTCAACGCCTAACAATATTTTAATTTGATAGGCGTTATCCTTCTTTAACAACTGGGTCAATGCTGCGATCTGCCAAATACAAAAGACGGCAAGAACCATATTCATTAAATGAACGCGGTCTTGTGTTTCCCCAAAAAACTGTAAATAAATATAGACTAAGGAAGCGACACCAAATAATGCGCTAGCAGCGACCTTATTTGACCGAGCAAGAGAATCATTCCAGCAGCTAAACAATAAAGAAATATTAGCGATGCCTGCAATTAAAAAGATATTGGCTAAAGCCAAGACAAATATTCCACCCCATGGAGCAGTGGCATAGCCAAGCATGGAGGCAGCCAAAAAGCTCAAGCCTGCTGGCCAGTAAATAACCCTAAACTGCGCACGATCATCATCCTTATTTGACAAGAAACGGGCCATCAGCCCAAACAGGACAATGAATATCGCTAGGTAAAAGGTTTGATTTGCTAACTGCATGAAATACCAAATAAATTGGGCTAAATAAAAGCTATTAAGTCATAATGTACCCTATTCCCTGGCATTACAAATCATAATCAATTGCCAGCATATTATTCATCCAGATTCATTCATCCCATGACTTGGCACCCCCATCTTCGAATTTTTGTTTTGAGCCTTGCCCTTGTTTTGGCTGGTCTGAACAATGCATTTGGAAGCGAGGATTGGGAGCAATTTAAAACCGCATTCATTACAAATGGTCGAGTGATTGATAAAGGCCAAAATGGCATCAGCCATACCGAGGGCCAGGGAATGGCTTTGCTACTAGCCGTTCAAAATGACGACCAAAATACATTTTCCCAAGTTTGGGATTGGACGCAGCGTAATTTACAAGTACGCCCAGATAAGCTCTTTGCCTGGAGTTGGTCCCCCAGTGCTGGAGTCAATGACATGAACAACGCCAGTGATGGGGATTTATTTATTGCCTGGGCTTTATCTAAGGCATATCGACAATGGAATGAACCTCGATACTTATTTGCTGCTTTGCAAGTCAGTCAGTCAATACGTGAAAAGCTACTTCGCAAAACCAGCAAAGGCACCGTTCTACTTCCAGGGGAGATAGGGTTTGAAAAACCTGAAGGGTTAAAAATTAACCTCTCTTACTGGGTATATCCAGCAATTACTGAGTTATCCAAATTAGATCCTGCCCCAGAATGGGAAGATCTACTCATAACCGGTCTACACCTGACTCAAGAAGCTCGGTTTGGCAAATGGCAATTACCGCCAGACTGGCTGATGCTTGAGGGCGATAAACTGACAGCAGTCGATGAAGATCAATTTGGATACGACGCAGTCAGAATCCCTCTGTATTTGATTTGGGGCGGACAAGCCTCTTCATCCTCAATAAAGCCCTTTCAGAACTTCTGGGGGTCTTTTGCAGGCAAACCGCTTCTACCAGCTTGGGTAAACGTCAATACTGGCGAAATGGCAACGTACAATGCTTCTGCGGGGTTTTATAGTGTTGCAGCCATAACGCTTGCTTATCCCGATTTAAATTCGACTCAATTGCCCAGCTTTAATCCATCCCAAGGTTACTACTCTTCTATGCTGTCCCTATTTACAAAAATGGCTCTAGAGGATCTCAAAAAGTAATATGGGAATTTGGAGTTTTTATTACCTCATCAAGATCATCCTGTTCTATACAGGCTATATTCATTTCCATTTTTTTGTTAATGCCGCTTTTGCGCTATTTCTGATTTTTTCCCACGCTAATCCTATATTGCTGCGAATTCGCAAATGGGTAGCTTTACCAATTGGTATCGTCATTCTGTATTTTGATAGTCCGCTGCCGCCCCTTCGCAATATCATCCCCAAGATTAGCCAGCTCCTGGACTTTAGCTTTCAATACTACGTAGAGCTCTTAACCCGAATTTTTGACTGGCGAGTCATTGCGCTCTTATTAGGTCTCTATATCATTTACCTCCTTCTTTCCAAGAAGTTAAGAATGACAACCATCGCCTCTTTGGCGATCTTGAGCACATTGCTCCCATTGGGGGCAAATATGACTCCCCTAGCCTACGATGCAGACGGACAAGTGATTGGACTGCCTAGCGATACCGAACTGACAGAATCGCTTGATGGATTCTTCATTGAAGAGGCTTCCCGCACCGCCTTTAATCGCTCTCAAAAAGCGAGCGGAGCACCATTTGACGTCCTGGTAATCAATGTCTGCTCACTCGCTTGGGACGATCTGAAATACATTAAAGAGGACAACAATCCGCTATTCCAACGCTTTCATTATTTATTCACCAACTTTAATTCCGCCTCCTCGTATAGCGGTCCTTCGATTATTCGTTTATTGCGCGCCAGCCGCGGACAACAAGACCAACGAGATTTATATAAGCCTGCAGTTGAAGATTCTCTGCTGTTTAACAACCTCAATAAAACAGGCTTCCAAGTGCAGCTTGCTCTTAATCATGATGGCAAGTATGGCGACCTCTTGAAAGAAATCCGCAATGAGGGTGGCATGGCCGCTCCATTATTCGATAACACGCAAGCCGCCCCCTACTTAAGAGGCTTTGATGGCTCGCAAATTTATGATGACTACTCGGTGCTATCTAATTGGTGGGATGCACGCATGAAGTCCTCCAATGAGAGAGTTGCGCTCTTTTACAACACCATCTCACTTCATGATGGCAATCGCGCACTGGATGGCAGTCGACTAGAAAATAGCGTCGAAACGTACTCTCGCAGAGCCCGTAAATTACTATCTGATATAGATCGTTTCTATGCCAAGGTAAATAGCTCTGGTCGACAAGTAGTGATTGTTTTTATACCCGAACATGGCGCAGCGATACGTAGAAACAAAAATGAAATTGTTGGTATGCGCGAAATTCCAAGTCCGAACGTGACCAATATTCCCGTGGGAATCATGTTTACTAGCAAAGTAGACAGCCCCGTAAAAACAAATATCATCGAACAACCAACGAGCTATCTTGCCGCCTCCGATTTAATCTCGAGGTTTGTAGGTAAGACACCTTTTGGCGCTAATAGCCCGAGCACAGAAATCTATCTAAAGAATCTTCCGAGCACGCGTTTTGTTGCTGAGAATGAAGACTCCGTAATCATGAAATTTGGCTCCTCATACTACTTCCGCTCTAACGATATTAACTGGAATCTGTTCGAAACCAATAACTAAGGTTTTGATTTGTTGGGTGAGTCCGGCCACAGCGCTGGAACATCTACCGTCTTTTCAGGACTTACTGCATTACCAAGTGCATCCAAGTAAACAACTTCGCCTCCTACCTGAATAGGAGATTTATCTTGATCTATCTTGCGAACTAACTCCAAGTTGACTTTGATATCAGGGCTGTGTGGATTTAAGAGATATGCACGCTCTAGAAGAATGACTGCAGTAGGAATATCACCCTCTTTCAATGAGTAAAGCGCTCGCTCATTCAACTCCCCCGGAAGGTAGGGATCAAACTGAGGAGCAATCGTTAAAGGCTGAGCTCTCAATGCAGAGCAAAAAACCAAACCCATCACAAGCAGCAAGATGGAGGTATAGGTACGATTATTCATTACTAGAGCCCATTAAAAACGAGATGTCGGTATTACCGGCTGAGTTTGCAATGGCACTGGATTGGGCGCCGTACCATCAAGCGCAATACGGATGTACAACACAAAACTATTTGGAGCGTAGTAAGGAGAGCGCTCCAGCTTAAGGCGATTACCAACAAAGACTGATGGCGATACTTGATACTCCCATGCAGCATATGCAGAATATGCGCTACCCGGTCCAGAGCTTGCTGAATACGTAGCATTATTGGAGTCCGCCTGATATTGAGCATTAGTTGGAAAATAAGGCGCCGCATCAGTGCGTGACCAATTTGTTGAAACCGAGCCGCCTATCACATAGGATAGGCGAGCAAATCGTTGTGCATAATTTAATGGGACAGTTACAGAACGATAACTCTGTGGGCTGTAGTAACCACCCTGCCCGTAAGTAAATTCACCAGCATTTCTCTTAAATCCCCAAAGCATTCCAGTTAGGCCGCTAGATAGCTGACGATCTGTTTCGTTAATAATTCGATAGTTCAGACCAGCCATAAACTGATTATCACTATTACTTTGGACATTGGTTCCAGTGAGGCTTCGTGCACGATAGTAAGTCCAACCACCAAAGGTTCCACCTTGATCCAAACTTAGGCCAACCGTTCCACCAGTGGCGACCATACCACCCCAGACCAAACCAGTTACGGGATCACGAGTGCCCGCATACGAAAGTAAGGTGCTCGTCATAGGGCGACGCGCCAACTCCAATGAAATACCAACCGGACCAGCATCTAGCTTCTGCTTTACTCCACCGATCCAATTTTGTGTCAGAAAGCCCAATGGAGTCATACCGAAGTCAGCCTTAAAGTTTTGTTTTTCATACCCAATGTTCAGAGCGGTGCCGGATGCCGATTGGTTTGAAAATGAAGTTGGGCAATTCGTTTTGCAAGCAGCCATGGAGCCAAAGGTGCTTACTTGATATGCATTTCCTGCATCAATAGTACCGGCATTGATATTGACCTGGTCGGCCCTGAAGGTAACTCTTTCGTCTGAACGCATCGGCATTTTCCACTCCAATGGAATCTCCGTAGCACGGTAATAAGACTGCCCTTGCGTCCCGTTGAGAGATAAATAATCAACAGCCGTATCTAGCCAATTAGTGCGCATTTCAATCATATCGGCCATCTGTTTATATTGATAAGCGCTTCCCGATGCGACAGCTGATGGCTCCAATATTGGTGGCTCAATCTGAAATACAGAAACGCCTGATGAGCTTGCAACTGGCTTGAGTGTAGAAAGGCTATGGTAACTAGAGAGTGGTACAGGCGACTGAGCAAGCGCACGCTGCTCAATATCTATTGCTTTATCCAGGTAGCCTTCTCTTCTTTGGATCTGGCTATCTAAATACATCATTTTGTAATTATTCGGCGTTACAGAAATGAGCGGTTGTAGTTTTTTCTTGGCCAACTATATATCACCAGACTGAATGTATTGACCTATTGCCCTGAGTTCAGCCGCCTCTTGAAGATCCGCATAGTCTTGCTTTTGACTTGGGTTTAATTTTTGAGTAACTACAAGTGACATCTCTTTCTGGAATGCCTCTGGCTGATCATTGTTGAGAAGGTAATTGGCGTAACGTAAATGCCATTCAACAGAAAGATTTGGAGTGGATTGCTCTATCTTCTGAAAGAGCGCATTAGCTTGCTCTACTTTGCCAATTTTTCCCCACATCAGGGCCACCAAAGAAGAAAGGTCGGGGTCATGAGATACCTCTTTTTCGAGCGCGGAGAGCTGAGTGTTTGCCTTTGATTTATCTCCCTGGGCATTCAACCTATTTATCTGCGTCAGCTGCAAATCAACCCAGACACCCCTTTGAAAGCGAGTGATTTTAGGAGTACGCTCCTCCGCTGGAATTTTTTCCAATACTTTGAGAGCCGGTTGATTTTGTTCAAGACCGGATAAGTACAAAGCATAGGCGTACAAACCCTCAACACTATTGGGGTGAGCCTTCAGAAAGGCATCAAATATTGCAATACCCTCTTTTGGACGATGTAACTTGGCATATAAACGGGCCAAATCTAAGCGCAACCAAATCTCATCCTTGTCTAGTGCGATAGCCTGCTTCAAAAGAACAATAGCCTTTTGAGTATCTCCGGCCTTGAGGGCTTGTCGAATATCGAAATCGAGGCGTATTTGAGTAAATTTGAGCTTATCACTTGGTGATAACTGGGCTTTGGCAAGTTGTTGCAGTACAGGACTTAACTCTTCATCACGTTGTAGGCGATTGAGTACATTGGCATACGTTAAACGTAGTGAATTTGCATCTGATGAAGGTTTTGCCAATGCGCTACGCATCAGACTTAATGCATCTTCTGTTTTATCGGCACTTAACAAGAACAGTACATTCGCGTTGGTCATCTCAGGATCGTTAGGAGCAAGTCGTAGGCCGTCTTTCATCACAGACAAGCCCTTATCAACCGATCCCAATCCCTCATATACTCCAGCCAACTGAAAACGCAGCCAGGGATTCAGTGGTTCAAGCCTTAAAGCTCGCTGCAAGTAAGGAATAGCCGCCTCACCCTGCCCCTTATTCACCAAATCATCCGTCTGTGAGCTTAAAATTTTGACTCGTAAATAATCGTACCCTTTACCGGCGGGACTATTTTCAGGTGCTCGTGCATTAATTAAGGAAAGTGCTTCATCACGCTTGCCTGAATTAATTAAAAGCTGAACCAATCCCCGCAATGCAATGCCGTTATCTGACTCAATAGTTAAAGCTTCTCGAAATTGCTTTTCCGCTTCTTTACTGTTACCACGATCAGCCTCAATAGTTCCTAAAACAGCAATTCCCTCTGCACCCTGCGGCTCAAGATTAATGGCGGCACGGATTTTCTCCATCGCCAAGGGGTAATTCTTTTTATCTCGAGCATCTTCGGCCTGATGAATTAGACCCCAGTACTGACTGGTGGATATCAGACTCTTCCACTTACCGGCGTTTTCAGGATTGAGCGCCAAGGCTTTCTGATAATAAGTAACAGCTTCTTCATAATTACCTTGCCTCATTCGAATGAGGCCCATGCCACCTAATGCCAGATAATCTTTTGGACGCGCCTTAAGGGTATCCATCAGCGGCGCTTCCGCCCCTACGATGTCACCCTTGTCTAATAGATCTAGGCCAACTTGACGACGTCTGAGCAAAGGATCATTTGCAATACGTTTACGCTCTTCAAGCGCATCCTTTTCCAGAATCCAGCGGCCAGTAATTTCTTGGTTATGAGGATCTAACTTTAAATATTGCTCATAAAGCGGAATCAGGTCGGGGCCAATCTCTTGAGCATTGAGCACTTCTCGCCACACTTGAAGCACACGCTGCTTATCCACTTTACGAACTTGATAGGTTTCAGCCAAATTATGAATGGCAAGATCACGAGTCTCTCGCTTAGATCCCAATAAGGTATCTAAAGCTAAGGAGTACTGCAAGTTTTTTGGGTCGGACTTAACCAAGCTCTCTAACCCCGAACGTGCCTCATTCCAGCCGCCCGGCAAGCTAGCAATAATTTTGTAATATCCAACTGCTAGATCACCCGCAGGCGGTCCATCTGGGAACTTTTCTTTTAATAAGGCATTTGCTTCGGTAGATTTACCACTTTTTTGCAGAATAGTTGCTTGGGTCAGCACCCTTCTAGCCTCTGTAATCTCTTGTCTGCTGAGCGTTTTGTCAGAAGCGTAGACGAGCTCTGCCACCCCAACCGATGAGAGTAAGGCCAGGCTCAAGCAGAGATGAAAGGCTTTATTTTTCAACGGAATGACTTATTGGCTTAGTGACTTATTGGATGAAGAAAGGCTCTTGCGCTCATCCTTTAGCTCACCCGTAAAAAAGAGATAAGCCAGAATGCGTCTTAAATTCTGAACCGCTAAAGAAAAGACCATTTTCGATCCTTGGCCATAAACGAAACTAACGATCTTAAAGAAGTTGCTGTTGTCGACAATAAATTCAGCACCCAAAACCACCTCATCACCCTCTTTAATCACGCGGCGAATTATGCAATCCATGCGTTGTTGCGCCTTGAGTACACCAGATACCCAAATTTCAACCAATTCATTGTCATCAATTAAAAAGGGTAAATTTACTTTTATACCAACGCCCGTTAGAGAGATATCGAATAGCCATCCCTCTAAAGTTGCGTCTGAGTTAGGAAAGTACACTATCATTTTTTGACCGGCCCGTAGGCGAGGAAAGGTTCGCGCCTGCTCGTGGTCGACTAAGCCAATGGTGTAAACCGAGAACAAATAAAATAGATAAATAATCCAATTAGCTAGGCCGGTGATTACATAAAACCAAACATAGGGATTAAAAAGCATCACTAAAAAAGTGCCTACGCTTTTTGTAATATAAGCAAAATAACCTGCAAAGTTTTCGCGAACGGCCTTAAGCCCTAACTTGGTTAATAAATAGAGTTGTAATTTTGAATGCTTAAGTTCTGCACTAGCATCCCAAATCCGCTGCCAGCGACCGCTATCCCCATAGACGAAGGCAATCGCTTCAGGACTACCAATTTGTTCTGGAACAAATTGAGTTCCACAAAAGTAATGAGCAGCCTCTTTTTGGAGTCGAACTACCTTTGCTTTAAACAAATAGCTATTCCCATAACTATCATTTGCCGCCAATTGAATGGACTCTCCAACCTTTAAATCCGTGTTCAACGGCAGAGTAAATCCAACCCCGCTTACCGAGACATCATCTAAATCTGCCTCAATAAGAGGTAAACCATACTCACGAATAACGGTGACTGTTCCGCCGCCACCAATGCGGTAATAGGCCCTGATTTGGCGCTTTTCCCAAAAGGCACCTAGGGACATTAAGCCCAACCAAATATTGATGCAACACCATATTCCAGTAATAACGATGTTGTCATGCCAAATGGGCTCGTAATGCCAGCGCACTATCGCAATACAAATAGAAATGGCATTGATGGTTACCAAAATAAATAGAGGGAAGGCATCCCAGCTGAGCTGCTCTTTTTCTAAGGCGATTCCTTTTGGTGTTACCAAGAATTTTTGCTTCCAAGGATTCAAGAGCACAGGCATGAGTTCTCGAATCATTCTGAACCCTTTGACGGTTTCATAAATCTCTGAGAAGAAGAGTTGCCGCGATCCCGCAAAGAAGTAGGAGATCACTACAAGAATACTCAAAGCATAAGGAACTGTGAAATCCACCATCTCATGCCAATTGGCGGCGTACACATTCAAGCCCAAGATCAAGAATGCTGAAGGCGCCAAGAAAAAGATGTAGCGCGAAAAACCAAAGAGCCAGGAGTATGACGAAGAAAAATAAGCTAAACGTTGTGGCAGACTCAGTCCACGCATAAGCAAGGGGTTGTAATGCATCAATATCTGGAGCATCCCTTTAGCCCAGCGAGAATGCTGGGTCAGGTAATCAGACGGGGTTTCTGGCGAAAGGCCGCAGACCATTGGCTTATTGATATAGCTGCTGTTATAGCCATGCGCATGCAGAATCAACGAGGTCTCGCAATCCTCGGTAATCGTCTTAATGGCAATGCCACCCACCTCCATGAGGTACTGACGACGCAACACGGCTGCTGAACCACAGAAAAAGGCAGAGTTCCAAAAATTCATTGCCGGCTGAATTTTGCGATAGAACATCTCACTCTCATCTGGGCGATTAGAGATGCCGGTAATGACATTATTAACTGGGCCCTCATTCACAAAAAAATGTGGCGATTGCACCAAGAACATTTTGGGGTCGTCTATGAACTGCCCCACCGTATTACTCAAAATATCTTTTGTCGGTATTTGGTCGCAATCCAAAATCAATATCAGATCACCGTTCGTATGCTGTAAAGCATGATTGATATTTCCGGCTTTAGCCTTCTGATTGGTATCCCGTGTGATGTAATGCACACCCAGCTCTTTAGCAAGCCTTCTTAAGTTGTAATGGCGCCTCCAAGCTTGATGACCGGTTTCCTTACTGCGGCGCTTGGCGTGAGTGCCGCCATCATCCAAGATATAGATTCGTAGTTTTTCTTTAGGGTATTGAATCTGGGTAGCGGCAGTCACCGTCATGCGGACAATGCCTTCAGACTCATCATAGGTAGGAATAAAGACGTCTACGGTTGGATAGGAAGCTTCATCTTCGGACAAAGGAATGATTTCACTAGAAGCCGGGGAAAAATTCACGAACATGTCTAGCAAGAACAAGGTGAAACCATACATCTCCGCCAGGAACAACAAAGCGGTACCGATGAAATCAAAGAAGCTGGTATACGTTAAGGTGTCGAAAATGCGCCAGGCAATGTATCGGCAGCTAACAAATAGCGCTAGAACAATAAATAGGGATCGCCAAGGCTGATTCCGGAAATACTTCACCTTGGACATGAGGAAAATGATGATGAAGCTACCCCATCCTAGATATAGCTGGCCACCAAGATTGAGCAACTCTTCGGCAAAGTAAATCATGAGGCCAATGCCGAACGCAAACATGAATAAGCTTGCAGTAATGCGGAAGTGTCGATCGCGCATAAACATTAGCGATTCACCAAATATAAAAACCAAGCCCAAAGTGCTTCATAGCCCACAGTAAGGAGAAGCACCCCAAAGAACAGCAACAAAACTCCTGCAACCAATTTCAAGCCAAAGGAGCGTATAGGCTGAATCTCCGCATCAACTGCATTGGGGTCTTGATGAAGCTTTCCTGGGTCAACCTCGGTTGGATTCCAAAATACTTCATAGGCATTGAGGGCTCTATCTTCGCCTGTTCTTAGTAGTTGGCGCGTAAAGCGGCAGAGAAGTGCCTCAGGATTTTTTAAGGAATCATGAGCGCCCTCAGATAAATATAGCTCTCCAGCCCCAGCTGACTGGGCCATGAAAGAGGCCAACTGAATCGAGCGCTCCTCTTCCCTTATTCCCGTAAAAGGATTAACTAGAGCAACTATCCCAATAGAGGCTAAACATATGGGGGATAAATGATTTTTTGCATTTAATGCGTCCGCCTCTATTTGGATAGCCATGCCAGCTTGAGCTGCAAAACTGACTTGTTCAAATGCATACATCAGCTTTCCCTGAGATTCTTCAAATGCCGTCCCACGAAAATCTTTACATATTCTTGCAATCAAAAGAATCAGTTTTTCGCGCACCGCATGATTAGATGCCTCATCGGGCAACTCCACATCCACTCTAGGAATAATGTGTATATGAAAGGCGCTTAAGAAATCGCTCATCAGAAAAATGGTGATAGATAGCGAATAAAGATTAAAACAATAGCCAACACAATAATCATTACTGCTGCTGCACCTAAATCCTTAATTTTTTTTATCTCAGGATGTTCTTCTAGGGTAATCAGATCACAGATCTTTTCAATCGCAGTGTTCAATGCCTCAACCGCCAACAAGACTAGAGATAAAACTGCTATTAATACGGTATACACATTTGGGCGATAGCAAAAAAAACCAATAGCTATCAAAACCAGCAATAACTCCCTGCGAGCAGCCTTTTGCTTAATGAGTTCCTTAAAGCCATCAAAGGCATTAATAGTCGCGTGAATGATATTTCGTTTTTTTGGCATAACCATAAGATTTATCAAGAATATTGGCTATTTTATTGGCCTATTGAGTCCAGAGCTCAGTTCGGTTGCGACCCTTTGACTTCGCCAAATACATAGCCTGATCTGCCCTGGCATAAAAGACCTGCAAAACCAAGCCCGCTTTGGTCTGACCATTGATTTTAGGGTTAAAACTAGCAACCCCAATACTGATCGATATAAAGATCTCTTTGCCATCGAAAACCGCGCTAGGCAAGGAAATAACCTTCTTACGCAAGCGCTCCGCTACTTCATTAGCCATCTCAATTGTGCTTCCTGGCAATACAACAAAGAATTCTTCACCCCCTACCCGACCAAAGATATCAATTGCCCTTAACTCTTCTTGGCAATGTTTCACTAGCTTAATCAAGACAACATCACCGAGCGGATGACCATATTGATCATTAATATTTTTAAAGTGATCAATATCCAACATCAGAAATGCTACGGGCTCTTGACTGCGTAGCGATCTTTCGATTTCCAATTCTGCTCTAGCGAAGGTTTCAGAGCGGCTCAACGCCTGGGTTAAAGAATCTGTTTTTGAGCTGCGGTCCAAAATAAAATTCTTGATTTCCAATTCAGTAATAATTTTTTTGAGCTGCACTACACCAAAAAACATTAGCAGCGAAATAGATAGGGCCAGGAAAGCATCAAATAGGTTGTAATGTCCGCTTGTATAGAAAAGCAGTATCGGAGCCACTCTTCTGCCGATCATCAAACCAAAGCTAAGCGCTAATAGGCCGCTAGCCAGGCGATACTGCTTGGATCGAAAAAATAAGTTGAGAGCGTATGCGGTAATACCTACCTGCGCTACCACCGCCATCACATAAAAGATGATTGAAAAAAACTTAGCTCCCATAATTATTGGGTATCAATAATTTTTTGTAACTCATTTTCACCATCAAGGAGTTTGAAAGCAGCATCAACTACTTTGGCATCTAACTGCGTCCCGGCCTCTATTCGAATTTCATCCAAAGCAGCAGCCAAACCTTTTGCTGGACGATAAGGTCTATGCGTTGCCATCGCTTCAATGGTGTCAGCCACCGCCAACACCCTAGCCTCTTCGCAAATCTCATCCCCCTTTAACCCGTTTGGGTAACCGCTGCCATCTAAGCGCTCGTGATGTTGATGCACCATCTCAGCAATCGGCCATGGGAAAGGAATATCCTTGAGAATTTGATAGCCAGCCTCGACGTGACCTTGGACCAACTGCATTTCAATATCGTTAAGTCGGGATGGCTTTGTCAGTATCTCGGAAGGGACTGCCATCTTGCCAATGTCATGCACCATTGCAGCCATATAAAGAGCCTGAATTCGCTCGTTTTCCCAGCCTAGCTTGCGAGCAATTGCCATGGAAATGCTGGCAACCCTCTTTTGATGACCAGCGGTATAGGGATCGCGCCATTCCATGGTCTTAGACATGGCCTCAATGGTTGATCGCAACGCAGTTGATAGGCGCTCCTGTGTTAGTTCTTTTTCATGGATTTGATCGTCCAACTTATGCTGACGCTCAATAGAGCGCAACCCAAACCCAATCTCCTTGGCGAGACTTTCAAATAACTGAACTTCTGAAGCTCCAAACGTATTTGGGATTTTTGAATAGGCCAGCAACACACCGAATGGAATTCCAGAAACACCATCGGGTATTGGACAACCTATCGCAGACCGAATACCAAACTCCTTGGCTCGTTCTCGCCAAGCTATAAATCCTGGATCAATTTCTCCATCTACAACTACACTTGTTTTATTGTTTCGAATGGAGCTGCCTGCAGGACCGCGTCCTGTTTGCTCTGCTTCAGACCAGCTCACCACAATATTTTTGATATAACCCGCAGCTGCTCCGGCTGCTCCCATCACTTTCACGGTTTTAAAAGTATCGTCTTCCGCCCTACCAACCCAAGCAAGAACGTATGGACCCTGGGATGCAATTGCTTCACATACCTCTTGAATTAGTAGTTCAGTTGAATTAGCACGCGCCAATGCGGCAGCTGCTTCAGAGAGTGCGGATATGGCCCATCCTCGCTTCTCCAACTCTGTTTGAATCTCTTCTTGAGAAGCTACCATCTGATGTTGCGATGAATCATTTTTCATACTTTCATTATCGATCTAAATCCTTATAAAAAACCTTGCTATTAGCAATAAATAGGCACAGTATTAAGAGATTGACTTCTCACAAAGGGAACATGAAAGACGATATTGAAAAGATTTATGCAAAGCTAGTCAGTCTAGAAACTGAGGTAGGAAATTTACGTCAGGGCTATATAACCGTGAATGCTCGCTATGCAGAGGCTCTGGGCACCCTAAAGGAGCTTACCGCTAGCGCCCTAGAGGCCGCGAAAAGGGCTGCAGTGTCTGCAGAAAAAGCTTCTCTGTCCGCGAAGAATTGCGCTACTGCAGCTAAGTTAGCTGCATCCGAAGCAGTAGTAGATGCCGCTGAAGCCGCAGCCGATGCTGCCGCTGCCTCTGCTGAGGCCGCCATTGAGGCTGCCGCTGCTGCCTCAGCAGCTGCCGCCGCTGCCGCTGCCGCAGTCGCTCATCAGGCTGAAGAGTCATCTATCTTGGCTTCTGCCGAAGCAGCCGAGGCGACTAAACGAGCCGCGATAGCTGCCGCTGAAGCCGTGAAGATGTCTAATCTTGCTGCCGAGTCTGCAAGATCAGCTCGCAATAACAAATAAGCACTCATGACCAAAAAGCAAAAAGCCCCAATTTAGGGGCTTTTTGCTTTAATACTGTGGGGCGAACGACGGGGCTCGAACCCGCGACAACCAGAATCACAATCTGGGACTCTACCAACTGAGCTACGTCCGCCACTGAAGACCTAGATTATAGCTTTTTGCCCAAAAACCTGTCAAAAACACCCCGCTAAGGGCTGTGTTTAGGCACTTTCATAGTCAAAAGCGGCCCAATCCCCGAGACATAAGCTCGCATCAATGAAAAAGTCGGTGATCGCCGCCTTGCTCTGAACTTTGGCTAAAGCATGATGATCTGAGAGTCTCTGACGCCAATAACGAGAGCCTGCTCTGCCATGCGCCAACCCAAGAATATGCCTCGTGAATGCGCCGATATAAAAAGGCTTACCTTTAGCCTGACACTCATCAAACCAAGCGTGAACTTGTTTCACCAAAGCAATCTGAATACGGTGCCACTCGGTTTCACTGAAAAGATAACCAGCAGCATCGCCATCCGTGTTGATCATGTCATCCCAACCCAAAAGTAGCGCCGGAAAATGATATGCAGCCCTTCCCACCATAAAACCATCAAAGTCATTCCAGTGACCGGCAATTTGTTCATTCGTTTCTAAGCCACCGTTGAGCAACACTTTGAGATTTGGAAATTGCTTTTGTGCATCTAGTCTCAGTTTTGCGGCTACTTCATAACGCAACGGTGGTTTGCTGCGATTTTCTTTAGGGGACAAGCCTTTGAGCACTGCATTACGAGCATGAATGGTTACTTGACTTGCGCCAGCATCTGCAACAGCTAGAATAAAGTTCAGTGCAAATTGATAATCGGCTTCTGAATTCGCAGCATCCATCGAATCCAAACCTAGGCGATGTTTTACGGAGATCGGAATATCGACAGCAGCCTTCATTGCCTTTACACAATCAGCAACCAGATTAGGCTCAGCCATTAAACAAGCACCAAAGGCACCACGCTGCACTCGTTCAGATGGACAACCGCAGTTGAGATCAATTTCATCGTAGCCCCACTGCTGGGCCAGCCCTGCAGACTTTGCTAAATCAGAAGGCTCTGATCCACCCAACTGCAAAGCGACTGGATGTTGATCTTGCGAATAATCTAAATGCCGAGGGACATCACCATGCAGGAGCGCGCCAGTAGTGACCATTTCTGTATAAAGAATCGCCTCTTTAGTAAGCGTGCGATGAAAAGAACGGCAGTGACGATCTGTCCACTCCATCATGGGCGCTACTGCAAGACGTTTCTTTAGGGTATTGGTCATGAACTTCGGTTAAATAACAATTGACCGTCATTTTAAATGCATAAGGGCAACCAAAGCTGCCCTTACTGTAAAGCAAAGATTTTTC
This sequence comes from Polynucleobacter sp. MWH-Aus1W21, assembly GCF_018687275.1. Taxonomy (NCBI): domain Bacteria; kingdom Pseudomonadati; phylum Pseudomonadota; class Betaproteobacteria; order Burkholderiales; family Burkholderiaceae; genus Polynucleobacter; species Polynucleobacter sp. MWH-Aus1W21. Next base: position 1,201,797 of record NZ_CP061287.1, read on the forward strand.
TTGATTAACGCAATTTTGCTAGCTTAGCCTCAAGCTCTACTGCAAGATCCAAAGCACCCATATAGCCAGACTTCAAATGATTGGGCAAATCAGGATCGCCAACCATAGCGCCTAGAGTTTCAACTAGGCTAAAAACAATTCCTTTGGCAGCGCCGGCTGCAATCGTATTGTTTGCTACAGCCTTATCAATATGATTTACCGCATCTAGAAAGTAATCATGCCCAGGGAGTCCATCAGGTCCTAAGGGCTCTTGAGTTTTGTCTTTCATTTTCAATATCCTTATATGACTTTTTAAATCATTTGATCCACTTTATAGAAAAACTTTCGTGCATAGGCAAGAATTTCTTTATCAGTAGGATGATCTACAGTTTCAACGCCAACAATTTTTTCCGCAATCGCTGCATCATGCTTGTGGGCATGCTTAATGAGCTCTAATTTTGCAGAGCCTGGACCAAGAATCAAAATCTCTTTAGATTCATTCACGGCATTAATAACTGAATGCAGATACTTATGATCTAAAGCTAGCTTGCCGCTACCGACTTCACCACCCTTGTGGTGTAAATGTGCATGAGTGGTTTTGCTACGAATGACCTCTGCTTCGCTAGCCTCTGCGCTCAAAAACATGACATGAGCTTCTTTATGGTCAATCCAAATAACTGCGTGATTTAATGACATATTCTTCCTATTATTAATATTAACTACTCTTTGAGAATACTCCTGCCAAGCTCCAGAATCACGAGGGAGCTTGATTTAAGTCAAAATGTTTGCTTAGTATTAAATTTGTATACTGAAAGTAACCACATTTAGGTTAAATATGGCCATCTCACCCAATAAATACATACCCATTCGATACATTCCCTTTGGACTTTGCGTTTTGGCGGCTATGGCTAGTTTTGCAGCGTTGGAGCTCCATCGGCAAGCATTCCAATTTATGCTGTTATTTGGATTTCTAACTTTGGTTGGTATTTACGATCTTCTTCAAACCAAAATAGCCATTCTTCGCAACTATCCTGTAATCGGACATTTGCGTTTCATGCTCGAATTTATTCGACCAGAAATTCGACAGTACTTTATTGAAGGTGATAACGATGAGACACCTTTTTCAAAAGAACAACGGACTTTAGTCTATTCACGAGCTAAGGCAGTTCCTGATCAAATTCCATTTGGCACTACGTTAGATGTCATGGCCCCAGGCTATCAGTGGATGAATCAATCCTTTGCCCCCACCCATCTACCCAGCCATGATTTTCGTATCGACATTGGCGGTAAAGATTGCACGCAAAAGTATTCAGCCAGCATTTTCAATATTTCGGCAATGAGCTTTGGCTCCCTAAGTGCGAATGCAATTTTGGCTTTAAATCTTGGCGCTAAAAAAGGTGGATTTGCCCATGACACTGGTGAAGGCTCGATCTCGCAATACCATCGCGTTCATGGTGGCGACCTCATTTGGGAAATTGGCTCAGGCTATTTTGGTTGCCGTAATTCTGATGGCAGTTTTAATGCTGAAAAATATACAGCGAATGCTTTAGATCCTCAGGTCAAGATGATTGAGATCAAGTTAAGCCAAGGGGCTAAGCCTGGTCATGGCGGAATTCTGCCGGGATCCAAGGTAACCGCTGAGATCGCTGCAGCACGCGGCGTCAAAGAAGGCGAAGCTTGTATATCCCCTGCTTCGCATAGCGCCTTCTCCACCCCGCTAGAGCTAATTCATTTTATTAAAAAGCTACGCGACCTTTCTGGCGGCAAACCAGTTGGATTTAAATTCTGCGTAGGTCACCCATGGGAATGGTTTGGTATTGTTAAAGCCATGCTAGAAACCGGCATCTATCCCGATTTCATTGTGGTGGACGGATCTGAAGGCGGGACTGGAGCATCGCCAGTAGAGTTCACCAATCACGTAGGTACCCCGCTTCAAGAGGGCCTGCGTCTGGTACATAACACCCTAGTGGGCGTAAATTTACGCGATCAAATCAAAATTGGTTGCGCAGGAAAAATCATTAGCGCATTTGATATGGCGGTGGCTTTTGCATTAGGAGCCGATTGGTGTAATAGCGCACGTGGCTTTATGTTCTCTATTGGGTGCATTCAGGCACAGGTATGCAATACCGGAAACTGCCCCACCGGAGTGACCACGCAAAATCCATTACGTCAAAAGGCGCTAGTAGTTCCGAATAAAGCCGAGCGCGTATTTAATTTCCATAATGAAACTCTAAAAACCTTAAAGGCACTGGTTGAGGCAGCAGGATTGCATCACCCTGGTGAGATTGATGCACCACACATCATTCGCCGTATCAACAAACATGAAGTACGCCTTTTATCCTTCTTGTTACCAGAAATGCCTGCAGGACTTCTGCTTACGGCCGATCATATTGATCCGAGTCTAAATTTACCGCGAGTTTTTGAGCTGTATTGGCATCGCTCGCAAGCGCAGAGCTTTTCTGCCTTAAAAAACTAGAGCGCCTAAGGCTAACTTTTTTAAATCAACAGCTCTTGCTGACTGCTAAACACCCTTGACTGCCCAGTAATGGGGTCTTCGAATGCGACCTCCTTAGCCAATAGCTGTAGAGGCTTAGAAAAGTCCAAGTCATATTCTTGATAAGGGGTCAGAACTGGGTAGATCTGATCGTTCTTAATGGGAATGCTGAGGGCATTTAGATGGCATCGAAGCTGATGCTTTTTACCGCTACCAGGCGTTAATCGATATTTAGCCCAGATGTCTTGAGCCTCTAGCAACTCGATTAAGGTATCCGAGTTTGGGGCACCCTGCACTTCGCACATCTGCAAGAAGTGCTCAGATTCCTCCAGGCGACTTTGATAAGTCATTGGAAGCTTTTGTTCGAGTTCTTTTGAGTATGGCGCAATAGCCTCATACACCTTCTTCACCACTCTATCTCTGAATAGGTTTTGGTATTGAGCCCGCTCATTCGGGTTAACCGAAAAGATTACCAATCCAGCGGTATCCCGATCAATCCGATGAATGGGGCTTAGCGTTTGTATGCCTGTAGTTTTCTTAAGGCGATTGAGCAATGTTTGATGCAAGTAAAGACCGCTCGGTGTTACCGGTAAAAAGTGGGGTTTATCAGCAACAAGAATATGTTCGTCTTGGTAGAGAATTTTCTCTTCAAAAGGAATTTCTGGCTCGCGCGCCAACCTCCTGAAATAGACTAAATGGGCATTGGGGAGATATGCATCATTGGCCGCCAGAGCATGACCCTCTTGATCAAGTATCAGCCCCTCATTGAAACGGGATACCCACTCGCCTTCTGCGATATGAGGAAATTGTTTTAGAAAAAAGGAAAGCAAATTCGAATGGGCTTGATCAGCAGGTAGATATACCCGCGATGCTGATACCCCTTCAGAATTAACCTTCATAAAGCTCCACTGAAAAATGCCCTTAGGAGCTTAGTTTAAATTAATCTCAAATAGCTTTGAAATACCGATCTTTTATCCATAAGGCTACAGTAACCAAGCCAATCATGATGGGTACCTCAACAAGAGGACCAATCACTGCAGCAAATGCCGCCCCAGAATTAATACCAAAAACAGCTATAGCTACCGCAATAGCCAGTTCAAAGTTATTGCTCGAAGCAGTAAAAGATAAAGTACAGCAGCGTTTGTAATCCATGCCCATCTTGGTCGTGATAACAAAGGTAATCACAAACATCACACCGAAATAAACGAGCAATGGAATGGCAATAGTGAATACATCGCCAGGCAACTGTAGAATCAATTTACCCTTCAAGCTAAACATCACCACGATTGTGAATAGCAAGGCAATTAAAGTGATCTTCCCAATCTTTGGCACAAAGTGTTCGTGATACCACTCTTTAGAAACAAATTTAAGTGCAATGTATCTAGTGAGTAATCCGGCGATACAAGGAATGCCCAAATAGATAAAAACAGTTTTGGCAATTTCTGCAATTGTTATGCTGACATTGGATCCGGCCAAGCCAAAGTATGGCGGCAGTACAGTTAAAAAGAAATAGGAATACAGACTAAAGAACAAAACCTGAAAAATGGCATTAAATGCAACTAAGCCAGCTGCGTATTCTGTAGAGCCTTTAGCGATGTCATTCCAAACGATGACCATGGCGATACACGGCGCAATACCGATCAAGATCAGTCCAGCCATGTATTCTGGTTGGTCAGGCACAAATGTAATCGCCAGAATAAACATGAATGCAGGTGCAATGATCCAATTCATTAAGAAGGCAATGGCAAAGATCTTCTTATCCCTAAAGACATCAGGCAAATCTTCGTAGCGCACCTTTGCAAACGGTGGATACATCATCAAAATCAAGCCAATGGCAATGGGGTAATTGGTGCTACCCACCTGAAATGAATTGATAAATCCCTCCACCCCAGGAAAAAAGTACCCCAAACCAATACCAAGTGCCATGGCGGCAAAGATCCACACCGTTAAGTAGCGATCCAGAAAAGATAGTTTTTTAGTTAATGAAGTCATGGTGCTATTTATCTCTGCGTGTGAATATTCTTGAGACTCATGGAGTCTAATTTTTCCAAAGGCATAGAAGCCAGGATATCGATGCGCTTTTTGAGGCCGTTCATGACTTCATTAAAAGCAGCCCTCTTTTTCAAATCACTACCTTGCACTTGTGATGGATCAGGAAAGCCCCAGTGTGCCGTTACAGGGTTGCCTGGCCAGAATGGACAGACCTCTCCAGCAGCGTTATCGCAAACCGTAACAATGAAATCCATCTTTGGGGCATTAGGCTCGCCAAAAACATCCCAGCTTTTGGATTTGAGTAAGGCGCGGTCCATGCCTAGCTCTACTGCGATATCTGCTGCTATCGGATTGACACTGGTTCCAGGTGTAGAGCCTGCTGAGAAACCGCTAAACTTGCCACTTGGATGAGTGGAGGCCAATGCCTCACCCAAAATTGAGCGTGCTGAATTATGAGTGCAAAGAAAAAGAATGTTGTATTGCTTCATACCGATTTAGACCTTTTGACTACTTTGACAGTGCTGCAATCTTGCCCACCACAACAGTTTTCTAATAAAAATTCACTGAGATTTTGCACAAGCTTGGCATTGGGGCGATAAATTAAATTCCTACTCTGCCTTTCAACAATTAAGAGATCCGCATGCACCAACTCCTTGAGATGAAAACTCAAAGTAGCGTTCGGAATGCCTAATTTCTCAATAATTTGGCTTGGCGTTAGGCCAACATCCCCACGTTGCACAATCAAGCGAAAGACGTTAAGCCTAGACTCTTGGCCTAGGGCCAGAAAAGCTTGAACAGCATCTGTATTTTTCATATTTCCAATTATATAGAAATATATGACAGCAATATTACAGGCCGCTAGGGCCTGTAAATGTTTTACTACTTAGCCTGAGTTTGTTCGCTCTTTACTTTTTGAGCTTGCCAAACGCCGCTGCCATCGCATTATTCATGGGTGGCGCTTGTCTTCTATCTTCTTGGGGCTTTCTAGGCTCAGCGGTTCTAGGGCGATTTGGGGCTCTTTGTTCGGGCTTTCCACCGGCCTTAGATCCTTCTCTTGGCGCCTCATCACTCAAACGCATTGTTAAGGCGATACGCTTGCGCTTTTCATCCACCTCAAGCACTTTAACCTTAACGACCTGCCCTGCTTTAACAACACTATGCGGATCTTTTACAAAGGTATTAGAGAGCGCTGAAATATGCACCAAGCCATCTTGATGAACGCCAATATCGACAAAGGCGCCAAAGGCTGCAACGTTTGTCACAACCCCCTCTAAGATCATGTCCGTTTTCAGATCGCTGATTTTTTCTACGCCATCTTTAAAGGTGGCAGTAGTAAATTCAGGACGCGGATCGCGACCAGGCTTTTCCAATTCCTTAATGATGTCAGTCACTGTTGGGACACCAAACTGACCATCGGCATACTTTTCTGGTGAGAGTGATTTAAGGAGACTGGAATCCCCAATCACTTCTTTTACACCCTTCTTAATGTCCTTCAGAATCTTTTCAACCAATGGATAGGATTCTGGGTGAACTGCAGAGGCATCTAATGGATCATCGCCATTCATGATGCGCAAGAAACCCGCAGCCTGCTCATAGGTTTTGTCTCCAAGGCGCGGAACACTTTTGAGATCCGATCTGGACTTGAATGCGCCCTTGCTATCTCGATAGGCCACAATGCCTTCCGCTACGGTAGTGCTTAGCCCTGAAACCCTTGCCAGCAATGGCGCAGAGGCTGTGTTCACATCAACACCAACCGCGTTTACACAGTCCTCCACAACCGCAACCAACGATTTGGCTAATTGGGTTTGCATCACATCATGCTGATACTGACCAACACCAATCGATTTAGGATCGATCTTGACCAATTCTGCAAGTGGGTCTTGTAGGCGTCGAGCAATAGATACTGCACCACGCAATGAGACATCCATACCTGGTAATTCTTTTGAAGCGTACTCTGATGCCGAATAAACGGATGCACCCGCTTCAGAGACAACAATCTTGGTCAGCTTTAACTCAGGCTTTGCTTTAATCAGCTCTTGAGCCAATTTATCGGTCTCGCGCGATGCCGTGCCATTACCAATAGAGATTAGAGTTGCATTGTGTTTCTCGGCCAATTTAGCCAAGGTATGCAATGAACCCGCCCAATCATTCTTAGGCTGGTGCGGATAAATCACATCGGTGTCAACCACTTTGCCGGTAGCATCAACGACTGCCACCTTCACTCCAGTTCGCATTCCGGGATCAAGACCAATCGTTACTCTAGGGCCAGCTGGAGCGGCTAAAAGCAGGTCTTTGAGATTGCGAGCAAACACATTAATTGCCTCAGTTTCTGAGCGCTCACGCAAAGCAGTCATAAGCTCTGACTCTAAATGTAATGAGCACTTAATACGCCAAGTCCAGCGCACGGTATCTGCTAACCATGCATCGGCTGGGCGGCCATCATTTTTAATTTTGAAGTGATTAGCAATACGATTCTCACAAGGATTGTGAGGTGAATCCCACTTTGGCTTCTCTTCTTCGGAATCCAAACGCAAGTTCACCATCAACATTTGCTCGCGGCGACCCCTAAATAAAGCTAATGCGCGATGCGATGGAATAGCTTTAATAGGTTCAGAGTAATCAAAGTAATCAGCGAACTTCTCGCCCTCCTGCTCTTTACCGGCTATCACTTTAGACTCTACTACGCCGTGGTCTTGCAAATATTCCCTTAAGGACTGAACTAAGCCTGCATCCTCAGCAAAACGCTCCATCAGAATTTGACGAGCGCCTTCGAGAGCAGCTTTGGTATCAGGTACTCCAGGGTTATTGGTGCCATCGACGTCAAATGCTTCTTTAATATATTTAGCGGCTTCTGTTTCGGGATCCAAATTGGGGTTAGCGAGTAAATCATTTGCCAGCGGCTCTAAGCCAGCTTCCAAAGCAATCTGCGCCTTCGTTCTGCGCTTGGGCTTGTAGGGAAGATAAAGATCCTCTAAGCGAGTCTTATCCTCCGCCAGCATGATGGCTTTGAGTAACTCTGGCGTCATCTTGCCCTGCTCTTCAATTGAGGCAACAATTGTTTTGCGACGGTCTTCTAATTCACGAAGATAGCTAAGACGCTCTTCCAATAAACGCAATTGCGTGTCGTCCAATCCACCAGTCGCTTCTTTACGGTAACGAGCGATAAACGGTACGGTGGCACCTTCATCCATTAGGGCAATAGCTGCAGCTACTTGTGCAGGTTTGGCGGAAAGTTCTTGGGCAAGACGTTGTTCAATGGATGGCAGCATTTATTTGGTTTTCTTACTCTGATGTTTATATTTTTGGAATATTGCTATTGATTGAAGAACAAAAGCCACCCGTAGGTGACTTTTGTTGTGAAGCTAAGCTAGCTTATTCGCGTGAGGCTTTTTTACGCTCATGCTCCTTGAGGTAGCGCTTACGAATACGAATACTCTTCGGCGTCACTTCAACCAACTCATCATCATCAATAAATTCAACTGCATATTCCAAGTTCATAGCGATTGGAGTAACCAAGCGAACCGCTTCGTCAGTACCAGAGGCGCGAACGTTAGTTAATTGCTTACCTTTAATTGGGTTCACAACCAAGTCGTTATCACGGCTATGGATACCGATTACCATGCCTTCGTACAAAGGATCGCCAGGGCTTACGAACATACGACCACGGTCTTGTAACTTCCACAATGCGTAAGCAACTGCTTCGCCATCATCTTGGCTAATCAATACGCCGTTATGACGCTCACCCAAGATACCGTCTTTAGCTGGGGCATATGAATCAAATGTATGACTCATTAAGCCGTTACCACGAGTCATGGTCATGAAATCACCTTGGAAGCCGATCAAACCACGCGCTGGAATACGGTACTCAAGACGTGTGCGACCTTTACCGTCACTCACCATATCGAGCAATTCACCTTTACGCTTGCCCAAGTCTTCCATCACGGCACCTTGAGTCGTATCTTCAACATCAACCGTTAAGTTCTCGTATGGCTCCATCTTCACGCCATCTTCCTCATGGAACACAACACGTGGACGGGAAACAGCCAATTCGTAACCTTCACGACGCATTGTTTCTACCAAGATGGTAAGGTGCAATTCACCACGCCCGGACACTTCAAATACGGTGTCGTCGTCAGTTTCTTTAACGCGTAAAGCCATGTTTGACTTTAGCTCGCGGTCAAGACGCTCACGAATCTGGCGGCTAGTTACAAACTTACCTTCACGACCAGCCAATGGGCTAGTGTTCACCATGAAATTCATAGTCAATGTTGGCTCGTCAATCTTGAGCATTGGCAATGCTTCTGGAACGTCTGGTGCACAGATCGTTGTACCAATTGCCAAATCTTCAATACCGTTTACCAATACGATGTCGCCAGCTTGCGCTTCGTCAACGATTTCGCGCTCTAAGCCACGGAATTTCAATACTTGGTTAATACGGCCTTTGCGTTGAACGCCATCAGGACCATCCATAAATACAACGTCCATCAAAGGCTTAACAGTTCCGCGGTTAACACGGCCAACACCAATCTTACCTACGTATGTGCTGTACTCAATCGAAGTAATCTGCAGCTGCAAAGGACCTTCTGGATTGTCATCACGAACTGGAACGTGCTTTAACACTGTGTCAAACAATGGACGCATATCGCCTTCACGAACATCATCAGTCAAGCCAGCATAGCCATTCAAACCGGAAGCATATACAACCGGGAAGTCCAACTGCTCTTCAGTTGCACCTAATTTATCAAACAACTCAAAAGTTGCATTGATAACGTAATCAGTACGAGCGCCTGGGCGGTCAACTTTATTAATAACAACGATTGGTTTCAAACCTAAAGCCAAGGCTTTCTTGGTTACGAAACGAGTTTGTGGCATTGGGCCTTCAACCGCATCAACTAAAAGCAATACACCATCAACCATAGAGAGTACGCGCTCCACTTCACCACCGAAGTCCGCGTGTCCTGGGGTATCAACGATATTGATATGTGTGCCGTCATACTCAACCGCACAGTTCTTGGACAAAATAGTAATACCACGCTCTTTTTCCAAGTCGTTTGAGTCCATGACCCGTTCGGTCATTTTTTCATTGGAGCGGAATGTGCCAGATTGGCGCAAGAGTTGGTCAACCAGAGTAGTTTTACCGTGGTCAACGTGGGCGATGATGGCGATGTTACGAAGTGCGCGTTTAGTCATGTGAAGCTTCTAAAGTTAAAGATAAGTAAAAGGGTTGTTAATAGTGATTCAATAATGATTGTTTAATGTGCCTGTGAAATTAAACGCTTTGGATGTAATACTCCAGAACGCCAATCGGCAGTACCAATAAAGTTATGGGGAGCAGCAGTGGCGCGATAGATGCGAACCAATGCCTCGATAGAAGGTAAATTGAGCGGAACACGTTGCCCCATCTCCAGACGCTTAGCCTGTTGCTCATCTACCGTTAGGTGTGGCAAGGTTTGCAAGAGAGCATCTACTGGCAATATATAGTCAGCAGTATTTTGTAGACCGCTTTGAATTGATTCAATCGTAAAAGACTGTTCGAGAGTGAGGTGCCCTACTTCAGTACGGCGCAAGCCGACTAAATGAGCGCCACAACCCAGGGCGTTACCAATATCTTCAGCCAGAACACGAATATAGGTACCCTTGCTGCAACTCACTTCTAGGGTAGCTTCAGGCCAGTTGATGTTAGTCCAGCGAATGGAGTGAATAATGATGTCACGTGGTGCGCGTTCTAATTCAACACCAGCACGAGCATATTCATAAAGAGGTTTGCCATCACGTTTTAATGCCGAATACATTGGCGGTACTTGTGAAATGGCACTAGTAAATTTAGGCAGCAGCGCATCTAAGGCGGCTTTCATTTCTGCGTCACTTGCGAATGCTGGTAAAGGCAACTCTTCAATAATTTGGCCTTCTGCATCACCCGTATCAGTGCGTGAACCAAATTTCACTTGAGCAATATAAGTTTTGTCTGCTTCGAGCAAGTCTTGCGAATACTTAGTAGCTTCACCCAAGCATATTGGCAGTAAGCCAGTGGCCATCGGATCTAAGGTACCGGTGTGCCCTGCTTTGTCCGCGTTGAAAGCACGCTTGACGGCAGTAACTGCGCCCTGTGAACTCATTCCAGCGGGTTTATCTAGCAGCACTACGCCGTCGATTCTGATAGCCATGAATTACTTTGTCTCGTCTTTGTGATCGCTCTCGACTGCCTGATCGATCAAACGAGACATTTCTATGCCATGCTCTACAGAACTGTCATAGTGAAAATGCAATGTAGGCACCGTATGAATGTGCAAACGTTTAAATAATAATGAATGCAAGTAGCCCGCTTTTTCCTGAAGTGCTTTTAATGCATGCTCAGGCTCTGCGCCTAAAACAGTAAAGAACACTTTGGCATGTGCCAAGTCAGGAGTAAGCTCAATGCTTTGCAAAGTAATCAAACCCAAACTTGGGCTGCGCAATTCACGAGGAATGAGCTCGGCCAGGTCTCGCTGAATTTGATCGGCGAGACGCTGGTTGCGATGCGGACTAGTCTTATGCATATTGCCTATGGTGCTTAGAGTGAACGAGCAACTTCAGTAACTTCAAATACCTCGAGTTGATCACCCTCTTTGATGTCGTTGTAGCCTTTTAATGACAAGCCACACTCAACACCGGCACGAACTTCTTTCGCGTCATCTTTAAAGCGCTTAAGAGAATCCAGTTCGCCAGTCCAAACAACCACGTTGTCACGCAAGAGACGTACGCTTGAAGTGCGTTTAACGATACCGTCAACGACCAAGCAACCAGCAATAGCGCCAACTTTAGATACCAAGAAGACTTGACGAATCTCGACGAGACCAGTGATTTCTTCTTTCTTATCTGGAGTCAACATGCCACTCAGAGCCAACTTCACTTCATCAACTGCGTCATAAATAATGTTGTGATAACGAATATCCACGCCATTGTTCTCGGCCAACTTACGTGCTGCTGCATCCGCACGGGAGTTAAAGCCAATAATGACTGCCTTAGAAGCAACAGCTAAGTTCACGTCAGTTTCAGTAATGCCACCTACAGCAGCGTGAACGATTTGCACCTTCACCTCTGGAGTAGAGAGCTTCATCAATGATTGAGCCAAAGCCTCTTGTGAACCTTGAACGTCCGCTTTGATGATGAGTGGCAACAACTTCGCTTCAATTGCGCCCTCTTCCATGTTTTCCATCATGGTTTCAAGCTTGAATGCCTGCTGTTTAGCCAGCTTCACATCACGGAACTTGCCTTGACGGAACAATGCAATCTCACGAGCTTTGCGCTCATCAGGAACCACTTGCACTGCCTCACCCGCTGCAGGCACTTCTGACAAACCTTGAATTTCTACTGGAATAGATGGACCAGCCTCATTACATGGTTTTCCGTTCTCATCCATCATGGCGCGAACGCGCCCAAATGTAGAGCCAGCCAACAACATGTCACCACGTTTAAGAGTGCCTGACTGAACCAATACAGTTGCAACCGGGCCCTTACCTTTATCCAAGCGTGCTTCAATGACCAAGCCTTGAGCTGGAGCATCTTTTGGAGCTTTGAGTTCCAGAATTTCAGCTTGCAAGAGAACGTTCTCTAACAAAGCGTCAATGCCTTCACCGGTTTTTGCAGATACCGGAATGAATGGCACATCGCCACCGTATTCTTCGGGAACTACTTGCTCAGCAACTAATTCTGTTTTAACGCGCTCAGAATTTGCTTCTGGTTTGTCAATCTTATTGATTGCTACAACCAAAGGTACGCCACCCGCTACTGCATGGTGAATCGCTTCTTTAGTTTGTGGCATCACACCGTCATCAGCAGCCACTACCAAGATCACGATATCGGTTGCTTTAGCACCGCGCGCACGCATTGCCGTAAAGGCTTCGTGACCCGGGGTATCTAAGAACGTAATCATGCCACGTGGAGTTTCAACGTGGTATGCACCAATATGCTGGGTAATGCCACCAGCTTCACCAGTAGCTACTTTTGCTGCACGAATCTTATCGAGCAAAGAAGTTTTACCGTGGTCAACGTGACCCATCACCGTTACAACCGGTGGACGTGGCAATAACTCTGCATCGTGACCATCGGTGCCAAGATCCAAATCTGGGTCATCCAATTTCGCAGCGAAGGCTTTATGACCCATTTCTTCAACAATGATCATTGCCGTATCTTGATCAAGCACTTGGTTGATAGTGACCATTTGGCCCATACCCATCAACAACTTGATCACTTCCGCACTCTTCACTGCCATTGCATGAGCTAACTCTGCAACAGTGATGGTTTCTGGAACATGCACATCGCGTACTACTGGCTCAGTAGGCACTTGGAAGTTTGTGTCGACGTTTGCTTCAGCGATTTGACGCTGCTTCTTACGACCGCCACCTGAGCGCCAACCACCAACACCACCAGATGAATCACCACGAGTTTTTAAGCCACCAGGTTTCTTAGCACCCTCTTCTTGCCAGGTAGATGATGTTTCAGAAGATTTAATAGTCTTGCCACCAACTTTGGCAACAGCCTTCTTCTTATCATCAGCGCCTTCAGCTTTCGCAGGCTTATGCAAAGTACCTTTTTTCGCTTCTTCAGCAGCAATTTCACTTGGCGCTTTCAGAACGCGAGCAGGAGCACTCATCATGTCGCGAATTGCTAAAGCTTCCGCTTCAGCAGCAGCGCGACGCACACGAATGTCTGCCAATTCTTTTTCTTTAGTTGCAGCCAAATCTTTTGCGGCTTTTTCAGCGGTCGCCTTTTTCTCTGCTGCAGCTGCAGCTGCAGCTGGAGCTTCATCAACAGGAGTAACTTCTTTCGCAACTGGAGCAGCAACTTCTTTTTGGCGCGCTTCTTCAGCTGCTTTCATTTCTGCTTCTTGACGAGCTAGCAACTCAGCTTGACGGGTTGCCTCAGCCGCGCGTTTTTCTAACTCTTCTTCAGAAATAACTGGTTTAGCTGGCGCAGCTTTAGCTGCCGCTTTCGCTGGAGCTTCTTCAACTGCTGGCTCAGGAGCTTTGTCACCCGCCTTGACTAGCACGCGCTTTTTACGAACTTCAACTTGAACTGTACGAGTGCGTCCAGCAGAGTCTGCCTGACGAATCTCTGAGCTCTCGCGCTTGATTAAAGTAATCTTTTTGCGCGCGCCCGTGTCAGCGCTACCATGCGCTTTTTGCAAGTGCTCAAGCAGGACTGTTTTGTCCTTCTCGGTAATGCTGTCGTCCTCAGAACCTTTTTCGATACCGGCCGCCTTCAACTGCTCCAAGAGGTCTGGCGCGGTACGTTTTAATTCTTTAGCGAGTACTTTTACTGTTGTTGCCATGCACTACTTCCTCTCATGAAGTAAACCAATGTTCGCGCGCTTTCATGATGAGCGTTTTCGCAGTTTCTTCGTCAATTTGTGTCGCCTCAACTAGCTCATCAACAGCCAGTTCAGCAAGGTCGTCACGGGTATGTACTTGATTGTCAGCAAGCTTCGCAATCAACTCTGTTGTCATTCCCTCTAAGGAACGCAAGTCTTGTGAAACTTCGCCAATACGTTCTTCTTTTGCCAACTCCATCGTCAACAAAGAATCGCGAGCGCGAGTACGTAGCTCATTCACAGTGTCTTCGTCGAATGAATCGATTTCTAACATTTCAGACAATGGTACGTAAGCTACTTCTTCTAACGTATTGAAGCCTTCTTCAATCAAAATATCAGCTACTTCCTGGTCTACGTCCAACTTGTCCATAAACAACTGGCGTACAGAGGAAGCTTCTTTTTCAGTTTTCTCAGCTGACTCTTCTGGAGTCATGATATTGATCTGCCAACCAGTCAAATCGCTCGCCAAACGAACGTTTTGTCCGCTGCGGCCAATCGCAATTGCCAAGTTCTCTTCATCAACTACTACGTCCATGGCGTGACGCTCCTCGTCAACCACGATAGAAGAAACTTGGGCTGGAGCCAAAGCACCAATCACAAACTGCGCTGGATCTTCAGACCACAACACGATATCTACTGCTTCGCCAGCTACTTCGTTACGCACTGCTGTAACGCGTGTGCCACGAACACCAACGCAAGTACCGATTGGGTCGATACGCTTGTCATAAGTAATTACGGCAATCTTTGCGCGGACACCAGGATCACGAGCGGCGCCTTTGATCTCGAGCAAGCCCTGCTCCATCTCAGGAACTTCGTTCTCAAACAACTTAATCAAGAAATCTGGGCAAGTACGTGAGAGTTCGATTTGTGGGCCACGTGCTTCGCGATCCACTTTAAGGATGTAAGCGCGTACACGGTCACCAGAACGTAAGTTCTCTTTTGGAATCATTTGATCGCGACGCAGCAACGCTTCAACACGACCAGATTCAATAATGAGACCATTCTTGTCGGCACGCTTCACGGTGCCGGTCATGACTTTTTCGCCACGCTCAAGGTAGTCGTTCAAAATTTGCTCACGCTCAGCATCACGAATACGCTGCAAGATCACTTGCTTAGCAGCTTGTGCACCGATACGACCGAAAGCTAAAGATTCGATTTGCTCTTCGATATAGTCGCCAACTTCCATGTCAGCAAGTTGCTCTTGAGCTTCAAATTGCAGGATCTCTTTATCAGGCTCTTGCAAACCAGCTTCGTTCGGAACTACCAACCAGCGACGGAAGGTTTCGTATTCACCAGTTTCGCGATCAATCGAAACGCGGATATCCACGTCTTCTGTGGCATAACGCTTCTTGGTTGCAGAGGCTAAAGCCATCTCCAACGCCTCGAATACGATAGCTTGATCTACGTTCTTTTCACGCGCTAGCGCGTCTGCCAACATGAGAACTTCTCGGCTCATGACTTTCTTCCTTTGAAATCAATAACAGGGACCAACCGAGTCTTATCGACCTCGGCTAAAGAGAACTCCAATTGAGAAGGCTGACCATCAGCACCCTCAAATACCAAACCAAACTTTGCATCAGGTGAATTCAATTCACCACTCAGCAAACCTTGCAACTCACCACGAAAATTCTTGCGATTGCCAACAGCAACACGCAACTTCAAATCTACTTGCATGCCAGCGAAGCGCTCAAAATCAGCAGCAGTTTTCACTGGACGATCCAATCCTGGAGATGAAATCTCTAAGCGCTCGTATGGAATATTTTCAACCGGTAGGGTGTAGCTCAACTGATGACTCACCTTCTCGCAATCCAATACCGTAATCAAGCGCTCGTAATCTGGGTTTTCAATCGTGACGCGTAGCAAACCTCCGGCTTCACGCTCAATCTCAACTAGCGTGTAACCTAAGTTTTCCAGCTCTGCAGAAATAACCTGCTGATCTTTCACAACTACCCTTCATACCAAAATGGCAAAAAAAAATGGGCTTCAAAGCCCATATTCTCGAAATTCAGAACAGGCCGACTTACGTTGATCGCAACATCAGTCGGTAACAACTTAAAACAGCAGAATCCTGCTGTAAGACCAAAATTATAGCCTATTTGGCAGAAAACCGATACAAATCAGAAGCTTTCGCCCGGATTACGCGGTTTTCTAGGTCCCTTGTTGAAGGGTTTGCGCCCCTTTGGTGCACCTCTTTTAGGCCCATTTCCGGGGCTTTGAGGGTTTCCAGTCACAAATGCGGACTGTCCATGGTGCACTTTGCCGCCTTTACTGCGGTTTTGACCTTGGCCGCCGCCCTGACCGCCTTGACCTCCACGGCCACCTTGGCCGCCCTGACCAGGTCTTCCACCCTGCGTACGACCACGGAAAGGACCGCGCCCATCACCAGAACCACCGCCACCACCAGGTTTGCCACCCCTACCTTGATGAGTCAGGCCGTTATGACCGCTAGCAAGGGTCAAAGCGTCACGGGAGCCCCAGTAAGAAACCGAGGTTTGCATTGGGTCTGGCTGAAAATCTTCCCCCATAGGGCGACGATCGCGATTATTTGAATTGGCGTTAGGGTTGCGACCCTTGTCTTGTGGCTGCGGCATTTTTAGACCAGCAGACTTCATCAAGTTATAGATGCCGCCCGCCTCAATTTCTTCCCATTTTCCGCGCCTTAAGCGTGGAGGCAATAAGAAAATGCCGTAACGAGTTCTGATCAAGCGAGATACCGTATGACCAACTGCTTCAAACATGCGGCGCACTTCGCGATTACGACCTTCACTTAATGCAACGTGGTACCAACGGTTTGCACCTTCACCACCACCCATTGCTAGGCGTAAGAATTTGGCTTGGCCATCATCAAGCGTAATACCACTCTTTAATAGCGCGGTGTTTTCTTGGCTCAAGTCACCCAATATGCGAACAGCGTATTCACGCTCAACACCATAACGCGGATGCATCAAACGATTTGCTAATTCACCTGAAGTAGTAAACAACAACAGTCCTTCAGTATTAAAGTCCAAGCGACCAACTGCGATCCAACGTCCTTGACGGGGCTTTGGCAAACGATCAAACACAGTCGGACGACCTTCAGGATCAGATTGACTGACGATCTCACCAGCAGGCTTGTGATACATGATCACGCGTGGCGGTTTAGTTTGAATCTTGCGATGAACCGGCTTACCATTAATACGCACTTGATCCGTTGGTCCAATACGTTGCCCAATATGAGCTGGTAATCCATTTACAGAAACACGTCCTTGAATAATCAAGTCTTCCATGTCGCGACGTGATCCCATGCCAACGTCAGCCAATACTTTATGCAACTTAACAGTATCTTCATCATCAGCGTCATCATCTAGACCATCAAGATCTGACCACACTTCATCACGCAAACTCAAAGGCAAGTCATCAACGTTTGCAAATTGCAAACTACTTACCTCATCCTCTGTTGGCGCATCTGGATCTTCATCCTCACGTGAACGCTGAGCGCGTTGTGCGCGACGCTCTGCTCCAGTTTGATGAGAGATTTCACTCTCATTTAGACCATCAGGATTTTTAACATCTTCAACTTCTGGGGCATCCAAAGCTGCATCAAACTCACCAGAAACTACTGAAGCAAATAAAGCTTCGCTCTCGGCTGGGTTTGGAGCCAGTTTTGCGGATTGGTTATTACCTTGATGATTGCCACCTTCGCGTGGGCCATTAGATTCACCACCCTCACGGCGTGGCCGATCTTTATTAAATGGGCGCTTCTTATTAAATGGGTGTTTGCCCGAGCCTTGACGGCGTGGGCGACGATCACCACGTTCTCCGCGCTCCCCACCCTCAGTCTTCTGACCATCAGCATTCGATGGTGCAGCATCTGTATTAGATGGGGTTGCCGATGGATTTGCTACCGGGGATGAATCGTTTTCGTTAGAGCTTGTCATTAATAATTATTTTGTTTCGTCTGATTTGTCATCTGACTCAGGGGTATCTTCTTCGGTAAGTTCTTCTGTCACTTCAATCACTGTTTCTTCTACAGTGAATTCAGTTATCTCTTCAGTCTCGTTCACTTCTTGTGCATCTGCATCAATGATGACTGTTTCTACAGTTGCAGACGGATCAAATTCCATTACTGCTTGACCTAATTGTTCTGCAGCCGCCATTGGCGCCGCGTCTTCCAAAATTGGCAAGCTTTGTAAATTGGTCAGACTGAGGTCGTCTAAAAATTGTTTAGTGGTTGCGTATAAACCAGGACGGCCAACTGTTTCCTTATGGCCAATCACTTCAACCCAACCGCGATCTTCTAACTGCTTCATCACATTACTGCTAACTGCTACACCGCGAATCTCTTCAATCTCACCACGAGTCACTGGCTGGCGATAAGCGATAATGGCCAAAGTCTCCATTACTGCACGGGAATACTTAGGCGGCTTCTCAGGTGTGAGGCGATCGAGGTACTCACGCATCGACAGACGGCTCTGAAAACGCCAACCTGTTGCGATATGAACCAATTCCATACCCTTGTCTTCCCAAGCACGTTGCAGTTCGACCAATGCCTCATCGATATCTGCCGTAGTGATGTCTTCAACAAATAAGCGAGACAAATCAGCAACGGTGAGTGGCTCCTGTGCGCACAGGAGGGCTGTTTCAATTACGCGCTTATTGTGATCGTCCATAAAAGTCGGGCTACCAGGAATCATCCTGATTAGGCTTTAAAAATGTATTTAGTAATGGGTTTTGGTGTTCTCTAGCGACTACGGACAATCCATCTCATCAGTTCTTATTGGAATATGTCCGCGCTGAAACGAAGTCCTTTTCGTTCACCTTGTGCCCATTATAAGGTAGGCTCAATACAATAGCCACATGCATAAGAAATACACCAAACCCCTTTTTCTGACATCTAATGCCCCAGTCCATATAGAGCGTCGCAAACTCCTGGGCCTTGGGATTGGTGTGGGCGCCATTCTTGGGGGCGCAAGCTTGAGCTCCTGCAGTCTTATAAGCACCAAAAAGCCAGTTGTTGGCTTGGTTTTGGGCGCTGGGGCGGCCCGAGGCTTCGCTCACGTAGGTGTTATTAAGGCTTTAGAAGCCCAAGGCATCAGACCCGACATTGTTGTTGGCAGCAGTGCTGGCAGCGTGATTGCCACCTTATTGGCCTCTGGAGCCACGGGTAACGAACTCAATCGCTTAGCCCTCAATCTTGATGAGGCCACCATTGCTGACTGGGGACTCCCTTTTGCTGGACGTTTTGGGGGACTCATTAAAGGCGATGCCCTGCAAAACATGGTGAACCGAGAGGTGCAAAACAAATCCATTGAACAAATGCGCATACCCCTGGGCATTGTTGCCACGGAATTACAGTCAGGCAAAGGTGTTTTATTTAGGACAGGAAATACTGGTTTGGCAGTTCGCGCCTCTTGCAGCGTACCAGGCGTTTTTCAGCCAGCGGTGATTAGTGGCAAGGAATATGTGGATGGTGGTTTGGTAGCCCCGGTACCCGTTAGCTACGCACGACAAATGGGCGCAACTATAGTAATTGCGGTCAACATCTCTTCTGAGCCGGTTCATCAAGATGCCAGCGGAACTCTTGGCGTCTTGCAGCAAACTATTTCCATCATGCAGCGAAGCATTAATCAATACGAATTAAAAAGCGCTGACATTGTGATTCAACCGCAATTAAAACAAATGGGTGGCGGGGATTTCAAATCCAGAAACGCAGCTATTCTGGCTGGCGAAGCCGCCGCTCAAGAACAAATGGGGCTAATTAAAGAAAAGCTGAAAGGCTAATAGGCATCAGGCTTAAAGCCCTTATACTTTAAAGGTTGCGTGATTTACGCTTAAGATTTTTTACTTCGTTGAGAAGTTCTTGACGCTCTGAATCATTAAGATTGTCGCTGCCATCCAAACGGCGCGCCCCATCAAAACGCTTATCCCAGTAGAGGCTACCGAGATCATCCACTCTGACATTCGTACCTTTGGAAGGCGAATGAATAAATTTGTTATCGCCCACGTAAATACCAACGTGAGAAAAAGTTAAACGCATGGTGTTGAAGAAAACGAGGTCGCCTGGTTGTAATTCTTCACGAGTAATGGGCTTGCCAACACGACTCATCTGAGTAGATTTACGTGGCAATAAAAATCCAAGCTTATCTTTAAAAACATAGCCGACAAAACTACTACCATCTAATCCAGACTGTGGCAGCTCCGTATCCCAGCGATAACGCACACCAATCACTTCCATAGCGCGATTAATCAACTCTTCTGATTTGCCTGTAACGGTATCCGCCAATCGATCAGAAACGCGCGCAATGTAAGAACGGCCAGCTTGAAACATGCTTTCTTTAGGCTCAGCCGCATCTACGCTTGCCTCGACCACAGGATCTGCCGCATAAGCGAAAACGCAAATGAATACGCCCAGGCCAAAGCCCAGGGTTTTAGTAAGCATCGCTTTTTTCAGTGACATCGAATCAGTTTAACAAAGAACTCTTAATTAACCAAGTCCTCAATTTAGACTCAAGTCCTTGTTTATAAAGATAAATTTTCACAATAGAGGGGCAAATGCACCAATTTAGCCCATAAAACAGGGTTTTTGGCCTAAGCCCTTAACTCTCTTAGGTCAGCTCTGCAGCTGCAAAAAGCTCTTTGGTATAGGTTTGGCGGGGGTGCTTGATCAGAGTTTCCGTATCACCAAACTCCACCACTTTGCCGCCTTTGAGGACCATTACCTCGTGAGACATGGCTCTGATAACTGCTAAATCATGACTGATCATCAGATAGGCTAAGTTGTACTTCTTTTGCAGCTCGGTCAATAAGGCAAGTACCTGCTTCTGGATAGAAACATCTAACGCAGAGGTAGGCTCATCTAGAACCAAAATTTGGGGACGCAAGATAAGTGCACGGGCAATCGCAATGCGCTGACGCTGGCCACCAGAAAATTCATGGGGATAACGTAGCAGAGCGGATCGATCTAACCCAACCTCTTTAAGCATATCCACCACGCGAGTTTCGCGCTCAGTAGCAGACAGCTTCGGAAAGTGGACATCCAAACCTTCGGAAACGATTTGCAATACATTCATGCGCGGCGATAAAGATCCAAATGGATCCTGAAAGATCACTTGCAAACTGGAGCGCAACGCCCTTCTCTCAACTGGCTTTAGCTTCTGCCAGTCACTACCAAGGACATCAACTTCACCAGTGACCTGCGCTGCTGAGTCGCCCAATAGCCCCAGGACGGCCATACCCAGGGTTGTCTTTCCAGAACCAGATTCACCAATCACGCCAATGGTTTGGCCCTGCTTTAGCGAGAAGCTGACTTTTTTCAGAACCTTATGTGGTGGCGCTTTTTTAAACCAAGATACCGGCTCTGCGCTTGGGTAGGCGACAGACAACTCTTCTGTTTTTAATAACACGGGAGCCAGTGGCATCAGCGGTGCCAAGTCACGTACAGGCTCGCTATTGACCAAAGCGCGGGTATATGGATCTTCAGGATGCTCAAACACTTGTTTCGTTGCTCCAGACTCCATCAAATTGCCTTGGTTTAGCACTGCTACACGCTGCGCAAAATGCTTCACCAAATTAAGGTCATGAGTGATCAATAAAATCCCCATGCCACCATCATCTTTAGACTCCTCTTGTAGCTCTTTAAGTAATTCCAAAATCTGTAAACGCAAACTCACATCTAACGCTGTTGTCGGTTCATCAGCGATCAGAAGGCGTGGCTTACATGCCAATGCCATCGCAATCATGGCGCGCTGCCTCTGACCACCAGAGAGTTGATGCGAATAAGAGTGAAAACGGCGCTCTGGTTCAGGAATGCCTGTCTTGCGCAGTAAATCAACCGCGGCATCCACCGCATCTGCTTTAGAGATCAATGGCTGATAAATCTGCACCGCTTCAATAATTTGATTGCCTACCGTAAATAGCGGATTTAAAGCCGTCATCGGCTCCTGAAAAACCATGGCAATTTCGCGGCCACGAATCTCTCGAATGTCCTGAATAGACATGGATAGCAAATCGACTTCGCCCTTCCCGTCTTTTCTATTCCAGAGAATCTTTCCAGAAACTTTCGCGCCTTCCGGCTCAAGTCTGAGTGGCGCTAGCGCCGTCAGGGTCTTACCAGAACCAGACTCACCTACGAGTGCAACACGTTCACCTATACCGATTTCTAAATCAAGATGATTGACGGCAAACTTTTCGCGACGACCCGTTCCAAAAGAAATGCACAGATCTTCATAGCGCAACAAACTCATGAGCGACCTCCACTCATCAAGCCGGCTTTACGAGAATCAAATGCGTTACGTAATGCCTCGCCCATAAAGGTTAATAGCAGCAAGGTTGCTACCAAAACCACAAAGGTTGATAAGGAGATCCACCAAGCATCAAGATTACTCTTGCCTTGAGATAACAGCTCACCCAAGCTTGGCGTTCCTGGAGGCACTCCCAAGCCCAAGAAATCCAAGCTCGTTAAAGAAAGAATTGCTGCACTCATGCGGAATGGCAAAAAGGTAATCACTGGTGTCAAGCTGTTGGGCAAGATATGGCGCCACATAATCTGCACATTGGTAAGACCTAATGCGCGTGCCGCACGCACATACTCCAAGGCGCGGTTGCGGAAGAATTCCGCACGAACGTAATCCGATAAGCCCATCCAACCAAAGGCTGCCAGCAAAATGATGAGCAAGGAAACGCTGGGGTTAAAGATCGAAGCAAAAATAATAAGTAAGTACAACTCCGGCATGGCCGACCAAATCTCAATCAGTCGCTGAGAAATCAAATCAAACTTACCGCCAAAGAATCCCATCAGGGATCCAGTAATGATGCCCACACTGACACCAACAATGGTGAGCGCCAAACCAAAAAGAATGGATAAGCGAAAGCCGTAGATCAAACGTGCCAGCACATCGCGCCCGCGGTCATCCGTCCCCAGCCAGTTTTCCCATGAAGGTGGTGCTGGATTAGGCACTTTAGAGAAGTAATTAAGTGTCTCGTAGCTATAGTGAATCGGTGGATAGATTGCCCAGTTACCGTTACTCGTAATATTTTGACGAATGTCTGGATCCAAGAAATCCGTCGGCGTGGCGAAGTCTCCACCAAATACCGTTTCTGGCTGACTCTTCACGATCGGAAAATAGAAATGGCCTTCATAGCGAACCACCAAAGGCTTGTCATTAGCAATCAACTCGGCGCACATCGATAAACCGAAGAGCACCATGAAAATCCATAGGCTGGCGTAGCCCATGCGACTATTTTTAAAACGTTGCCAACGATTCATGAACCGCCTCCCGCACCAAACTGAATGCGTGGGTCTATGTATACATAGCAAAGATCAGAAATTAACTTTGTAAATAAACCAATTAAGGTGAATAAGTACAGAGTGCCAAACACTACTGGGTAGTCACGGCGCATCACTGACTCATATGAAAGCAAGCCAAGCCCATCCAAAGAGAACAAAGTCTCTATCAATAAGGAGCCCGTAAAGAATGCGCCAATAAACGCTGCAGGGAAACCTGTTACCAGTGGCAAGAGTGCATTGCGGAAGACATGCTTCCAAAGAACTTGTTTTTCCGTAAGTCCTTTTGCGCGTGCAGTCAGAACGTATTGCTTACGAATCTCCTCTAAGAATGAATTCTTAGTCAGCATCGTGACCACTGCAAAACTTCCTAGAACAGATGCGGTAATTGGCAACACTAAATGCCACAAGTAATCCATCACCTTACCTATGAGACTGAGATCACTCCAGTTATCGGAAGTTAAGCCTCTTAGCGGGAAGATTTGTAAAAAACTTCCTCCACCAAAGACAACAAGCAATAAGACGCCCAACACAAATCCTGGAATCGCATAGCCCACGAGGATCATGCTGCTAGTGATGGCATCAAAACGTGAGCCATCACGGACTGCCTTCGCTATTCCCAAAGGAATAGAAACTAAATAGGTAATAAAGAAGGTCCATAAACCGATGCTGATCGATACCGGCAATTTAGAAACTACTAAACGCCAAACGCTTTCATGTTGGTAATAGCTTTGACCTAAATCGAATCTAGCAAAACGGCCCAACATCATGAAATAACGCTCAAGAGGTGGCTTATCAAAACCATATAAGGCTTTTACTTCCTCGAGGCGTTGCGCATCGACACCCTGACGCCCGCGATACGTCGCGCCAGAACCCGAAGACTCAGAACCACCCGTGGCTGCACTGCCTTTGCCTTTTAATTCCAATACCATTTGCTCTACTGGTCCACCCGGAACAAATTGCACTACGGCGAAGGTAAGAGTTAATACACCTAAGATCGTTGGGATCATCAAGAGCAAACGTTTGAAGATGTAGGCGCGCATTTGACCCTGCATTATTTAGACTCCTCTTTCCACCAATTTTGCATGATCCACAGCTCTGCTGAATAGTACAGAGGTGGCTCTGGGTAGCGCATCTCGTGACGGAAGGCAACGCGATGGGTTGGGTTGTACCACTGAGGAACTACGTAATAACTATTCCACAAGACACGATCAAGTGCTCTCGTAGCGGTTCTTAACTGCTCACGATTTTGCGCTTTGGTAATTTCTTCAATCAAAGCATCAACTACGGGTGATTGCACACCAATCACATTATCGGAACCCTTTTCTTTAGCTGCTTGGCTACCAAAGCGGTCCCAGAGTTCGTTGCCTGGGTTTTGAGAATCCTGGAATCGTACGGTGGTCATATCAAAGTCATATTCATTCATACGCTTTTGATGCAAGGCAAAGTCGCTCGTACGAATATCTACCTGTACACCCAACTTCTCTAAGTTCCGGACATACGCAGATATCACCCGCAAGAAGAAACCGCCATCTTCCACAATCTCAAAACGAAATGGCTCACCCTTTTCATTGCGCAATGCGCCGTCGCGATACTGCCATCCCGCATGCATGAGAAGCTCTCGCGCTTTTTTCAGGTTCTGACGCAAACTTCCAGGTGGCTTAGTTGATGGTGCCGCAGGCATTGGACCAAAAACAGCATCTGGAACCCACTGTGGATATTTAACTTTCAGAGGTTTAAGTAATTTCAACTCAGCTTCAGTTGGTTTACGAGGGCCGTCAAAATTGGCACTTAAGTCGCTATTCGTAAAGTAGCTATTGATGCGACTGTATTGATCAAAAAATATC
Source organism: Polynucleobacter sp. MWH-Aus1W21 (assembly GCF_018687275.1). Taxonomy (NCBI): domain Bacteria; kingdom Pseudomonadati; phylum Pseudomonadota; class Betaproteobacteria; order Burkholderiales; family Burkholderiaceae; genus Polynucleobacter; species Polynucleobacter sp. MWH-Aus1W21. Next base: position 1,226,720 of record NZ_CP061287.1, read on the forward strand.
TGACGATTGAGCCACTCAAAATCTAAGGCATATCCCAATGCTTCGCGAACACGCGCATCCTTAAAGATTGGGCGACGTACATTCATTGCAAAACCTTGCATACCAGCGCCATTGTGATTAAGGAATGCTTTCTTTAATAAGATGCCTTTATCAAACTTTGAACCAACATAGCCTTTGGCCCAGATTTTGGCGCGATACTCCACTAGAGCATCAAACTCCCCTGCCTTAAAGGCTTCTAACCTGACAGCATCATCACTGTAGAGCTTGTACAGCACTCGATCAAAGTTATAAAAACCAACGCGCACATTCAAGGGTTTGCTGAGTTGATCGGCCCAATAGTTTGGGTTCTTTTTATAAACAATCGACTTGCCAGCTTTAAATGACTCAATCAAATAAGGACCGCTTGCGATAGGCGCTTCAAAGGCGAGTTTCTCAAATGGAATCATCGATCCATCAGACCGCTTACCCCAGTTGCGTGAAAACACAGGAAAGGTGCCAGCGAGAATTGGCAGCTCTGCATTGTCATTTTTAAAGTCAAAGCGGATGGAGCGCTCAGATAAAATTACCGCTTCTTTAATATCAGCAAAAGTTGTCTTGTAGCGTGGGTGGGCTTTACCACTCATTAAAGTATCAAAGCTATATTTAACGTCAGCTGCCAATACTGGACTGCCATCAGAAAACTTTGCTTCTGAACGAATATGAAACGTCACGGATTTGTGATCTTTGGCTACTTGGATATCGTCTGCCAATAACCCGTAAATACTCGACACCTCATCAGCGCTTCCCTCAGCCAAAGACTCAAACATCAAATCTATACCCGGAGCGGTAATGCCACGCAGAGTAAACGGATTAAATTTATCAAAACTGGTTCTTTGCCCTGGATTGGGCAATACCAAGGTTCCCCCACGGGGAGCATTTGGATTAACGTAATCAAAATGGGCAAATCCATCGAGATACTTGGGTTTGCCGTATTGCGCAATGCCCTGTCCCGCCATGGCTGCATTGACTCCTAGCCCTACTAGCAGGGCTAGCAGCAGGAAATGGGCAATTTGGCGAATGGGTTTTAAGGTGGGCATATATGCAACAATTGTAGATAGCTAATCATATTTGAAGCAAAGGACACAACATGGGCTTTCTCTCCGGCAAAAAAATCCTCATTACCGGCCTCCTCTCTAACCGCTCCATTGCCTATGGCATCGCCAAGGCCTGCCACCGCGAAGGCGCTGAACTAGCCTTTACCTACGTGGGTGAACGCTTCAAGGACCGCATTGTCGATTTTGCAAAAGAATTCAATACCAACCTCATTTTTGACTGTGATGTGGGCAGCGATGAGCAAATCAGCGCCCTTTTTAAGGATTTAGCTAAATCCTGGCCTCAGTTTGATGGTTTTGTACATGCAATTGGTTTTGCACCGCGCGAAGCGATTGCTGGTGATTTTTTAGATGGCCTCTCACGTGAAGGCTTCAAGATTGCCCACGACATTTCAGCGTACAGCTTTCCAGCGATGGCAAAAGAAGCTTTACCGATGTTGCGCGATAAATCGTCTTTACTCACCCTGACTTATTTGGGTTCGATGAAGAATGTTCCTAACTACAACACCATGGGTTTAGCTAAAGCTTCTCTTGAAGCTTCCGTGCGCTACCTAGCTGGCTCGGTTGGCCCTAAGGGCATTCGTGCTAACGGTATTTCTGCTGGCCCAATTAAAACTTTGGCGGCATCTGGCATCAAAGGCTTTGGCAAGATTTTGGAAGCAGTTGAACAAACAGCACCACTCCGCCGCAATGTAACCATTGATGATGTGGGCAACACTGCAGCATTCTTGTTGTCCGATTTAGCAAACGGCATTACTGCTGAAATCATTTATGTAGATAACGGCTTTAGCCAAGTAGTTGGCGGAATGGACGAAGTTTGAGCGTTCCTCTACGCGAGGCCCTGAAATTTTGGGCTAAGCTAGGCTTCATTAGTTTTGGTGGGCCAGCAGGACAAATCGCCGTTCTGCACCAAGAGTTAGTTGAAAAGCGTCGCTGGATTTCTGAGCGGCGCTTTTTACATGCACTGAACTATTGCATGCTGCTCCCTGGGCCTGAAGCCCAACAACTCGTGACCTACATAGGCTGGCTCATGCACCGCAGTTGGGGCGGCATTCTGGCGGGCATACTTTTTGTACTGCCTTCTCTATTCATATTGATTGGCTTATCCTGGGTTTACCTTACATTTGGACAAGTTCCTTGGATTGCAGCCATCTTTTTTGGTATTAAGCCCGCAGTCACTGCCATCGTATTGCACGCTGCCGTACGTATTGGTAAGCGCACCATTCACAACCAAGCACTGCAATGGATTGCCTTAGGTTCTTTCTTGGCCATCTTCATTCTCAATCTTGCCTTTCCGATCATCGTGGCGATTGCTGCTGCTATTGGCTATTGGGGTGGCAAAAAATATCCCGAATATTTTCAACAAAAAAATATTCATGACAGCAAAGAGCCTAGCGGATTCGGCAATGCAATCGTTGATGATTACACTCCGACTCCCGAACATGCGCAATTTAGTTATCAAAAAACGATTCGTCATTCGCTAATTGCACTCAGCTTTTGGTTGCTACCTATGGGTGGATTGATTGCTCTCTTTGGCTGGAAGACGTTATATCCACAGATAGCCTGGTTCTTTAGTAAGGCAGCCTTTCTGACTTTTGGTGGTGCATATGCAGTACTTCCCTATGTATATCAAGGCGCCGTTGATCACTTCCATTGGCTGAGCGCGAATCAAATGATTGATGGTTTGGCGCTTGGTGAAACCACCCCAGGACCGTTGATCATGGTGGTTGCTTTTGTGGGCTACCTTGCTGGTCATATTCAACATTTGATAGGCGCTAGCAATCCTTTTTGGTTTGGAGTGCTGGGGGCATGTGTTGCTACTTGGTTTACTTTCTTGCCTTCCTTCTTTTTTATCCTGGTTGGCGGCCCGCTGATTGAATCAACTCACGGGAAACTTGGTTTTACAGCCCCGCTAACTGCTATCACCGCCGCTGTTGTTGGCGTCATCGCCAATCTAGGTCTCTTTTTTGCATATCATGTCTTTTTACCGAGGGGCTTTGGTGGTTCGATTTCTTGGATCTCGATCTTAATCTGCGCCTTAGCTGGATTGGCCTTATTTAAATTTCAAAAAGGTGTTCTCACGGTATTGGGTGGGTCAGCCTTAGCTGGATTACTCTTCTATTACATCTCAATATTGATGGGGTGAGTTTTCCCCAAGATTGGCATAATGGAAGTTATGCGAATCGAACCTCAAACCATCTCCCATCTTCAAGAATGGCTCGGTAAAACGGAGTCATTACAAGACACCGTTACATCAGCGCCAGTGCGCGCCCTATCGGCCACTTTAGATCGTGAAGATCCTGCGCCAAGTAAAGGCACTTTTTTACCGGAGTTGTGGCACTGGCTGTACTTCTTACCTCATGCCCGCGAATCTGAAATTGGTCCTGACGGCCATCCAAAACGCGGCGGTTTTTTGCCTCCCGTTCCCTTGCCACGTCGCATGTGGGCAGGCAGCCGAATCGAATGGCTAAAACCATTAGCTGTTGGCGATGAAATTGAAAGAGTTTCCACAATTGAGTCTGTCACTCATAAAGCAGGTCGCACTGGTGATTTGATTTTCGTATTGGTCAATCACAAGATCTCCAATCAAAATGGACTCGCAATTATTGAAGAACATGACATCGTGTATCGCGATGCTCCTGGACCAGACGAAAAGCCCGTAGCACCCACCCCCGCACCAACAGATGCCAAATGGAGCAAAACAATTACGCCAGATGATGTATTGCTGTTTCGCTACTCAGCACTGACATTTAATGGTCATCGCATTCACTATGATCGCAAATATGTCACTGAGGTTGAGGGCTATCCAGGCTTAATCGTGCATGGTCCTTTAATTGCAACCCTACTGGTTGATTTAGTACGTCAAAGTATTCCAGGGTGCAAACTCAAGAGTTTTGAGTTCCGTGCAATACGGCCTACTTTTGATATCAATATATTTAAAGTAAATGCCAAACCTGATTTAGAAAAAGATCCTAGTGGTAAAACGATTTCGATCTGGGCACAAGACCATGAAGGCTGGCTCACCATGCAAGCAACCGCTGTTTTAGCCTAATCAAATACTTTTATTTATGACCAATCAACATCTTTCTCGTGAACTAGCTAACTTTGCGGCCAACCTTAAATCCGCAGACATACCTGATGAAGTCATGAGCCGCGCCGAAGATTTATTGGTGGACTGGTTTGGCTCTGCCATCGCTGGGAAAGGCTCGCGCCCCGTTGAGCTCATTACCCAATTTGCACAAAATATGGGTGGGTTTGATACAAACCACGCTGGCCCATCCGAGGTTCTCGTCTCTCGTAAAACCTCGAGCCCTTTTTTGGCGGCAATGGCAAATGCGGCAGCATCCCACGTAGCAGAGCAAGATGATGTACACAATGGCTCGGTCTTTCATCCGGCAACGGTTGTATTTCCGCCGGCACTTGCTTGTGCTCAAGCAATTGGTGCATCTGGTGAAGAATTATTGGTTGCCGCAATAGCGGGCTATGAAGTTGGTATTCGAGTTGGTGAATTTCTAGGTCGCTCTCATTACAAAGTGTTTCACACCACTGGAACCGCTGGCACTCTTGCAGCGGCGGCTGCAGCTGGAAGACTTCTGAAACTTTTGCCAGAGCAAATGCTCAACGCCTTTGGTTCAGCGGGGACACAGTCAGCTGGTCTTTGGGAATTTTTACGCGATGCTGCCGACTCTAAGCAACTACATACCGCACATGCAGCCTCTACCGGCTTAATGTCTGCTTATATTGCTCAAGCTGGCTTTACAGGTGCGCAGCACATCCTTGAGGGCAAGCAAGGACTCGCTGCTGGCATGTCCAGCGATAGCGATCCAAGTAAGCTCGTAGATCGATTGGGTAGTCGCTGGGCTTTAGCAGAGACTAGTTTTAAGTACTACGCCTCATGCCGTCATACCCACCCTGCTGCTGACGCCTTATTACAAGTGATGTTGGCTAATAAGCTATCCCCTAGCGATATCGCCAAGGTCGAGACTTTAGTTCATCAGGGCGCTATCGATGTTTTAGGACCGGTCACTAATCCGGCCACCGTCCATCAATCGAAGTTTTCTATGGGCACAGTCTTGGCTTTAGTTGCTCATTATCAATTTGCCGGTCTTCAAGAGTTCGACAAGCACTTTCATGATGATGAGATCTGCGCATTCCGCGAGCGCGTTACGATGACTCTGGATCCTGAAGTGGATGGTGCCTATCCACAACGCTGGATTGGTAAAGTCAAAGTACATTTAAAGAATGGGCAAGTATTGGATGGTCGTGTAGACGAACCTAAGGGCGATCCCGGCAATACCCTGTCTCGCGCAGAAATTACCGACAAAGCGATGCGTCTAGCCGCCTTTAGTGGTGGCGCCAGCCCAGCCGAGATGAATAAAGCAATTGATCTCTTGTGGAATATCCGCAAACAAGCCAAGATAGGCTTTCTACTTCCTTCGAATTAAGCACATACCCACCTATGAACCCACTTGATACACCTTTAGGATTTAGCACCAACTTTTTATTTGTTCCAGGTACTCGTCCTGAGCGTTTTATAAAAGCACTTGATAGCGGTGCCAGTGGTGTTGTATTAGATCTTGAAGATGCTGTTGCCGAGGAAGATAAAGTCAGCGCACGCGATGCCATTCGTACGGCTTGGCCAAGCTTTAGTGCTGAGCAAAAGAAACGTTTGGTGATTCGTACGAACTCACCAGGCAGCAAGTTTTATGCGGCTGACTTAATCCTGGCGCAAGAACTCCAGGTTGCCTGCCTACTCATTCCCAAAAGCGAATCGCTCGATCAAATTAACGGCGCCGCTTTGATATTGCCCAACACCGCAATTATTCCCATGATTGAAACTGCAGTCGGCTTGGATCAGCTGAAAGAAATCGCCAACGCCAATCAGGTTATTCGCCTTGCTTTAGGCAATCTAGATTTACAGGCTGACCTTGGTATGGTTTGTGATCGCCAAGAAACGGAACTGCAAACTGCTCGCTATCAAATTGTTTTAGCCTCTCGCCTGGCACAAATTGCCCCTCCAATTGATGGGGTTACGCCCTCTACCGATGATGTTGAGCGTATTGCAGAAGATGCAGAACGCGCAAAACGCATGGGTTTTGGTGGAAAGCTCTGCATTCATCCCAAACAGGTAGGAATCGTCATTGCTGCATTCACACCCACTGAAGAAGAGCTGGCATGGGCCCAGCGAGTGATTGACGCGGACAAATCCTCCAAAGGGGGTGCCGTAAAGCTGGATGGCCGCATGATTGATAGGCCAGTGGTGTTATTGGCCCAAAGAACCCTAGCAATTACTGGTAAACACTAGGGTCTTTCAACACAAAAGCCCTTTATAAGTGGCAAAATTGACAAACATAACAACAACATGGAGATCAAATTGAAAGTGAAGAAATTTTTATTTTCAGGAATTGCTGCAGCATTAACCGCTGGCGCATTTCTAAGCACTAGCGCTCTTGCGCAAAAAGACTGGCCTACTAAATCAATTCAATTGGTCGTTCCATTTGCAGCTGGTGGCCCTACTGACTCTATCGCCCGTTTAATTGCAGTGCCAATGGGTCAAGCCCTCGGCCAAACTGTGGTTGTTGAGAACGTTCCAGGCGCTGGCGGCACAATCGCCTCTACCAAAGTAGCGCGCGCTGCACCAGATGGCTACACCATCTACATTCACCACATGGGCATGGCCACTGCGCAGGCTTTGTATGACAAGCTCCCATACGATCCTATGACTAGCTTTGAATATATCGGTCAAGTTGCTGACGTACCAATGGTACTTTTGGGCAAAAAAGATTTGCCAGCAAACAACTTTAAAGAACTTGAGGCGTATATCAGAGCCAATGGCTCTAAAGTCACCATGGCCAATGCTGGTCCAGGCGCAGTTTCCCAGTTATGCGGATTGTTATTTCAGAGTCGCATGGGCGTTAAGTTAACTAACATTCCTTACAAAGGAACCGGCCCTGCTCTAACAGACCTTTTGGGTGGTCAAGTTGACCTCTTGTGTGACCAAACAACTCAGACTATTCCGTACATCAAGGATGGTCGTGTAAAGGCTTTTGGTACAACCACCATGAAGCGTTTGCCAGCCATTCCGAATGTTCCAACTTTGAACGAACAAGGCCTCAAAGGCTTCGAAGTTAAAGTTTGGCACGGCGTTTATGCACCAAAAGGCACTCCACAGCCAATCTTGGATAAGATCAATGCTGCTTTGAAGAAAGCATTGAATAATCCTGATGTGAAGAAGCGTTTGGAAGATGCCAATATTGACATCGTTCCAGCAGAGAAAGTTTCTGCCAAAGGCTTGAAAGATCATCTTGATAAAGAGATCAACGTTTGGGGCCCAGTGATTCGTAAAGCGAACATTCCAGACTAAGCATTAATCGCATCAAATAAAAAAGCCAGCGCAATGCTGGCTTTTTTATTTCTTAATAAATACTCGGTTGAGCTAGCGAGTCGCTAAATAATCTTAGCCCGGTCTAAATAAGTATCCAGAGCGAGCCTTATCGCGACGCCTTCTGTAAAGCATTCCAACAAAGGCAATCAAAGCCCAAATCGCGAGGAATGGATCGAGCAAATAATCCCAAAGATTGCTGGATTCATGCCACTGAGCCGCCCAAGCAATGATGGCAATCGCAATAATCCAAACGCCCTTAATCCAATTGGCTAAGGCGCAAACTACTGCGAATACTAGAACCGCTATTAAGAATGTAATAGATCCATATCCCCATGTGTAGGGATCAATCATCCCCAATCCCAGGGCAAATGGATAAAAGCAGAACGCCACGATGGCAACAGCAAACTTAAACGCCATAGGTGTCGGCTTGCTTGAAGGCAGCAAGGAGCTCCACAGCAATAGAGTTAAAACAATGCTGAGATCTCCAGTGACGCCGCGTACATAAGCCACTAAGGGTAATTCCATGCCTAAGCCTAGCGGCCAGAACAATGCATTGCCAATTAACAGAACCAAGAAAAGCTTTACGGCGAATGGAAAAGGATTTGGGGAGAATTTTTGCAATATCCAAATACAAATAACTGAGGTCGTGATGGATAGCTCAATCAAAGGCAAGATTTGCATTAATGAATTCATTGTTGAACCTCCAAACGCTGCGCTTCTGTCTCTTGCGCTTGAGTCTGTATCTTAGTAAAAGCATATTTTAGCCAAGCGCCCGAAAAATAACGATGGCGAATCTTTTTACGGTCCCAGGTGTATGCCAAATGGGCATCATCACCATTTACAGTAATCATGTACGGATAAGAAAACTCTTTACGCTGTGCATCCGGCAAGGCTTCGTCATCTTCTAATACCTCGACGGTTTGCCATTGACCTGGCTTGGGACTGCTCATCATTAACACTAATCGATAGCGACCATGTTCAATATTATTTAAAGCCAAGATGCGAGTGCCGTTCTTAAGAGTTATGCCTGCCACTGCAGAATTAGGGTTGGCAATTGCCAAATCCTCTGACTGTTGCCAGCTTTGTCCTGCATTTTGGGTGTAACTAACCGGTACTTGCTTTGGCAATCCAGAGCTGCGTGTTTGTCGAAAATAAGCGCTAGCATCTTGAGGGTCACTCACAAACACCAGTGGCTGAATTGCACTCCGCCCAGAGCTCATGCGGCGTTTATCAATTACACGCCCTGCATCTACCCTCAAAAACTCGCCAAAGCGCCCTATCCACTCATGATAGGAAGGCAAGCCCAACAAGCCATCGGTGAACGAGATGCTCGGGGATTTTACAAGGGTGCTTAAGTTCAATAATGGTGAGCTGATCAGGCGCTGCGGATGACTCCATGTCAATCCCTCGTCATCCGAAGTAATCGCAGAGATTGAGCTTCCTGCCCAACCACCGATAGAAACGGTTACAAAGAATAGTTGCAGCCTTCCATCGGGCAATCTACTTGGTACAGGGTTGCCTAATTTGGCAATGTAGCGCGACAAACCCTTCTCGGCGCTAATGCGATCTATCACAACAGTAGGTGCACTCCAGTTGGCAGAATGCGCATCGTATACCGAGCTATAGATCGAGACATCAGCAGCACCCTCACGACTACCTGCAAACCAGAATGCCCGAACAGCACCATCCTTTAAAGCAATTAATGAAGCCGCGTGAACCGATGGAGCTCCAGTATCGGGCAACCAATTCGCCTGCGATGCTGGCGCAATAGCCTTAGATGGGACCTTGGTCTTGGCTGTTGTAGTCAAGACTTCATCCGCAGCTTCCTCTGCTTGAGGAAAAGCCGATACTACAAATGGCGCCCAAGCAGGACGACTATCAATATGAAGAAAGCCCAATACGGCAGCAAGCAATAAAAAACAGAGGGCAACAATACGGCTCATCTACAAACATCCTTCAGGTTTGATAAATCTGGCATAGCAGCTGGAGTGGCAATTAAATATTCATTTACAAATAAGTGTTTGCTAATTTGTCCTGCCAACATCTCCGCAATTTCTTCATTGGAGTGGCGGGCTCGCATCTCCATTCTTTGCCCAACAATCTGACAAGATTCACATAAGGTGGGCACAACACCAAGAGGTGCATGCACTGCTACCAAAGGATATTTAGCCGTCAATCCATTGATATCAGCGGCATCTTTGGCCAAGTAGCCGTGCAACTTTACACCCGGCAAAAGAAGGCGATACTCCTCATCTTTAGCGCGGTAGTCACAAGGAATCCAAACGTCCTTGCCTTGTGTCTGGGCAATAGTCTCCGTGGAGTAGTGCCCCAAACGCCCCTCTAAGGGAGAAAGACTGCTAGTCAAAGCGCAATAGACCAGAAAGCAAGCAGCCAATGCAAGTACCTTAGTTTGACCATGTCTGAACAAACCAACTAACACCACCAGTAAACTCGCTGCCATCAAGATCCAATGGCAATATGAATACGCCCACTGACCTGCAGCACCCATCAATTGGGAAAAATGCAAATTGCCACCAATCCATATCAATAGGGATATCACCAGCAACTGCAGTAGTAAGGCAATACGGAATCCCCAAAAAGGCAACTTATCCCAATACAAGGCAATCAATGCAGCAAACGCTGGCATGACCGGGAGTAAGTAACGCCCCGATCGCTGGCTAGGGAAACTAAACACAATGAAGAAGGCAGCCACCAATAACAGCAAGAGAACTTCTTCTAGAGCCAGAAAACGTCGCGCACGCCAGCATTGCATCAAAGTCGATATCAGTACAAAACTGAATAAGCCAGCATTTGCAATCGTAGTGGCCAATAAGAACCAAATGCTATCGCCACCATGCAGTAAGTCCATGATGTAACTAGATTGACGCGCAGCAAACTTGCCTGCATTCTCGCCAAGAACAAACTCCATCCAAACTGCCTCAGGATATGGGTCCAAGGCAAACCAAATGGCAAATACACCCAAGGCAAGCACGACAATGAGAATCAACTTGTAAAGATCCCGTATCACCAGTTGCGGAATACTCCACTGTCGCCAGCGCCAGTAATAAAGACCCAATGCTAATGTTGCAGGCACAATATACGCAAAGGATTTTGCAAATAATGCAAAGCCGAAACATATCCCCGCGACGAGCGGGAAAAAGAATTTGGATTCAAATGCATTCTTGCCCCAATATAGGATTACAAAAAATGGCAGTGATATCCAGAAGACCTCAGGAGGGTCGGCTAAAAATGGGCGACCATAACGATACGTCGCAAAAAAGGATAGCCAGACTAATGCAGCCAATAGCCCTGTTTGTGTTTTGCCACTAAACCGACGAACTGCTAAAAATAAGAAGAAGGCAGTTAGGCCGGTATATAAAACGCTAGGCCAGCGCAAATGAGCCAAAGTCCAATCAGACGCCCAGTTGGTGCTCGCAATGCCCTGCCAGAAAATAAGCGGGGGCTTAGTATTTTTGATGCCCTCCATCTCAGACTGCAAAGGCAACCACTGCCCTGAGTCTGCCGTCATGCGCACAATATGCATATAGGGATACTCGTCACCGTTTTTAGGGGCAAAACGACTATCCAAGCCGTAAAGATAGGTAAATACACCTAAAAGCAGTATTAATACGGCAGAACGGTAAGAAAATGAGGCACGCATAGCTATAGTTTATAGGGCTTGCAGGAAAGCCCTATAAAACAACTAATGCCTGTATTTTTGAATGAGCTTATGAAAAACGAATCTGATGTGAATATCCATTTACAAGAGTTTCTTGATTAAGATACCTACAAACGAATTTGCAATTTATTACTTAGAAATAATCCGAACGGAGAACCACCATATGCGAGCAAGGTATTTAAAACCCGCAATCCTAGCATCTATTTATATTGGCATTAGCCACTGGAGTGGCGCTGCTCTCGCGCAGAATGCCGATGCCAGTAATTTATATAAACGTGGCCTTGCAGCCACCTGTGCCAATTGTCATGGAACCGATGGCAAGGGTGTAGTTGATGGCGGTATGCCATTAATTAACAACCTCACGAGCGAACAAATTCTGACTCAAATGAAAGCATTTAAGTCTGGCGCGCGTGAAGGCACCATCATGCCGCAGTTAGCTAAAGGCTATACCGACGAGCAACTCGAAACCATCGCCAATCAACTTGGCAAGAAATAATAAGGAAGCCCATCATGGATCGTAGACACTTTATTGGCCAAGGCGCAGCAGCAATTGGCTTGCTGGCTGGCTTCTCTGGACAAGCTAACGCAAATTTACAAAAAGCAGAAATTCTGGTGATTGGTGGCGGATATGGCGGTGCTACTGCCGCTAAATATCTACGCCTGTTTTCCAACAACACAGCCAAGGTCACATTGATTGAGCCTAATACCTCTTTCATTTCTTGCCCTATGTCTAACTTAGTGATTGGTGGCTCACGCACTCTCGCTGAAATCACTTCACCTTATGACACACTCAGCAAACGTCATGGCATCAAGATTATTCAAGATAGCGTGAGTAGCATTGATCCAGACAAGAAGATCGTAAAACTGGCCTCTGGCAAGACTTTGCGTTACGACAAAGCAGTTGTGTCTCCAGGTGTATCACTCAACTTCAAGAGCATTGAAGGTCTTGCACAAGCCAATAAAGATGGAGTTACCCTCCAAGCCTGGAAAGCTGGTCCAGAAACCATTGCACTACATAAGCAAATTGCAGCAATGCGTGAAGGCGGAACTTTTGCCATTAGCATTCCTGAGGCCCCGTATCGCTGCCCTCCTGGACCATACGAGCGCGCTTGCCAGGTAGCTAACTACCTGAAACAAAATAACCCGCGTGGCAAGGTACTGATCTTGGATGCAAACCAAGACGTCACCTCTAAGGGTGCTTTGTTCAAGAAAGTTTGGGCTGAGCAGTATGCTGGAATCATTGAGTACCGACCAAAGAGTAATGTGGTTGGTGTAGACGCCAAAACCAGAACACTCAAACTCGAAGTTGAGGATGACGTGAAGGCAGATGTGCTTAATGTATTGCCACAAATGGCCGCTGGTGAAATTGCTATTAAGACTGGTTTAGCAAATTCTAATGGTCGCTGGGCGAATGTGAACTTCCTCAATTTTGAATCGACTGCACGTAAAGATATTCACGTCTTAGGCGATGCGATTCAAATTGCGCCAGCAATGCCCAAGTCTGGGCATATGGCCAACCAACATGCCAAGGTAGCTGCTGCTGCCATCGTCGCGGAACTCAGCGGTTGGGAAGTTAACCCAGCGCCAGTATTAACCAATACTTGCTATAGCTTTGTTAACTCCAAGGAAGTCGTTCACGTTGCTAGCGTTCATCAATACAACGCAGCGGAAAAGACTTTTAAAACGGTTCCTGGCTCTGGCGGCTTATCCCCTGCTCCATCGACCCTGGAGGGAGTCTATGCCTGGGGCTGGGCTCACAACATCTGGGCTGATAGTTTGGGTTAAGAAGCTAAGGCCTTCGCTGTTAATAAAAAAGAGACCTTCGGGTCTCTTTTTTATTACATAGGTTAATTATGACTTTTGCCTACGCCGTCTGCGCCTACTTATCACCAAAAATGTAATGGCAATGATTGGGGCAGCTATTGCAGCAATGATCTCAGGATGAATAGCGAGTCCAGCCTCTTTACCCCCCTTGGCGATGTATGCCAACAAGCCAACCGCATAATATGTCAGCACCAACACTGACAAACTCTCCACTGTTTCTTGAAGTCTAAGTTGCAGTCTAGCGCGCTGATCCATACTGGCTAATAACCTTTGCGTTTGCTGCTCATTCACAAACTCGATACGGGTTCTGAGGGTTTGCGTTGTTCTAGAGATACGGTCAGATAATTCTCGCAAGCGACGTTGAGTCCAAATACAAGTCCCCATGGCCGGCTGAAAACGTCGATCCATAAACTCTGACAACGTTTGCACTCCAGGAAGAGATGTTTCATTTAATTCGAGTAAATTTTTTGATAGCAACTGGCTATAAGCCTCAGCCGCAGTAAAGCGAAGACCATATCCCGAGATCCATTGCTCAATACGGGAAGCCAGACGAGAGAGCTCCTCTAGAAAAATGCCATCTTTTTCGGTATTCACTCCAGACTCTGCTTGTAGTTTAGAGATTTTTTCAGATACCGCCGCCAACTCTGATTCCGCCTCCCTTAAAGGCAACGAAAGGCTTTTGGCTACTGGAAACGAAACCATGGCAACCATGCGGTAAGTTTCAGCCTCAGCTAAACCCCTAGCTATTCGACCTAGCTGTCTGGAGCCTAAAACATCATGCGGTATAAAGAAAGATATAAATCCGTCTTGGTCAAGCTGCAAGTCGGTCCAAAGCTGCGCCTTTTTGCTGGAAAGAATAAAACTGCCCAGTACAGTATTGCCGCTAAAAATTTCAGATACTTCTTGTGCCTCAGCAAATAGAGGGCGATGCTCAAAAACCAAATCTAAGGCCGAAATTCGTTGGCCACCAGCCTCAGAAATAGTTGGGCAACCCAATCCCTTAAAAAGCAAATCCAGATCACGCTCAATTTCTAATCTCGACTTGAGTAAAGGTTCCTTAACCTTAGTTTGATTGTGAACAATAACTGCAATGGTTGAAAATTCACCATGTAACTCCCATTTCACCAAAACTCTTTCTGGTTCTGGCGCTAACTGCAGCGTCATAAATGAGTGGTCATCCCTACTGGGGGCACATCCTAAAGCATTGCTTAGTTTTTGTACCCAGGCTATTTGCTGCTGACGTGTAGCAGCGTCTAATAAGAAGGATTGCGAAATCACCCTCTCGTTTGGCCACAATGGTATGGGAGGTCGAGCGTGAACCTCTTCATGCAACAGCGCTCTAGAGGGGTGATCGTATGGTCTCATGGCTTATATAATTTTTTATTTCTTTAGATCATATACCTAAGCCATCTAAAACATACCTATGAATCTAAATGGGTGTGATATTGCTATCCAAATCCTCGTACCCATAGGGGTGCTCACCTCTATTCAAGCAATTACGAACGTAATCTATGCTAGTACGTAAAGCGTAGTAATCACTTGATAAGCGCTTGGAGATTTTGATTCTGAGTGCCTGATACTCAAGCAGATTTAATCTCTTTAGATACTCATCTCGCTGTTCATCGTTAAACCCATTCAGCAACTCTTGTTCTAAAGCTTTTAATGAGCCATATAAACGATTGATCTTATTTTGCATCCGCTTAGCGCGGTAGCCAGGTAGAGACTGTAGAAGCGGGTAACCCAAAACGCAGAAAGGCAGCAATACAAAAATAAGACGGTTAATGAGTTCAGCAATCCAAAATGGGAAATAAGCCATCAATATAGGGTAATTATTTTTCTCATAATGAACCGCAACAGGGCTTTCGGGCAACATTGAATCCTTGAACGATGGAAACTCTCCGCGTTCCGAGAAGAAGGATTCCTTCCCATTAATTTCTCGGGCGGCCTCCATAAATAAAAATTGAATTGCTGGATGCATGCGATCATCAATCAGAAGATTGGTTGTTGTAGCCAACAGCTTCATATCAGTCGGTGGAAAGTTGCGAGCTAAATCAAAGGATCCTTGCGGCACATTCAATATATGAAGATGTGGGATCACCTTGACATATGCCTCAGCACGTTTAAAGGTAACTAAATGCAAGTTAGGATCGGTTAGTAATTCCTGGATATTGGGGGCTTCGAAGGAGTCAACGATAAAAGCACCATCAATTTTCCCCGCCTTTAATGCCTTAACAGCCTCCTCGCCAGATAAATTGACGAATTGTGGAATATGCTCAAATCCTGAAATCTGAAGGATCTTAAAGGCTTGCGCATAAGTGCCGCCACCCTTAATGCCAATTGAAATTGTTTTAGAAGTAAAGTTTTTAAAGTTTCCAGAATGTGCTTCTAAGTCACCATTCTTAAGTTCTGGCCCGCGATAAAAAAACCAAATAGGGTCATAGGCAATCGCGCCCAGTGATTGAATGCCCTTAACCTCATTTGCATGTTCTACACCTGCCTGAACAAAGCCAGCTTGTATGGGATCGTCGCGATTGGCTAAGCGATCAATATTTTCTTGCGCACCTAAAGTGGGGACTAGCTCTAGCGTGATCCCTCTCTTTGCAAAAAATTCAGCGTACTTTTTGCCTAGGTCCTCATAGGATCCCCCCGGAGTTCCGGTAGCCATGAGAACATGCCTTGGAGGCGGAGGGTCTGCATACCACCAAACACCCATCAAAACCATGAGTAACAGGATTAGTAAGGGCCAAGTCTCTTGCAAAAATTGGGTGAAGTCGCTCCACTTCTCCTGAAGGCTCTCAGAAAGACCTAAGTAGGTATCTTGTAAATTTTGTTTAAAACTTCCCATGAGCTAGCAATCTGCAAAATTCATTAAAGCTAATGATAATGTCCTTATGCAGATTCTTTCAATTCGCATTTAAACCCCCTAAAACCATGATAAATCTCAGAAAATCCCAAGATCGTGGCTATGCCGACCATGGCTGGCTAAAAAGCTTTCACTCCTTTTCATTCGCTGGCTACCATGACCCACAATTTATGGGCTGGGGGAACCTGCGCGTGATCAATGAGGATCGTGTTGCAGCCGGAATGGGTTTTGGTAAACACGGCCATCGCAACATGGAAATTATTAGCTATGTTCTCTCAGGTGAATTAGCCCATCAAGACAGCATGGGAAACATTGAGTCCATACCTCCAGGGGATGTTCAACGTATGAGTGCTGGTAGCGGTGTGACTCATAGTGAGTTCAATCATGCCAAAGATCAAACGACTCATTTTTTGCAAATCTGGATAGAGCCCAATGTCATGGAAGTTGCTCCAAGTTATGAGCAAAAAACGATTCCAGAAAACAATAAGCAGGGCAAACTTTGTCTAGTTGCATCACCCCAAGGTGGCGACAACGCAGTCAAGATTCATGCGGATGCCAAGATGTATGCAGGTCTATTTAACGCGGGTGAATCCACTACGCTTACTCTCGACCCCAGCCGCAAAGGATATATTCACCTCATCAAAGGTGAGTTAGTTGTGAATGACATTACCCTGCAGGGTGGCGATGCACTCTTCATTGAAGGCGAGAATGAGCTTGTCATCAAGGGCGGCAACAATGCTGAAGTCCTGATTTTTGATCTCAGCCCGCAATAAAAAAGGGGTATCGACTTTCGTCAATACCCCCGCAGTTTATGGATTGAATTTAATCCAGTTTAATCTTTGCTTTTTCGATGACTACTTTCCATCGTGCAATATCAGAAATATATAAATCAGTAAATTGCTGGGTATTCATTGGGGCAATCTGAACTCCTGCCTTCACAAATCGCTCCTTCATTTCTGGGGTTTCTAGAATTTTGAGAACCGCATTATTTAAGGTGCTGATGATCGCTGGTGAAGTGCCTGCAGGAACAAACATCCCTTGCCAGAGTGCCATCTCGTAACCTTTGACACCCGCCTCTTGCATAGTGACCAAGTCAGGTACACCACTAAAACGGTTTTTGCTAGTAACCGCCAAAGCATTTACCTTATCGCCCTTATACAAAGGAAGGCCAACTGGCATGCCGGCAAAATAAAAGTCGATTTGCCCACCTACCAAATCAGTAGCAGCAGGAGATCCACCTTTATATGGGATATGTATTGCTTGAGTGCCAGTAGTTGCTAGAAATAATTCTCCAGCCATATGATCAGAGTTACCAATGCCTGAAGAACCAAAGCTCATCTTGCCAGGATCCGCTTTAAGCATGGCAATCAAATCAGCAACATTCTTGGCTTTTGAATTGTTGTTCACAATCAATATATGCGGTGTAGCAGCTACCCCCACCACCGGCAATAAATCCTTTTGGCCATTAAATGGCAGTCTTGGATTTGCCGCAACGTTAATAGCTAAGCCATTCTGAGCAAACAAAACGGTATATCCATCTGGTGCACTTTTAGCCACAGCATCTGCAGCCAAGCTGCCAGCCGCTCCGCCACGATTCTCAACAATGACCGACTGCTTTAAGGCAATGCTGAGCTCATTAGCAACCATCCTACCAACAATGTCAGTTGAACTACCAGGCGCATAACCAACCAACATCTTAATTGGCTTATCTGGGTATGCAGCAAATGCTGTTCCAAAAACAAAGGGTGCTAACAAAGAACTTAATACTATTTTTTTAATGGTTTTATTAATCATTCTGTCTCCTCCATTGAGTTTATAAATCTAAAACTGAAATTCCACACTCCTTAGCGCACTGATTCAAAGCTTCTTTTAATTCAGGTGAAATTGGAATGCCCTGCTTGCTCCGCTCTGCCATTACTTTGGCAGCCCCATCTCCTGGTACTCGAATTTGATTAACGCCGGGCAACTTCGAAGAAGCCTTCAAGTCATTTACCAAGGTAATCACACGCTGCACGAACTGCTCACGATCCCCAAAGGCGTTTGGGTCAACCGCAATAATAGTTTGCCCAGTATTGGTAATCAGATCGTGGTGAGCATTAAAGTCAATCGTATCCTTGCCAACAGCTGCGTTATTGAGCGTCCCCGCAAGTAAGCCAATCATCACGGCCAGCCCATAACCCTTATACCCACCAATTGGAAGCAAAGAGCCCTCACTTGATTTTTGCGGGTCTGTAATCGGCTGACCTTTTTTATCAATCATCCACGTATCCGGAATCGATTCCCCTTTTTGGGCTGCTACTTTTACCTTGCCATAGGCTGCAACTGTAGTGGCAATATCCAACAACACCGTAGGATGATCGCCTGCTGGAACTGCAATCGCAATTGGGTTAGTTGACAGCAATAAATCAATGCCACCCCAAGGTGCCATGTGGTTTGCATTACCAACCGCCATATAGATTCCGATATAGCCTTGCTCGGCCAACTTCCTCACATAAACAGATGCTGCGCCAGAATGATTGCCAAAGTGACTACCTACCCAACACACACTGTGTTGCTTCACTTTCTCAATGGCGACCTCAACAGCGCGATTCATCACCAGGTGACCCAAAGCGTTATCACCGTTAATTAGCGCAGTTGCACCCTGCTCCCGCTCGATACGGATATTGGGGTTGAGATTAATACCGCCAGCCCGAATTCTTTTAATATACGCAGGCAATCTAAAAATCCCATGACCATCAGCCCCAACCATATCCGACTGGATCATCAACTGCGCAACACGCTTAGCATCGGCAGCAGGCACTTGATTGGCCTGCAACGCAGTCGCAATGAATTCTTCGGCTTTATCTATTGGTAAATATTTCATATCAGATCTAAATGATTATTTTCCTGAGTCACTCTTAAACTCCATCTTATAGATATATTTATTTTCAGGGTGGTAGGTAAACGTAGTTTCAAAGAGCTTGTCTTGATCGTCGAAGTAACGCCGAACAATCACTAAACAGGGGTCATGCGGCTTTAGCTGGAGTTTTTTAGCAACATTCACTGGAGCGCCAACGGCATAAACGTCAACCTCTGCTCGATCAATTCTAGTGCCATACTTTTTCTCGATTTGTTCAAAGACCATTACCTGGCTATGCTCAGGATCAGATGTTAGTGAGGCAAACTGAGGAAGAATATAAATATCAGTCCAGGCAATTACCTGCTGGGACTCACGCTGCTTGCGAAGACCGCCGATGTGATACCAAGAGGAGCCGACAGCACCCCCAATCATTTCACTGAGAGACTTATCGAGCTCAATAAATTCTTCAATGATGTTTTCTCGGTAGGTATCCCTTGGATAACTCAAAATATCAATCGGCGAATTAAAGCTTTGGGTAAATCTTCTGACCTTCTGCCTTGAAATCACTTGAGTGGGCGCACCCTGACGGCGTAACACTAAACCATCGGTCTCTAAGATTTGTAGAGCATGCCGCAGGGTATGCCGACTAGCGTTAAAGGTAGTACAAAGCGCAGCCTCGGAAGGCAAATTGGATCCAACAGCCCAGTCGCCATCGTGAATGCGCTTACCCAGCGCATTCGCCAAAGTCTTATAAAGGGGTAAGCTTTCTTTCAACTTAAGATAGACCGAACATTTTCTTGCCTGCAACTGGCAAGCGAGCCTTCAAGATATCTCCAGATAGAGATTCAGTAATGTAGAGGTCCTTACCATCCTCTCCACCAAAGCACATATTTGCTAGGTGATGATGATGTGGGTTTTCAGAGTAAATGAGATGTGTTGGCAACATATTGCTATCAAATCTCCAGATTCCAATACCTAGATGGCAAACTAACAAACCGTTTTCAGAATCCATCTCAATACCATCAGGTCCAGCAACGCCACCAGTCAACTGAACAGCTACACCTGTCTTAGATATAGAGCCATCAGCCATCAGTGGCAAACGCCAAATTTGCTGTGAGCGTGTAGCAGCTACGAATACATGCTTTTCTTGTGTGTTTAAGGTAATGCCATTAGGGCTTGGAACATTAATCGCTAGACGATCTAATTGACCGTTTTCGCGCAATCTAAATACTCTACCGGTTGGATCTGCAATGCCAGTTTGACCTTGATCGGTAAAGTACAAGTCGCCGTTGGAAGCAAAATGCAAATCATTCAATCCCTTAAAGCTCTCGCTATACATTGACCCCAAAATAGTCTCGACTTTTCCAGTCTTTGGATCAAGGGCCAATAAGCCTAACTTGTAATCACAAATAAATGCCCGACCATCTTTGTGAAACTTCAATCCATTAGGCCAACCATCAAACTGGGTTACTAAATCCCAATCGCCCTTTGGTGTAATTCTGAAGACTCGACCAAACGGGATATCCAAAAACCATAGGTTGCCCTCACGGTCAAAAGAAGGCCCCTCTAAGAAGCACTCCACTTCAGCATTTTGACGATTTGGATCGGACCAGCCAGTGCGTGACTTCTTTCTAAATTTAGCCGGCATCGACATAAATACTTCGGCCTTAATTTTCTCAACTGGCTGAAAGGGGTTATGCATAGTCATTTGTAGAAATCCTTATTCAAGTTATACGGACAAGTTTATTTAGTGGGTAAAGCATTAAACCATAATTAATGATAATCTTAAGACATTATCTATGTTTTTACTCTTACTGGTATTTATAACTCATCCGTATAGGTCTTATATATGAATTATGTAGCTGTTATTGGAACCGGCATCATGGCATCAGGCATTGCCGCTGGCTTCATCGCCAAAAGCATCCCTGTCGTCATTCTTGGAAGAAACAAAGAGAAATCGGATGCCTGCTTGAGCAAGGCAATAGCACTTGCCGAAAAAATTGGCCTCTCCGGTGAAAATTCAAAAAAACAATCCAGTGAAATTTTTTCCACTCAAACCACTGAAGTACTTGAGGCTTGGAAAAATTGGGATGACTGTGAGTGGGTCATAGAAACGATCGCCGAAAACCTGGCACTTAAACAAGCTATCTTCAAGCATCTAGATGAAGTTGTTCCAGCGCATATCCCCATTGGTAGCAATAGCTCTGGCTTTCCCATTAGCAAAATTGCACTTGGATTAAAGACGGCTAACCGCATGATCGGTGCGCACTATTTCATGCCAGCTGAAGTGGTCCCATTAGTAGAAATTGTGATGGGCGAAAAAACAGACATCGCTTTTGCTGAAAAGGCATGTCAAATTTACAAAGCCATCGATAAAAAGCCGGTGCTAGTGAAAAAGGATATCCCCGGATTTTTAGCAAATCGCATTCAACACGCCTTAATGCGAGAGGCCCTCTCCTTAGTCCAAGAAGGAATTGCCACTCCAGAGGATATTGATGATGCTGTACGCTATAGCTTCGGATTTAGATACGCTGCCGTTGGGCCAATGACCCAAAAAGAAATTTCAGGCTGGGATGGAATGGCTAATGCTGCAAAAGAAATTTATCCATCCCTATCCAATATCACTACCCTCCCCCCAAAAGTCGTTCAACTGATGAGCGAAGGGAAGACAGGTATGAAGGCTGGTGAAGGCTTCAGAACGTGGTCACCAGAGGAAATCAAAAAGACTTCTGACTCTTACTCCAGAAGATTGAAAGCCGCTTTCGATGTTCTCAACATTGAATAACGGAGTAGCCTTTAGCAATGACCTCCTTAACGCGACTGATATTTGGCGTGATTCCAACTCCGCTAACTGCGAGCTGGCTCGCCTCTATATGTCCATTTATCGCCGTCAACGGGTTATCACAGATATCCACCTGCAGATACTGATTTGACATGCTAAATCCCCAAGCCACATTGCCAACAGCAAAGCCGAGAGATGCGGTAGCTGCAACTGACAATGATGTTTCAGCAACTTTGCATGCCAAATTCAATGCCAACTTATGCTTTGTAAGTAGCTTAGCGCACTCCAGAGCGGGAATAAGCCCACCCGTTTTAATGAGTTTTAAGCTTGCTCCATTAAATGCATTTGCCTCAATAAACTCCTCAAGCTCCTTGATGCCGTGGATAGATTCATCAAGACCGATTGGAAGGGGTGATCGTCTTTTAAGCTCCACGAAATCACTCATCGGCAAGTCCGCAGGAATTAACTGCTCAACAAAGGTGAGTCGAGCAGCCTCTGTCGACTCACAAAAACGAATCGCATCAGCCAGCTTGAGGGCGCAGTTGGCATCTACAGAAACAATATCGCCCTCAAGAAAATCGCACAGCACATTTACTCGATGGAGATCCTCTTCTAAAGAGAGTGAGCCGATTTTAATTTTCCAGTGCTTAAAGCCTAATTCACGTAACGCTTTTGCATCACTTAGCTCCTTATCTAAAGATCCACCCAGCATACGCAATATAGGGATTGGGGCTGGTGATGTTGACTTCCCTTCATTGACACCCAAGAATTTCCATAGTGGTATTGATGCCTCTTGTGTATACAAATCTAAGAGCGCCATCTCCAAACATGATTTTGCAGATGCATTTGAATACAAAATGGCATTAAAAATTTCTGCGAAACCATCTGGAGATTCCCAATCTACTTGTACAGCCTTTTCCACCAAGTATTTAAGACTGCCAACTAAGCTGTCTAAGGTTTCACCAGTCATTAAGGGCGCAACAGACGCTTCACCCCAACCCTGTCTACCTTGCTCATCAGTTAGACAAAGTAAAACTGTTTTCGCATCAGCAACAATCTCTCGAGACATTTTGATAGGTTCAATCAGAGGAATCGAAAGAGGATAGATTTTAGCGTTCTGGATTTTCATTTTTTGATTTACTAGGAATTTTTACGCACTATATATTTTAAAAAATTAAGGAGACGATACATGAGAAAAATTATTTTGACACTGTCAGTTTTAGGCGCTCTGTTACCTGCTGTAGTAAATTCACAAAGCTACCCCACTCAAGCCATCAAGTTAATTATTCCATTTGCTGCAGGTGGCCCATCAGATGTCTTAGCACGTGGATTTACACCAAAATTAGGGGAAAGCCTAGGTCAGCCCATCATTATTGAAAATAAACCGGGGGCTGGCGCCAATCTTGCCGCCGAATATGTTGCTAATTCAAAAAGTGATGGGTACACACTGTTTCTAATGATGGTAGGTACTCAAGCCATCAATGAAACCTTGTACAAAAAATTAAACTACAACGTCGTTAAAGACTTCTCTCCAATATCCTTGGTAGCATCATCATCCCTGATGCTGGTGGCAAACCCCTCGGTTCCAGTAAAGACTGTTCCTGAACTTATTGCCTATGAAAAAGCCAATCCAGGGAAAGTGAGCTTTGGATCTTCTGGTGCAGGTACCCCATTACATCTCGCTGGAGAGCTCTTTAATACACAGGCTGGTACAAACATTTTGCATGTGCCATACAAAGGTGCGGCACCAGCATTGACAGATGTTTTAGGTGGTCAAATTCAAACCGCCATTGTAGGTACGCCTGCAGCATTGCCCTATGTCAAATCTGGAAAGTTAACTGGGCTTGGGGTAACAAGTCTAAAGCGTGGCTCAAATGCTCCTGAGATTCCTGCGATTGCTGAAACCTTGCCAAAATTTGAAGTTGAATTGGTTTATGCCATTGTTGCTCCAGCCAGCACTCCAAAAGCAATTGTGGATAAGCTCAACTCCCAGTTAATTAGCGTGCTAAATAATCCTGAAATCAAGACGCAATTAAACTCCAAGGGCTTTGATGTCGTCACAAGCACCCCAGCCCAAACAGCAGACTACATTAAGTCTGAAGTTGTTAAATGGGGTCCGATTGTGAAAAAATCAGGCGCCAGTGCTGAGTAATTTACATATATACATTGAAAGATAGTAATGATTGAAACTTCTGAGAAAAAGCTAGCTGGCCCCATTATTCGCCTTCACCCTAACGATAATGTGGTTGTGGCTCGCATTGATGTTGCCATTGGTGAATCTGTCCCTAGCGAAAACTTTACTAGCCGTAGTCAAGTTCCAGCTGGCTACAAAATCGCAGCCAAGAAAATACTCAAAGGCGAGCCGATTCTCAAATATAACGTGACGGTTGGTTTTGCCAATACGGATATTGAGCCAGGCATGATGGTTCATAGCCACAACACGGAGTTTAGGGAGTTTGATCGAGACTATGCCTATGCAAGTGAATACAAGCCTACCAAGCTACTTCCCGAGTCAGAGCGCGCGACATTCCAGGGCTATGTCAGATCGAACGGCAAAGTGGGAACACGTAATTTCATTGGCATTCTTTCAACCGTTAATTGCTCTGCAACAGTAGTTAACAAAATTGCTGAATGGTTTACTCCTGAGCGCTTAAAAGATTTTCCAAATATTGATGGCGTTGTCGCTTTCAGCCACGGGATCGGCTGCGGAATGGAAATGAGTGGTGAACCGATGCAACTGCTGCGGAGAACTATGGCGGGATATGCGCAGCATCCTAATCTTGCGGCAGCGCTCATTATTGGACTTGGGTGTGAGCGTAATCAACTGAAAGGATTAATGGAGCAAGAGAGCCTTAAAGAAAACTCCACCCTGCATACTTTCATCATGCAAGAAACTGGCGGTACGCGTAAAACGATTGAAGCAGGTATTGAAGCAGTTAAAGCCCTCTTACCAGAAGCCAACAAAGTAAAACGTCAGACTGTCTCTGCAAGTCACTTGTGTGTGGGCTTGCAGTGCGGCGGCTCAGACGGCTTTTCTTCCATTACCGCCAACCCTGCCTTAGGTGCGGCGATTGATATCCTGGCTCGCCATGGTGGAACCGGAATTCTCTCGGAGACACCAGAAATTTATGGCGTAGAGCACACCCTCACCCGCAGAGCTGCTAGCAAAGAAATTGGTGAAAAACTGATTAAACGAATTCGCTGGTGGAAGGACGAATACTCGGTTGGGCGAGATGTACAAATTAATGGGCAAGTTAGTCCAGGCAATCAAATTGGTGGTCTAGCCAACATCTTTGAAAAATCACTTGGTTCTTCAATGAAAGGTGGCACCGGCCCCCTAATGGAAGTCTATCGCTATGCAGAGCCTGTAACTGCTAAAGGCTTTGTGTTTATGGATACGCCTGGATTTGATCCTGTCTCCGCTACTGGTCAGATTGCTGGTGGTGCCAACCTGATCGCTTTTACAACAGGACGTGGCTCCATGTTTGGCTCAAAACCAGCGCCATGCATCAAGCTGGCTACCAATACCCCAATGTATCAACGCCTGACTGAAGATATGGACATCAATTGCGGAGAAATCCTCGATGGCACAGTCTCTGTTCAGGAAATGGGTCAGCGCATCTTTGAGCTTTTCTTACGCACTGCCTCTGGGGAACCTTCTAAGAGCGAGCTACTAGGGCTTGGAGATTATGAATTTGTACCGTGGCAAATTGGAGTTATGAGCTAAGTAGACCTCAAACGCTCATTGATCAAAAACGGGCCCTGCTCCCGCTTTTTCTTTGCCTACAAGTGGATTGAAATCAGCTCAGACAACTGTAGAATTGAACTTATTGATTCACAAGGACTGAAGCGAGCATATGAAATTCAGGGATTACTATGAAACACTCGGTGTTGCACGCGGTGCTACCGAAGCAGAAATCAAATCAGCTTATCGCAAGCTGGCACGCAAATACCATCCGGACGTCAACAAAGAGGCTGGCGCTGAAGAGCAGTTCAAGCAAATCGGTGAAGCTTATGCCGTTTTAAAAGACACTGAAAAACGTGCAGCCTATGATCGTTTTGGCGAGAATTGGAAAAACGGTCAAGACTTCACCCCTCCCCCTAATTGGAATGAAGGCTTTGAATATTCTGATGCTGGCTTTGGTGGCGGTCATCCAGGTTATGGCGGCGGCTTTGAGGGTGATCAAAGTGAATTCTTTGAATCACTCTTTGGTAGAGGCAAACATCGCCAAGGTGGACGTGGTGGAAATAGTCGTCAGGGCATGAACTTCAAAGGCCAAGATCACCATGCCAAAATCTTGATTGATCTCGCAGATGCTTATAACGGCGCCAAACGCACCATTGCCTTACACATGCCTACACAAGATGCGAGTGGTCATGTCAGCACGCAAGAGCGCAAGTTAGACGTCAGCATTCCCAAAGGTATTAAAGCCGGTCAAAACCTGCGCCTTTCTGGCCAAGGTGGTCTTGGTATGGGCGAAGGCTCTGCTGGTGATCTCTATTTAGAAATCGACTTTCATCCAAACCCCATCTATCGCGTAGATGGCAAGGATGTATTTATTGACATTCCTTTGGCACCATGGGAAGCGGCTTTAGGCACAACAGTCAATGTACCTACTCCAGCTGGCAGCACTCTGGAATTAAAAATCCCAGCAGGAACAGTAGCAGGTCGCAAGATGCGCCTGAAAGGTAAAGGCATTCCTAGTGCTGAACCGGGTGATTTATATGTTGTCCCTACGATTGCCCTGCCACCAGCACAAACTGATGCTCAAAAAGAAGCCTATCAAAACTTTGAGAAGGCTTTTGATTTCAACCCTAGATCTCACTTGAAGGGATGATAGATATGACACAAACTAATATCACTTGGATTGAAGGCGAAGTTGTTGAGAACGAAGTTCATATGACGATTGTTGAACTCTCGCACGCATCACGCACACCAGAAGATCTCATCATGACTTGGGTTTCTGAAGGCGTACTAAGCCCTGCAGGATCATCGCCAGAAGATTGGCGTTTTAGTGGCGACTCTTTAAGAAGAGCTAAAACTGCAGCCCATCTCACGCACGATCTTGAGTTGAATGTACCTGGGGTTGCCCTAGCACTCGACCTGCTTGATGAAATCGCTCAGCTGCGCGCGCGTTTAAAGTAAGACGATTAAACTCGCGACAACTTAAGATTCAGAGCGACTTAAGAGTTGCTCCCAACGCTGTAGCTTTTGATCTAAATCGGCCGTAATTTCACTCAGACGAGCTTGCATGCTCGCTGCTAACTCAGGCTCATTCTTGTACAGATCTGGATTGCTCATTGCGATCCCAATATCCGCTTGCTCAGTTTCTAGTCCTTCGATCTGCAATGGCAAAGCTTCTAACTCTTGGCGTTCTTTACCATTGAGCTTTTGAACACCGCTTTTGGCTGCCGGCTTTGCCTCTACTTTAGCCTCCACCTTTACTTCAGCCTTTACCTCTGTCTTCTCTGCTGATTTAGAGCTGGCGTTAGAAGCACGGATCTTGTCTGAACGGGCCTTCTGAATCTTCCAGTCTTCATAGCCGCCTTCGTATTCACGCCAGAAGCCATCGCCTTCATTCGCAATAATGCTCGTCACCACGTTATCTAAGAAGTAACGATCGTGACTGACCAAGAAAACGGTGCCCTTGTAATCTTGCAAGAGCTGCTCAAGCAAATCGAGAGTATCAATATCTAAGTCATTGGTTGGCTCATCTAATACCAGCACATTGGCTGGTCTTGCAAAAAGCCTAGCAAGCAACAAACGATTACGCTCACCGCCAGACAAGGTGCTCACAGGTGAATTCGTTCTCTCAGGCGCGAATAAGAAATCGCTCAGATAGCTTTTAACGTGTTTTTTATTGCCATTGATTTCGATCCACTCACTACCCGGGCTAATGTAGTCTTCCAATGAAGCATTGAGATCAAGACCTTCGCGCATTTGATCAAAATAGGCAACCTCTATACGAGTGCCCATCGTTGCAGTTCCTGAGTCTGGTGCAATGGTTCCTAAAATCAATTTTAGTAGGGTTGTCTTGCCGGCACCATTAGGTCCTAATAGACCAACCTTATCACCACGCAATATCGTAGCTGTGAAATCCTTCACGATCGGTCGATCATAAGTCTTGCTGACATTTTGGAGGTCAGCCACAATCTTGCCGCTTCGGTCACCAGCAGAAACTGCCAACTTCACCTGCCCCATGGCATCTCTACGTTCAGCACGACTACTACGCAACTTCTCTAAACGCGCAATACGGGCAACACTTCGAGTGCGACGTGCCTCAACCCCTTTGCGAATCCAAACCTCTTCTTGGGCTAATAATTTGTCTGCACGTGCATTTGCTAAAGACTCGGAGTTCAGCTCTTGCTCTTTTAGCACTTCATATTGTGTGAAGTTTCCGGGATAGCTACGCAGAATTCCACGATCAAGCTCTACGATTTGAGTACAGACGTTGTCTAAGAAGGCGCGATCATGGGTAATCAAAATGACCGAGCCTTGATATTCCTTCAGCAACTCTTCTAGCCAAGCAATCGAATCCAAATCCAAATGGTTGGTTGGTTCATCTAACAAGAGTACGTCGGGCATCTCTACTAAAGCGCGCGCCAGAGCAACCCGCTTTTTGGTGCCACCAGAAAGTGTATTGATTTTCAGATCAGCCTCTAGGTGGAGGCGATCTAGAGTTTCATGAACGCGCTGTTCCCAGTTCCAACCACTTAGAGCTTCCAGCTGGGATTGCACTTCATCTAGGCGATGATGGGAAGCGTCATCCCACTCGCCAACGCTGAGCGCCTCATATTCTTCGCGCAAAGCTTTTGCTTGCGCCACACCCTTGGACACTGCATCAAAAACGGTTTCCTCAGCCTCAAAAATAGGCTCTTGAGGAACGTAAGCAATGCGCAGGCCCTGCTGATACTGCAGGAGGCCATCATCCATTTTTTCAATGCCAGCCAGGATCTTCAGTAGAGAAGATTTGCCGGTGCCGTTACGGCCAATTAAGCCAACACGTTCACCGGATTCCAGTGAAAAAGCAGTGTTTGCGAGGAGGTCAACGTGGCCAAAAGCCAGTTTTGCATCTGTAAGTACGATTAAAGCCATGGCGACATTATCGTCACTTCCCCAAAAGACGAGATATTTTGAGCAATTTCTGCGAGACTAGCCCTATATGGCCTGCAAATTAACCCCTTCTGCGCCCCGCCTCATCCTATTCGCCGGTCATGCGGGCACTGGCAAATCTACTTTGGCAAAAAAAGCCTTGCCTTTCATCATTGAAAAAACTGGGGAAGATTTTTTCTTTCTCGACAAAGATACTGCCTATGGCGCCTTTAGTGCCCACGTCATGCAACTCACTACCCAAAATCCAAATGATCGGGATAGTCCCTTCTATCTTGAAAATCTTCGCGATTGGGAATACCAAGGGCTCATTGATATCGCTAGAGAAAATTTACTCTTAGGGGTGAATGTCATTTTAGTTGGACCATTCTCGAGAGAAATTCAGAGCGGCAGAATGTTTGATGCGCTAGCACTTGGTGTGCCGCCGCAAACTACCATTCAGATTGCCTGGATTGATTTAGACGAGTCTGAAGCCAAAAAACGCATGGAGAAGCGCGCTGACCCCAGAGATGAGTGGAAACTGGCACATTGGGACCAATACACCAGGCGCAGGACAGAGCCACCTACACACGCCTTATTGCATCGATTCGATAACTCCATTTTTAATGAAGTTTCCTTTGAGAAACTCATCGATGACATAGTTCAGTAAGTTGTAGATAAAAAAATAGAGCCCCCTAAGGAGCCCTATCGCAAGACCTAAGAACTGAATTCTTAGAACTTATAAGTCACACCTACAGCAGGCATCCATGGGTTCAATGTCAACTTACCAAGGTTTGTTCCGCCCTGCACTGTTGTTACATTGGTGCTCATAGTTGCATATTTAACATCCAAGTTCAAACCCCAGTTTTTATCAAACATGTAATCTGCACCGATCTGACCAACAACACCTACGCTATTTTGATCAACTTGTACGGAGTTACCTAGTGCTGGGAAATTTTGACGGTTGCCAAAGATGGTGTAATTCACGCCGACGCCTACATATGGCTTAAATGCACCTAGCTCAGTAAAGTGATATTGAACCAATAATGAAGGTGGCAAAGCAGAAACTTTACCGACATTGGAATTACCTGAGCCAGCCGTAATATTAACTTGTTGTGGATATGTCAATACTAGCTCTGCAGCAATATTTTTTGTAAAGAAGTAAGAAACATCAACTTCAGGAATCCATTCGTTTTGTGCTTTTACATTCAATGTGGATACAGTATTTGACTGACCGTTTTGAAATAACAAGTCAACTGCACGGACACGCAGCATCCAAGGATTTTCTTCCGCTTGAGCTTGAGCCGCGATTGGAGCTAAAGATGCTACTGCAGCCATTGCTGCTACGAGTGACTTAATACGCATGATGGTTTCCCTTTTTGTTATCAATTTCGATGAAACTATTTTCGAGTTGATACCAATGTGAGAATTTGATGTAAATCAAAGGCAAAGTGCTTGAGAATTTTTTGATTGCTAAAAAGCAACACACTTATAAAGCTTATTTGATCTAGATCAAATGGCTAGAGAATTACCCTATAGAACCTTAGAGTAAGTTCCTTTTGCTTGTGATTCCCTGAGGTGTCGATCAAAAGTCATGGCGACCCGTCTAGCTAGTAGACGCCCCTTTGTGGGAACCAATATCGTTTCGCCCTCCCAATCCAGAAGGCCGGCCTCGCCTAGATGTTTTAACTCTTCAATCTCCGTTTTGAAGTAAGTCTGGAAATCAATCTGGTGTGATTTTGCAAAGGATTTTGTATCCAACGCGAATTGACACATGAGTTCGCCAATTAACTCACGCCGTAGTAAGTCATCTTGATCGAGCCTTAAGCCGCGTAGCACTGGTAAATGTCCATGATCGAGCGCCTCGTAATACTCATCAAGGGTTCGTACATTTTGGGAATAGCAATCATCCACCTTGCCAATAGAAGAGATACCAAAGGCCAAAAGATCGCACTCTGCCTGTGTAGAGTAACCCTGGAAATTACGGTGGAGCTTACCCTCTTTTTGAGCGATTGCTAATTCATCATCGGGTTTAGCAAAATGATCCATGCCAATAAAGACATAGCCAGCTTCGCCTAGTCGCTCAATCGTATTAGAAAGAATATCTAACTTATCTGCAGCGGGCGGCAAATCCGCTTCAGCAATCCGGCGCTGCGGTTTGAAGATATGCGGCAGATGTGCGTAGTTATAGACCGATAGGCGATCAGGATTCATTGCCAAGACTGCATCTACAGTTTCTTTAAAGGTCGCTGGCGTTTGCTTGGGAAGTCCGTAGATTAAATCAACACTGCGCGATTTAAATCCATATTTTCTGGACCAATCCATGACCGCTTGAGTTTCTTCAATTGTTTGAATCCGATGCACGGCCTCTTGCACTGCTAAGTTGAAATCCTGCACTCCTAAACTAATGCGGTTAAAGCCCAAATCAGCAAGGAGTGCGATATCTTTTTCGGTAACGCGCCTTGGGTCAATCTCAATAGAATATTCACCGCCAGGCAATAACTCAAAATGCTCGTGAGTGTGATGCATGAGCTCAATCATCTCTTCATGAGACAGAAAGGTTGGCGTGCCGCCACCCCAATGTAATTGAGTGATTGGAATCTTTTTCTGGGCGCCCATGGCTTTAGTCACCATCGCCATCTCTTTCGCCAGATACTTAATATATTTGGCGCTACGCCCATGATCCTTGGTGATGATTTTGTTGCAGCCACAGTAGTAACAAATATTGGGGCAGAACGGCAAATGAAAATAGAGAGAAAGAGGTTCATCCACTTTCGCCACCCGCTCTAGCGCCCCTAAATAATCAGCTTCGGAGAACTCATTATGAAAACGATCGGCACTAGGATAAGACGTATAGCGAGGCCCATTGATATCAAACTTTTTCAACAACTCAGGATGAAATAAAACTTCTTTCTCTTGGGTTGAAGATGGATTTGCTACAGAGTTCATGGAGGACTTATATGGAGTTACTTTGACAAATAGTCTAGCGCCACTGCTTCTGCTACTTTAATCCCATCGACACCTGCAGACAAGATTCCACCCGCATAACCTGCGCCCTCGCCTGCCGGGTAAAGCCCTTTGATATTGAGACTTTGATAGTTAGTGCCGCGTGTAATTCGCAAAGGGGAGGAAGTGCGCGTCTCGACTCCTGTCAATACAGCATCCTTCATGGAGAAACCTTTAATTTGTTTCTCAAACGCAGGGATGGCCTCTCGAATGGCCTCAATGGCATAGGCAGGCAAGCTATCAGCAAGATCCGTTAGATGAACACCTGGCTTATAGGATGGCAAAACACTACCGAACTCAGTAGAGGCCTTGCCCTCTAAAAAATCTCCTATTAACTGTCCTGGTGCTTCATAAGTGCCACCACCCAACTCAAACGCCTTGGACTCGATCGCCCTCTGAAACTCAATACCTGCCAATGGACCACCAGGGTAATCCTCTGGAGTGATACCCACTACGATGCCAGCGTTTGCATTGCGTTCATTGCGCGAGTATTGACTCATGCCATTGGTGACAACACGATTAGGCTCTGAGGTTGCGGCAACCACTGTTCCACCAGGGCACATACAAAAGCTATAGACCGAGCGACCATTTTTGGCGTGATGAACCAATTTGTAATCTGCGGCACCAATGAGTTCATTGCCTGCATGAGGACCGAGACGCGCCCGATCAATCATTGACTGCGGATGCTCAATTCGAAAGCCTACCGAGAATGGCTTGGCTTCCATATAGACACCGGCATGATGCAATGCTTCAAAAGTATCGCGCGCACTATGTCCTAAAGCCAAAATCACATGGCTCGCAGCTAAGTCTGGCTGCCCTTCTATTTTGACCCCGGTAATTTGCTCGTTCTGAATATCAAAGCCAATCACTTTTTGGGTAAACCGTATCTCACCGCCTAGTTCAATAATTTCCTGGCGCATCTTTTCCACTACGCCAACCAGGCGAAAGGTGCCGATGTGAGGCTTGGCTACATAAGTAATCTCTTCTGGGGCTCCGGCTTTCACAAACTCATGAATGACTTTACGCCCATAAAACTTAGGATCTTTAATCTGGCTATATAACTTACCATCTGAGAAGGTACCGGCTCCGCCCTCGCCAAATTGAACATTGGACTCTGGATTGAGTGTATTTTTTCGCCATAAGCCCCAAGTATCTTGGGTGCGTTCGCGCACTTTTTTGCCGCGCTCTAAAACAATGGGCTTAAAGCCCATTTGTGCCAGCACTAAAGCAGCAAAAATTCCGCAAGGTCCAAAACCGATTACTACTGGGCGCAGCACTTTTCCTGAATCAATGGATTCAGGCGCTTTGGCTACAAAGTGATAGCTCGTATCTGGGGATGGCCTAATATGAATGTCGCCTGCAAATTTTTTCAGCAGAGCATCTTCATTCTTTACAGATAAATCTACGGTATAGATAAAAGATAAGGCAACGTTTTTGCGGGCATCGTAACTTCGCTTAAAAACGTCAAAGCCCATTAATTCTTTAGCGCTCAAATCCAAGCGTTTCAGAATTGCCTGCTCCACAGCTTCTGGAGCATGGTCGATGGGTAAACGCAATTCAGTAATACGGATCATGGAGTTTTACGATACACAGTGATTTAAGGCCTTTTTAGCCCCCGAAGAAGCCATAAGTCAAATAATACTGGTTATGAGCTCGCTCAGGCTAGGAGATCGCACATAAAGGCGATAATGCGTTATGGCTCTACGCGCAACTATCCACAAAGCCGACCTTCATGTCGCAGATTCTGACCGTCATTACTACGGCAGTCATTCATTAACCATCGCTAAGCACCCCTCAGAAACTGAGCAGCGCATGATGATCCGGATCATCGCTTTTGCGTTGCAGGCGCACGAAGACTTGGTCTTCACAAAAGGCCTGAGCGATGCCGACGAGCCCGATCTTTGGATCAAGGACCTTACTGACGCCATTAAGCTATGGATTGAAATTGGTCAACCCGATGAGCGTCGTATTCTGAAAGCCTGTGGTCGAGCAGATCAAGTCGTTGTCTATTGCTATGGTGGTCAAACGAGCAAAATCTGGTGGGATGGTATTGCTAATAAATTGACCCGCGCTCGCAATTTGCAAGTGTTTTCCATTCCAGCTGAACAAGCTGAAGATTTAAATAAATTGGTTGAGCGCAGTATGGTCATCCATGTCAATATTCAAGATGGCGAAGCATACGTTTCATCTGACCAGGGTCAAGTGACGATTACTCCAGAGATTTGGCGCAACAATCAATAGGCATCAAAAATGACAGTAGTGGTTTTTGATACCAATGTCTTATTAGATCTATTTGTCTTTAATGACTTTAGGGCGCTGCACTTGAAGCAAGCTCTCCTCGAAGGTAAGATAGATGCTCTGGCAACCCCAGCGACCTTAGAAGAATTTGCAGATGTCATTGCGCGCCCATTATTTTCATTGGACCAAGCGCAGCAAGAGCAGATCTTTCTTCAATGGCGGGATTTAGCAAGGGTGATTGATGATAAAGACCTACTTAAGTCGCATTGGATATGCCAAGATTCTGATGATCAGGTCTTTTTAGATCTTGCCTTTACTGCAAAGCCCTGCACCCTCATTAGCAAAGACAATGAAGTGCTTCGATTTGCAAATAAAGCGGTTGTAGAGCAGATCCTGATTACCGCAGACTACACGGCAATCGACCTATAGACTTTGCGCGGCCTGAGCGGCTATCTCAAATGACTTGAGACGAGCCTGATGATCAAATATTTGCCCCGTACAAATGATTTCATCTGCACCGGTAGCTTCTAACCAATGATGCATACCCTTCTTCACCGTTTCTAGCGACCCCACAACCGAGACTTGTAAGGCTTGGTCTGCAGCAGCTCTCTCATGAGGCTCACAAAATTCATTCATATCTACAATTGGGGGTGGCAACTGACCTCTGGTATTCCTACGCATCCTCACGACATTCTGTTGCAAAGTAGTAAATAGGTGTTGCGCATCTTCATCAG
Organism: Polynucleobacter sp. MWH-Aus1W21; assembly: GCF_018687275.1. Taxonomy (NCBI): domain Bacteria; kingdom Pseudomonadati; phylum Pseudomonadota; class Betaproteobacteria; order Burkholderiales; family Burkholderiaceae; genus Polynucleobacter; species Polynucleobacter sp. MWH-Aus1W21. Next base: position 1,261,251 of record NZ_CP061287.1, read on the forward strand.
TATCGGCAGCTACTACATTCATTACGAAGGCGCTATAAGGTTTTGCCTGTTGCGCAGATGGCTTAAAGAGTTCACGATAAATCTTCATTGCCTCCAGTAGCTGCTCAGGGGCAAAGTGAGAAGCAAAGGCATACGGCAAACCGAAGTGCGCAGCTAATTGGGCACCGTAAAGACTGGATCCCAAAATCCAAATGGGTACGTTGGTATTCATGCCGGGAATTGCTTTAACGGATTGACCTTCCTGCAGTGGACCAAAGTAATGTTGAAGCTCTCTCACATCTTGCGGAAAGCGATCATCACTGCCTAATAAATCCCGTCGTAATGCCCTGGCAGTCATTTGATCGGTTCCAGGCGCCCTGCCCAAGCCAAGTTCAATCCTTCCTGGATACAAAGACTCTAGCGTGCCAAATTGCTCAGCAATCACTAGTGGGGCATGATTAGGCAGCATCACCCCTCCAGAGCCCACACGAATGTGTTTGGTGCCACCAGCGATATAGCCAACCAGAACCGCAGTTGCTGAACTCGCATTACCGGTCATGTTGTGATGTTCGGCAACCCAGTAGCGGGTATAGCCCCAGTTTTCAGCATGTTGCGCCACATCCAGCGAGTTTCGAAGCGCATCAGCAGCAGCAAAGCCCTGCGGAATCGGAGATATATCTAGAATGGAGTATGGGATGGAATTTGCCATCGCTAGATCATACCGAGAAAGTGCATTATTGACATGAGCAAACCAAAAATGGCCGACCCCGATGATGGCCTATTTAAACCAGGCAGCAAACTTCGGCATATTAAGACCGGTGGATTTTATAGAGTTGTCTTTCTTGCTAATGTAGAAGCTACTCTCGAGCCTGCCTATGTTTATGAATCGATGCAATCCCATGATTTCTGGATTAGACCTAAAACAGAAATGGAAGATGGGCGCTTTGAACTCATCTCCGAATAAGAAAGTCACTTACACATGTCCGAAGAACGAATCACCAATCTCGAAATCAAACTGAGCTTTACCGAAGATCTCATAGAGAAACTCAATGAGACAGTTTATAAACAGCAGCAGCAAATTGAGTTTCTGTATCGCGAACTCAAAGCCATCAAAGAGCAGGCTAGCAGCGGTGGTGGTGGCGGTAGCCTAAAGGATGAAATTCCTCCGCACTATTAATGCAAAGCCACAAAAATACCACACCAAGCCATCCTTACCGCAACACAGAGAGCGAAAAGCGCCAAATTACTATGACTAAGGTATCAACCCTACATAAGCGCTGGCTAAAAGAACCGGCGTATAAAAAAGCATTTGAAGAAACTCAAATTGAATTTGAGATCGCAAAAGAAATCATAGAAGCCAGGATGAAGAGTGGTCTTTCCCAGGAGGAATTGGCAGCTCTCATGGAAACTTCTCAATCTGCAATTGCCAGACTGGAAAGCGGCACGAGCCTACCATCTATGCGCACCCTAGCCAAGTTCGCAAAAGCGACCAATTCTCAAATTCAAGTTCACTTTAAGCAGATTAAACCTATAAAACACAAGGTTGCAGCCTAAGATGCTGATAATATGTATTCCAAGGTAGGCTCAATTTAAAAGGGAAATGATGAGTAACTTAACGCTATTTTTAGTCCAATGGGGCTTAACTTCTTTATCCCTTTGGGTTGCTAGCTACATTTTTAGTGGCTTACGCTTTGCAGATGGTGGCTCTTTAATCATTGCTGCCCTGCTTCTGGGCTTTGCCAACGCAATTGTTAAGCCGCTATTAGTTCTTTTCACACTTCCGTTAACCGTAGTCACGATGGGCCTCTTCCTGCTCGTGATTAATGCCCTAGTGTTGATGCTTGTCTCTGCTGTAGTAAGCGGCTTTACGATTTCCAGCTTCTGGACTGCGTTTTTTGCCAGCATCTTTATTTCTTTATTCAGCCTCTTTGTTAGCGGCTTAGTTTTCTAAGAAATATTTCCCGAGCTTTGTTTCTCTTATTTGCTAACTGAATAGATATCCGACCAAGAATGCAGCGCCGTTTTACATGGCTACGACTTGGTCACCAAGGATTTAGCATTCTGGGCAGCGAGACTGATTCTTAGGGCTAAATTAGTCTAGATTGATACCGAGCAATAAACCGTTGCCTATCACCCCTAGACTAAAATACGTCTATGAGCACAGATAATTTACCGAAGTGTCCTGCGTGCCAGGAAGATATGACCTACCCTGATGGGGAGAATTACGTTTGCGCCCAGTGCGGTCATGAATGGCCTATAGCTGCAGCTGCGGAAGAAATTGAGGCAGGCTTGATCGTCAAGGATGCCAATGGCAATCTTTTGACTGATGGTGATACTGTGACCCTCATTAAAGATTTAAAGGTTAAGGGTTCTTCTACAACCCTCAAGGTTGGCACCAAAATCAAAGGCATTCGATTGGTCTCTGGTGACCACGAGGTGGATTGCAAGACAGAAGCAGGCAACATGCTGCTCAAAGCCTGCTTCTTAAAGAAAGCCTAGATCAAGTTTCAATCTAGACTTTTCTTTTGAATTGACTTAAGTGCTCGCCTTTTTAAGGACTGCGTAAATCTGGTCCTTTAGCAAAAGCTTTTCCTTCTTCAAAATCTCGATCTCCTCTGGTGTGCTTGGCTCTGCATGAGCCTCCATTCTTTGGATCTTCTGGTCCAAATTATTATGCTTATCAAATAAATGCAGGAAGTGACGATCTGACGTTTTCAACTTGGTAATGAGTTCACGATATTCAGGAAACATAGATCCTCTTGAGATAAAAGTTATAGAAAACTGCCTGAGATTAGTTTAGCAATCTCGCATTCCAAGAACAATGCCCAAAGCGATCTTTTTGTTTTACCCCCTCCTCTTGTAATCTGCCGGAAAAACCCCATATAGGAAAGGCAAATTCCTGAAAGAAATTGCAGTAATATCAGATAGTGCATTAAGCACAATAACTACCAAAAGAAGGGTAATAGACCATGGCTACAAAGAAGTCTCCAGCAAAAAAGAAAGTAGCTACCAAGGTGGTATCAAAAGCCCCTGCAAAAAAAGCCGTCAAGAAAGTTGCCGCTAAAAAAGTAGCAGCCAAAAAGACAGTGAAAAAGGTAGTGAAAAAACCAGCGGCGAAGAAAGTCGCCGCAAAGAAACCTGCCACTAAGAAAGTAGCAGTCAAGAAAACAATGGCAAAGAAACCTGCGGCCAAAAAGCCAGCAGCAAAAAAGGTTGCCAAGAAAGCGGTAAAACAAGCTTCATCTAAAGCGCCTAAGGTTGATCAATATGGTCTAGAGCAAGATGATGAGTTTTACGGCCTGTATTTTGCAAAGTCTACGAAAAAGGGTTTGGTTGAAGTAAAACCATGTACCTTCTCATTAATGTATTGGTGGAAAGGCTTGCTTGGCTACCCTGACATGATTGAGATCTCCAAAGGAAGCAATACTGCGATGCTGCAGTTTGAATCTACTTTTGGCGGTGGCGACTCTGGCGAAACTGAATTAACTGAAAAAGATGTATTGGATATCGATCACATCATTGAAGTAGATGAAGAAGAAATGATGATCTCCCTCTACTCTTATGTACCTATTCCGGTTCCTGAGAAATTGGTCGGCGCTGTAAGTCTGGCTATTCTGAATATCAACCCAGAAACCCGCTATGGCAGCTTAGAGCTCTGCTCTACTGAGAACGAAGAAGGCGAAACCGAGCATTTCTTGCGCTATCGTGCAGCAACCTATTTGCGCGGCATTAAGTCTGGCAAAGTGGAAGCTATTGAAAGCATGGTTACCAACGGATCCGAGTTCTTCGGTCTTGCTTTAGATGCGATGTGTGTGAATAAGTCGATTAAGAAGTGGCTTCTTAGCTAATTGAGCGACTGTTAATGGCGGACTAACTATCCGCCACTATCTGCAAAGATAGATATAAGTTATGGGAAAACGGTCATTGACCGTTTTTCTGCTTTCTAGAATCGTCACCGTTCTTTTGCCCTGCTTTTTGCACTCCGCAAGAGCGGCTTCCTGAACCTCAGACTCTTTAGCAGTCTTGGGAGCATGCACTCCAATTGTTCCATCTGATTGTTGATAGATCCCGAATTCACTCTGAGGAGTTGAACAAGCTGCCAATAGGAGGCCAAGAAGAGCGACTATGTAATGACGTTTCATTTTAAAGAATGCCTAAGGGGTTTAAAAGTAACCCTATTCTAGGGCACGCTAAAGCAAAGATTAGGGAACTGTCACAAAAGTGTCATATACGCTTGAAATTGATAGATTTAAAACGTAGGATGGGCTTAATAGTCCATAAATAAAAATAAGGAAAATCATGAGCCAAAAGAAACTGGTCAAGCAACTATTGAAAAAGCTCGATAAATTAGAGTCCGATAGAGAAAAGCTCATCGATAAGCTAGCAAAAGCTTTAGATAAGTTGGAGAAAAAGGTGGCCGACAAGAAGACTCCCGCCAAGAAATCAGCGGCAGCAAAAAAGGCGCCTGCAAAGAAGGCCCCAGTGAAGAAGGTTGCTACAAAGAAGGCCCCTACCAAAAAGGTGCCGGCTAAAAGAGCTGCAGCTAAAAAGCCTGCGGTCAATAGCGAAGCAAGTTAATGGGTCACAAAAACAAAGAAAAGCTGGAGGATTCTAGTTACGACTCTGAACTTCGCCAATTGCAAATTGAGTTGGTGAAGTTGCAAAACAGTCTCATCAAAAATGGTGATCAGATCCTAGTCATATTAGAGGGTCGAGATACAGCAGGCAAAGATGGAACTATTAAAGCCATCACAGAACATCTGAGCCCACGTGAAACTCGTATTGTTGCGCTTGGCAAACCATCGGATAGCGAATCTGCAGAGTGGTACTTTCAGAGGTATGTGGCGCAACTACCAAAACAAGGTGAGTTCGTTCTATTTAACCGTAGTTGGTACAACCGAGCTGGCGTTGAGCGCGTCATGAATTTCTGCACCAAAGCTCAATACGTTAATTTCATTGAAACTGTAAATGACTTTGAATCCATCCTAGCAAGCTCAGGGATCGCTATCTTGAAATACTATCTAGATATTTCCAAGAAAGAGCAGGCTTTGCGTCTTAAAGATAGGGGAAATGATCCTCTAAAGCAGTGGAAGATCAGCCCTATTGACCAGCAAGCGCAGAAAAATTGGAATGCCTACAGTAAATGTAGAAATGAAATGCTGCAAAGAACCAGCCCTAAAGATGCGCCCTGGACAATTGTTAAGGCTAACGACAAGAAGCTAGCTCACTTAAATTTAATTCGAGATTTACTCTCTAGAGTGCCCTACCCAGGAAAAGATAAGTCACTACTGAAGACGGATAAGGATATTGCCTTTAAGTGGGATGGCAAACTTTTTAAACTCGAGAAATAAAATCTTTAGAAGACTTCAGGTACGTACATTTTCTGCGGCACTGGTCCGCGAAGATAGTCTGGGTTATGCACTCGCTTAGGCAATGTAATCACAGGATGGTCAATTTCCTGATACGGGATTTGACTGAGTAAATGGGTAATGCAGTTGAGGCGAGCTTTTTTCTTATCATTGGCAGCAACTACCCACCACGGCGCCTCTGGAATATGCGTACGCTCTAGCATCGTTTCTTTTGCCTTGGTATAGGCCTCCCAAAGCCTTCTTGCCTCTAAATCCATTGGGCTTAATTTCCACTGCTTGAGCGGATCGTGAATGCGCATCATGAAGCGGTTGTACTGCTCATCATCAGAGATTGAGAACCAATACTTAATTAGGATCACCCCGGAGCTAATCATCATCCGCTCAAGATCAGGAACTGTTCTTAAGAACTCTTCGTATTCTTCATCATTACAAAACCCCATCACCCTCTCTACACCAGCACGGTTGTACCAGCTTCGATCGAATAGAGCGATCTCACCACCAGCAGGCAAATGAGAAATATATCTTTGAAAGTACCACTGCGTCTTTTCGCGTTCGTTGGGTGCTGGTAAGGCGACTACCTTACAAACACGGGGGTTGAGGCGCTGGGTAATACGCTTAATAGCACCACCCTTACCCGCTGAATCACGACCTTCAAATAGGACTGCAACCTTGAGCTTATTAGCCACCACCCAATCTTGTAGCTTTACTAGCTCGCCCTGAAGTCTAAATAATTCGCGAAAGTATACGTTGCGTGGAATCTGCGATTTGCTATCGCCATCAGGAGACAGACGATCATCATCAAGCTCCATCTCAAGCTCTTCATCCATGCTATCAAGAATTTCCTCTTGTGCACGTCGATACCACTCGGCCATCTCTTTATGCTTCGATGTCATTTTCATTCCACTCCTAGAATACCTTTATAGCCAGGAAAGATGACACTTTTATTACATCAAGGGCTGATGGCCGTTTAAATAGTTGGAAATAGCCTCCTGGCTATGCAAGGCTAGCCACTTGCGATCTCTGGATGCTTCTGGATGCCCTCCAGAAGGAGGCAAAAAGGTTAATTCGACGATCAACTGACGATCATTCAATATCTTAGCCATGGATTCAAGCAGCCCCATCTCCCCAACAAAGGCTGCCGCATCACTTCTTTCGCCGGAAGCTGACGACCGATAGGAGATTGCTAAGGAATAGACCGGCACGCCAGCGATTACTGCAGATTCAAATAAATTAGGCTTGAATGGCAGCACGATCTCTCCTAGCGTGGAGGTACCCTCAGGAAAAATGCAGACAGAATGAGATGCAAGAACCCTACTTACATCTTCCGCAACCTTCTTCCCATGACGAGCATTGTCTCGCCTAATAAACACAGTGCCCAATTGCTTTGCCATCCAGCCAAATATCGGCCACCCCTCTACATCCGACTTTGCAACAAAGCGGATGGGTTTAAAGGCATTGATAGCATGAATATCCATCCAAGAAATATGGTTGGAAGCAAGTAGGAATGGTGTATTTGGAAGAATTGCTTGATTCTTTAAGCTTAATTCGATTCCAAAAATGCTTAGCAATCTATTTGACCAAGCCTGAATCAGTTGATTTTTCTTATTTTGATCTGCAAAAGGAAACTGAAAAGATAAAGTAGCCAAGCCAGCGATCACGTGAGCCGATACCAGAATCCAACACCAAGCTACTGATGTATTTCGCGATTGATTTAAGAGATGTTTCTTGCTCATATGGATTAGCAATATAAATCAAATTCCAAAAATAATTGCATCGTCACAAAACTGCCTCAGAACTGTCATGCTGCTTTCATACTCTATTGGCTTAATACTGTTTCATGATGCATTACAAAGCTATCTGGATTTCAGATGTACACCTGGGAACATCAGGGTGTCAGGCAAACTACCTTCTAGATTTCTTAAAACACAATGAAGCCGAGAAATTCTATCTAGTAGGAGACATTATTGATGGCTGGAGACTTAAGAAGTCATTCTACTGGCCTCAATCACACAATGACGTAGTACAAAAACTCCTGCGTAAGGCTCGCAAAGGAAGTGAAGTTATCTACGTTCCAGGCAATCATGATGAAAGCGCCAGACAATTCTTTGGACTTTCGTTTGGCGATGTCAAGGTAGTTGAAGAGGTAATCCACACAACGGTCGATGGTAGAAAGCTATGGGTAACTCATGGCGATCAATTTGATGGAGTAATGCAATACGCCAAGTGGCTTGCCTATGTTGGCGACACCATGTATTCGTTCATTCTTTACGTCAACCGCTACTTCAACATGCTCCGCGCCAAGATGGGCTTGCAGTATTGGTCTCTGTCTCAATACCTCAAGCACCAGGTAAAAAACGCAGTCAGCTATATCGCAGATTTTGAGCACATTATGGCCAGAGAAGCTCGCCTAAGAGGCTGTGATGGTGTAGTTTGCGGACATATTCACAAAGCAGAAATCCGTGAAATCGATGGCTTGCTGTATTGCAACGATGGTGATTGGGTCGAAAGCCTCACCGCCCTGGTTGAAACACACACTGGTGAACTCAAAATTATTCATTGGACACACATTAAAGGTGAGCCAATTGAAGCCCCTCAAATTGCTCTTCAACCTGCCGTTCAAACACTTATTAAAGAGGCTGCGCTATGAAAATTATGATCATTACAGATGCATGGGATCCACAGGTGAACGGTGTTGTTCGCACTCTCAAACAAACCCGCGCAGAATTAATTGCCATGGGTCATGAAGTGGAGATGATCACCCCAACTGGTTTTAAATCAATCCCATGCCCAACCTACCCTGATATCGCCTTATCTCTCTTTCCGGGCAAAGAGGTGGCACGTCGAATTAAAGAGTTTGCGCCTGATGCCATGCATGTCGCCACCGAAGGTCCCTTAGGATTATCTGCTCGCGCTTACGCAGTAAAAAATCGCCTGCCATTTTCTACTGCATATCACACCCGTTTTCCTGAGTACGTTAAGGCACGTACCGGCATTCCATTGGGCATTACCTATGCATTCATTCGCTGGTTTCATGGTCCATCAATGGCGGTCATGGCGCCAACCATTGTGGTTAAGGACGATTTAGAAAAATTTGGCCTGAAGAATGTGGTCCTGTGGTCAAGGGGTGTAGACCTCGACATCTTTAAGATGCAAGATTCAAAGGCGCTTAATTCCGCTCACCCTATCTTCTTATATGTAGGGCGCGTAGCTGTTGAAAAAAATATCAATGCATTTTTAGAAATTGATTTGCCAGGTTCAAAGTGGGTGGTAGGAGACGGTCCGGCTTTGGCTGGAATAAAAGAAAAATATCCAGAAGTGAACTATCTGGGTGTATTACAACAACATGAGCTAGCAAAAGTGTATGCAGCTGCAGATGTATTTGTATTTCCAAGCAAGACCGACACGTTTGGTCTAGTTTTATTGGAAGCAATGGCATGCGGTACGCCTGTGGCAGCGTATCCAGTCACGGGCCCTATTGATGTTCTGGGAAATTCAAACTCAGGGGCAATGGATGAAGATCTACGTGAAGCTTGCATGCAGGCACTCAAGATTCCACGTGAGGTAGCACGTGCCCATGCTGAGAAATTTTCATGGCGTTCGGCTTCCGAGCAATTTGCACAGCATCTGAAGCCTGTGCCAACGCCAGAAGTTCACGTCACTGCATTAGCTTAAAGAAAGTTATTCGTGAACTTCCCTTACCACGTTGATCAAAACCCACATAAGGGCAACCGAGGTCTTACTAGAGCATGGCATGCAGCTAAGAACTCTTGGTGCGGATTGGTATACGCCTTTCGAGAAGAAAGCGCCTTTCGACAAGAGCTTACCCTGCTTGTATTGCTAACGCCCATTGCATTTGCATTACCAATATCGCTTTTAGAAAAGTCGCTGCTAGTCTCTTCTATGGTGATGGTACTCGTCATTGAACTACTAAATTCCAGCGTAGAGGCGGCGATAGATCGAATTTCTTTTGAGCACCACGATCTTTCCAAACGCGCAAAAGATTTTGGTAGTGCCGCTGTCATGCTTGCCCTTGTTGTGGCAACCCTACTTTGGGTCGCAGTCTGCGCCCCTTTGATTCTTAGTCTCTAAATGAGCTATCCACCCAAATATCCAACTATTAAGGCCAACGATGTCTGATATCCCCAATCCAATCGGCTCATTTGAAATTTTTGCCCCAAAGAAAGTTAAAGCGCTCAAGAAGAAAAAGACAGGCACCCTTCAAAAGCTCTCTAAAAAGTTAGCCAAGAAGCTTTTTGGGAAAAAGTTTGTTACTAAAACGAGGGCTGAGCTTAGAGAAGCAGAGACAACTCCTGCTACTCAAATTGATAAACCCAAAAAACCGGCTTTTCAGATCATTTGGGCAAACACCCCTAGTGAAATTAAAGAAGCCCAGAGATTGCGATATAAAGTTTTTGCCGAAGAGATGGGGGCAAAGCTGCCGATGAATGCAGATGGTCTCGATATTGATGAATTCGACGCCTACTGCGACCATCTATTAATTCGTGATCAGGACAGCTTAAAGGTCGTAGGCACCTACCGCGTACTACCTCCACATAAAGCCCAAGAAATTGGACGCCTCTACTCTGATTCTGAATTTGACTTATCTCGCCTTGACCATCTGCGCCCTAAATTAGTTGAATTAGGCAGATCTTGCGTTCATCAAGACTATCGCTCAGGCGCAGTGATCATGGCTCTTTGGAGCGGCCTGGCGCAGTACATGCAAAAGAATGGCTACGAAATCATGTTGGGTTGTGCCAGCATCCCCATGGCCGATGGAGGCCACTTTGCAGCCAGCCTATTCAACTCTCTTGACAGCAATCAAATGGCGCCCACTGAATTCCATGCCTTCCCACGCTTACCTTTGCCTTTAGATAAGCTTAATGGTGGCTTGGATGTTCAGCCTCCTCCATTGATTAAGGGCTATTTAAAGCTTGGGGCCAAAATTTGCAGCGCTCCAGCCTGGGATCCAGACTTTAATACTGCTGATCTATTAACAATGCTGCGACTATCAGAAATTAATCCGCGTTACGCAAAGCATTTCTTAGGTCTCTAATTTTAAGGAATGAACCTCTTAGTAAAAAGCCATTTCAGAATGAGGTGGCTTTTTATATTTAGCTTGAGTTACTTAAAGCTGACTTGATAAGAGCGGCCAACTCTTTCCCACTCTGCAGCCTCTTTTAAAAGACTAAATTCTGTCAAAGGGTGTTCGGCAGACCATTCTTTAGATAGACTCACTAGGTAGGAACCGTCATGTTCCGATACCTTTACCTTTGGAATGCTAGTGTCATTTCGACCGCGACAAAGAACTTGAGCAAGCCTCAAACAAAAGAGCATTCGCCAGTCTTCAAAGCCGTGGTTATTGGCTAACTTACCAAGTTTTCCGGTATGGCCAATCAGTAAAGCAGCAAGTCTTGCCTGGTCATTCTTGGAAAATCCCGGCATATCAGCATTACCAGCAATATAAGCCGAATGCTTGTGATAGCCATTATGGGAAATAGATAAACCAATTTCATGAAGGTTAGCAGCCCACTGCAATAATGCGACGTTATCTGCTCTACTCTCTGATTCAGGCTTAGGAAGTTGCTGTAAAAAATCTGCCGCCAATTTACCTACCCTAGCAGCCTGCTCACGATCCACGGCATAACGTTGCATGAATTGCTCTACGGTGACATAGCGCATATCGTGATGCTGAGATCGACCAAGTAAGTCATAAAGAACGCCGCTACGTAATGCAGCATCCGTCACTTCCATTTCTTCAATGCCCAATTCATCGAATGCAGCCAACATAATTGCTAAGCCTCCAGGCCATACGGCCCTTCTATCATCCTTGAGACCAATCAACTCAACTTGATTAACATGCTCGTACTTGAGCAGGTGCTTTTTGAGGTTCTTTAAGCCTTCACGGGTAATGAGACCACTTGCCCCATTGACGCGACCCATCGTTAATCCATCGCTATGCCCATTGAAATTATTGCTAGCAATCAATTCAGCCAAAGCTCTAGCAGTGCCAGAGGAACCGATGACTTGTTTCCATCCACTTTTTAAATAAGCTCCGGAGATTACCTGTATTTCACGGCGTGCAGCTAGCTCAGCCTCTTTAAAGGCGTGAGCATCAATATTTCCTTTGGGGAAAAAACGCAAACTATGTGAGACGCAGCCTATATAAAGACTTTCCATCAACTTTGGCTCGTAACCTTTGCCAATAATGAATTCAGTAGACCCACCACCAATATCAATGACAAGCCTATTACCTTGAATAGCCTGCACCTCATGCGCCGCCCCAATATAAATGAGACGCGCCTCTTCTACGCCAGCAATGACTTCAATTGGAAAACCTAAAGCCTCTTGCGCATCCTCAACAAACTGCTGGGCATTTTTAGCAACACGCAATGTATTGGTAGCAACCGCGCGAACATTGGCAGGATCAAATCCACGAATACGTTCACCAAAACGTCTAATAGCAATTAAGCCTCGTTGATAGGCGTCATTACCAAGTAATTTATTTTCCGTTAGTCCTGCAGCCAAACGAACTGTCTCGCGCAAGGTATCTATGGGACGCAGCTGTGTTCCTGAAGGGGTTTTGACGACTTGGGCTACCAGCATTCGAAAACTATTAGAGCCTAAGTCAACCGCAGCTACGAGGTCTGCGGATATTGCTAAAGGATCTACGGGATTGCTGGCCAAAATGTTCCCCAAAAATGGAATGCTGCATCAATTATGTCTATTTTATGTACAAACCATGACATATTGATGAAATCAATACCAAGCCTATCTGGCTGGGGAGCAAAGGAATTTTAGGCGGCCAAGTTCTGCTCAGAGCTAAAGCAATCTCGATTACCAAAGCTACACAAAATACAACAATCTCCAGACTTCGGCTTCAAAATTGCACTGCAAGAACGGCAGCGATAAAAATGCTGAGAACCTTCGTCGGAGCTAACGATCTCAGAGCTCTGACATTGGGGGCAAGTAACAATAGCTTGCGGGTATTGGGTGGTCTTATTCACAATGCCATACTGAGCCAGAATTGTGACAAGAATATGTCAATCGCCCAAATATAGGCAAGAAAAAACTTCATTAAATCATTGAATTCAGACTGTCATATTTCTTTGCTAGGATTGGGCCTAACTTAATCCCTGGATTGAATCATCATGAGTAAATATCAATACGAAGATGCTGTAAAGCAATTACAAGAGTCTGGCAGCATTGGATTGGCTGACCTAAAAAGGCTTCCTCACATAGATCTTGTAGAGCTGCTGGAGGAGATTAAGGTTTGGTGCCTTTATGCCAACGGCAAAGCTGACAAGTTACCTAAGGAATCGAAAAAGAAGAAAAAGAAAAAGAAAGAGTGAGAATTAAGCGGTGACTCGCTCTTTAGGGAAGCGAAGCATAAATTTACTACCCCTACCTGGAGTACTTTCAATCACCAGCTGAGCTTGATGCCGGTTAGCAATGTGCTTCACAATAGCGAGTCCCAGGCCAGTTCCACCAGTATCTCTTGATCTACTCCGGTCAACACGATAGAAGCGCTCCGTTAGTCTTGAAAGATGCTCAGATGCAATTCCTGGTCCAGTATCTGTTACCGAGAATTCGCCCTGCCCTTGTTCGTTAACTTTCCACTCTACCGAAATTGCGCCTACATCAGGGGTATAGCGAATTGCATTAGATACCAAATTACTAAAGGCGGAGAGGATCTCCCTTTCATCACCCAATAAGTTTTGTGTTGAGTTCACATCAAAACTTAATGAATGCTTTCCTTGCGAGAGTGCTTCAGCGTCATTTTTAATGAGCGCCATCAAAGTTTCAACCTTCACGACAGTATTTGTAGCCGGCAATGCATTTGACTCGAGATTGGCCAAGGTCAATAGATCCTCAACCAAGCTCTTCATTCTTTGGGCTTGTGACATCATCATGTCTAGGTACTGGTCCTGCTGATCCTTTTTAAGCTCCAAAGACTGAACTGTTTCCAGGAAGCCCATTAAGACGGTGATTGGCGTACGCATTTCATGCGAAACATTGGCCACGAAATCACGCCGCATGGCATCTGCTTTTTGCAAGTCAGTAACGTCCTGAACTAAAAGAAGATGGCGTTTTTGACCAAATGGGAAAGCTTGCAGCATCAAGCTCAAGCTACCGTCTGGGCCCATGCGCTCCATCAATAGGGGCTCTTCAAAATTACGCTTATTTAGATACTGAATAAATTCAGGGCGTCTAATTAGAAAATTTACACGCTGCATTACATCACGCTTAAAGATCAATCCAAAAAATCTTTCGGCGATGCTGTTACACCATTCAATTTGATCGTTCTCATCGAGCATGACAATGCCATTAGGTGAGGCTTGAAATGCCTCAATAAAATGGTCGTGTTGTTGCTCAATGCTGCGTATACGCTGCTTTAGATTTCTGACGAGTCGCTGAAGTCTAAAAAATACCTCTTCCCAAAAACCACTTGGCAAAGGCATGTTCTCGACAGAGTCTGCAAGAATGTATTTCCTCAGGCGCGCTAAATTGATGTACGCATACACAAGCGGTATAGAAAGTACTGCAACCCCAGCCGCAATAGCCCACTCTGCGCCCCAGAAAGACAGTACGATAAATGCCGCAATAAATGCGACACAAATGATGACAAAGAAACGGGTTAAAACGGAGAGCATGCTGCAATATTAGAGCATCTCTAAAGACCCCTAGAAAATTCTAGAAAAATACTTAAAAAGCCTTAAGTTTCGGTTGGGGTCTTAGTAATACGGTAGCCGCTACCTCGGACAGTCTCTACATAGCGGTCGCAATCAAATGGCACCAGAGCCGCCCTTAAACGTTTGATGTGAACGTCAACCGTTCTTTCCTCAATATAGACTTCACTACCCCAGACCTTGTCTAATAAACTGCCACGGGAGTGAACTCTCTCAGGGTTGGCCATAAAAAATTGCAGCAATCGAAACTCCGTAGGACCCAAAGCAATTGGTTTAGGTTCCTGATTTGGCCAGACCGCCAATACACGGTGAGAGCTTGGATCTAGCTTTAACGGACCAACAGTCAACGGGCCCGTATCCTCAATAGGAGTCTGCCTTCTTAATATTGCCCTAACCCTTGCCACCAACTCTTTAGGAGAAAAAGGCTTGGTCACATAATCATCTGCACCAGAATCCAGCCCAAGAACCTTATCAGACTCCTCGCTTTTTGCGGTGAGCATCAGAATAGGCAAGCCTTTAGTGCGCTCATTGGCACGGAGCTCTTTAGCAAACTGCACCCCTGACTTTCCTGGCATCATCCAATCCAAAATAATCAGACTAGGCAATTGATCCTTCATCATCGCCAGAGCCAGCTCTGTTTGCATGGCTTTTTCTACTTCATATCCAGCATGTGACAGATTAATCGCAATCAATTCTGCAATTGATGGCTCATCCTCAACTATGAGTATGCGGTGAGTCATTATTCGAGGTCCTAATTATTGTCTATTAGCTTCGCGAACTAAATCTTCATGCGGAATATGACGAACATCAGACCCCTTAGCAATGTAGATGACGAACTCTGCAATATTTTTAGCATGGTCGCCAATACGCTCAATTGCTTTAGCAATGGTCAGCATGTCTAAACCAATACTAATCATATGTGGATCTTCTGACATATAAGTAATGAGCTTACGAACAAAGCCCCTGAATTCCTCATCAATCTGGCGATCCTCTTGCACCACCTCAGCAGCCGCAATGGTATCCAGACGGGCAAAGGCATCAAGACTACGGCGCAATAAAGAGATAGCCATCTGACCCGACAGCCGAATCTCAGCAACGTTAATGTTGTGTGGCAAGCCAGACTCAATTAAACGCTTAGTACGCTTAGCAACGCGCTCAGCCTCATCACCCGCACGCTCTAAATTGGTAATCGCTTTGGATACCGCCATTACGAGACGTAAATCACGGGCTGTAGGCTGTCTACGTGCAATCAATTCTGTACAGGCTAAGTCGATCTGGATCTCAAGATCATTAACTAACTTTTCATTTTCGATCACAACATTGCAGGTTTCAGCATCCATTTGCGTAAATGCGCGCATGGCTGTGGCAATTTGTGACTCCACTAACCCGCCCATTTCAAGCAAGCGGCTTGAGAGCGAATTAAGATCTGCGTCGAATTGTGATGATAGGTGTTTATCTGGCATTTATGTCTCCAATTAACCAAAGCGGCCGGTAATGTAATCTTCTGTTTCTTTACGCTTAGGCTTAATAAATATTTCGTCTGTTTTGCCGTACTCGATCAAGCTACCTAGATACATATAGGCCGTGTAATCTGATACGCGCGCTGCTTGTTGCATATTGTGGGTCACAATCGCGATGGTGTAATCCTTCTTAAGCTCATGAATCAACTCTTCCACCTTACCGGTTGAAATGGGATCCAAAGCAGATGTAGGTTCATCAAGCAAAATTACTGAAGGCTTTACCGCTACGCCACGAGCAATGCATAAACGCTGCTGCTGACCACCTGAGAGGGATAAACCGCTTTGATTTAATTTGTCTTTCACTTCGTTCCACAAAGCTGCCTTGTTTAGTGCCCACTCTACGCGCTCATCCATTTCAGAGCGTGAGAGCTTTTCATAAAGACGTACGCCGAAAGCGATATTTTCATAGATCGACATTGGGAACGGTGTTGGTTTCTGAAACACCATACCAATTCTTGAGCGAAGCAGGTTCAAATCTTGGCCTGGTTCAAGAATGTTTTGACCATAAAAGTTAATCTCACCCTCCGCACGCTGCCCTGGATATAGATCATACATACGATTTAAGGTTCTAAGTAGCGTCGATTTACCGCAGCCTGATGGGCCGATAAATGCAGTGACCTTGCCCTGTTCAATATCTAAATTGATCTTCTTTAGGCCCTGGAATGCGCCGTAATAAAAATTCAGATTACGCACTTCAATAGCGTTTATAGCCGCATTTTGCGGCTCTTGATTTACTGTATCCACTACACCCCCTTGACCATCAACCTGATTTAAGTCAAACATTGTTCTCATATTACTCATCATCCCTGTACCTTGTCTCGGAATACCACGCGAGCCAGGATATTTAACCCAAGCACTGCAAATGTAATCAGTAATGCGCCACCCCAAGCAAGCTCAACCCAGTTGTCGTAAGGGCTCATGGCAAACTGGAAAATCACTACCGGTAAATTCGCCATTGGCGCATTCATGTTCGTCGAAAAGAATTGATTATTCAGAGCCGTAAAGAGTAAAGGTGCAGTCTCACCGCTGATTCGAGCCAGAGCAAGCAAGATACCGGTCATCACACCGCTCTGAGCGGCGCGAAGGGTGATCATGAAGGCAACTTTCCATTTTGGCGTGCCAAGCGCATAGGCCGCCTCGCGCAAGCTACCCGGAACCAAACGCAGCATGTTTTCTGTAGTTCTCACTACTACAGGAATGGCAATTAAAGCTAAAGCAATCGTGCCGGCCCAACCAGAAAAGTGTCTAACTTGAGCAACTACGAATGCATACACAAATAGACCAATAACAATAGATGGCGCAGACAGCATAATGTCAGTGACAAAACGGGTTACTGCAGCTACTTTGCTACGATCCCCATACTCTGAAAGATATAAACCAGCTAACACACCTACTGGGGTACTTATGAGAGTACAGCAACCAATCAACATCAAGCTGCCCACAATAGCATTTGCCAGACCACCGCCATCAGAACCAGGGGCAGGCGTGCTTTGCGTAAATAAATTTAAGTTAAGGGCAGAGAAGCCCTTAAAAACTAAAACGCTCAATATCCATAGCAAAAAAATCATCCCTAATGCCATAGCACCAGTGGAGAGCATTAAGCCAATCTTATTTGCTCGCTTACGCCTTGCAAAAATAGCTTGATCAATGTTGGAGATATTATTCATGTCTTTAATCCCTGCTTCTTCTCCATATTACTTAACATCCACTTTGCACACGCCAGCACGACAAAGGTGATAATAAAAAGCGCTAGACCCAAGGCAAATAATGAGGATAAGTGGTTACCAATCTCAGCCTCTCCAAACTCATTAGCAAGTGTTGATGCAATTGAAGTACCGGGAGCAAATAAGGATGGAGATAGGCGATGGGCATTACCAATAACAAAAGTAACTGCCATAGTTTCACCAAGCGCCCTACCTAAACCCAGCATTACGCCGCCAATTACCCCTGCCTTGGTATATGGCAGAACGACATTCTTAACAACCTCCCAGGTTGTACAGCCAATCCCATATGCAGATTCTTTTAAAACCGGCGGTACAATCTCAAACACATCACGCATCACAGAAGCGATGAATGGGAGAATCATCATTGCCAAAATGAGGCCGGCACATAAAATGCCGATGCCATTAAATGCGCCAGAGAACAAAATGCCTAATCCCGGTATCTTCCCAAGCGTGCCAGCTAATGCGGGTTGAATGTAATCAGCAAATAATGGAGCAAAAATAAAGAGTCCAAACATCCCGTAGATGATGGATGGAACTGCTGCAAGCAACTCTACCGCTGTACCCAGAGGTCTGCGCAATGCACTTGGACATAACTCTGTTAAAAATACTGCAATACCAAAACTTAAAGGCACAGCAATCAATAACGCTATCAATGAAGTTACCAAGGTTCCATAAATAGCAATAAGGCCGCCAAACTCTCCATTCACAATATCCCATTCTTGGGTGAAGAAAAATCCTGGACCAAATGTGCTTAAAGCAGGCCATGCATTAATCACTAGAGAAATCATGATTCCAACTAGTGCAATCAAAACCGATAATGCAAAAAATTGTGTGATTCTATGAAACAGAAAGTCCTGAACGCGTTGCACCTTAGCAATGCGAAGAGCTTGAGGCGTCGGCGCTGAGGGGGACTGAGTAGTTTCTTTCATAAGTTACGCTTATTCATATATTGAAACAGCCCCACCCAAGGCGGAGCTGTTTTTTAAGGTAGATTAAAGATCGCTAACTATCGAATCTTACTTGGTTACCACCTTTGTAAATACATTCTTGCGGATGAAATCAGTAGTCACATCAGGCATTGGCACGTAATCCAATTCTTCGGCCATTTTTTTGCCATCCTTGAAGGCAAAGTCGAAGAACTTTAATACTTCAGCTGCATTTGCTTTATTTTCTGGATTCTTGTAAACCAAGATAAAAGATGCGCCAGTGATAGGCCATGATTTAGCACCAGGGGCATTAGTTATAAATGTGCCCATACCAGGAATCTTAGACCAGTCTGTACCAGCAGCAGCTGCGGCAAAAGTAACGTCGTCAGGCTGAACAAATTGACCGTCTTTATTCTTCAAAGAAACGCTAGTCATTTTATTTTTCTTGGCATATGCATATTCAACGTAACCAATTGCACCTTTAACGCGCGATACGTTTGCAGCAACACCTTCATTGCCCTTACCGCCAACAGATGAGGCTGCAGGCCATTTAACTGCGGCACCCTCACCAACAGCATCTTTCCAGTTTTGGCTAACCTTAGCCAAGTAGTTTGTAAAAATAGCTGTAGTTCCAGAACCATCGGCACGATGCACAACGGTAATTGGCAAATCAGGCATCTTCATGCCAGGGTTGTTCAGCACAATTCGCTTATCGTTCCAGTTTGTAATAACACCCTGAAAAATATCGGATAAGGTATCTGGGGATAACTTCAACTCATATGGCTTAACACCCTCTACGTTAATTACTGGCACTACACCACCAATAATCGCCGGGAATTGAACTAAACCATCTTTTTCTAAGTCATCAAATTTGACTGGGTTATCAGTAGCGCCAAAATCCACTGTTTTGGCTTTGATCTGTTTAATGCCGCCGGAAGACCCAATGGACTGGTAATTCATATTCGAACCAGTTTTAGCTTTATAAGCCTCTGCCCATTTAGCGTAAATTGGGTATGGGAAAGTAGCGCCGGCACCGGTGATATCCGCCGCAAATGCTGCTGGAGCAAGTGAAATGGCACCTATTACGAGGGCTTTTTTTAGAAAAGATTTCATTTGGTCAGTCCTTACATTAAATATGCGCAACGGCGCGATATAAGAACAATACGATGGGAATATTACGGTTATATGACAGTCCTAAAACCCCCGTTTTTAGGGGTTTAAAGCCATTTAAGGTCTTGGCGGAGAGGGAGTCTAGTAGAGCCTTGGTAACTTCTCGATAGTTATAGAGCGTTCTAGGCACTACTTAAGTCTGCATATCCTTGAATTGTTGAAGAAAAATGGGCAATAAGTACCCTTTTGCCTATGCTCAAATAATGCAAAAAGTTACCTTAGAGACTTATAGGTTTCACTGCTAATCACACCTTTTGTGTGGTGAATGTGGGGAAAACTAAACTTTAAAGGAGCTTAAATGAAAACAGTTTTGACAGATGCATTCATTAAAAACATAAAACATGCTGGTCGCTATACAGATGCTGCAACTAGTGGTCTTAATTTCAACGTAAAGAGTAATGGAGGTGGTTACTGGGTTTTCAGATACCTCTTTGGAAAAAAGCGATGCGATCTCTCCCTAGGGGCATATCCATTAATTAGCCTAAAAGAGGCTCGTAAAAGAGCCGTCACCGCTCGAAATGAGTTACTGCATGGAAATAAGCCAAAGGCTTATTGGAGGGCCGAAATTGCCGAAAAAGCTTCTAATCGGCCGTTGTTTGGAGATTATGCAAAACAATGTATTGAAACAAAAAAGGCCGAATGGCAAAACCCAAAGCATGTGGACCAATGGTTCAACACTATTGAGCAATATGCCAATCCAATAATTGGCAAAAAACATCTTGATGAAATTGATACCCAAGACATTTTAGATATTCTCATCCCCATTTGGTATAGCAAAACTGAAACTGCCGCTCGTCTTCGTGGACGAATTGAATGGATTCTTGCATCGGCTACCACACGGAATTTGCGAACTGGATTTAACCCTGCAGCGTGGCGAGGACACCTTGAAACCATTTTGCCAAAACCAACCAGAATCACTCCAGTAAAACATCACCCCGCCCTACCTTACAAAGAAATACCCAGTTTTATAGACACGCTACATGAAAGAGATGGTGTAGCGGCTCTAGCACTTGAGTTCTTAATTCTGAATGCCAATAGATCCGGGGAAGTTCTGAACGGATTAAGAAGCGAAGTAACCAACGAGGGCCTCTGGGTTATTCCAGCCAAAAGAATGAAAGCTAAACGAGAACATAGAGTCCCGCTTGGCAAACGCTCCTTAGAAATACTAGCTATGGCTAAGTACCTTGACCCCGATAGTAAATATCTGTTTTCAAAAAACTGCAAACCACTTTCTAATATGGCGATGGCAATGTTGGCTAGAAAGATTAAACCTTCAATTACGATTCATGGCTTTAGATCAAGCTTTCGAGACTGGGTATCTGAAGAAACAACCCATAGCCCAGAGGTTGCTGAAAAGGCTTTGGCACACGCTGTAGCCAATCAGGTTGAAGCTGCTTATAGACGTGGAGATCTCCTTGAGCATCGTAAGCGGCTTATGAAAGACTGGCAAGACTACTGCCTGACAGGTTTATGGGGCAATGTAGTTCAATTAGAACCTGAGCGTAAGGCAGCTTAAACTATCAAAACACCCTAGCCTGACGAGGCGAATAGGAATTCCTGCATTCTCTGGGTGTGTTTTTTGCAGGTAATATGCAGGAGAATTTATGGGTAGCGTATTTCGCATGGGAGGTAAGGAGCAAATTCCTACCCCCAAAATTATTCATAAAACAAAGCAAGTGATATTGAAGAACTTCGATCTTCCACAACTTCAATATGACTACAATCGCTTTCTATTTTTAATCAATAAATATTATTTAAGGTACGGGATTGATCAAGAGCTGGGGAATTTGATTGGCGAATATTGTGAGATTCTTCTCAACTTTATTGATGACTACCCTTGGGAAAATCCATCAATTGATACCTCAATGAAGGAGATGGTTGAGAAATTGAGGATTGATTCGGAAGATGCAAAAGCAGGCTTCCTTAAATATAAAGCCTCTAATCAAGTGCCTTGGAGAGCGGGTACCATCATCGGCTTCTCCTTTGATGGGGTTCTTCATTTCCTACGGCAATATAAACTGCTCATCAATTCATTCAACTCTGGCGAGAAACCACCAAACAATCCTACCGACTGGGATCGAAAGAACTTATGTATTGAGCTTATAGAGGAACATAAAAAGCTCAACGGACAGGCAACCTTCCCCAGGCATAAGGTAATTGAAAGAATCATGGAAATCAATGGATACAGCCTTCCCAGAAGAACCTATGGTGACTGGGTGAGGCAATATAAAGAAGGAACTATTCGGCATCTTATTCAAGAGAGAAAAAATGGGCAATAAGTACCCCTATAAAAGGACAAATAAATACCTATAAATCATCATGCATACATCTTCCAAATTAAAGAAAGGATGTATGAAGATGAAAATGAAAGAACTATTAAATCAATCAGAAAATCAGCTCTTGCGGATTAATGATGTTGTCAAATTAACCACACTCTCTAAATCCACAATCAACCTTTGGGAAGCGACCTCTCGATTTCCAAAATCCATATCTCTCTCACCAACCATAAAAGTTTGGACACTTGAAAGCATAAATAAATGGGTTGAGTCTCAGGGGGGCGGCAAATGACCTCAGCCCAAAAAAAATGGGACTTATCTCATTTTCCAATTAGCCAAATAAAGGTTGCCGTTGAGAACAACTATCTCTACGATCCCTTTGCAATAGCTAATCATGATGATCAAGATCTTTGTAACTCAATCAAGGAGTCTGGAATTCAGGAGCCATTGGTCTTAACAGATGATTTCTACCTACTGAGTGGTCACAGGCGCTTAGCTTCGGCAAAAAGACTTAAGCTCCAAACGGTTCCCGTGAGAGTTATATCCAAATCCTTTGAAGGACTTGCTAAATCAGAGCGGTTAAAACTATTAAGGCTTTATAACCAGCAAAGAGATAAATCTACTGGTGAAAAAGTTAGAGAAAAGATGCTAGAGCTTGATAAAAGCTCTGCGTATACGAATCTTTTAAAGCGAAGAGTAGATCTGCTTAGTGTTAGTCATGGAATTCGATCAAACGTGTCGTTGGGTACCATTAAAAAAAGGGCGAGAATCACAACAACTCTGTTCCTTAGTGCAGTAATGAGGGTTGTTAAAGAAAATGAGGAGTACTGGCCATTAACAGATAGGCGGATTCATTACCTCCTACTAAACGACCCTCCATTGAGACACGATAAAAAACCTAATTCTAAGTATCTCAATGACAAATCCTCATATAAATCCTTAACTAATTTATTGATTAGAGCAAGACTAAATGGTGACATTCCAATACAAGCAATTGAGGATGGAACTCGCCCAATAAGACTGGGAGGCGGATTTGAAACCCTTGAGCAATTCGCTCTTCAAGAAACTGAGAATTATCTCGCTGGATATAGCCGGGACTTAATGCAGGGTCAGCCCTACCATTTTGAAATTATTTTAGAGAAAAATGCACTCAGATCAATTATTGAATCCGTTGCAAGAGAATTTTGTATTCCAGTTACAACTACACGTGGATATGCCTCCCTATCTCCACGATTTGATCTAGTACAAAGATTCCTTAAATCAGGTAAGCCAAAGTTGGTTCTTTTGATGCTTACAGATTTTGATCCCGATGGAGAGCAAATTGCTGAGTCTTTTGCAAGATCCTTAAGGGATGATTTTGGCTTAAGAAATGTTCATCCGGTCAAGGTTGCATTAACGGCAGAAGACGTCAAGAATAATGCCCTACCAAGCGATATGGATGCAAAACCTTCAAGCCCAAATTATAGGAAGTTCATTTCAAAGTATGGGGTTAAAGCCGTTGAATTAGACGCAGCACCTGTAGAACTCATGAAGCGCAGTCTGAGGGAAGCGATCTATTCATTCCTTGATATGGATGAATTTATCGCCCAACAAGAGCTTGAGGAAGATGAAGCGGTAAAAATTGAAGCTTATCGTCAGGTGATTTTTTCCCAAATTGGTGATTTTGACTGGGATGACAAACGTGTTTGAAAATAATTTTAAGGAAAAACAAAATGGGGATCGATAAACATAGAAGAGCCTCAAAAAAAGGTTCCTCTAGGGATGGCGGAAGATTTATTGCGCTTCCATTTAGCGTAATAGATAGCCCTGCATTTATGCAACTATCATATGCCGCCAAGTCACTATTACTTGATATTGCAAGGCAATACGCATCAGATAATAATGGACGCCTTTTGGCAACTATGAAATATTTGTCTAAGAGAGGTTGGACAAGTTCCGATGTTATTAGTAGAGCAAAAAAAGAATTGCTCGATGCCAAGCTTATTTATGAGACTGTTAAAGGCCATCGGCCAAATAGAGCTAGCTGGTATGCCATCACTTGGCATAGCCTCGATAAAATTACTGGATATGATGCCGGAGCGGCCGAAAGATGGCCGAGCGCCAGAAGTGGATATCTAACAGTAGCGCCATTAAGAAAAAATACTCTTAATCCGCCAAAGGGTGTAAAGAAAGACATGATTGAACCCTCTCCCGGAGCAAGGGACATATGCGATGCTCCGCCAGCAGGTGCAATTAGAGGCATCTATCAGCATTCCACTACACCATCTAACGGAGACCATCTAGATACGCCATCTATTGTGGTTACAGAGGAGTTCTTCAGCAGTAATCACATGTCAAGTAATGTCAGCTTTACTAAGACCTTTGAATTGCATCAATTTTCTAATAACTCCTCCATAACTAGGATCTCGTTATGAGCGCCAGAATCAGCGTACGAAAACAATTAAAACAAGTTAACTCTCTGCGCATACTGAAGGAGATTGACCGTCACTGCAACTCCTACAATCGAATGGGAACATTACTAGACGCCTATCCTCTTCTAGAGCGGGAATGCTTCTTTAAAGCCTTAGGAAGACACTGGTGCTGTTCTGACAATATCTGGGAGCATAAGGACCAGCTATCCAAAATCCTTGGCAATGCCTCTAGGGAAGAGTTGGATCTAATGATGGAACCTGATGAACTGGAAGCGCTCGCTAAGATGCCGACAATTATCAAAATCTATCGAGGTTGTTATGAAATCAACAAGGATGGACTATCTTGGACAACCAAAAAGGCGGTTGCAGAATCATTTCCCACGCTGTTGCGTTATCAGCGTCCCAATGAAATTCCATTGCTACTGGAGGACTCAATTGATAAGCGGCGCGCAGTTTTGAAGCTTGAACGAGATGAATGGGAAATAATTAAGTATTGGTAGCTAGATGCATTTAATGGGCCGTCTAGCGTCCAAATTACTATGCTAAGAACAGCTATTCAATTTCTACAAACGGCCTGTACCGCCCCTGTACCCTCGGAATAATGGCATTTTCGAAAGGTGTACCTCCTCGCCATTTAATTAAGTTGTGAGTTGTGGGGATGCATGTGGGGAAAACAGTTAGGGTTCGCCTATCTTATTGATTGCAATATCAAATAGACGGAGCATCACTCCGCACCAGACTTCTACATGGGTACAAGTTAGGAACATGTAATTGATAGCTATACCCCTGCATATCAAGGCAATCATAGGGTAGCGAAATATTTTGCAAAAATAACTCCAGAAATAGCCAAACATCGTATTACCGCGTCTTTTGAATCATCCCCAGCTCAATGGCTACCATCTCCAGAAATCTGATCCTAGCGGTCGTTTCAACAGACCTCTGACGGCTTTCTTTGGTACACCAGCCATGCTTGTGGTTCCAGTGTTCTGCCCCTTTGGGTGACAGACCACCATGTAGCCTACATCTACCGTTGAGCATTCCGTGCTTTTGACAGTGGGCATCTCTACCCCGCAGCTTAGCTCCACACAGCATTTATAGGTCTTTTGGGTAGATTAGTTATTGCCAGCTCTTGGATACGCTGTCTAATCTGTTCTCTGGTGAGATAGTTGGGATTTCTTGGTAGAGCTTTGATCCGTTCTTGGATTTGTTCTCTAGTAGGGCATGTTTTCATGGCTGGCTTCCGAAGGTTGCTGCAACCTTTATTTTAAACAGTCCTATCAGAAAAATAAAGCTACGAAGCATAGATCAGAAAAGCTGCTAACAACCCAAAGCAGACTTTGCAGTACATAACCTACACAATGACTACCAACAACCCACAAGAGATGGTCGCGGATAATAAAATCAACAGATGATAGCCTAGTAGTTTCATGGTGGGCCCACCAGGACTTGAACCTGGGACCAAAGGATTCCGGTTTGTGTAGCTTTCACTACTCCCTGACTGTGCCGGGTACCCCTACCTTTACCTTGCCAGTTTCTAGATAATTTATAAGATTTTCATATACCAATTCGGCCATTGCATGCCTGGTTTCATTGGTAGCACTAGCGACATGGGGCAAAAGGACTGTGTTATCTAAACTAAATAATTCTTCTGGAATATTTGGTTCATCTTTATAAAC
This sequence comes from Polynucleobacter sp. MWH-Aus1W21, assembly GCF_018687275.1. Classification (NCBI taxonomy): domain Bacteria; kingdom Pseudomonadati; phylum Pseudomonadota; class Betaproteobacteria; order Burkholderiales; family Burkholderiaceae; genus Polynucleobacter; species Polynucleobacter sp. MWH-Aus1W21. Next base: position 1,286,989 of record NZ_CP061287.1, read on the forward strand.
ATCTAAGCCAGCACCTGCAATTTTCTTCTCTTTTAAAGCTCGTATAAGAGCCCGCTCATCCACGACGGTCCCTCTAGCTATATTGATGAGATAACCCTGAGGTCCAAGAGCATTCAAGACTTCTTCAGAGACTAAATTATTGGTTTCTACACCACCAGCGCTAGCCACAACCAAGAAATCACACCACTTTGCCAACTCAATTAATGACGATTCATATTGAAATGGCAGATCAGGATTATTTTTTCGATTGTGATAGCGAATCTCCATATCAAATCCACTAGCTCTTTTTGCAATTACTTGGCCAATCCTACCCATACCCAGAATACCCAATTTCTTACCACTAACTTTTGTAGTCATTGGATAAGGACTGCTTATCCAGTTACCTGCGCGAGCATATCGATCTGAGGCACTCATCTGTCTAGCAACGTCAATCAACAAACCAAATGCTGTATCTGCCACGCAATCATTGAGAACATTAGGTGTGTACCCAACCTGAATTCCTCTACTTTTCGCGACTTCAACAGCTACCTTGTCATACCCAACCCCAAAACTAGAAATCACTTTTAAGTTTGGGAGTTTATTAATAAGGGGCTCACTTACGCCAACGGCAGCCCTTGAAACCACGGCCTGATATTCACCGCCGTGTTCAGCCAAGAACTGATCTGGAGCAGTGTCACTCCATAAGGGGTAAACATTAAAGTGCTTGGCTAAATTCTCTTCCAACCATGCAGGCAGAGAACTGTTTTGAATGACATTTAATTTAGACATATAGAATAGAGGATCTATCACTCAATTTGAATATTAGCGTCTTTAATCACTTTAGCGTAACGCTGCCTATCGCTTTCAATACGAGCTTTAAATACTGATGGTGTCATAGCAAGCGGGGTTGCACCCTGTCCAATGAGGGTTTTCTTCACCTCAGGATCATTGAGCACACCGCGTATATCATTTGATATTTGATCAACAATGGCGTTTGGTGTTCCCGCTGGAGCAACCATACCAATCCATGAGCTTGTATCAAATCCTGGTAATGCTGCTTCTGCAATAGTTGGCAACTCTGGCAATGCTGGTGACTTTGTTAATGAGCTCACTGCTAGACCGCGTAATTTACCAGTCTTAACTGATCCAATGGACTCCAATACAGTTGCAAAATACATATCTACGTGACCAGCCATCACATCGGCTGCTGCAGGGCCCCCACCTTTGTACGGCACATGAAGTAACTCAATTCCAGCGGCTCTTTCAAACATCTCAGCAGCAATATGAGGTCCGCCGCCACTACCAGAACTGGCATAACTCACCTTCCCTGGCTTGGATTTTGCAATTGCGATTAGTTCTTTTGTACTCGTTGCTGGGAAAGCTGGGGTTACCAGCAGCACATATGGAAGTTCAGCAATCATACTGATTGGTGAAAATGCCTTTTCAGAGTCATAAGGCATTTTTTTGTATAAAGATGGATTGATAGATAAAGTGCCTACGTTACCAATTAAAAGCGTATAGCCATCAGGCTTTGCTCTACTGACGTACTCAGAACCCAACATTCCAGACGCGCCCGCCTTGTTTTCAACAATAACGGATTGGCCCCATTTAGTAGATAGCTTTTGGGCAATTAGCCTTGCACCAGCATCAGTACCCCCGCCTGGTGGAAATGGCACTACCACCGTTACAGATCTATTGGGATAAACCTCGGAACTAGGCTGCGCCATTGATGCACTTGAACATACAACAGCTGCACTCAAGGCAATAATGATGCCAATCATCTTAAACATACTTGTCTCCTGCTTTATTAATCTATAAGGCTTACTTAGTCCAACTTAATATTGTTATCTTTAATTACTTTGCCCCATGCCAAAACTTCAGCATTTAGCCATTTGTCAAATTCTTGTGGAGTCATTGGATATGGATCGGCACCAGCTGTCTTTAGTGCTTCCCGCACTTCAGGCAATTTCATTGCTCTTAATATTTCAGCATTGAGTTTATTCACAATAGGTGTGGGAGTTCCCGCTGGCGCCAAGATGCCCTGCCAACTGCCAGTCAAAAATCCTGGAATCGTCTCAGCAACGGTTGGGGTATTTGGGATGACTGAATTTCTCTTCGCACTAGAAACCGCTAGCAACTTAATGGTTCCACTTTTTACATGAGGATAAGTGCCTGTCATGCCGTTAAAGGTAACGTCGACTTGTCCTGCACCCAAATCAGTAATGGCTTGTGCCCCGCCTTTATAGGGGATATAGGCCCAATCAATGCCTGCCTGCTTCGCAAATACCACGCCCGCCAAATGATTTGCACTACCGCTTCCCGCCGCAGAGGCAAAGTTCAACTTACCTGGGTTCTTTTTCGCATAGGAAATTAACTCTGGAGCAGAGTTAAATGGCATCTTATTGCTTGCCACTAATAAATGTGGAGAGTATGCAACCATTGTTATGGGAGCAAAATCTTTATCGACATTAAATGTCAGATTTGGATAGAGAGACTGACTAATTGCCAGTGTGCCCACATCCATGAGCAATAAGGTATAGCCATCAGGAGTTGCCTTAGCAACTATATCGGCACCCAAGTTTCCACTGGCACCTGGTTTATTTTCAACGATGACTGTTTGACCCCAGGCTTCACCCATTTTCTGACCAAGCAATCGTGCCAACACATCGGATGTTCCGCCAGCAGGAAAGGGCACAATAATTCGGATAGGCTTATTAGGATAATTTGCTGCTGGATTAGTTTGAGCAAACGCAGACATTCCAATCATCGTAGAAAGAATGAGTGCAACGAGGCATTTCACTTGATTGAACATTTCATTTACCTCTTATTTACCATTAATGAATTTTGGAACCTGCCAGCCATCATCCTTCAGAGCGCTGGGTAATAAATCTTCAGGAATATCTTGATATGCAACTGGCCTTAAGAAGCGCCAGATAGCCTCTGTACCCACTGAGGTTGTTCTACTATCCGATGTTGCGGGGAATGGTCCACCATGTACCATGGCATGACAAACTTCAACCCCTGTTGGATAGCCATTAAATAGAATACGCCCTACTTTGCGCTCCAAGATGCTCATGAGCTTTTGTATAAAAGCCTTGTTATCACTTGGGTCCATTAATACGGTAGCAGTAAGCTGACCTTCCAGACTGTTAGTAATAGCGAAAATATCTTCTTCCGTTTTGCATCGAATGACTAATGAGTTTGAGCCAAATACTTCATCACGTAAGGCATGATCATTTAGGAATGCTTGCGCAGTCGTTACAAACAAACGCGCACGACATTGATTTGGGCCACTAACTTCTTGGGCTTGCGCAAGTAACTGCACATTACCATTGTCTTTTAGCTTTCCCACTCCTGACTCAAAGGCTTGATGAATGCCTGGTGTTAGCATCGTGCCCGGTTGAGCAACCGAAATAAGGTCGGCGACTTTACTAATAAATGCATCTAATTCAGGGGCATCTTTAACAATCATTAGTCCAGGATTAGTGCAAAACTGACCGGACCCCATCAACATTGAATTCACAAATCCAGTTGCAATGGCATCAGCACGATTCTTGAGAGCCTCTGGGAGTAGATACACTGGATTAATGCTGCTCATCTCAGCGTAGACTGGAATGGGTTCAGAGCGAGCAGCCGCAATCTTCATTAAAGCTACGCCGCCAGAACGTGAGCCTGTGAAGCCAACAGCTTTTACACGAGGATCGGCTACTAAAGCAGAACCAATGTCAGCTCCTGAACCAAATAATAAGGAGAAGGTGCCTTCTGGCATACCGCATGACTTCACCGCAGCTTGTATTACTTGGCCAACTAACTCTGAAGTTCCAGGATGCGCGGAATGGCCTTTAACGACTACTGGGCAGCCTGCAGCTAATGCAGAAGCGGTATCGCCACCTGCCACTGAAAAAGCTAATGGAAAATTACTTGCCCCAAAAACAACCACTGGCCCCAAGGGAATATGACGCAAACGAATATCGGAACGTGGTAGCGGAGTACGATTAGGCATTGCAGTGTCAATCTTGACGCCTAACCAGCGACCTGCTCTTACCTCTTCAGCAAAGAGTTTAAGTTGATTCATCGTGCGACCAAGCTCACCCTCTAAGCGAGCCTTTGGTAGGCCTGACTCCAAGCCAGCACGCTCAATAATAGCTGGTCCATTAGCAGCTAAATTAGCAGCGATCTGCTCTAAGAACTTGGCACGCGTTTCAAGATCAGTCTCACGGTACGTATCAAATGCTTGTTCGGCCAATGCGCAAGCACGATCAACTTCTTGAGCACTTCCGCCTAAATAAGCAGGCTCAAGATTTTCACCTGTTGCAGGATTGACAGCGTAAATGGCCTTTTTTGAACCTTTAACTAAATCTTGTCCAATAATCATGTTTCCTGCGATAGTCATAAAGCGCTTTCTTATTTGTATTAATAATATTTATCGAACCATACAAGGCATTTTGTTATTGAATTTCCAGTTTGGAATCAAGAACTGCATTGCAATACCATCATCGCGAGCGCCTAATGCTTTTTCTTTATAAAGGCGATGGGCTTTTTCTACCTCTTGCATATCTAACTCCACACCAAGGCCTGGTTTTTTAGGAACCTGAACATGTCCACCTTTGATTTGAAATGGCTCTTTAGTTAAACGTTGACCATCCTGCCAAATCCAATGTGTATCAATAGCCGTAATCTTGCCGGGAGCTGCAGCAGCAACATGAGTAAACATCGCCAATGAAATATCAAAATGATTATTAGAATGTGAACCCCAAGTTAAGCCCCACTCGTGGCACATTTGAGCTACACGCACTGAACCGGCCATTGTCCAAAAATGAGGGTCAGCTAACGGTATGTCCACAGATTGCAATTGAATAGAGTGCCGCATTTCACGCCAATCCGTAGCAACCATATTGGTTGCCGTTGGTAATCCAGTAGCACGACGGAACTCCGCCATCACTTCACGCCCTGAAAATACCCCCTCCGCACCACATGGGTCTTCCGCATAAGCCAATATGCCGTGCATATCACGCATTAAACGAATTGCATCTTTTAGCAACCAGCCGCCATTAGGATCTAAAGTTACTCGCGCATCTGGGAATATTTTTGCAAGCGCAGTCACAGCCTCAACTTCCGCTTCTCCAGACAACACTCCGCCTTTGAGCTTGAAGTCACTAAAGCCATACTTCTCATAAGAAGCTTCAGCCAGACGAACCACTGCTTCAGGAGTCATTGCAACTTCGTTGCGTACCCTAAACCAAGCATCATCAGAGTCTTTTTCAGAGCGATAGGCAAGATCTGTTTTAGATTTATCCCCTACAAAGAACAAGTATCCAAGCATCTCAACAGAATCGCGTTGTTTGCCATCACCCAACAGCTCGGCAACAGGAACACCTAAATGCTTGCCGAGCAAATCCAGTAATGCAGCCTCTAGAGCCGTAACAACATGTACCGTGGTGCGCAGATCAAATGTCTGTAAACCGCGACCCCCCGTATCGAGATTAGCGAACTTTTCCCTCACTGCATTTAAAGAGGATTTGTATGCCCCAATAGATGAGCCGACAATAATTTCTGAACACCTATTTAAAGTGTCTTCAATTTTTTGTCCGCCCGGAACCTCGCCAACACCGACGTTACCTGCGTTGTCGCGAAGAATCACAATATTACGAGTGAAATACGGACCATGCGCCCCGCTCAAGTTCATCAGCATACTGTCTTCCCCTGCAACAGGGATCACTTGCATGCTTGTAATGATGGGGGTAGAGGGTGTATTCATAAAAGACTCATACTCAATTTAGTTAGCAGTAATTTTTCGTGACTCAATGAGCTTTTTCCAGCGCACAGCTTCTTCCGCCTGGAACTTTGCAAATTGCTCGGGGGTATTGGCCACAACTTCAAAGCCAATGTCTATAAACCCCTTTTTTACCTGAGGATCATTCAATGCACTCACAATACCTTTAGCAATCTTGTCCTTCACATCAGCTGGTAGGCCCTTAGGAGCTAAGGCTGCTTGCCATGAGTAAATTACCATGTCATTTACGCCTGCTTCTTTCATAGTTGGAGTATTAGGTATGACTGGTGAACGCTTAGAGCCAGTCATCGCTAGCGGGCGCAACTTACCCGCGTTGATGTATTGAATCACTGCATTCACATTTGCAAATTGAGCATCAACTGTTCCACCAATCAAATCGGTAATAGCTGGAGCACCACCTTTATAAGGTACATGAACGCCTTCAGTATTGGTTTGATCCCATAAAATTTCTGCAGTCAAATGATCTGAAGATCCTGTTCCAGCAGAGCTAAAAGTAATTTTGTTGGGATTCGCCTTCATTGCAGCTACGAGATCGCCAACCGTTTTATACGGGGAATTCGTTGGAACAACCAAGACATTAGGCGACTGAAGTCCTACTGTTAGAAAATCAAAATCCTTGGCTGGGTCATATTGCAGGTTCGGAATCAAATACGGGACAATTACTAACGGCCCTAAAGAGGTAACAAATAAGGTGTAACCATCTGGCGCGGCACGCTTTACAAAAGTCGCTCCGATGGTGCCAGTAGCACCTGCCTTGTTATCTACCAATACACCTTGACCCCATTGACTCTGAAGCTTTGGTGCAATTGCACGAGCCATTTGGTCAGTTGAACCGCCAGGCGGGAAAGGCACAACAATTGTCACAGGTTTATTTGGAAATGCCTGCGCTAATACTGTCGCAGAAAATGCAACACCCATCAAGCTAATAAATAATTTAGATAATTTCATTTTTATCTCCTTTTAATTATTGAGGACCAAGTTTTTTAATTAATGCTTCCAACTCTTCATATTCTGCTGGCTTTAAATCTGTTAACGGCGCACGCACAGGACCGGCATCATGTCCAACGATCTTTGCACCTGCTTTAATGATGCTTACAGCATAACCAGGATCGCGATTACGAATCTTTAGATAAGGCATAAAGAATTCACGTAATAAATGATGTTGTGTTTTTAAATCATCAGACTTCACAGCATGGTAAAAATCCATCGCTGTTTTTGGAATGAAATTAAAGACGGCGGATGAGTAGACAGGAGTGCCAAGCGCCTTATAGGCTGCAGCGTAAACTTCTGCAGTTGGTAGGCCACCCAGGTAAGAAAACCGATCACCCATCTTCATGTAAATAGAAGACATGATTTCAATATTGCCCACACCATCTTTAAAGCCAATGAGATTTGGACAGCGATCGGCAAGAATAGCCAAAGATTCTGGCGTGAGCTTCGTAACATTACGGTTATAAACAATCACACCAAACTTCACGCTCTTACAGACTTGCTCTACGTGAGCGATTAAACCTTCCTGACCTGCTTCCATCAAATAATGTGGGAGCAACAAAATTCCGTGAGCACCCTGACGCTCCGCTTCTTGAGCGCACTCAATTGCAAAGCGGGTTGAGCCACCGGCACCCGCAATGATCGGCACCTTACCTTTACAGGTTTGCACTGCAGTTTTAATAATCTCTGGATACTCATACCCATCAATTGAGAAAAACTCCCCAGTTCCACCTGCGGCAAATAATGCGCTGGCCCCGTATGGCGCCAACCATTCCAAACGTTCTGCATATCCCCTTGGATTGAAATTACCTTGTTGATCAAAATCCGTTACCGGGAATGACAATAGGCCATCAGAAACGATTGTTTTTAGGTCTTGGGGGTTCATGAATCTTCCTTAACTCAGAGTTTTGTGATAAATGGTAGCGCTACCAAATAAAGTAGAATGTTAGCGGTACCATTTACTCTTGTCAAACCTTTTAATACTAGGGTTTATACCTAAATCTAGGCGGTATCTCGCTCGATGATGGAAAAGCCTACATTAACGATAGGTTCTGCGATCGTTTTACCTTCAGCTCTATCCATCAGGTATTGAGCTGCAAGTTCACCGATCTTTCCGCCGTTAATTCGGACGGTTGATAAAGCTGGCAGCATATCCGCTACAAACGGAACATCACCAAAACCCATCACTGCGATTTGATTTGGCACGCTAATTTTCTTCGCCCTAGCCTCTGTCAGAGCGCCTAATGCCAATAAGTCAGAACTACAAAATACCGCGTCTGACTTAGGCGCCTTACTTAATATCTCAGCCATGGCGTGACGTCCACTACGAATTGAGCGCTCGGAGCCGACGTTAACAACAAAAGGCTTAGGTAATCCTACCTCTAGTGCTGCCGCGATAAATGCAACTGTTCTACGATCTGCTCGTTCATCGCCTGCACGAATGACTGCCAACTGCTTTCTACCCTTTTCAATAAAGTACTTAGCGACCGCTAAGCCAATATCTGCATGGGAGAAGCCGATTAGCATATCGATTGGAGTGGGCGTTAAATCCCAAGTTTCTACAACCGGTATTCCAGCCGCCATTAAGCGAGTGCGCCCTTTACCCGGCTGCATTACACCAGTTAAAAATATGCCATCTGGACGTCGACCAATAACCGAATCCAATAGAAGCTCTTCGCGATCTGCAGAGTATGCAGATTGACCTAGCATTAATTGATAGCCCGCATCAAACAAAGTGTTATTCAAGGCCTCAATTGTTTCATTGAATACCGAAATTACCGTACTTGGAACTACTGCGGCAATAAGCTTACTTCTAGAGGAGGCTAAGCCGCCTGCCATACGATTAGGTACGTAACCAGTACGTGCAACAGCGTCTTCCACCTTTTTTAACAACTCAGGAGAAACCTGCTCAGGCTTATTAATTGCTCTAGATGCAGTGATTGGAGAAACCCCTGCCAAACGCGCCACATCATGCAGCGTAATTGCACCGCTACCGCGGCGACTTCGTCTACTAGATTCAATATCACTCATATAGGTACTTGCATCTCAAATTTGATAGCGCTATCATTTCTGTCATAATCTCATAAAATTACATTTGACGCTAATTTCTTAGGACCTAGTGATGATACCGCTGACAATCAGCATGAATGAGCGCGATAACGTGGCAATTGTTGCCAATGACGGTGGCTTGCCTGCAGGAACCACCTTGTCATCCGGCCTTATCTTGAAAGAACATGTTCCCCAAGGTCACAAGGTTGCTTTGGTAGATTTAGCAATTGATGTCCCTGTTATTCGCTACGGCATTCCGATTGGATATGCCGCTCAAGCTATCCCTGCTGGAAGTTGGGTTAGCGAGGTGCTATTAAAAATGCCCGATGCGCGCGAACTAGATAACTTACCTATCGCAACCGTTAAGCCTGCGCCTCAAGTGCCACTAGAAGGTTATACCTTTGAAGGCTATCGGAATGCAGATGGCTCAGTTGGCACTAGAAACATTCTGGCAATCACCACTACAGTTCAATGTGTCTCAGGCGTAGTTGATTACGCAGTACAGCGAATTAAAACAGAACTACTCCCAAAGTATCCTAATGTGGATGATGTAGTCGGCATTGAACACACTTACGGTTGTGGTGTTGCTATTGATGCGGATGGGGCTGATATTCCCATTCGCACATTAAGAAATATCAGCCTTAATCCCAACTTCGGCGGCGAGGTTATGGTGGTGAGTTTGGGCTGTGAAAAACTCCAGCCCAATCGCCTTCTACCTCCCGGTAGTATTCCTATTGCTGATCAGCGCGGCAGTAACGAAGCGCTTGATGTGGTTTGCCTGCAAGACGATGAGCATGTTGGCTTCATGTCGATGATTGACTCCATCATGGATTCTGCGAAAGTCCATTTAGAAAAACTGAATGCTCGCAAACGTGAAACCGTACCTGCAAGCGAGCTCGTCGTTGGAGTTCAATGTGGTGGCAGTGATGCCTTCTCTGGCGTAACGGCCAATCCAGCAGTAGGCTTTTGTACTGATCTTTTGGTGCGTGCCGGTGCTAGCGTGATGTTCTCTGAAGTAACTGAAGTCAGAGATGGCATAGATCAACTCACCTCTAGAGCAACTACACCAGAGGTTGCCCAAGCAATGATTGATGAAATGGCTTGGTATGACGCATATCTAAAACGGGGTAGCGTAGATAGAAGCGCCAATACAACTCCAGGTAATAAAAAAGGTGGTTTATCGAATATCGTAGAAAAGGCGATGGGATCCATCATCAAATCAGGAACCTCGCCTATCTCTGGCGTTCTTGCCCCAGGCAATAAGCTCAAGCAAAAAGGATTGATTTTTGCAGCTACCCCTGCAAGTGACTTCATTTGCGGAACGCTGCAGCTAGCAGCCGGCATGAATCTTCATGTCTTTACCACTGGACGCGGCACACCTTATGGATTGGCTGCCGTACCCGTAATCAAGGTAGCCACCAGGACTGATCTAGCACGTCGCTGGAATGATCTTATGGACATTAATGCAGGGAAGATTGCTGATGGCACAGCTAGCATTGAAGATATTGGCTGGGAAATGTTTCACATGATGCTAGAAGTCGCTAGCGGCCACAAAAAAACATTTGCAGAGCAATGGAAATTACATAACTCCATTGCGCTCTTCAACCCGGCACCAGTTACCTAATGTACATAGAGAAATTTAATGACTACTCAAGACAAAATTAAATCCGTTCGCGTTTCCTCCTGCTACCTACCTTTAGCAAATCCTATTAGTGATGCAAAGGTATTAACAGGTCGTCAAAAACCCATGACTGAAATCGTGATTCTTTTTGTAGAAATCACGACTGAGAATGGGTTTGAAGGAGTTGGATTTAGTTACTCTAAACGTGCCGGCGGCCCTGGACAATATGCTCACGCAAAAGAAATTGCCCCTACTTTAATCGGCGAAGATCCAAGTGATATTGCCAAGATTTGGGACAAACTTTGTTGGGCAGGTGCATCTGTTGGCCGCAGTGGAATGTCCACGCAAGCTATTGGCGCCTTTGACGTAGCGCTTTGGGATTTAAAAGCAAAACGTGCAGGATTGTCCCTAGCCAAACTATTGGGCTCGCATCACGATTCAGTGCCTTGCTATAACACCTCTGGCGGCTTTTTACATACGCCAATTGATCAACTACTAGTTAACGCAAAAGCATCCATTGAGCGTGGGATTGGTGGCATCAAATTAAAAGTAGGCCAACCAGATCATGCTAAGGATATTGAACGTGTTACCGCCGTGCGAAAGCATTTAGGTGACGGCACACCAATCATGGTTGATGCAAACCAACAATGGGATCGTCCAACTGCTCAACGTATGTGTCGCATCTTCGAACAATTTAATCTGATTTGGATTGAAGAGCCATTAGATGCTTATGACCACGAGGGGCATGCAGCATTGGCAGCACAATTCGATACCCCTATTGCTACCGGCGAGATGTTAACTAGTGCCGGGGAGCATTGGGACCTCATTCGTCATCGTGCAGCAGATTACTTAATGCCAGACGGCCCTAGAGTTGGCGGCATTACACCCTTCCTCAAAATTGCAGGTTTAGCTGAACACGCTGGACTCATGTTGGCACCCCACTTTGCTATGGAGCTACATATTCATCTGGCCGCCGCATACCCAAAACAATCCTGGGTTGAGCATTTTGAGTGGCTCGAACCATTGTTTAATGAGCGCATTGAAATCAAAGATGGCCGCATGCTAGTTCCAACCAGACTTGGCCTGGGAGTATCCATCAGCGAACAGGCTCGCTCATGGGTACGAGAGAGCGCAGAGATTGGCACAATGTAATCTGAAAATTACATTAACAGAGAAAATTAAACTCATATGTCTAAGACCAAAGAAACCTTACGCAGCGCAAGATGGTTTGCGCCAGATGATCTTCGCTCATTTGGACATCGCTCACGCGCTATGCAAATGGGTTATGGCCCAGAAGACTGGAAAGGCAAGCCAGTAATTGGGATTATTAATACTTGGTCAGATATCAACCCCTGTCACACCCATTTTAAGCAGCGGGTAGAAGATGTAAAGCGTGGCGTTTTTCAAGAAGGTGGATTTCCTCTTGAGCTCCCCGCAATATCTCTTGCAGAAGCATTTGTTAGGCCAACCACAATGCTCTATCGAAATATGCTCGCCATGGAAACTGAAGAGCTCATTAGATCCCATCCCATTGATGGCGTTGTATTAATGGGTGGCTGCGACAAAACAACCCCTGGACTCATCATGGGCGCATTATCTGCTGGGGTTCCAATGATTTATCTCCCCGCTGGGCCAATGTTAAACGGCAACTGGAATGGTCAAAAATTGGGCTCTGGTGCAGATGCATGGAAATACTGGGATGATCGACGTGCTGGAAAAATTACCGATATCCAATGGCTCGAAGTAGAAGGTGGCATTGCACGCAGTCATGGTACTTGCATGACTATGGGAACCGCAGCCACCATGATGGGCATTGCAGAATCAATTGGGCTTACCCTTACAGGCGCATCAAGCATTCCAGCGTCTGACGCAAATCACCCCCGAATGGCAGCTAACTGCGGCCGTAGAATTATTAAGATGGTGTGGGATGATTTAACGCCAAAAAAAATCCTATCAAAAGAAAGCTTTTTAAATGGCATCAACACTGCCATGGCAATGGGGTGTAGTACAAATGCCATTATTCACCTAGTGGCTATGTCAAGACGCGCAGGTGAAGACTGCACAGTATCCCTAGATGACTTTGATTCAGCAAGCAGAAAAGTACCGGTGATAGCCAATATTCGCCCAAGTGGTGACAAGTACCTCATGGAAGACTTTTATTATGCAGGCGGACTGCCAGCGCTAATGAAAGAGATATCCCCTCATCTTCATCTAAATGCAAAAACAGTTACCGGAAAAACTGTTGGTGAAAACATTTCAGGAGTACAAACACATAATAGGGACGTAATTCGATCCCTTGAGAACCCCATCTACAAGGAAGGAGCGCTTGCAGTGCTGCGAGGAAATATTGCTCCAGGTGGCGCAGTCATAAAGCCAAGCGCATGCGCACCTCAATTTTTGAAACACACTGGCCCTGCCCTAGTTTTTGATAGTTACTCAGACATGAAAGCAGCCATAGACGATGAAAATCTAGATGTTACTGAAAACCACATTATGGTTCTACGCAATGCTGGACCAAAAGGTGGCCCAGGAATGCCGGAATGGGGAATGCTCCCAATCCCAACAAAGCTAGTTAAGCAAGGCGTAAGAGACATGTTGCGACTCTCCGACTCACGCATGAGTGGAACAAGTTATGGCGCATGCATATTACACGCATCCCCAGAGTCCTATATTGGAGGTCCACTTGCATTTGTAAAGACAGGTGATCTTATTACTGTGGATGTGCCAAACCGAAAAATTCAGCTAGATATTAGCGACGAAGAGTTTGCAATGCGCAAAGCAGCATGGAGAGCGCCAGAACCAAAGTATGAGCGGGGGTACGGCTGGATGTTTAGCCGACATATCCTACAAGCAGAAGATGGTTGCGACTTTGACTTTCTGGAAACATCATTTGGAAAGCCAGTCTCCGAGCCTGACATTTACTAACTTATATTTAATCAAGAGAATATTGCCATGGCCATTAACTCCACTACAAAAAATAAATTGATGAGTGTCAGCACTGCAACAATTTGCACTGCCTTATTCAAGAAGGGCTTTCGCAATCAATTCATTCAAAATGTGCATCCTTTAAATCCAAATCACCCTAATATGGTTGGCGAGGCATTTACGCTACGATACATTCCTGCTCGCGAAGATCTCAATACGATTGAGGTATTTAAAAATCCCAAACATCCGCAACGTGCCGCCGTTGAAGATTGTCCCCCAGGCGCTGTAATGGTAATTGATAGTCGCAATAACCCGAAAGCGGCTTCCGCAGGATCTATTTTGGTGGCTCGATTAATGAAACGTGGTGTGGCTGGCATTGTTACTGATGGTGGGTTCCGCGACTCTCCAGCAATAGCTCAGCTAGCAATTCCTGCCTATCATCAGAGACCAAGCGCTCCAACAAATCTAACAGTCCATTGCGCACTCGATATCAACGTTCCGATAGGCTGCGGGGAAGCGCCTGTCTACCCCGGGGATATCATTGTTGGCGATGCTGAAGGTGTCGTTGTCATTCCTGCAAATATTGTTGATGACATTGCCAATGAGGCCTTTGAAATGACCGCATTTGAGGATTTCGTAACTGAAAAGGTTATGGAAGGACAAACTATTATTGGCCTATATCCACCCACAGATGAAGCTAATGTAGCCGCCTTTAAGAGCTGGCGTGAAAACAACAAACGTTGAAAACCTTCTATTGAAAGAATTTCAAGTAGCACGATTACAGGGCGGTTCTATTCGTAAGCGTTACTTTAAGTGACGCTCAAAAAAATACCAACCCGAAGGTTGGTATTTTCATTTCTGGTGGGCCCACCAGGACTTGAACCTGGGACCAAAGGATTATGAGTCCTCTGCTCTAACCAACTGAGCTATGGGCCCGTTAATCTTTACATGCTGTTTTGTACTTCTTAACCACTTCAAAACCACACTAAAACTGCATTTACTACACACCATGAAAAATGCCCCGGTGTGTAAGCGGTGTGCGGTGAATTTATACCTCCTAATTCACCACTAACCTCTTGAAATCATTGAGGTCTTTGTTACAAGACCTCTTGGGCTTCTTTCTTATGAGTCCTCTGGCCTAACCAACCGAACTCTTAGCTCTTAATTAAATCCGCCGTCCGGAAGAAGGCTTTAAAAAAATATATGTGCCCATTGCCCTGTTTTTGTGTAGAAAGATGACGGGGGGTGTTTGTATGCAGCGCAAGTAATGAAGATCGGAAACATAAGAAGGCCCCACCCCTTGAGCAAAATACTATGCATAGATCTATATTGAACCAAGCCGTAAAAGGGTTGGTGGTGGTACGGTGGGTTGATCAAAACTCACTTTCTTAATACCCACCCCCTACTTTGTTACATTAGCTGCATGAGCAAAAAAGGTTTAGGTAATGCAGAGTACGCTGGGAAGGTGAAAACCCAGACCTTTAAAGAATTCCAGTTAGAACGCCTTATAAAGAACGGCATAGTCATTCCAGCATCAAAGCTAGCTGTAGCTAAGGAACTGGTATTGCAGCTTGCCAAAGACTTTGAGGCTACTGCCGTTGACGAAGAGCGCCATAGTAGAGCGGTATGTCCACCACCAAAAGATACACTAACGGATCAACTACATAGTAGAGAGAGGTTTGAAGAATGATTGTGGGGAAAACTGTGGGGAAAAAGATAATTAGACTGGTAAAGCCTTTTATCTATTGACAATCTGGCGGAGAGGGAGGGATTCGAACCCTCGGTAGGTTTGACCCTACGCCTGATTTCGAGTCAGGTACATTCGACCACTCTGCCACCTCTCCGGTGTGTCTAAGATAAAACTTAAACGATGATTCTGCCTACTGCTTTTTGATCTATTGATCGCAAACGCCTGTCATAAGGAGTGCACCAGAGAAGAATCCAAAAGGCTTCTTACCGTCTTTTGCAAATCCTTCGATACTGAGATAGTCCACAAAGGCGCCATTCTTACCTGCAGACTTTTGCGTCCAAATAACTTTGTAAGCATTGCCGTTGCTTCCAGATGCGATGACTTTTGGTTTTCCTAAAGAATCCATCACATCGCCAACTACTTCCCCGGTTTTCTTGACCACTGCAAATTCTTGGCCAACTCTGGGGCTATCTTTAACGATATCCAACTCTCCATTGCTTTTGATGTAGGCATCACTCAAAACCTCGCACCGATAGGTTTTCTCAGTCGCCAAAACAACTGGAGAAATCAATGCCGCACAGATGAGAGTTAAAAATAATGAGAGCTTATTCATTTGCTCTAACTTTAAATTGGCTTGAGTACTTCCAAGCCGCCCAAGTAAGGCTGCAGCGCTTTCGGAATCGCAATGCTACCGTCTACTTGCTGCTTGTTCTCTAGCAAGGCTACCAATGCTCTACCCACTGCTAAGCCTGAGCCATTTAAGGTGTGTACTAATTCTGGCTTGCCTTGGCCGGATTTAAATCTAGCTTGCATGCGGCGCGCTTGGAAGTCACCCATGCTGGAGCATGAACTAATTTCTCTATACGCATTTTGTGATGGCACCCAAACCTCTAAATCATAAGTCTTGGTACTACCAAAGCCCATATCGCCCGTGCAGAGCAGTACTTTTCTATAAGGCAGCTCTAGAAGCTCTAAGATTCTTTCTGCATGACCTGTGAGATCTTCCAAAGCTTGCATAGAATCTTCTGGTTTGGTGATCTGCACCAACTCTACTTTGTCAAACTGATGCTGACGAATCATGCCGCGCACATCACGGCCATAGCTACCTGCTTCTGAGCGGAAGCATGGTGTGTGAGCTACAAACTTCATTGGTAAGTTATCGGCGTTCACGATTTCATCGCGAACTAAATTGGTAACAGGCACTTCTGCTGTTGGTATTAAGTAGAAGTTTTCTGTTTTTGCTTCGCCGCCCTCATCTTCACCACCCATTTGACGCGGGACCTTGAATAAATCTTCTTCAAACTTCGGCAACTGACCTGTGCCGCGCATAGATGCAGCGTTCACCATATAGGGTGCGTAGACTTCTTGATACTCATGCTTTGTGGCATGGGTATCGATCATGAACTGCGCTAAGGCACGGTGCAATCTGGCGATTGGTCCTTTGAGTACTACAAAGCGTGAACCACTAATCTTGGCTGCCACTTCAAAGTCTAGACCTAATGGGCCACCAAGATCTACGTGATCTTTAATTTCAAAATCAAAAATGGGCTGCTCACCCCAACGCTTTACTTCTTTGTTTTCAGTTTCGTCTTTACCAGCTGGAACAGACTCGTCTGGGAGATTCGGAATGCCCATTAAGAAATCAGAAATTTCTGCCTGAAGCACTGCTAAGCGGGCAGAACCAGATTCCATATCGGTGTTTACTTGCGCTACTTCAGCCATCTCAGCAGAAGCATCCTCACCCTTACCTTTTTTCATACCAATTGCCTTAGACAATTGATTGCGTTTAGCTTGCAATTCTTCAGTACGGGTTTGCAACGATTTACGCTCCGATTCCAGGGCGTTGAATTTCTCAACATCCAATTGGAATTTGCGAGTAGCTAAACGTGCAGCAACTGCGGCGATATCTTTACGGAGTAATTGCGGATCAATCATATGTTGCTCTGGTTTGGTTTGTTCTGTTTTAGTGCTTAGTGAATATTGTGGCTCTAGTTTAAGCGCAAGACTTCTGCCCCTGCAGGCGGAGTAAAGGTAAAGCGATTAGCAGGCAAATTGACATTGAGCTGGATCTTATCCAGGGTAACTAGAACCACGCTGCCTAGCCCATCAGTTAATTCAAGGGCTTTGGGTAAGCCGTTAGCCATACCTATGGAGATCTTTGTATAAGGCAGATCATTTTTGCTCTTCGCATTCGGATCTTTTTTAGGGGTCAGTGAAACCCATTTCATTCCCAAACGCTCTTCGCCCTCTACTAGATCAAAGTGCTGGTCTAGTGAAGTTTCGCCAAACAGAATGGCTGCTGGCGTAGATGCTAAAGCCTGCCCTGCTGGACGAAAGGTTGCCTGATTCAAATCTTTATCCCACAAGATTAATTGCTTGCCATCCGCAATCAATTTTTGCTCATATGGTTTCTGTGTATCCCAAATAAAACGGCCTGGGCGCTGAAATACAAAATGTCCTTGCGTTTGACGCAGAACTTTCAATCCCTTATCTTGCGGCTCGTTGGCCTTAAGTGCACGTAACTGCTGTTGCACAAAATCACCTTCAGCGGTTTTAGAGTTACGCACAAATTGACGTAATTGCTCAGCGCCACCCTCGGATTGTGAGAGCGCTGCACCTGCAAACAGAATGCTTGCAATCGCAAGAATTGCTGAAATTAGAAATCTTGACATGGATTCTTACTCTGAAGGGCGATGCAAAATCTCGCGATTGCCACCATTACCCATTTTGGATACGAGGCCTGCTTTTTCCATATCCTCAAGGAGACGTGCGGCACGGTTGTAACCAATGCGCAGATGACGCTGCACTAAAGAAATAGATGGGCGTTTGTTCTCTAAGACGATAGCAACAGCTTGGTCATAGAGTGGATCGGCTTCGCCACCGCTCTCACCAGTCAATGCATCCACATTGGATTCATCGGCACCTTCGAGAACACCATCAATGTAGTTGGCTTCACCCTTCTCTTTGAGCCACTCAACTACGCGATGCACTTCATCATCGGATACAAAGGCGCCGTGTACGCGCACTGGTAAGCCGGTACCTGGGGCCATGTAAAGCATGTCACCCATACCAAGCAACGCTTCCGCGCCCTGTTGATCCAGAATCGTACGACTGTCGATCTTCGAGCTCACCTGAAATGAGATACGGGTTGGTACGTTGGCTTTAATCAAACCAGTAATCACGTCCACACTCGGACGTTGTGTTGCCAAAACCAAATGGATACCAGCAGCACGTGCCTTTTGAGCAATACGTGCAATCAGTTCTTCAATCTTCTTACCTGAAACCATCATCAAGTCAGCCAACTCATCGATCACGATGACGATTACTGGTGCCTTGTAGATTGGCTCTGGATCATCTGGTGTCAAGCTAAATGGATTAGTGAGCTTCTCACCCTTTTCTTCTGCTTCTAAAATCTTTTTATTAAAGCCAGCTAAGTTACGTACTCCAAACTTACTCATCAGTTTGTAGCGGCGCTCCATCTCATTCACAGCCCAATTGAGCGCGTTATAAGCCTGCTTCATGTCTGTTACTACTGGGCATAACAAATGCGGGATCTTGTCGTAGATTGCCATTTCTAGCATCTTCGGATCGATCATGATCAAACGCACTTCATCAGGCTTAGCCTTAAAGAGCAATGACAAGATCATGGCGTTGATACCAACCGACTTACCAGCACCAGTAGTACCCGCTACCAAGCAGTGAGGCATCTTCGCCAAGTCAGCCACCATTGGGCTGCCAGAAATATCTTTACCTAAAGCCAGAGTCAGCAATGAGTGGTTGTCGTTATAAACCTGTGAAGTAAGAATCTCTGACAAGTAGACAGATTGACGTGTTGGATTTGGTAACTCTAGGGCCATACAGGTCTTACCAGGAATCGTTTCTACTACACGCATACTGACTACGCCTAATGAGCGCGCTAAGTCACGTGAGAGGTTGACAATCTGACTACCCTTCACACCAACTGCTGGATCAATCTCGTAGCGCGTCACCACTGGACCTGGGTACGCAGCGATGACGGTTACCTGCACATTAAATTCTGCTAACTTTCGCTCGATCAAACGAGAAGTAAATTCCAATACCTCAGCAGAGATGGTTTCTTTTGCTTCGGGCACTGGATCAAGCAATGCGAGTGGTGGCAACTCAGAATCTGGAATATCCACAAACAGAGGTTGTTGTTTCTCACGCTCTACTCGAGCGCTCTTTGGAATCTCAACAGGTGCACGCACTATTTGCACTGGCGCAGCAACTTCAACACGACCACGGAATTCTTCTACAAACTCTTCGCGCTCTTCTGCAGCAGCTTCACCTAACTTGCGATCTTCTTCACTATCGCGACGTTCGCGAATGCGGTGGAAAGACACCTCTAAGAAACGTCCTACTTTTTCAGCGATATCCAACCAAGAGAAATGTAGAAAAAGAGATAGGCCAGCACACAAGCCAAATAGCAAAACCAGGGTGGCACCAGTAAAACCGAGGGACATTTGCAATGGGTCGCCAATCAGCTCGCCCAAAATGCCACCAGGCGGTCTAGGAAGCTCCCAGGACAGCGAATGCATCCGAATAGACTCAAGACCCATGCTGCAGGCTAAAGTCAGACCAAAGCCTAACCAGCGCATTAATAAGGAGTCCGGCTTAGCCTCTGGATCCGGCGGCAAAGGAATACTCCAAAGCTCGCGCCAGCCATCGAGGACGCGGCGCCCAAACAAGGCTACCCACCAAAAGGCAGAAATACCAAAGACATACAGCATTAAATCGGCTAAATAGGCCCCAAAACGGCCGCCGAGGTTCTTTGGGGTCTCAAAACTGGCGTGGGACCAGGCTGGATCAGCCTTGGAGTAGGTCAGCAAAATGGCAAATAAGCCCAGGCAAAGGCCTAGGGAGATGAACCAGCGGGCCTCTAATAAGAGGCGGGGCATCCTGCCCTGCCCGACGTTCTCTGGGGGCTCGGGGCTCAATGGAGCCTTGGACTTCGGATATGTGGTTCTTGCCATGTTCTACCGATTGTAATCAAGCAAATCTATAATTTGAATATGACTACAAATACCCCAAAACACTCCAAAGTTCTCATCCTCGGATCAGGCCCTGCTGGCTACACAGCTGCTGTCTATGCTGCCCGAGCCAATTTGAACCCCACCCTCATTACTGGGCTGGCTCAAGGCGGTCAATTAATGACCACAACCGACGTTGAAAACTGGCCCGCGGATGCCGATGGCGTTCAAGGCCCTGAGCTCATGGATCGCTTTTTGAAGCATGCTGAACGCTTCAATACTGAAATCATTTTTGATCACATCCATACAGCAGCCCTAAAAGAGAAACCTATTCGCTTGGTTGGCGATTCTGGAACTTATACCTGTGATGCCTTAATTATTTGTACCGGTGCTTCCGCTCAATACATCGGCTTACCAAGTGAAGAAGCATTCATGGGTCGCGGAGTATCTGGTTGTGCAACTTGTGATGGTTTCTTCTACCGCAATCAAGATGTTTGCGTAGTGGGTGGTGGTAACACTGCTGTTGAAGAGGCTCTTTACCTCACCGGCATTGCTAAAAAAGTTACCGTGATTCATCGTCGCGATAAATTCCGCGCTGAGCCAATCTTGAACGATCGCTTGATGGCGAAAGTGGCTGAAGGTAAAGTGGAATTGAAATTGAATGCTACTCTTGATGAAGTGCTTGGCGATGAAAAAGGTGTTACTGGTGTGCGCATCAAGAAACAAGATGGCAGCACTGAAGACATCGCCGTAACTGGTGCCTTTATTGCCATTGGCCACAAGCCAAACACTGAACTCTTTGTTGGTCAGCTCGATATGAACAACGGTTACCTTAAGACCCACTCAGGGCTTGAAGGCAATGCCACCGCTACCAATATCCCTGGTGTGTTTGCAGCTGGCGACGTACAAGACCACATCTACCGTCAAGCAATTACCAGCGCTGGCACAGGCTGTATGGCCGCATTAGATGCGCAGCGTTACTTAGAAACATTGGAATAAAAATCCAAGTTGTTCCTTTGTCACCAAGTAATTCAGTAATAAAAAAAACGCCTAGCATTGCTAGGCGTTTTTGTTTTAGGGACGATGCTTAAACCCAGTTTTCAAGAGCAAGGTTTGGAACCCTCTTAAACTCAGACATATTATTGGTAACCAGAGTTAAGCCGTGACTTCTGGCGTGAGCTGCAATATGAATATCATTTACTCCAATGGGCTGACCCGCACGCTCTAGAAAAGCTTTAATTTGCCCATAATGTTGAGTTGCAGCAATGTCATAGGGCAAAACCTCTAAGTGGCTAATGAAGTCTTCAATAACATTGAGATTTTTTTCTACGTTTGCACTTTTTTCGGCGCCATAAATTAGCTCTGCCAATGTAATTGCTGATATAGCCATACGATTAGCATTTTTGTTGAATACTTTAAGCGCCTCTAGTGGTTTTTGCTTTATGACATAAATAACAATATTTGTGTCCAATAGGTACTTAAGCATTAGAGAGACTCTCTATCGCTTTGCTCCTGAGAGCCTCTTTCGTTCATGAAGTCTTCACTTACACCTGCTTCACCCAAGAAGAAGTTGTCCCACATATTTTCTATAGGTGCAATGATGCGCTCACGACCTTTTGAGCGTACGTTAACCTTGCGCACATTTTCTGGCAATCGCATTTCTGCAGGCAATCTCACCGCCTGAGTACGGTTGTTGGTAAACACTGTTGAAATAACCAAAATTTGACCCTCCATATGTATATAGCAATTGTATATCGCACTTAGCCTAATTTCAACCCCTTTAAGAGGAAGCCTTGTCTATACGGGGCTTAGGAGAACTTCTATTTAACATTTCCCACTCCAGATCATCTTCCCCTTCATGCACCAAGATTTGCATCTCTGTAACAAGATTTAATGCCTCAATATCAACAAAACCCTTTGGAAAGGTTTTGGGATTTGAAGCATCTACGCATACTTTAATTAATTTAATTTTTTGCATGCGTTAAATAATAATTAAACCAATGACCGCAATATCAAAATGGCGATACCAATAAAAAACGCCTAGCAATGCTAGGCGTTTTTGTATGTTGCGGTTTTATTGCTTAACGTGAAATCACGGGCAACAATGGCACGATGAGCAATGCCACGATGTTGATGATCTTAATCAGCGGATTAACAGCAGGACCCGCAGTATCTTTGTAAGGGTCACCTACGGTATCACCAGTTACTGCAGCTTTATGGGCTTCAGAACCTTTGCCACCAAAGTTACCTTCTTCGATATATTTCTTCGCATTGTCCCAAGCACCACCACCGGTACACATCGAGATCGCCACAAACAAGCCGGTCACGATTGTGCCCATGAGTAAGCCACCTAATGCAGCAGGCCCTAACAAGAGACCTACAACGATTGGCGCAACCACTGGCAAGAGCGAAGGAATGATCATTTCTTTAATGGCAGCTGAAGTGAGCATGTCTACTGCCTTGCCGTACTCAGGCTTAGCAGTGCCTTCCATGATTCCAGGGATATCGCGGAACTGTCGACGCACTTCCTCCACCACAGCACCAGCGCAACGACCAACTGCTTCCATTGCCATCGCACCGAACAAGTAAGGAATCATGCCGCCAATAAAGAGGCCAATGATCACCATGTGGTTAGACAAGTCAAAAGATACTTGCTGACCAATGCCCTCTAAGGCATGGGTGTAGTCAGCAAAGAGTACGAGTGATGCCAAACCTGCTGAACCAATCGCATAACCTTTGGTCACTGCTTTAGTGGTGTTGCCAACCGCGTCTAATGGATCAGTAATGTCGCGCACAGATTGTGGCAAACCTGCCATCTCTGCAATACCACCAGCGTTATCCGTAATTGGGCCATAGGCATCAAGCGCAACCACAATGCCAGCCATCGATAACATGGCAGTTGCTGCAATCGCAATGCCATACAAACCAGCCAACCAATACGCCGCAAAAATTGCTGCACATACAAACAGCACTGGATAAGCAGTCGACTTCATCGATATACCCAAACCAGCGATGATGTTCGTACCATGGCCTTTAGTAGATGCTTCAGCAATATGTTGCACTGGCTTGAACTGGGTACCGGTGTAGTACTCAGTAACCCATACCAATCCAGCTGTTAGCAACAAGCCCACTAGAGTTGAACCAAACAAGCGCCATTGACTGCCTGCAATACCCAAAGCATCGTCCGGCATGATGAAATTAGTTACAAAGTAGAAAGCAATCAGTGATAAACCACCAGCAATGACCAAGCCTTTATATAAAGCAGGCATAACGTTTCTCATGCCAGGAGTTGCTTTTACAAATGAGCAGCCAATGATGGAGGCGATGATTGAAACACCACCGAGTACTAACGGATAAATAATTGCAGCTACTGGCGCACCGGTAACCATGAGTGAACCCAATACCATGGTTGCAATCAAAGTCACTGCATACGTTTCAAATAAGTCTGCCGCCATACCAGCGCAGTCACCCACATTATCGCCAACGTTGTCTGCAATCACTGCAGGATTGCGTGGATCATCTTCCGGAATACCCGCTTCGACTTTACCGACCAAGTCAGCACCAACGTCAGCGCCTTTAGTGAAGATGCCGCCGCCCAAACGGGCGAAGATCGAAATCAGTGAAGATCCAAATGCCAAACCAATCAGCGGGTGCAATACAGAAGAGAGGTCTTGTCCTGCGCCAATCGACACAAGGAACATGAAGAACAAACCAACACCCAAGAGTCCGAGGCCCACCACTAGCATGCCGGTAATTGCGCCACCTTTGAAGGCCACATTCAGGGCTTCGTTCATCCCCTTGGTGGCCGCTTCTGCTGTACGAACGTTTGCACGAACCGAAACATTCATGCCAATGAAGCCACAGGCGCCAGAGAGAACGGCGCCAATAACAAAGCCGATGGCAGTCGCAAAATCGAGGAAGAGTGCCATGAGGATGGTTAAAACCACTCCAACAATAGCGATCGTTTTATATTGGCGCGACAAATAAGCCGCCGCACCCTGCTGAATTGCCTCAGCAATCTCTTGCATCTTGGCATTACCCGTACTTTGCTTCAAGATCCAGCCGCGCATCACAAAACCGTAAATCACGGCTAGGACACCGCACGCCAAGGCAAAATACAAGCCTAAAGTGACATTACTCATGCTTGAACTCCCTAAAGTTAATCATTTGTTAATCTTTATTGTTTTGCATACCCTGCACTTAGATAGACCCGGTTCCCGAAAGCTTTAAACTATGGTCTTTAAGCTTTACCAGTATGTAACAGAATCACCCCTGCACCCCCTTGATAGGATCAGGGTATTTACTAATCACTATTCGGAGTATTTATGAGTCTCGACAAAGTTAAGCCAGGTAAAAAGATCCCTGAAAGCTTCAACGTCATTATTGAAATCCCAATGAACGCTGATCCAGTCAAGTATGAAGTGGATAAAGAGTCTGGCGCAATTTTCGTTGACCGTTTTATGGGTACTGCAATGCACTATCCATGTAACTATGGCTACATCAATAAAACGATCGCTGGTGATGGCGACCCTGTTGATGTTCTCGTAATTACTCCTTTCCCACTAATTCCTGGTGTGGTTGTTTCTTGCCGCGCTATTGGCGTATTAGAAATGGAAGATGAAGGCGGTCAAGACGCTAAATTATTAGCAGTTCCTGAAGACAAAATTTTGCCCATCTATACCCACTGGCAAAAACCAGAAGATATGAATCCATTGCGCTTGAATCAAATTCAACACTTCTTTGAGCACTACAAAGATCTCGAAAAAGGTAAGTGGGTAAAAGTTAAAGGTTGGGGTGGTGTTGCTGAAGCTCATAAAGAAATTCTTGAAGGTATCGAGCGCTACAACAAAGAGCACGCTTAATCAATTTATTGAATTCATTATCAGCAAAGGCTTTGTGAATCGGAGTGAGTGCACAGAAAATTGCTTTAGCCCAGATCAACCCATTACTGGGTGATTTGGCTGGCAACGCGCAACTGATTCACAAGGCCGCCCTAGACGCCTATTCTCAAGGCGCCAAACTCGTAGTAACCCCCGAACTCTCGCTCACCGGCTACCCCCCGGAAGACCTACTACTCCGCCCTGCTTTTATTGAAGCGGCGCAAGAGCAGCTTGAACTCTTGATGAAAGAGTTGACCCAGTATTCTGGTTTGACCGTTATCGTTGGTCACCCCAAAAAGACATCTGCAGGTTTGCAAAACTATGCATCCGTTTTACAAGACGGCAAAGTCATTGCAGGCTATGCGAAACAAGAATTACCTAACCATGAAGTATTCGACGAAGTGCGCTATTTTGTCCCCGGCAATCAGACCTGTGTATTTGAATGCGATGGCATTCATTACGGATTGATTCTGTGTGAGGATGCCTGGCATGCTGGCCCTGCTAAACAAGCGCATGCCGCTGGCGCACAAGTACTGCTTGTGCCAAACGCATCGCCGTACCATTTGAAAAAAGAAGCGCTACGCATTGATGTATTGCGTGGACATATTGCCCAAACCAAAATGCCACTGGTCTATGTCAATGCCGTTGGCGGACAAGATGAATTGGTTTTTGATGGCGGCTCATTTGCTTTAAATAGCAAAGGCGAAGTTGTAATGGCAATGCCTCAGTTTGAAACTGGTTTAGGTGTTGTTGCGGCCTCCTCATCCGGCGAGCTGGAAAAGGGTTTGATTACCCCACCCCAGTCTGTTGAGGCACAAGCCTATCAAGCTCTGGTCTTGGGCGTACGTGACTATGTCACCAAAAATCGCTTTCCTGGCGTGATTATTGGCCTATCTGGCGGCGTAGATTCTGCTTTGGTACTGGCAATTGCCGTAGACGCCCTAGGTGCTGATAAGGTGCGAACAGTCATGATGGCTTCACGCTATACAGCAGACATCTCTTGGATCGATGCGCGTGAGATGGCGCAGAACCTAGGGGTGCAATACGATGAGATTCCAATCAGCGGGCCGGTTGATGCTTTAGAGACTTCTCTAGCCGAACAATTTAAAGGTTTAAATGTTGACGCTACTGAAGAGAACATTCAGGCACGTGTGCGCGGCACACTACTCATGGCTCTCTCGAATAAAACTGGTCGACTCGTTTTAACTACTGGTAACAAAAGTGAAATGGCAGTTGGCTACTGCACCCTTTACGGAGATATGGCTGGCGGCTTTGCAGTCATTAAAGATATAGCCAAGACTTTGGTGTATCGCTTATGCGCCTATCGCAACAGCATTAAGCCCATCATTCCAGAGCGTATATTGACTCGCGCCCCTTCAGCGGAATTACGCCCTGACCAAAAAGATCAGGATAGCTTGCCTTCTTATGAAGTATTGGATGGAATCGTTGAGCGCTACATGGAACAAAACCAATCCATCGCCCAAATTATTGCCGCAGGCTTTGATGCAGAGAGTGTCGAAAAGGTTACCCGCCTTATCAAGCTAAATGAATACAAGCGTCGTCAGGCACCCCCGGGGGTTCGCGTGACGACCCGTGCTTTTGGGCGGGATTGGCGCTACCCAATCACTTCACAATTTAGAGCCTAGACAGCCTGAAAATAGCCATTTTTGGCAAGCTATTCAAGTTCTAGGTATGATTACTGCATTAGGGGGAATAAATGAAATTAATTACATCCATCATTAAGCCGTTCAAGCTCGACGAAGTACGTGAATCCTTGGCTGAAGTAGGCGTTACAGGCCTGACAGTGACTGAAGTAAAAGGTTTTGGCCGTCAAAAAGGTCATACTGAACTCTACCGTGGCGCTGAGTATGTAGTCGACTTTTTGCCTAAAGTAAAAGTAGAGGCTGTAGTTGCTGATGACCGAGTCGAGGCTGCTATCGAGGCTATTACTAAAGCGGCACGTACTGGCAAGATTGGTGACGGAAAGATTTTCGTTACTGCAGTTGAACAAGTGATTCGTATTCGTACCGGTGAAACCGATAACGCAGCAGTTTAACGATCAATTAAATGCATTACCCAAACCAGCGGCTTAATTGGCCGCTGTTTTTGTTTGAATTAACGCAATTGTGAGTCTGTAGCGATGGCTGGAGCTACAGACTGAACAATTTCAGCTGGCTCCAAAGTAATGGTCTTGCTGTTCGTATTACCAGTGCGCACCTTTGCGCCTTGGTAATACAAATCTATCTGATTTAATCCACCAGTTAATACCTTGAACGGCGGCTTACCGTACACACTCGCTCCAACGCCAGGCTCAAGCAATTTGTTTTGAGTTTTACCGGTAGCATCCACTACGCAAACAGTTTGTGCAGTTTTAGATTGCAAATACACCATGTCGCCCGCTTTTTTAGGTGCATCTGGCCTGTAATTGAGAGCCGAAGAATCAGCAGTTGGACAATCCGTCGATGTAGCCGCAACCGCAGCAACAGCAGCTTGTGGAGCTGGTGAAGGCTCAGCGGGCGTATTTGCCGGCGGGGCCTCTGGCGCAACCTCTTGAATAATGACTAACTCTTCTTTAACCGGCTCAGGGAAAAATAAAGGACGTAAGTTCACCACAGAAAAAATCACTGTCGCCGCAATTACCAAGAGAAGAATTATTTTTTTCCTCTTAGGATCAACCGAAGCTACTGGTGTAGCTTCTTTGTCTTCTGTTTTTTCTTCTGTTTTTTCTTCTGTTATTTGCTTGGCTTTTCCAGGCCTTGCTTTTCTATCTACTACAGAAGCTACTGCCTCCTCACGCAATTTTTCTTCCACTTCAACTGCTTTTACAGGTTGCGTCATACCAGAAAAATCAAATGCCTCTTCTGGAGTGATCTTCAATAGACCTGCCACTTTTTTTGCCGCCATGAATTTAACTTGAGCGCCATAGAAACTGCTGCTCTCTCCATTCTCAATCTGCTCAATTTGGCGAGCAGATAGACAAGCCATTCCAGATAATTCTTTTGTGCTTAAACCAAGGCTTTCTCTAGCCTTAGTAAATGCTTCTTTACGAATCTCCGGAAGTTTGTCAGATTTATTCACTGCTCAGCGACCATCTCATGTGGAAGTAACAAGATTGATAGTAATGCCAAAATGGTGTAAGGGTAATTAGCCACAAAGCTAATTATTTAAAGGGTGATTCTCAAGGTTGGACTCAAGATACTTCTTCACCAAAACCTGAACTGAATCCGCATGCATTTTGTCCATCACCCTAGCCTTGTGAACCTTAATTGTGGCATCGGTTGTTCCTAGCTTTACCGCAATATCCTTGTTTAAAAGGCCTTTAACGAGCCATCCACAGACTTCGCGCTCCCTTGGGGTTAGGCTTTCGTAATCCTTCTTTGCCTCAACATCCAATGAAATGCGCTTGAGCTGGTGACTATCAAAGTCAATTGCATCTGCTACCGCTTTTAATAGCTCTTCTAGGTTGAAAGGCTTGAATAAGAAATCTACTGCACCCTTCTTCAGCCCTTGAACAATCTGATGGGGGTGGCTTTGACCGCTAACAAAGATGATGGGGGTCTTGCGACCGAACTTGAGAAGCCTCTCCTGCAAATCTAAGCCTGTCATATCTGGCATTTGCATATCTAGCAGAATGACCGCCGGTGATACCGGAACAGACTTCTCCAAGAACAGGGTTGCAGACGCATAGTCTTCAACCAAATAACCGAGTTCCCGCAGCATTCTTGAGAGAGAAATGCGCATGGATTCATCGTCATCAATTAGGTAGATATGGCCGACTTTAGTCATTGAATTCAAAGGAAAAAATATAGATGAGCTAATGTACTTCAGTGGATACCAAGAAGCTATTAGCTATCTAGCTAATATTTAGACCTAAATCAATGATTTCATTGGCATTTTTGTGTTGCAGTGCAGCATTTATTTCTATTGAGTCTATTCCCACAATCTAGGGAACCTTTGATTCCATCTCACGGCACAATAGAGCCTTTCGACAAAAACCTTTTCTGGAGTAATAAGCATGAAACGCCTAAATGAACGCTCGCGCATGGTCACCGAAGGGGTCGCTCGCGCACCTAATCGTTCGATGTATTACGCAATGGGTTACGAAGAAAAGGATTTCGTAAAGCCAATGGTAGGCGTTGCGAATGGTCACTCCACTATCACCCCTTGTAATAGTGGTTTACAAAAATTAGCTGACGCTGCTGTTGAAGCTCTCGAAGTAGCAGGAGCAAAAGCACAAGTATTTGGCACCCCGACAGTTTCTGATGGTATCGGCATGGGTACCGAGGGCATGAAATATTCTCTCGTCTCACGCGAAGTCATTGCCGATAGTATTGAAGTTTGTGTCAATGGGCTTTGGCAAGATGGCGTAGTCGTCATTGGTGGCTGCGATAAAAATATGCCAGGCGGCATGATGGCTTTAGCCCGCACGAACGTTCCTGGTATTTATGTATATGGCGGAACGATTAAACCAGGCCATTACAAAGGCAAAGAGCTCAATATTGTTTCCGCATTTGAAGCGGTTGGTGAATTTACTTCTGGTCGGTTGAGTGAAGAAGATTTAAAAGGCGTTGAACAACACGCTTGTCCAGGTAGCGGCTCTTGTGGCGGTATGTATACAGCCAACACCATGAGCTCTTCATTTGAGGCCTTGGGTATGAGCTTGCCCTACTCTTCTACGATGGCCAACGTTGATGCCGAGAAGGTTGCCAGCGCAGCTGAATCAGCACGCGTCTTAGTTGAAGCCGTTAAAAACAACCTGCGCCCACGCGACATCATCACCAAAAAATCTATTGAGAACGCCGTGAGCGTGATCATGGCAGTTGGTGGCTCTACGAATGCTGTATTGCATTTCTTGGCCATTACTAGCGCAGCTGAAATTGATTGGACTATTGATGACTTCGAGCGTATTCGCAAGCGTGTTCCTGTGATCGTTGATATGAAGCCATCAGGCACTTACTTAGCAACTGATTTACATCAAGCTGGTGGCATTCCGCAAGTGATGAAGATTTTGCTCGATGGTGGATTGCTTCACGGTGATTGCATGACGATTACTGGCAAAACAATTGCTGAAGTTTTAAAAGATGTGCCATCAGTGCCACGCGCCGATCAGAAAGTAATTCGCACTCTAGACAATCCTTTGTACAAGCAAGGTCACTTGGCTATCCTCAAAGGCAACATCTCTCCTGAGGGCTGTGTTGCCAAGATTACCGGCCTCAAGAACCCTTCCATCACTGGCCCTGCACGCGTATTTGATTCTGAAGATGACGCTATGGCAGCCATCATGGCGCAAAAGATCAGAGATGGTGACATCGTTGTGATTCGTTATGAAGGTCCTAAAGGCGGTCCTGGTATGCGCGAGATGCTCGCCCCTACCTCCGCCCTCGTTGGCCAAGGTTTAGGCGAGTCTGTAGGCCTCATTACCGATGGTCGCTTCTCTGGTGGCACATGGGGCATGGTAGTTGGTCACGTAGCCCCAGAAGCTTATGTCGGCGGCACAATCGCCCTCATCAATGAAGGCGACTCAGTCACGATCGATGCGCACAAGCTACTCATTCAACTCAACGTGGATGAGGCAGAGATCGCTAAGCGTCGTGCAGCTTGGGTTCAACCAAAGCCTCGCTATACCCGCGGCTTGTTAGCTAAATATGCAAGTCTTGCAAGTAGCGCTAGCAAAGGTGCGGTAACTGATCGAGATTTAGATATTTAATTAATTTTGATTATTAAAAAAGCCCCTAAGTAAATCTAGGGGCTTTTTTATTACATCAGCATTACCGCTGAGTCTGTATCCAAATCTTAGTGCTTCATCGCTCCGCCATGACCTGCACCTGGGTTACCCATCGCATTTACAGGCATCTTTACCTCTACTTCGCCTGCTTTAGCAAATTTGAGTTTGACTGGAACAGTTTCACCAGCAGCCAATGGCGCCTTAATATTCATGAACATGAGATGTAAACCGCCTGGTTTCAATTCTACGGCGCCACCAGCAGGGACAGCGATATCTTTTACCTGACGCATTTTCATAACATTGCCATCCATTGCCATTTCGTGCAATTGCACTTCACCAGCAACTGGTGAGCTAGCAGATACCAATTGATCGGCAGAGCCCTTGTTCTCAATTTTCATAAAGCCGCCAGCTACTTGTTGCCCAGGAACGGTTGCACGGGTATAAGCACCCTCAATTTTGATCGCATTCGTTGTCACCGTTTTAGAGACGCCTTGTGCTAAGACTGCGCCAGCCATTGCTACGCCAGTAACAATAAATAACGCTTTCGATAGAGTTGATTTCATTTCTGTATTCTCCTAGTTAGTATTTATATGGGGTTGGCATGCGCGTTGACTATGACTTGCTGCCCATGAAGCTTTGCAACTTCTGAAAATCTACCCCGCCAGTTTTCCGAGTAGCTTTGCCGACCTTATCAATCATGATCGTTGTAGGGGTTTCTCCATGCCACTGCGGGTCAATCTCATAACGTAAGCGCTCATCAAATGGAGTGGCAACATAATAATTATTTGCCTTATCCAAACCCGCCTTAGTCAGCATTTTTTTAATTGCATCTTGAGAAACATCATCAACCTGAATAAAGACCACTTTTGCATTTGGATTTTTTTTAAGAAATTGACCCCACTGCGGCATCTCTTTGACGCACGCTGGGCAGGTAACACCCCAAAAATGCACTGCCAGTGGCGCGCCATTGCTTGCTTTAGTTATAGACTTCCAATCTCCTGCTTGATAGGGCTTCAAAGTAGCTGTATCTGCCTGCGCCAGACCAACGACAGAAAGAAATAAGGTAAAGAAGATTGCTGACCAAAACCGCTTCATTGCTTTTGTCCAATATTCATTAATTGATAGCCATCGTCACGCGTTAACCAAGATAAAAATACTTCGTTCCCTCTATCTAATAACAGGGGATGATCGCTGTACCCAACGGTACTTGCCAATATTTTAGGTGAACTCCAGTTGCCACCATCATCTATAGACTCTTTCAGAAAGACCGAAGACTTCTTGCCATCAAATTCTTTCCATGCCAGCCATACTTTCTGACCTGAGGAATAAAGATAGGGTCTTGCAACGTTAGCCCCTTCTGCGCCTACCCTACTTGGTCTTGAGTAAGTCAACCCCTGATTGCTAGAGTTCGCATAGAACACGCCAGAACGCTTACTACCCTGCGTATACCAAGCAACATGGAATTTTCCGGTACCAGAAATAGCAATAGATGGACCGTGATGTGGGCATGCATCGGTTTTCCAATCATCGACAGCGACTTTACGAACGGACTCAGCACCCTTACTGGAGATCACTTGAGAAGCCTGGTCTCGTATACCGCCAGGAAAGATAGCTCGGTAGATAATAACTGGCTGGTCTTGTGGATCTAGTGCTGCGCCAATACGACAGCACTCACAACTACTCTCATTAGCAAAATACTCCGCCTGAAATGTCTTGCCGCCATCTCGAGAAGTTGAATAGGCAATGGAACCGCCCAAGCGCTTTTCGCCGCCCTGCTTTGCTGCTGCAACTAAACGTTTATCAATCCATGAGATAAAGATATTGCCATCTGGCTTTATCAGAACCGATGGGAAGCGCTGACTCGAGCCATCATTTACCAGTGAGGCTGGCGCGGTAAAAGTATTACCCCCATCCTCAGACCGAGCAGTATTAATTTGCGCATTCCAGTTGGAGTCTTTAAAGAAGCTATAGGCTAGAAATACATTACCATTTTTTTCGGAAACAATTTGTGGTCTTGCATCACTACCAGTATCAAGCGATTTACCATGATCAGCAATTTTGACTGCAGGCAAAAAGGTTTTCCCCAAGTCCATTGATTGGGCCACAGAAACCACCCCATTAGCAGTCCATGCCAAGAGTAACTTTCCATCCTGGCTGAAGAATGGCGTTGCAGCATTTGCGCACTCCAAACCAGACCCACTACATACTGCAGGTTTTATGGACGAACCACCCATGGGCGATGAGTGGTTCGCCTGAGAAAATACCACTTCAATCGAACCAAATCCAAGGGCCACCGCAAGAATCCATCTGGCGGTAAAGCATTTCATGAGGTGACGATTAATAAGATTCACCATCAAAATACTACACGAGCACCCACAGTGATAACCTGAGGCGAGCCTAATGTGTAACTAGTATTGCTGCCACCGGTTCCAAACGTGTTGTATTGACGATTAAACAAATTGATTGCAGATGCATAAATCGTCGTGTTTTTGGAAGCCTCATAGTTTGCACGTAACCCAACCACAGCATAAGAAGCCACCGGCAAAGTATTGGAAGTATTAAGCCAAGAGCTACCGACATAACGCACATTGGCAGTCAAGCTCGCATTAGGCACTGGATAGTAAGTAATTCCTCCACCCAATATATTTTGCGGAACACCGCCTACTTGTTTACCCGTTGGGTCACTTGTAGCACTCATGGTTAGCTGGGTACTAGTAAATGCATAGTTCGCATCAGTAGCCCATTTAGAGTTAATGTCGTGATGGAACTGGAACTCGATACCTTGACTTAGAAGGTTTTGATTATTGGTGTAGTAACTGATATTTTTTGAATTACAAATACCTACATTTCCAGTTCCAGCCAAGGGGTTCCCTGTGGCGCCACAAAGACTTCTAGCTAAGGCTACGTCGCTTGAGCTTTGGCTTGAAAGGCTGTAGGTTGCAACTGCATTCTGAATATAGTTATTAAATGCTGTTAATTGCGCAAAGCCGCCCTTCCAGCGGTAGTCTGTTCCAACTTCATAACCAGTCATGGTTTCAGGCGTCAAATTAGGGTTAGCAAAACTATAGCCACTTGAGGATCCATAGGAACGCAAAGTGTTATTTAAACCA
Source organism: Polynucleobacter sp. MWH-Aus1W21 (assembly GCF_018687275.1). Lineage (NCBI taxonomy): Bacteria > Pseudomonadati > Pseudomonadota > Betaproteobacteria > Burkholderiales > Burkholderiaceae > Polynucleobacter > Polynucleobacter sp. MWH-Aus1W21. Next base: position 1,320,740 of record NZ_CP061287.1, read on the forward strand.
GGCGCGTGAAAAGCCTGATAGGCTGCCGTTCTTAAATCCCAATTATTTGACAGATTGTATAAAAAGCCTAAGGTTGGACTGAGCTGAGTTTTGCTTTGATTGGGGATACTTTGATATGCAGGATTCATGCCATTTGCACCAGCGTTATAACTAGTAGGCGTTTGACTACTCCATTGGTCAACACGAACTGCTAGGGTGGTTTCAAGAGGCATCATTTGAGCCTTAGACTTTAGTTGACCCAATAGACCTAAAAATGTTTGCTGGCCTTGCCCGTAGTTGACTGCTGCAACAGTGCCATTATTGTTTAGGTTATTGGTCAAATTAGACCCTGCAATATTTCTAGCATCCACGCCAACCAAATATTGATCTATCGCTCCGGTTAAATCTTGAGTGAATTGAGCTGATGCACCTACAGTGTTGTAGGGGTCTTTGTAGTTAGCATTAATGTAGGGTGTATTAGCTGCAATATTATTTGATCTCGTGGTCGTGGTTGAGCCATTTTGCTTATTAAAGTTCGTATTCTCGTAAAAGAAATTGACATCAACCTTAGCCTTGTCTGCCAACTTTGTCGTAGATCCCGCGGCAACATCCGTCTCTTGCATGATGTTTGTAGCGAAGTTATACCCCGAGGATAAATCGGACATAGTGTGATAACCCACGCGAAAGAAACCATTGGTATCTTGAGTAGCCTTAAAGTATCCCTGCAGACGAAAGTTAGAATTGTGGGAACTACCATCACCTTGGCCATTTTTAATGCTGCTAGAAGATGCAGGGGCTAGTGTGGAAATATTTTGATATCCATTGGTATTGAAATAGTCCGCAGAAAATCTTAATTGCAAGGATTCTGACGCGATGATATCTTTAGATGCGGCTACGTTATAGGTTCCAAAAGAGCCGATACTTGCAGACGCATCTTGTTGACTATTAACAGGTGTTTTAGTCTTAATGTTAATGACGCCACCCATGCCGTAGTTACCCCACAAGCTAGAAACGCCACCACGAATAAACTCAACAGAGTCAATGGCTGACATAGGCACCAAATTCCATTGGACTGTGCCATAGAAAGCATCATTAGCAGGCAACCCATCGATCAGAACCAGTGTTCGCGCGTTTCCAAGACCACGCACGTTAATACTTTGACCGGTGGGATCCTTTTGATAGTAAGGTGTGTCATTCAAAATGACGCCAGGTACATTCTTTAAGACTTGATCAATTGTCTGATCCGGCGATATCTCCAGCGCCTCTTTGGTAAGGATCGTGGTGTTTAAGGGGATCTCATCCAATGGGGTGCCTGAGCGGGTGGCTGTTACGGTCACGCTCTTTAACTTCTGGTCGTAGTCTGGCGGTGGCGCAATTTGCGCTTGCGCATTAATAAGTACTGAACCAAATAACATGCCTACGCATGCACTGATTTTCTTTTGCTGAAATAACATTTACTACTCCACTTGATAACACGGCAACGTATTGATGAAATCGTTGCCAACTACATAGCTAGGCTATGCCCTAAATTTAATTAGGCGTTTACTGGTGGAGCTGCTGAGGGGGGTGTTACCCAAACTGCGAGTGGTTTGGGTGATTGATAGAAAAGCGCTGGCAGCAAAGCTAAAGTTTGTGGCGCTTGGAATGTGAGATTGGTATTAAAGGCTGGTGTGATGCTATTTTGAGCTACGCAATAAGGACATGGTTGAGCTTGCTCTGCTACCTCTTGCTCATCACCCTGCACTTGAATCTGCATCTTGTTACCATCCACCGAACAAATCTCCATTGCAAAACCTTGGCCATGCTTGGAAAGCGAAACCGCTTGAGAAACAGCAGGCGCAAGCGCGCTCATTGCGATTGCAAATGCGGCAATCCAGTGAATGAGGCGGTTTTTATGGAGATTCATGATGGGAGAATTTTATCGGAATTTTTTATTTCTTTTATTTCTTGTATGAAAAAAGGGGCTGACGCCCCTTTTTCCTGTGAAATCGCTATTTCTAGCGAGTTACTTATGCTGCTGCAGACTTTTTCTTGCCTACAAACTTGCCAATCAATGGCCAGAAGAGGAGCAATAAAGCCAAAGATGTAATGCCGCCTACCAATGGGTTAGAGAAGAAAATATCTAAGCTACCCTGTGAGAACAACATGGATTGACGGAATGAATCTTCTGCACGGTCACCCAATACCAAGGCCAAGACCATTGGGGCCATTGGGTAGTCGAGTTTCTTGAAAACATAACCAAGAACACCGAAGCCCATCATCAACCAAACGTCAAACATAGCGTTATGAACGGTGTATGCACCAACCGCACAAATCACAATAATGACTGGTGCAATGATTGAGAACGGAATTCTCAAGATGGAAGCAAACAGTGGCACGCAAGTTAATACAACAAACAAGCCGGCCAAGTTACCCAAGTACATACTAGCGATCAAGCCCCAAACAAAGTCTGGCTTCTCTACGAAAAGCAAAGGACCAGGTTGTAAACCCCAGATCAACAAGCCACCGAGCAATACCGCTGCTGTAGGTGAACCTGGAATACCGAGAGACAACATTGGGAGGAGTGCTGCAGTACCAGCAGCGTGAGCTGCAGTTTCTGGAGCAACAATACCTTCCATCTTGCCGGTACCAAACTTATCACCTTCTTTGGATACACGCTTAGCAACGCCGTAAGCCATGAAAGAAGCAGGTGTTGCACCGCCTGGAGTAATACCCATCCAGCAACCAATTAAGCAGCTGCGTAATGAAGTAGCCCAGTATTTAGGCAATTGCTTCCAGGTTTCCCAAACCACTTTGCCGCGAATCTTCGCTGCTGCACCTTGGAATGCCAAGCCTTCTTCCATTGACAAGAGAATCTCACCGATACCGAACAAACCGATCACTGCGATCAAGAAGTCAAAGCCACGCATCAATTCTGGATTACCGAATGTCAAGCGCAATTGGCCAGTAACGGTATCCATACCAACAGTAGCCAAAGCAAAGCCCAACATCATTGCAGAAATGGTCTTAAATGGCGAACCCTTATTCATACCCACAAAACTACAGAAGGTAAGCAGGTAGACCGAGAAGAATTCTGGCGGACCGAATTGGAGTGCGAACTTTGCAACCAATGGTGCCAAGAAGGTAATCATCACGATCGCAAAGAAAGCGCCTACGAAAGAAGATGTGAAGGCTGCAGTCAATGCTTCGCCAGCTTTACCATTACGGGCCATTGGATAACCGTCAAAGGTTGTCGCAACAGACCATGGCTCGCCGGGAATATTAAACAGGACCGATGTGATCGCTCCGCCGAACAACGCACCCCAGTAAATACAGGAGAGCATGATGATCGCGGAAGTTGGTGGCATTGTGAATGTCAACGGCAACAGAATCGCAATACCGTTTGCACCACCTAAACCTGGCAACACGCCGATGATCACACCAAGTGTTACACCAACCAACATTAACAGCAAGTTAAAGGGTGTCATTGCAACGGCAAAGCCGTTGAATAGAGCGCTAATTTCTTCCAACTTGAACTCCTTATTTAATCTTTTTTAATAGTTATTCTTTTTTATTGCACACCCAAGAATTCGAGCGGGTTAAACCAGGCGCCGTGTGGCAATGGAACTTGGAACCAGTACTCAAACATTAGGTAGAGGGCAGCGCTCACACCAACAGACACAGCAACAGCCTTCCAAATTGGGTACTTGCCCAGCCACACCATAAAGATTGCGATGTAGAGAGCAGCAGAAACATAAATACCAATCAGTTGCACGCCCAATACAAACACAGTCGCTGGCAGAAGCACGGCCATAACTTGCTTTAATGGCTCGCTATCGACAAATGACTCTGTTTTCTTTTTCTTATTAACGATCGCTGCTTGGTAAAGAGTGACTGTGCTTGAAAGCAGAATAATCAAGCTAATGTAGAAAGGGAAATATCCTGCCTCAGGGCCGTCAGCACCCCAGCTAGCGCCTAACTTCAAGCTACCCACCATCACTGTCAGGCCAATCGCCAAAAATACGAGCGAAGTGATGATATCCATCGCTCTAACGCTGATTGCTGATTCTTGATTTGAATTATTTGTATGTTCTGACATTTTTATATTTTTAATAAAGTTGATTAACGCACTTACTTAAAAAATAGGACCCCCAATTGGAGATCCTATTTTGCTTTCACAAAATTACTTAGCCAAGAATCCAGCTTCAGACATCAATTGCTTGTGTAAAGCCTCATTCAATGTAAGCCAGTTTCTAAATTCTTTACCAGTCATGAATGTTTGATTGAATGCGCCATCAGCCATAAATTTTTTCCACTCTGGTGTAGCACGAACCTTCTTGAATAGGTCGATGTAGAAATCAACCTGCTCTTGACTTACACCAGGAGCCATGAAGATGCCGCGCAACATGACATAGTCTGTTGGAACACCAACTTCTTTACAAGTTGGTACGTCATACCATGACTGAGTATCAGTAACCTTCTCTTTGTATGGCATACGTGTGTCATCAAATACGCACAATGCACGCAACTTATTAGCACGCCACTGAGCTACTGCCTCAATAGGATTGTTTACTGATGAATCAATGTGATTACCAACGAGTTGCACAGCCACATCGCCTCCCCCTTTAAATGGGATGTAGGTGAATTTCGCGCCTGTAGCCTTCTCCAAGGCAACTGTGATGATCTGATCTTCTTGCTTGGATCCAGTACCACCCATTTTGAATTTACCTGGACCAGCTGCTTTAGCTGCGTCGATATATTCCTTAGCAGTTTTATACGGCTTGTCAGCGTTGTCCCACAAAACGAATTGGTCAAGCGCCAACATCGCTACTGGAGTAATGTCTTGCCAGTTAAATGGCACGCCAGTTGCTAATGGAGTGGTGAATAAGTTTGAAAGCGTGATGATGATTTTATTTGGATCGCCTTTGGCTTCTTTCATTGCCAAGAAACCTTCTGCGCCAGCACCTGCACCCTTATTCACAGGAATAACAGCCTGCTTCATCAAATTGTTTTTAGTGATAATGCCCTGAATCATACGAGCCATTTGGTCAGCACCGCCGCCAGGACCAGCCGGGATGATGAACTCAACGGGTTTATTTGGTTCCCACGCTGCAAATGCAGGTGATACGCCAGCAACACCAAGGGCTAATGCTGTAGAAATCAATGCACCTTTAAATTTCATCTTCATAAGATATGTCTCCAAAAAATGGTTAACCAATTTAATTTGGCTTATTTGTTGTGTGAGTGATTTTTAAACAAGATGTGCCAGTAAAACTTGACTACCATCAATAATTTCGCAATCGATTCACACGGGCTTCTGAAATCTAGTAGAAACCCTGATAACTCAAGCCAAAGACCGTAGATAGTGTACTTACATCAGAGATAAAAAACTGCATTTAATGCACGAAAAATGCACATTTTTAAAAGGTCTTTAATGCAAATTATTGTTAAGGGTTTTCCCTTAACATGACCGCAGAATACCGCTGCTTAACGGAAGCGATCGAGAAGCTTCTTGCTGACTTTATCCAGTTGCGTGGAGTCTTTAATCAAAAACTGCAAACCATTCGAGTCGGCAATCAGCAAGGTATTACCAGCAATCCTACGAATATCTTCTTCGCCTTTAAGGCGTATACGTGTTGGTCCACGATCAGTTTCGATATCCCAAATACTTGGTGTTGCAAAGGTTGAGACTTTGGTAATTTTTTCAATGGCCGGCATGAACTCACGTTCAGCCAACTCTTCTTCAATCAATCCAAGCTCAGCCTCAGAAATCGCAGCCATGTTTGGAAACCAGCAAAGCTCTTTACCGGATTGATTCATGATGCCAATACCTGCGCCAGGCGCAGTAATCGGAAAGGCTCTGACAGGATGCACGCCAATATGACGCTCGCCCTTCTTATCAATAAAGACTAGACGGCCTAGCGCATCACGTTCGAGTTGATGAGTGGATTGATTGATTTTCGTCATACCCCACCCCCAATTTTCTTAGCAACTTCTTCTAGCTTTTCTTCTTGCTGCTCTGCCTGCTCGTCTTCCAAGCTCTCACCAATAGCGCCGCCCTCAACCAACTCTGCTGCATGGCGTAACTGCGCCTGGTACAAGGTGTAATAAGCACCCTGAGCTTCCATTAATTGCTCGTGAGAGCCAATTTCAACAATCTCGCCTTTATCCAAGACGACTAAGCGATCTGCTTTTCTCAGAGTGGAAAGGCGGTGTGCAATCGCAATCGTAGTGCGGCCCTTAACTAGGTTATCCAAGGCGCGCTGAATTTCTTTTTCAGTTGTCGTGTCTACAGATGATGTTGCCTCATCCAAAATCAAAATGCTTGGATTAATTAGCAGTGCACGTGCGATAGAGATGCGCTGACGTTCGCCACCCGATAAAGACTGACCACGCTCACCAACCAGAGAGTCATAACCTAAGGGCAGGCGCAGAATAAATTCATGGGCATGCGCTGCACGTGCTGCTTCAATAATTTCTTCACGAGTCGCATCAGGCTTGCCGTAAGCAATATTCTCGGCAATCGTACCAAAGAATAAAAACGGTTCTTGCAATACCAAGCCAATGCGTTTGCGATAGTCAGAAATGGCGATGCTGCGAATATCACGCCCATCTAATGAAACAGAGCCAGAACTTACGTCATAGAAGCGGCAAATCAAGTTCACTAAGGTGCTTTTCCCTGAGCCGCTATGCCCTACCAAGCCAATCATTTCACCGGGAGCAATGTCCAAATCAATACCTTTGGTGACAGCGCGATTGCCGTAGCGGAAACCTACGCCACGCATCGAGATGCGGCCTTTGACCTCACCTAGAGGGGCTGGGTTGATAGGCTCTGGAACGCTGGAGACGTGATCGAGAATGTCAAAAATACGCTTAGCGCCCGCAGCTGCTTTTTGGGTATGCGAAACAATACGACTCATCGAATCGAGACGAATATAAAAACGTCCGATATATGCCAAGAAAGCAATCAAGACACCGACAGTGACCTTTTGATGTGCCACTTGCCAAATACCAAAACCCCACACGACTAGCAAACCAGTCTCTGTCAGCAATGTCACTGTAGGCGAGAATAATCCCCAAACACGATTCACACGATCATTGATTTGCAAGTTATGTTTATTGGAATCTACAAAGCGTTTGAGCTCACGATCTTCTTGTGCAAATGCTTTCACAACACGAATACCTGGGATGGTGTCAGCGAGGATGTTGGTTACTTCAGACCAAATACGATCAATCTTTTCAAATCCAAAACGAAGACGATCACGCACTACGTGAATCATCCAAATGATGAATGGTAATGGCGCCAAAGTAACCAATGCCAGTAAAGGATCGATGGATACCAAGATCGCGGCTGTCATAGTGATCATCAGCACATCGGTCGCAAAATCTAGTGCGTACAAAGACAAGAAAACGCAGATGCGATCAGTCTCTGCGCCGATACGTGCAATCAAGTCGCCTGTACGTTTGCCGCCAAAATATTCCAATGAGAGTTTGAGCAAATGCTCAAAGGTGGTATTTCGTAAGTCGGCGCCAATACGCTCACTCACCAAAGCAAGTAAATACGTTTTCCACCAACCCAAGCCCCATGCAACGATCGCAGCACCAAACAAAGCCAAGAGATACATGCTGGCCAAATGGAAATCGATTGGGTTGCCCTTCTCATATGGGATCAACACGTGATCCATTAAGGGCATTGTGAGATAAGGCGGAATTAATGTTGCTCCGGTGGATAACAGAGTCAATACAAAACCGAGCAGCAATTGTTTTTTGTATGGACGGGCAAAACGCCAGAGCTTAAATAATGTCCAGGTTGATGGTGGAGCGTCATCTTCAGGATCGCAAGTTGGGCAACTCTCCGAGTTCGCCGGCTTAGGGTTCAAGCATGCTGGACATACCTGCTTGTCGTACTCGCTAACCTCGCCACTACTAATCTCTTCGCCACGATTAAGCTGCTTAAAGCTCGATTGCAATCGAAGTACTTGTGGATTTACAGCTAAGGTGAAATTCCAAGACTTGAGTAACTTATCGTCTGTTTCTAGCCTTAGGTGCCCCACTCCTGCATGATCACCATGGACTAAGTGGGCGCCTTGACCCAATTGCCAAGATTCAAATACCTTGCCATCTGTCCAAAATAGACCCTCTTCACTGAGCAAAAGCAGGCTTTTTTCAAAGCGCAAATCCGCATCCAGATCGAACTCAACCCAAGCCAGCAGGGCATCAGGACTCTTTACTGGGGTGTTTTGGTTCGCTAAAACAGCCTCCCAAGAGCTTGGCAGCACGGGGGCAAAAGGTAAGATTTGTGGCTTCATTGACCTTAAAAGTATAGTGGAGCTGAATTATTTAGATTTATTGCTCCTGTCAACTTTAGGGGGGCAAAAGCCGTTAAATTGTCTACATAGGCTTTTTTATGTATTTTTGCTACTTTTGTGAGTTTTTCAATAACTACTAGAAACAGAGAGACTGTCTGACGCGTCAACGCCAAAACCTTGGCAACGGCCATCGCAACACAGCATATGCCCCAACTACTAGATAAATCCATCGAGATTCTGAGCGTTAAGCATCTCCGTGGCCCCAATATGTGGACCTACCATCCCGTTATAGAGGTTTGGGTCGATATTGGAGACTTAGAGGACTACCCCTCTAACCTCATTCCCGGCTTTTACGATCGCCTTGTTAAAGCAATGCCAAGCTTGGTTGAACATCGTTGTAGTTATGGCGAAACCGGCGGGTTCTTAAAGCGTGTTGAAGAAGGCACTTGGCCTGCTCACATCATGGAGCACCTGACGCTTGAGCTACAAAATTTAGCCGGCATCCCGGGTGGATTTGGCAAAGCACGCGACGGCGATCGTCGTGGCGTTTATAAAGTGATGGTTAGCGCCATCAATGAAGAGGTTACATTAACCGCCCTCAAATATGCGCGCGATCTTTACTTGGCTTTGGCACAAGACAACAGCGATTGCGTAGCTCTAGTACAAACCATCATCGAGAATTTACGAGGCCTTGGCGACGACCTTTTACTGGGCCCCAGTACTGCTTGCATTGTTAACGCTGCAGAAGAACGCGGCATTCCTTCGATTCGTTTATCAGAGGGTAACTTGGTGCAACTGGGCTACGGTGCTAAACAACGTCGTATCTGGACTGCTGAGACTGATCAAACAAGTGCCATTGCAGAAACGATTTCTCGTGACAAAGATTTAACCAAGAGCTTGCTGCGTAGCGCAGGCGTACCAACACCAGAAGGTAGAACTGTAACCAGCCCTGATGATGCATGGGAAGCAGCGCAAGACATCGGCTTGCCAGTAGTAGTCAAACCCATCGATGGTAATCATGGTCGTGGTGTCTTTATTAATCTTTATACCCAACAAGAAATTGAAGCTGCTTACGCAGTGGCAATTGATGAAGGTAGCGAAGTGTTAGTTGAACGTCATATTGTTGGCGATGAACATCGCTTGCTCGTTGTTGGCAATAAAGTTGTCGCTGCTGCAAAGGGTGAAACTGTTTGGGTTACTGGTGATGGTAAACATACCGTTCATGAACTCATTCAAATTCAGATTAACTCTGATCCACGTCGCGGCACTGCTGAGGAGCACCCTCTTAATCCCGTTCGCATTGACTCTGCAGTAGAGCTTGAACTAGCACGCCAACAATTAACTGACGATAGCATTCCTGCTATTGATCAGAAAGTATTAATTCAAAGTAATGGTAACGTTGCATTTGATGTCACTGATTTGATTCACCCAGATGTTGCTAGCCAAGTAGCGTTAGCTGCTCGTGTTGTTGGTCTAGAAATTGCCGGCGTAGATTTAGTCGCGCAAGATATTAGTAAGCCATTGGCAGACCAAAATGCCGCCATTGTTGAAGTCAATGCCGGTCCTGGTTTATTGATGCATTTAAAGCCCGCTAGCGGCAAACCACAGCCTGTTGGTAAAGAGATTGCCAATCACCTCTTCCCCCCAGGAGCAGACTTCCGCATCCCTGTGGTTGGTATTTGTGGTGAACGTGGCAAAACTCCTGTTGCCGAAATGATTGCGCACTTCTTGCGCCTAACCAACGTCTACGTTGGCATGTCTTGCAGCAAGGGCTTGTTCTTTGGCAGTCGCGCCATCCCTAATTCCAATGCGTCGAATTGGGAGAATGCCCGTCGCACACTCCTCAATCGCGCAGTAGAAGCAGTAGTCATTGAGAACAATCATTTATCAATGTTGATTGAAGGCTTGGCCTACGATCGCTGCCAGGTTGGCGTAGTACTGAATGTCGACCCCAAAGCCAACTTCCCGCAATACGCTATCTACGATGAAGATCAAGTCTTTAGCATTGTTCGCACACAAGTAGATGTTGTGCTACCAACAGGCGTAGCTGTTCTGAACGCAGATGATGCGATGTGTGTACAAATGGCCGAGCTGTGTGATGGCGAAGTGATCTTCTTTAGCGAGAATCCCGAATCCGAAATCATCAAGGCTCACCTACTGAATGGTGGTCGTGCAGTGACGATTGGTAAACAACAAATTACCCTGAAATCTAGCAAGCTGGATCAGAAATCCATTCCAGTGCCGCGTCACTCAGAAGCTAATAGCTCTACTCCTTGGAAAACTATGAATTTAGGCGCCGCGATTGCTGCAGCCTGGGCCTTAGAGATTCCGTTTAATGTTATCGAAGCGGGCGCAGAAACTTTTGTGCCTGACGCCACTACTGTTACAGGGGCTTAATTGGAAATTACCCGTATTCGCATGTTGCGCGGCCCAAATTTATGGAGCCGTCATACCGCCTTAGAAGCCATTGTTTCTTGTAATGAATCAGAGCGCTCAATCGACTCTATTCCCCAATTTGAAATCAAGATTCGTGAGCGCTTTCCACAACTTGGCAGCATGCGTCGCGGCGGCTACAACGAAGTGCTTTCACTTGCACACGCTTTAGAACATGCAGCCTTAGGCCTCCAAGCACAAGCTGGTTGCCCAGTAACCTTTAGTCGCACCGTTCAGACTGTGGATACCGGCGTCTATCAAGTCGTTGTTGAATACACCGAAGAAGTGGTTGGTCGGATGGCTTTTGACTTTGGCTTTGCATTAATTCAAGCGACTCTGAACGATGCGCCATTTGATCTGGCTGCGGCCCTCTCAGAACTAGAAGCACTATATGAAGATGTCCGCCTAGGGCCTAGCACTGGATCCATCGTCGATGCAGCAGTACAACGCAATATCCCCTATCGCCGCATGACCGAAGGTAGCATGGTGCAATTTGGCTGGGGTAGCAAACAAAAACGTATTCAAGCTGCAGAAACTAGTGACACCAGCGCTATTGCAGAGGCGATTGCGCAAGATAAAGAGCTCACTAAAAATTTACTCGCTGCTGCTGGCGTCTCCGTTCCAATTGGTGAAGTAGTTACGACTGCCGATGATGCTTGGCGTGCCGCTCAAAAGATTGGCGGCCCTATTGTGCTTAAGCCAAAAGACGGAAATCAAGGCAAAGGAGTTGTTGCGAACATTCAAACAGAAGAAGAGGTACGCGCTGGGTTTATTGTGACTCAAGCCTTTGGTCGCGAAACCATTGTTGAGCGCTATCTGCCAGGCGCAGACTACCGCTTACTAGTTGTAGGCAATCGACTTTCTGCAGCTGCTCGGCGTGAGCCTGCCCAGGTGGTTGGCGATGGGACTCATACCGTTGCCCAATTAGTTGAAATTGAAAACAAAAATCCATTACGTGGCGATGGTCATGCCACAGCGCTAACAAAAATTCGTTTTGATGATATTGCGCTGGCACATTTAGCAAGTTCTGGCCTTACTCCACAACATATTCCTAAAACTGGTGAACGCGTTCTTCTACGTAACAATGCCAACCTAAGTACCGGTGGCACCGCAACTGATGTAACAGATGATGTTCATCCCGATGTTGCAGCAAGCGCTGTAGCTGCTGCACAAATGATTGGGCTCGATATTGCCGGCGTAGATATCCTTTGTGAATCCATCTACAAGCCACTTGAGCAACAAGGTGGCGGCATCGTTGAAGTGAATGCAGCGCCTGGTTTACGCATGCACCTTAAACCCTCTTATGGCAAAGGTCGCCCTGTTGGAGAAGACATTGTCAATATGATGTTCCCTCCAGGCGAAGATGGACGCATTCCTGTCGTAGCCGTTACCGGCACCAATGGCAAAACTACTACTGTCCGCCTGATCTCTCACCTATTAAATGAAACCGGTTTGCGTGTTGGCATGACTGGCACAGATGGTGTCTATATCAACCATCGCCTAATTGATACCGGCGATTGCAGCGGCCCGAAGAGCGCACGCAATGTATTAATGCACCCTGACGTGGATGCAGCAGTATTAGAGACAGCTCGAGGCGGCATGCTCCGCGAGGGACTAGGCTTCGATCGCTGTGAAGTGGCCGTAGTGACCAATATTGGCGAAGGCGATCACCTAGGCCTCAACTACATTACCAGTGTTGAGGATTTAGCCATTCTTAAGCGCGTGATTGTGCAAAACGTTGCCCCTACTGGAGCAGCAGTTCTCAATGCGGCTGACCCAATGGTTGCGAAGATGGGTGATAAATGTTCTGGTCGAGTTATTTTCTTTGCCCAAAACCAGCACCATCCAGTGATTGCAGCGCATCGTGCCAAAAACAAAAAAGTTATTTACTTTGACGGCACTTATATCGTTGCCTCTAAAGGTGCACGCGTCATGTTCCGCTTCCCAGTCAGTGAAATTCCGTTGACTCAGAATGGCGTACTCGGATTCCAGGTGGAAAATGCCATGGCCGCAATCGGCGCAGCATGGGCCTTAGGTCTGGATGCAGAAAAGATTGCGCGTGGCTTACATAGCTTTGAAAGCAATGCAAGTTCAGTACCGGGTCGCTTCAATCAATTCCAGCACAATGGCGCAACAGTCATTGCTGACTATGGTCACAATCCAGATGCGATGCGCGCCTTAACCAGCGCCATCGAAGCAATGAAGCCAAACAAGAGCCATGTAGTCATCAGTGGCGCGGGCGATCGTCGTGACGAAGATATTCGTGATCTCACTCGCATCTTAGGCAATGCTTTTGACAACGTCATCCTCTATCAAGATGCCTGCCAGCGTGGACGCGAAGATGGTGAAGTATTAAAACTACTTCAAGAAGGTCTTGTTGGGGCTACCAAGGCAAAGCAAATTAAAGAGATTCATGGTGAATTTAAAGCAATTGATACCGCTCTAGACGATCTATCTGCTGGCGATATCTGCCTCATCCTGATTGATCAAGTGGAAGAATCACTTGCCTACCTCAAAGAAAAGGTAAAACCTTAAGGGCAAAATAGATGACCCCCTGAAATTACTTCAGGGTAATAAAAAACCCAATCAGCTGATTGGGTTTTTTATTTGGGGGAAGCAATCTGCTTATGAATGGTAGTGCTGAATTCGATCGATCTCTTCTTTCGAACCCAACATCACAGAAACACGCTCATGCAAATCAGTTGGCTGTAAATCCATAATGAGATCTGTGCCATTGGTAGATGCACCGCCCGCCTGCTCCACTAAGAAACTCATGGGGTTGGCTTCGTACATTAAGCGTAACTTACCAGGCTTATGGGGCTCACGCTGATCCCATGGGTACATAAACACCCCACCACGGGAGAGAACGCGATGTACATCTGCCACCATAGAGGCGATCCAACGCATATTGAAATCCTTATCGCGCGCTCCGCTCACACCAGCAAGACACTCCTCAACATAACGGCGTACTGGGTCAGCCCAGTGACGCATGTTGGACATGTTGATTGCAAACTCTTTAGTTGAGTGGGAAATGGTTACCGAATCCTTGATCAATAAAAACTCGCCAGTGACTTTATTGAGAGTAAACATCACTACACCGTCGCCTAAGGTCAATGCCATCGTGGTTTGAGGACCGTAAACGACATAACCAGCAGCAACTTGATGGCGACCTGACAATAAGAAATCAGAAGTCTGTAAAGGGGCGTTAGGGTCTTGTTTCTTTAGGACAGAAAAAATCGTTCCAATAGAAACGTTCACGTCAATATTGGATGAGCCATCGAGCGGATCAAACAAGAGTAGGTAATCTCCTGTTCCTTGAACAGGAACTGGTAACTCCATCTCTTCGGAGGCCAAACCAGCAAGAGACTTGCAACCCTTGACACCATCAATCAGTAAATCGTTTGCAATGATGTCGAGCTTTTGTTGAACTTCACCTTGAACGTTGCCGGTGCCTGCTGAGCCGAGCAATCCAATCAACGCGCCCTGAGCCACCTCATGACTCAGTGTTGAACAGGTATTGACTACCGCCGTAAGCAAATCTTGCAATCCAGCAGGAATAGCCGCGCCCGCAGGTTTTGCAGATGTTAAATATTGCTTGAAATTAATATGGGTACTTGAGGACAAAGGTATTTCTCCAGTTTTTTGCCAAAGTGGGTTATTGAGCTCTATTTTGCCTTGTTATTTAGAGGGGCTAGTTACCTAGCGCCTTTCCTATCACCTCTCTCACATCTGGAGAGAGCGTCTGGCACGCTGAAACGCGCTCCAGAGCCGCTTTCATGCGATCTTGATAGGGTTGTGCAAATAAGCGCCAGCGATCCAGGGCTCGAGCAAGACGAGCGGCAACCTGAGGATTGATGGGATCAAGCGCCAAGACGCTATCGGCCCAGAACTCATATCCACTGCCATCCACCTGGTGAAAGCTTGCCGGGTTATTTGCACAGAAGGCATGAATGACGCTGCGTACTCGGTTGGGATTATTTAACTTAAATGCAGGATGTTCGCGCAGCTTCTTCACCTCTTCCAGCGTAGAGTCGAGACCATCAACTGGTGGGCGACTTGATTGCAATCCAAACCACTTATCAATCACTAAAGCGTCATTGGCAAATCGGTTGTAGAAATCAATTAAACAATCTTTGGCTGGTTTTGCACCATGCACCACCAACGCAGCTAAAGCAGCGTAACGATCAGTCATATTGTCAGCAATTTGATACTGATTGGCAGCCATTGGTGCCCACACTGCAGGCGCCGCTTCAAGCAGCATGCTTAATGCCAAGTTCTTAAGTGCGCGCTTTCCAGAATCCACTCCATCCGACTTAAATGGTCCAGGTGTTTGCATCTGTTGATACAAGGCAGCCCACTCCAGCTGGAGTCGCTTAGCAATTTCTCTGCGGAAGGCGCGGCGTGCAGTAAATATCTCCTGAGGATCCACGCTCGTACATTGCTCATACAAATAAGACTCAGCAGGTAGCGTCAGGGCCAGATCTTTAAAGGCTGGATCCAAATTAGGGTCAAGCAGAATATTGCGATAGGCCTCAATGAGTTGGACATCTGGCAAGCGATTATTCAGAATCATTTGCATTGCTAGTTTTTGACCAGCCTCCCAGCGATTGAATGCATCGTCATCACTGGAGAATTGCGTCAAGAGATCTGCTTCAGACTGCTCAAAATCTAAGTTAATCGGTGCCGAGAAATTGCGATTAATCGATAACACTGGACGCTCTTCAATATTGTCAAAGGTCCACGTCTGACTATCTTGTGTCAGCTCCAGCAATTGTTCTGTTTGATCGTTCGCCTTGGTAATTAAGCGCATCTTCAATGGAATATGAAAAGGCTTCTTCTCTGGCTGGCCGGGACTAGGCGCGCAACTTTGCGTCAGCGTGAGTTGGTACTGTTTTTTGGCGGCATCGTAATGCTCTTGCACCTTCACTCGTGGAGTCCCTGCCTGGCTGTACCAATTCTTGAACTGAGTCAGGTCTTTGCCATTGGCATCAGCCATCGCCATCAAGAAATCATCACAGGTCACTGCCTGACCATCATGGCGCTTGAAGTACAAATCCATGCCCTTACGGAAACCATCCCTTCCAAGCAGGGTTTGGTACATCCGGACTACCTCAGAGCCCTTCTCATACACGGTCACGGTATAGAAGTTATTGATCTCTTGGTACTCATCAGGACGAATTGGATGCGCCATCGGACCCGCATCTTCTGGGAACTGCAGCTGACGCAACAAGCGGACGTCTTCAATTCTCTTTACTGCCCTGCCAGATTCACTACCCATTTGGTCAGCAGAAAACTCTTGGTCTCTGAAAACGGTTAAACCCTCTTTCAACGATAACTGGAACCAATCCTGACAGGTGACGCGATTGCCGGTCCAGTTATGAAAGTACTCATGCGCAACAACGCTTTCAATATTGGCAAAGTCAGCATCAGTCGCTGTTTCTGGTTGCGCAAGCACAAACTTGGTATTGAAAATATTCAATCCCTTGTTTTCCATCGCGCCCATATTGAAATCACTAACAGCCACAATCATGAAACGCTCTAAATCCAGCTCCAGGCCAAAGCGTTTTTCATCCCAATGGATTGATGCAATCAAAGAGTCCATGGCATGACGCGTTTTCTTCAGATCATGCGGCTCAACCCAAATTTGTAAGAGCTTCTTAGCACCACTACTGGTAGTAATAGTCTCTTCAATGCACTCCAGCTTGCCTGCCACCAAGGCAAACAAGTACGAAGGCTTCGGAAATGGGTCTTCCCAGGTCGCACTATGCCAACCATTAGGAAGTTTTTCTGTATTAATTAAGTTACCGTTAGATAACAAGACTGGGCACTCTGCTTCACGAGCGCGCAGCGTTACCTTGAATCGCGCCATGACGTCTGGACGATCTAAGAAATAAGTAATCTTTCTAAAACCCTCTGCCTCACACTGGGTAAAGAAGTTGCCATTCGAAACGTACAAACCCATCAGGGTTGTGTTTTTCTCTGGCACACAAACACAAATAATTTCAACGATGAATTTATCTTTACCTTCATTTGGCAAAGAATGAATCGTGAGTGTTTCAGGGGTTAATTCAAAATGGCGATGGGCTTCACCATTAATCCGTAAGCTGACGAACTCGAGCTCATGTCCGACCAATACCAAGGGAGCCCCTGGTTCAATGCTTTTGCCCGGCAGAACTTCAATTCGACTTTTAACAATCGTTCTGGCTGGGTCTAGAGCAATATCAAGCTCGACCTGATCGAAGGTATAAACGGGGGGACGGTATTCGAGCCGACGAAAGCTCTGCGGGAGATCAGTTTTCATGAGCCTATTTTAAGTCTAGGCTGGCAGACGGGTTGCCGCCTATATCAAGCCCAGATCAAGGTAGCAATGCCAATGGCAATAAAGGTGATGGCTGCTATGGCATGCACCCACTTGATAGGCATCCGCTTGGTGAACTTCTGACCAATCCAGACCGCAGGAGCATTAGCCAGCATCATCCCCAATGTGGTGCCAACCGTTACCGAGACTACATCCTCATAACGAGCACCCAGGGCAATAGTAGCAATTTGTGTCTTATCACCCATCTCAGCCAAAAAGAACAGGCCGGTCGTTAGCAAAAATACTTGTAGGGCTTTATCAGCGACCTTAGATCCAGCAGCGTCGTCAATATGATCTGGCACCAACAACCACAAACCAATACCTAAGAAGCTCAATCCTAAAATCCAGCGCATGACATCGGGCGACACCAGAGTCGTCAACCAATGACCCAGTAAGGCAGCACATGCATGATTAGCGATCGTAGCAATAAAAATACCAGCAATAATTGCCATCGCTTGCCTTGGATAGCGAGCTGCAAGCATCAATGAAAGCAGTTGGGTTTTATCACCCATCTCCGCTAAGGCAACCACCCCAGCAGAGAGGGTTAATGCTGAAAAATCCATGTAAGTAGGTCCAGTCAGTTTTGCAATGTTCTGCGTATGAGAGATATTTTAAATCCCCTGTTCACTGGACCCGTTTTGCCTTATAGAGCGGCTATGCCACGAATAGCTCCTCAAATGATGTGCAGTCCAGCCCTTGAGCTTGCGCAACAGGTTCTGAAGTTAAGATTCCTTTATGAACACTTAGACCATTGCGCAAATGATGATCAATAGATAGTGCCTTCATTACCCCACGATTAGCCAAAGCTTCCACAAAGGGATAAGTTGCATTTGTTAAAGCAAAGGTAGATGTTCTGGCGACCGCACCCGGCATATTGGCTACGCAGTAATGAAGCACACCATCCACTACAAATGTAGGATCTGCGTGGGTTGTAGGTTTAGAGGTTTCAAAACAACCGCCTTGATCAATAGCCACATCCACCACCACTGAACCTGGCTTCATCTTTTTGATCATGTCATGCGTTACCAACTTTGGTGCTGCAGCGCCAGGAAGTAAGACTGCCCCAATGACAACATCAGCCTCACAGACCTCCTGCTCAATCAGCAAGCTATCAGAGTAAAAAGTTCTCACTCGATTGCCATAGAACATATCAATCTGACGCAAGCGATCAATATCGCGATCGAAGATGCACACATCAGCGCCCATACCCACGGCCATTTGCAAAACATTTCGTCCAACTACGCCGCCACCCAAAATCACGATCTTTGCTGGAGAGACGCCAGGCACTCCAGCCATCAAAACACCCAGACCACCATTGGTTTTCTCAAGATGTGATGCAGCCGCCTGAATAGACATCCGTCCAGCCACTTCACTCATGGGCGCCAACAAAGGTAGGACACCATTCATAGCTGTGACAGTTTCATATGCAATACAGGTAGCTCCAGATTGCAGCAAAGCTATTGTTTGCTTGGGGTCAGGTGCTAAGTGTAAATATGTGAATAAAATTTGATCCTCACGCAACATGGCGCACTCCTGTGCCTGAGGCTCTTTCACTTTGACAATCATCTCCGCTTTGTGAAATACCTCTGCTGCACTATTAATTAAGCTAGCGCCAGCCAGTCGATATGCTTCATCGCTCAAGCCAATTTGTGCCCCAGAACCTCGTTGGATCAAGACGGAGTGTCCTTGCTTGCAAAGTCCGCTGACATTACCAGGCGTTAAACCCACCCGAAACTCATTATTTTTTACCTCTTGAGGTACACCAATAATCATTGCTATCTCCTATTATTTAAATTGACGCTGAATTGTAGTTTTGCGATGCAAGCCCACGACATAAAACATCACGAGATACACGCCCAATAAGCACGGCCCTACTATTAAGGCGATCCATGCATCCTCGTGAAAGCCCATCAACACCACAACTAAAGCAATGAATGCCAAAGCGAACCACGAGGAATACGGCCACCAAGGAGCGCGATAAGCTAATTGAGCTACTTGAGATTGAGATAGAGAGTGACGGAATTTAAGCTGCGTAATGAGAATAGCAATCCAGACCATCAAACCAATGAAGGTGACTGCCGCCATCATGTATTGAAAAGCTTTATCAGGCACGAAATAATTCAGTACTACGCCTGTCATGCAGACTCCGACTGTAGACATCACAGCACGATGCGGAACACCATACTTTGAAAGTTTTGAAAATGACTTGGGAGCGTAACCATTAGACGATAGTGAATACAACAAACGTCCGCCACTAAAGATGCCCGCATTACAAGACGAAAGTGCAGCAGTAATGACAACAAAGTTAATTAATCCTGCAGCCTCACGTAAGCCCAATCTTTCAAACATCACTACAAATGGACTACCCTGCTGACCCACTTGATTCCAAGGGAAGATTGCCAAAATCACAAGAATTGCACCCATGTAAAAAATCAGAATGCGCCATGCCAGAGAATCAATAGCCATCGGAATGGTTTTTTGTGGATTCTCAGCTTCGCCTGCAGATAAGCCAATCATCTCGATACCAACATAAGCAAACAAAACCATTTGCAGTGACAGCAGCATTCCACTAATGCCATTTGGAAAGAAACCACCGTGTTGCCATAGATTACTTAAGCCGATGGGTTGCCAATCATTCGTAAAGCCAAATAATATGACCGCACCCCCAAGTGCAATCATGGCGACAATCGCCACCACCTTGATCAGCGCAAACCAAAACTCAAATTCACCAAATACCTTTACAGCAATGAGATTGATTAAGCCCATCATCACAATGGAAGAAAGGGCCCAGACCCACTGTGGCGTCTCCGGAAACCATATTCCCATATAAATACCTACGGCTGTGACTTCTGCAATACCGACCACAATCCAATAAGACCAATAGCCCCAGCCCACCATATAGCCGGCTAGTGGGCCTACATAGGTATTGGCATATGCCGCAAAAGATCCCGCTACCGGCTCATGAACAGCCATTTCACCTAGCGTACGCAAAACAATGAAGGCAACTAGACCTGCAAGCAGATAGCCCAAAAGAATAGATGGGCCAGCAATTTGTATAGCGCTAGCCGATCCAAGAAACAAGCCCACGCCAATCGTTGAGCCTAAGGCCATCAAACGAATATGACGTACTTTGAGATGGCGCTTTAAGCCAGTGTGTTCAGTCTGCAAGAGAGACCTCCTTTCGATTTGTCGTTGGCGACTTACCAACGGAGCAAAGTCTAGGGAGGACTGATGATGAGCACTAGAGGGGGAAAATTACTAAAGTGACGAATTGAATAAATCTGAATAGACTTAAATAAAAATGTCTTTGAAATCAATGCGGCGTTTGCAATAAATTATTTTTGACTGCAAAAGAATCAGTAAATTCCTACAGGGAATCCCCTTAAAGATTTAAGGCACTCCTTATAAAAATCTACTGGGCAGCAATGAGATTGAGTATTTCTGCAGCAGCTGCTAAGCCGCAAGCGGCAGTTACCATCACTGTAGAACCGTAGCCCGAGCATGCCAAGCCTCCACTAGAAGCACCAGCGCGAGGCTCATGAGAATAAATAGCGCGAATGCCAATCTTTTTCTTAAGATTTCTAGAGAAGCCATGATCTTGTCTTAGCCCTTGGCGCACCTTAGCTAACAAAGCGTCTTGTTCGGTACGTGAAAGATCTTCACAACGCACAGATGTAGGGTCAGATTTTCCACCAGCCGCTCCACACATTACTAAAGCACGCTGATTTTTAACAGCCCAAACAGATAAGGCAATTTTGGTTTGTACTGAATCAGTAGCATCTAATACCAATGCATTTTCTGGAATAAGTCGGTCTAGATTTTCAGGCTCTAAAAATTCATCACAAGAGGTGAGTTTGATTTCTGGATTAATTTGCACAATACGTTGAGTCATCGCCTCAACCTTTGCTTTGCCGTACTGCCCTTCCAAAGCATGCAATTGTCGGTTTGTATTGCTCTCGGCAATATGATCAAAATCAATTAAGACTAAATGTCCAATGCCAGTGCGCGCCAAAGCCTCGGCAGCCCAAGAGCCAACTCCTCCTAGACCTGCCACTACTACAGTTGCATGCAAAAAGCGCTCGCGTAGCTCTGGTCCATAGAGTCGGGAAACTCCACCAAAACGGCGATTCTCTAAGCTGTCTTCTATCTTGTCTTCTGCCATAGCTTCTCTTTATACTGAATAAATGGACTCCATTGCTCAACTCCGCAAAAACTATACCTTTGGCCAGCTATCAGAGACTGAGGTTCCCCAGGACCCACTGCAGCTTTTTCAGCTCTGGTTTGAACAAGCTATGAAGGCGGAATGCCCGGAACCCAACTCGATGACCCTGGCAACAGCAGATCAAGCAGGAAATCCATCAGCCCGTATTGTCTTACTAAAAGGTGCCGACCAAAACGGCTTTACCTTTTTTACCAACTACGAAAGCCAAAAAGGCCGTGATTTAGCCATACGTCCTCAGGCAGCCCTTCTCTTTCATTGGCACGAACTAGAGCGCCAAGTCCGCATTCAGGGCATTGTTGAGAAAGTAAGCGCTACTGAGAGCGATGAGTACTTTCACTCTCGCCCACCGGCCTCCAGAATTGGTGCCTGGGCATCGCCTCAGAGCGCTGCCATCCCCAACCGAGAGTTTTTAGAAGAGGCGGAAAAACGCTTCAAAGCAGAATTTGGCGACAAGCCCCCTCGCCCAGAGCATTGGGGTGGCTATCGACTACGCCCTGCCGAAATTGAATTCTGGCAGGGTCGCCCTTCGAGACTGCATGACCGCATGCACTACAAGCTAGAAGGAAACCAGTGGCACGTGAACCGCTTGGCGCCTTAAGCTTTTATAGATTTAGGAATACTGGGGCGCAATAAGCGATTTAAATTTCGCTCTAAATTTAGCCAGCTTGGGCGCAACCACCGCCATGCAATACCCTTGATTGGGGTGCTGCTGAAAATAATTCTGGTGATAGTCTTCTGCCGGATAAATAGTTGGAGCAGCTTCAATCTGCGTTACTACGGGATTGGAGTAAATTTTTGAGTCCTCCAGCTCCCCCACTACTTCGTGAGCAATCTTGGTTTGCTCATCACTATGCGTAAAAATGACAGAGCGATATTGCGTTCCGTGATCATTGCCTTGATAGTTCAAAGTGGTTGGATCATGAATCACAAAAAAGATTTCCAGCAAATCCCGAAATGAAACCACTTGTGGGTCAAACAAAATATCGACAATCTCTGCGTGGCCAGATACGCCAGTGCAGACAGCCTCATAAGTCGGATTAGGCCTTGCGCCACCGGCGTAACCAGAAACTACGGATTTCACCCCGGTAATTTGCTGATAAACCGCCTCAAGACACCAAAAACAGCCCCCACCGAGGGTTGCACGCTCTAAAAGAGGTTCGTTTTTATTGATATTTATTTCCATGGCTTTATCCTAATGCCTTATTTCAATGTCTGCCAACTAATAATCCCCTATGAATCGCTTCACTATCCAGCTCGACGAAATTAAGGCAGCCTTTGCTGCTGAACCAAACCCTACGATTGAAGTCAGGTTAGATCGCATTGCTCGCATTAAAAAAATGATTGAGGCCAATGAAGAGAAAATTTGCAAAGCTCTCGAGGCAGACTTTGGAGTGCGCCACTCAGTAGAGACAAGACTTGCTGAATGCCAGATGATTTATCAGGCATGCAAATACACTCGCAAGCACCTTAAAGAATGGATGAAACCGGAGCAAAGAGAGGTTCCTTTTCACATGGGAGCCTCACATGCCTACATTGAAAGTCAGTCGCTCGGCGTAGTTGGCATTCTGAGTCCTTGGAATTATCCCGTTCAATTAGCCCTCATTCCGGCGATCGCTGCCTTTGCTGCTGGTAATCGTATTTGGCTAAAACCATCCGAACGTAGCTCACGCACCTCCGGATTTATTGCGAGCTTAATTCAAGAATATTTCCACCCGTCAGAATTTTGCGTCACTACTGGCGGTCCCGATGTAGCCGAGCAATTTGCGGCGTTACCTTTTGATCATCTCTTCTTTACTGGCTCCGGCACAATCGGTAAAAAGGTGATGCGCGCTGCGGCCGAGAACCTCACGCCGGTCACACTGGAGCTAGGCGGTACGACTCCCGTCATTATTGATAAAAGTGCCAAACTCAAAGATGCGGCTGCCTCGATCACCTATGGCAAGTTGCTGAATGGCGGACAAACCTGCATTGCGCCGGACTATGTTTTGATTGAAGCAAGTCTTCAAGAGGCATTTATTCAAGAGTTACAAGCTGCAGCACAAACTCAATTTAGCAATCCTGAAGAATTAACCGGCCCGATTGATGAAAGACAACTGGAGTACTGGCAACACTTAGTGAGTGATGCGCTAGATCGTGGAGCCAAAGCAATTCCCCTTCTTAATAATCCAGGTGCCGGAGCAAGGCCGTTTGATCCCATCGTATTGACCAATGTTCCGCCTGAGGCACGAGTGCTTCATGAAGAAATCTTTGGGCCTATTCTGCCAATCGTGACTGTTGCTGATACCTCTGCAGCAATTGCTTATGTAAATAACAAGCCAAATCCCCTTGCTTTGTATTGGTTTGGTAAAGACAAAAAGAATATGAAGCGGGTTTTGAGTGAGACTCGCTCTGGCGGCGTTACCGTCAATGACACACTACTGCACATCACCATTGAAGATCTCCCTTTTGGTGGTGTTGGTGCTAGCGGTATGGGTAGCTATCACGGCAAAGCAGGCTTTGATACCTTTAGCCACCAAAAGTCGATTCTTGAAGTGCGCGGTTTCTTTGGCTTGAATTTCTTCAAAGGAACAAAGACAGCGCGCCCTCCCTATGGAAAAATGACCGAGCGGTTATTGCGCTATTTGAAGTAATACTTCAGGCCAACAGCAACCTGATTGCAAACCCAATAAATAAAGTTCCCGCCAACATCCAGAGCGCCGTGGCAAAACGGGGGCGCGCATGAAAGAACCTTACAGAGGTTTGACCCACAACGATGAGACACGCTAAGTAAGCCATACTCATTATCTGCAGAACAATCGCAAGATAAAAGAACGTATGCAATGGGCGTACAAATTCTGGTCGAATAAATTGCGCAAAGAAAGCAATAAAGAAAAAGATTGCTTTAGGATTGGTTAACGATAGCGTCAATGCAGAAAACAGTGGATGCAATTGCATCAGGCGCACTTGAAACTCATGGGTCTTTGCCTCTGGTCCCCTTGACCAACGCTGCTGACCGCTTCGTAACAGACCGTAACCCATCCAGGCTAAGTACACAGCCCCTAATGTACGTACAAGACTAAAAATAAAAGGCGAAGAAATCAGAATAGATGCGGCACCCAAGACAACGGCCATCATCAAGATTGAATCGCCAATGAAGATGCCGATTGCACCCCAAGCACCAGAACGCCAACCCTTTTGAATGGATATCGTTAAGACATAAAGTGAATTTGGGCCAGGCAGCAAAATAATGAATAGCGTCCCTAGCAAATAACTTGAGAAATCAATGATTCCAGCATTACTAGGCGACAAGAGACTATATGAGAGCCATTCCATCTCGATATGATAATTAATTCGGGAAAACCCTTGTAATCGAACCATCAAACTGTCATAATAAGAGGCTTTTTTAAGCAATTTGATTCATCGCCCCCCAGCTCTATTTCAGCGTACCGTTTAGAAGTCATAAACACCGAAGTTACAAAAACGCGCTGCCGCTTGTCTGATGGTCGATGCCTTTGACCATCGCACCCTGTAAAAAAATATGGGTGCAACATACGGAGACATCCCTTAAAGGGGATGTGTAATAGCATGACTTTTTCTAAAGAAACTAAACACGAGTCACATGACTCAAAGAGCGCTGGAAATGAATTCCAGAATTTCGCCCTAGCGGCATCACTCCTTAAAAACGTTGCTGAACTGGGTTATACCCAAGCCACTTCCGTGCAAGCTCAGGTTATTCCTGCAGCCTTAGCTGGTGGTGACTTATTGGTCAGCAGCCAAACCGGTAGCGGTAAAACCGCAGCCTTTTTACTGCCTTTGATTAATCAACTCATCGAAGACAACCCGAACAACTCACCTGTACCAGGTCGCGCACAACCTAAAGTGTTAGTGCTCTGCCCTACTCGTGAATTAGCTCAACAGGTTGCCGCCGATGCGGTGAACTTAGTTCGTGGCATGAAAGGTATCCGTATTGCAACTGTTATGGGTGGCATGCCTTACGGCAAGCAAATCCAGGCGTTAAAAGGTGCATTGTTAGTTGTTGCAACACCAGGTCGTTTGCTCGACTTGTGCGACAGCAAGGCAATTCGCTTAGACGACGTAAAACAACTCGTTATCGACGAAGCCGATCGCATGCTCGACATGGGATTTGCCGATGATCTCGAGGCTATTGATAAGCGTTGCGCAGGCCGTAACCAAACTTTGATGTTCTCTGCAACTTTTGCGCCGAAGATTATGTCTTTAGCAAACGAGTTGACCACAGATGCCAAGCGTATTGAACTCGCTCACGCAGGTGAAAAGCACGCCAACATTGAACAGAAGTTGCATTGGGCTGACAGCATGTCTCACAAGCATAAGTTGCTTGAGCACATTTTGGCTGATGCCGATTTGGATCAAGCGGTTGTGTTTGCAAGCACTCAAGTTGAAAGCGAAAAAATTGCTGACACCTTGCGCGCTAATGGCTACGAAGCTACTGCCCTTCATGGTGCAATGCCTCAAGCTGTGCGTATGCGTCGCCTTGAGTCCTTACGTAAAGGTCACACCAAGATTTTGGTTGCGACTGACGTAGCGGCTCGCGGTATTGATGTACCACGCATTAGTCACGTGATTAACTTTGGCTTGCCAATGAAACCAGAAGACTATACGCATCGCATCGGTCGTACTGGTCGTGCAGGTCGTAATGGTGTTGCTATCACTTTGGTTGAACATCGTGATCGCGCCAAGATCCGCAATATCGAACGCTTTACACAGCAAGATATCGTTGCTTCAGTCATCGCTGGTCTTGAGCCACAAGCCAAGCCAAGCTTTGGTGGTGGCGGCGGTCGTCCTGGTGGCGGTCGTTCTGGCGGTGGTGGTCGTTCTGGCGGTGGCTTTGGTGGCAATCGCTCTGGTGGTGGTGGTCGTTATGGCTCAGGCGCTCGTTCAGAGTCTCGCTTTGGTGGTGGTGGTTCAGGCGATTCACGTCCAGCCCGCTCTGCTGACTCACGTCCTGCGCGTTCTGCTGACTCACGTCCTGCGCGTTCTGCTGACTCACGTCCAGCAGGTGGTCCGCGTTTTGCGAAGCCAAAGGCTGGCGGTCAACGTCGCAACTTTAGCGGTAGCTAAAAATGATTCGCCGTAATCGTCTCCGTTCTGCATGGAATCGAGTCGGTTCCGGTGAAATCCATCGGGCGCCACGCGAGTGGCAACCATGGCTAAGCGATACTGGGTCTCTCACCCAAAAAATTGAGAAAGCAATTGGGCAAAAACTGGAAATTCAGGTTTTGCGTGACTGCCCTCAATCACTCAATAGCGACGAAAGTCGCTATTTTCATTTCAAGCTCAGACGCTGCAGGGTACGCGAAGTACTGCTTTGCTCTAATGGAGTTCCCCTGGTAATGGCGCATAGCGTTATTCCAACGCTGAGCTCAAGCGGCAGCAATCATGCCGTTCTACGCCTGGGCACAAAGCCTCTGGGGGCGGTGTTATTCGCCAAAACCCGGAAGCACTCAAAAGCAAAGCCTCCACGGGATATTGCTCGTTTAGATAAAAGCAGTGAATTGTGGAAAAAGTCTTTCAAACATTTTCCTGGTTTGCGTTCACCTCTATGGGCACGACGCACCCTCTATAGATTAAAGGGTCACCCTATTTTGGTAAATGAAATTTTCTTACCCGCTTTATTGAATGCTGTGAAGTTTTAGTTCTTCGCTTTTGCTTTTATATTGTTAACCAAGCTAAAGTAGATTTAATCAAAGCTTCATCACCAGGCTCGCTGGTAAAGACTTCACCAAACCCAATTAGCTCAGCCGCATCAGCAATATTGTGATGTGGGCACAGCGCGCTAGCAGCATTGAGGTTTTGGGTAAATTGATCTTTCATGACCTCACCCAGATAACGCACCGCCTCAGAAGAAGTGAGCAGCCAAAGAGATTTACTTAAATCCATTTCACGCACAAGATGCCAAGCAGGGTTATCCAAATCTAAAGGCACACGTCTGTATGTAGAGATTGTCTCAACCGTAGCGCCAGCTCTCGTTAGCGTGTCAGCCAGCCAATCACGACCGCCCTCACCCTTAAAGATCACTACTTTCTTATTTTGCCAATCCCATTGCAGAGATCCAAGCTCCTGCCACAGACCCTCCGAGTCCCAGTTTTCATTATTTCCAGGGATGATGATAGGTGTTGGATTTTCTTCTAAACCAATGCCATGGTTTTTTAAAGCCAGATTGCTGCTGCCACCCATCACACCAATCGGAATAATCTTTTTGGAAAAGTCTTGCCAGTCTCGCTCCAATAAACGCATCACACTTTCAATGGCATTAGGACTCACAAAGATAGCTAGATCGGCATTACTTAATGCTGTAGCAATATGATCCACCAAATGTTCATCAGACTTTGGAACAATTGTTAGCAAAGGTAGCGACAGTATCTCTGGCAGGCTACGTTTACCCACTCCACTCGCTTCGATTGCACGAGTGAGGACATCAATCAGCTGACGCGCCTGGCCGCTAGGTCTGGTGACGATGATTGTTTTAGTACTCATCGCTACTAATGCGTTTATTTGGAAATCTTTGGGATTAAATCTGCCGCACCCTGTGACAGCAGATCTTTTGCAACTGCAAGGCCTAGGGCTTCTGCATCCTCAACTGATTTCACTTGCGCACTACCGTTAGCAAGACAAATAGCTTTGCCATCGGTGCTTGCGACAAACGAGCGAATTTGCATTTGATTTTGATCCCAGACAGCGTGCGCAGCTAGTGGCACCTCACATGAGCCGCCCAACTGACGGGACACCATGCGCTCGGCAGAAACAGCGAACAAAGTTGGCAAATCATTTAATGGCGTAAGCCATTGCTTGATGTTCGGATGCTTACTTAAAGTTTCGATACCCAAAGCGCCCTGACCTGCAGCAGGCGTATAAGGATCATATGGCAAGAATGCACGGATGCGTGACTCCAAACCTAAACGTTTTAAACCAGCAGCGGCCAAAATAATGGCTTGGTACTCGCCCTTATCCAATTTACCCATGCGGGTATCTAAATTTCCGCGTAAGGGTTGAATCTCGAGGCGAGGAAACTTGGCGCGCAAAACAGATTCGCGTCGCAAACTAGATGTACCAACAATTGCTCCAGCAGGGAGATCTTCCAAGCTAGCGTAATCATTAGAAACAAAAGCATCTCTTGCATCTTCTCTTGCCATCACGCAGGAAAGATCAAACCCCTCCGGCATCACCATTGGTACATCCTTTAAGGAGTGCACTGCTAAATCTGCACGACCATCCTCCAAGGCGGTTTCTAGCTCTTTTACAAAAAGGCCCTTACCACCCACTTTAGAGAGGGTTTTATCCAAAATCTGGTCACCGCGGGTAGTCATCCCCAGAATTTGGACATCGCAGTCGGGATAGAGCGTTTTAAGGCAATCTCGGACGTGCTCAGCCTGCCACATGGCTAGGCGACTTTCACGGGAGGCGATTACAAGGCGCTTTGGGGCTACCGAGGGGGTGGAATTCAGGGTTTGGGACATAACATTTAAAATAATCAAAGACCTACACCAATATACTGTGTTTATGAGCTCATCAAATAATTCCTTAGACAATAAAGCCCAAGCTTGGTCGGCCCGTTTTGCCGAACCCGTTGACGAACTAGTACAGCGTTATACAGCCTCTATCGGCTTTGATCAACGCTTTGCAATGGTCGATATTGCTGGATCTTTGGCTCATGCCGAGATGCTAGCTACCCAAAAAATCATTAGCGCCCAAGATTTGGCTGACATCCAAAAGGGAATGGCACAAATTAAAAGTGAGATCGAGTCCGGTCAATTTAATTGGCAACTCGCTCTTGAAGATGTTCATCTCAATATTGAAGCGCGCCTTACTGCTTTGGTTGGCGATGCGGGCAAGCGTCTTCATACCGGTCGTTCACGCAATGACCAAGTGGCAACTGATTTACGCCTTTGGTTGCGTGGCAGCATCGATGATATTGCTGTGACTCTCAAATCTTTACGTGTGGCATTGTTAAATTTGGCTGAGAAGCATGCATCCACCATCATGCCTGGTCACACCCATTTACAAGTAGCGCAGCCAATTACATTTGGTCACCACTTGATGGCCTACTATGAAATGTTTAGTCGTGATGCAAGCCGCTTAGCGGATTTGCGTGCGCGCTTGAATCGCTTACCTTTAGGTGCCGCTGCATTAGCAGGAACTACTTACCCAATCGATCGCGAGCAAGTAGCCAAGGCGCTTGGGTTTGATGGTATCTGCAACAACTCCTTGGACGCAGTATCTGATCGCGACTTTGCGATTGAGTTCTGCGCCTTTGCATCTATCTTGATGATGCACGTATCACGCCTTTCTGAAGAGCTCATTCTTTGGTTGAGCCCACGCTTTGGCTTTATTGACCTACCAGACCGCTTTTGTACTGGTAGCTCGATCATGCCGCAGAAGAAAAACCCTGACGTCCCTGAATTAGCTCGCGGCAAGACTGGTCGTGTTTATGGTGATTTGATTTCTTTGCTGACCTTAATGAAAGGTCAACCGCTCGCATACAACAAAGACAATCAAGAAGATAAAGAGCCTTTATTTGACGCTGTTGATACCGTGCAAGATACCTTGCGTATTTTTGCTGACATGGTGCCGCACATCGAAGTTAAAGCTGAAGTGATGAAGAAGGCGGCAGAAGAAGGTTTTGCAACAGCAACCGACTTAGCCGACTACTTGGTTAAAAAAGGCTTAGCCTTCCGTGACGCGCATGAAGCAGTAGCGCATGCGGTTAAAGCTTGTGTTGGCAGAAACTGTATGCTGACTGACCTCAGCCTCTCAGAGCTGCGCTTTGCTTGC
This sequence comes from Polynucleobacter sp. MWH-Aus1W21, assembly GCF_018687275.1. Lineage (NCBI taxonomy): Bacteria > Pseudomonadati > Pseudomonadota > Betaproteobacteria > Burkholderiales > Burkholderiaceae > Polynucleobacter > Polynucleobacter sp. MWH-Aus1W21. The sequence goes on from NZ_CP061287.1 coordinate 1,350,810, forward strand.
GGCCTTGATAATCGTCCAGAGCTAATCAGCGATGATGTTTTTGCATTACTCACAGTGGATGGCTCAGTTCAATCTCGTCAACATGCGGGCGGTACCGCCCCTGCTCAAGTTCTTGCAGCAATCAAACGGGGTCGTGCAGACCTCTAAACTGCATGGGGTTTTGGTCCAAACTCTCTGCGGGCATTGATCGCGTAAACCAGCTTCTGGGTAAGGCAGCCAGCATCATGATTCTGCTGTCTTGCGTAGTGTCTGCAGCCAATGCGCTTCTTCGCTACGGATTGGATATCAGCAATAACTGGCCACTAGAGCTGCAGTGGTACCTCTTTGCTGCCGCAGTCATGCTGGGCGCCTCCTACACACTGAGACGTAATGAACATGTCCGGGTCGATTTAATTTATTCCCAGCTATCTAATCGCGGCCGTTTATGGGTCGATCTTTTTGGCTTAATTTTCTTTTTGATGCCAGCCTGCATCTTATTCACTTGGCTCTCATGGACCACTCTTTTTTATCCATCCTGGTTAGTTATGGAGCATTCACTGAACTCTGGCGGATTAGCGCGCTACCCCATTAAGTTTGTAGTCCCATTTGGATTTTTCATGCTGAGCCTACAAGGCTTATCCGAAATCATTAAGCGTTACGGCGCACTCAAAGGTGAAATCACCTTACCCGCCGAAGATCTTCGTTACGAAAAGCCGATGCAATGATTCCATTGGAGTGGATGCCGCCCTTAATGTTTGGTGGACTGATCGTCTTTATGCTGATCGGCTTCCCGGTTGCCTTCTCATTGATGGCGGCAGGATTATTCTTCTCCCTGATTGCAATCAATGAAGGTTTCTTTGGAATAGCGTTTTTACAAGCCATTCCACAGCGCATCTTTGGCAGCGTGCTCGCCAACGATCTATTGCTTGCCATCCCCTTCTTTACCTTCATGGGCGCCATTCTGGAGCGCTGCGGTCTTGCGGAAGAAATGCTGGATTCGATGGGGCAGCTTTTTGGGCGTGTGCGTGGAGGCCTGGGTTACTCCGTCATCATCGTCGGATTTATTTTGGGTGCAATCACCGGCACTGTAGCGGCTCAGGTGATCGCCATGGCTATGATCTCGTTACCAGTGATGATGCGTTACGGCTACAACATGCGCTACGCTACAGGCGTTTTAGCAGCTTCTGGAACCATTACGCAACTGGTACCCCCATCCCTGGTTCTCATAGTTCTTGCCGATCAATTGAAAACCCAAAGTGGCAGCGCTGATGTGGGCAGTATGTATTTAGGTGCGTGGGGTCCCTCACTTCTTCAAATCGCCCTCTTTGCGCTCTACACTTTCTTCTTAAGCCGTATACGCCCCGACTATCTACCGCCCGTTCCTGAGGGCGATATCACACTGAAGGGCTGGGCACTTTGGAAAAAATGTCTCATGGGAATCATCCCATCAGCCGTTCTGATTTTCCTGGTGCTAGGGACCATCATGACCGGCATTGCAACACCTACAGAATCTGGAGCGATGGGCGCAATGGGTGCGTTGCTATTGGCATGGCTTCGTAGAGCAAGTATCCCCAATTTAAAAGGATTGGTTCAGGAGGCCTATCAAAATACGATGCGCATCACTGCCATGGTGGTCTTTATTTTGATTGGGTCGACTTGCTTCTCGGTCGTATTCCAAGGAGTGGATGGCGGCTTTTGGGTTGAAGAGCTTTTCTCCAATTTACCCGGCGGCTGGGTTGGCTTTCTAGTCGTAGTGAATTTATTTGTTTTCTTCTTAGCTTTCTTCTTAGATTTTTTTGAAATCGCATTCATCGTTGTGCCGATGTTGGCACCAGTGGCCGTCAAACTATTGGCACCCGTACTGTTAGCGTCAATGAATGGCAATCCACAAGCGGCTGCTAGTGCTGCGCTGGTTTGGTTTGGGGTCATGCTTTGCGTCAATATGCAAACCTCCTTTATGCATCCCCCATTTGGCTTTGCCCTGTTCTATCTCAGGGGTGTAGCTCCCAAAGAAGTGAAGAGCAGTGACATTTACTGGGGTGCGCTACCCTGGGTCGGCTTACAACTTGTTATGGTGGCAGTAGTAATCGCTTTCCCGGCCCTAGTGACAACTTTCTTAGACAAGCCTGCTGCAGTCATAGAGAGCCAGGACTTCAACTTCACGAGCGAAGAAAACAAACCCGATACTCCAGCCCCTAAAGCGGATGAAGATGCTCCGGTAACTTTTCAACTGGACAAGCCAGTTAAATAAAAATGCCCCGCATTTGCGGGGCATCAAATTACGAGATATGGCCTAGATTAAAGAGTAATGTCGCGCTCTTGTCTAACGCAATCCACGTAGTACTCGCTTTTTCCATCAACGCTGGTTTTAACCAGTCCATGAATGTCCGTTTCAAATCCAGGGAACTGCTCGTTGAAGTCTCTAGCAAAGTAAAGATAGTCAACGATGCGCTTATTGAAGCGCTCGCCTGGGATAAGCAATGGAATACCTGGAGGATATGGCGTTACCAACATTGCCGTTACGCGACCTTCAAGTTGGTCAAGCGGCACGCGATCGACTTGCTTGTGCGCCATCTTTGCCCATGCCTCTGAAGGCATCATTGCAGGAACCATGTCTGAGGTATACATCTCTGTTGTCATACGTGCTACATCACGGCTCTTATAGAACTCATGGATTTGCTGGCAAATATCTTTTAAGCCTACGCGCTCATAGCGTGGGTGTTTGGCTACGAACTCTGGCAACACTTTCCACAAAGGCGCATTTTTATCAAAATGGTCTTTGAACTGCTGCAACTCGGTTACGAGAGTATTCCAGCGACCCTTGGTAATGCCGATTGTGAACATAATGAAGAATGAGTACAAACCGCACTTCTCCACAATAACTCCGTGCTCAGCAAGGTACTTGGTAACGATGCTGGCCGGAATGCCCATCGAACCAAAATTACCTTCAATATCTAGGCCAGGCGTAACAACGGTAGCTTTGATTGGGTCGAGCATATTGAAGTCTTTGGCCAACTTACCAAAGTCATGCCAAGCAGCGGATGGTTCTAATACCCAGTCAGAACGCTCACCAATACCCTCTTCGGCCAAGTGATCTGGGCCCCAGACCTTAAACCACCAGTCAGCCCCAAACTTATCATCCACTTCACGCATAGCGCGACGGAAGTCCATTGCTTCAGCAATAGATTCCTCTACCAACGTTGCGCCACCAGGAGACTCCATCATGGCTGCAGAGACGTCGCATGAAGCAATAATGGCGTACTGAGGGCTGGTTGATGTATGCATCAAATAAGCTTCATTGAAACAGTCACGATCCAACTTTGTATCTTCCGCGTCCTGCACCAACACTTGAGATGCTTGGGATAAGCCAGCCAACAACTTATGGGTTGACTGGGTGGCAAACATCAAACTCTTCTTAGTGCGCTTACGATCTGAACCTATTGCATGCATATCCTTATAGAAAGGATGGAACGCAGCGTGTGGTAACCAAGCTTCGTCAAAATGCAAGGAATCTACTTTGCCATCCAGCATCTCTTTAATCATCTCAACGTTGTATACGATGCCGTCATAAGTGCTTTGAGTCAGTGTCATGACGCGAGGCACAACATTCTTATCCTTAATGAATGGATTGGCATCAATTTTCTTCTTGATGTTTTTCCACTCAAATTCTTCTTTCGGGATCGGACCAATGATGCCTAAGTGATTACGGGTGGGCATTAAGAAGATAGGGATTGCGCCCATCATAGTGATGGAATGAATCACAGACTTATGGCAATTTCGGTCAACCAAGACTACGTCGCCAGGAGCAACGGTGGAGTGCCAAACAATCTTATTTGAAGTAGAGGTTCCGTTAGTGACAAAAAACAAATGATCGGCATTAAAGATGCGGGCGGCATTGCGCTCGCTCTGCAACACTGGGCCAGTATGATCAAGGAGTTGACCAAGCTCTTCAACAGCATTACAAACGTCAGCACGGAGCATGTTCTCACCAAAGAACTGGTGGAACATACGGCCTACTGGGCTCTTTAAGAAAGCAACGCCGCCAGAGTGGCCTGGGCAATGCCAAGAGTAAGAACCCTCAGAGGCGTAATTAGTGAGAGCACGGAAAAATGGTGGCGCCAGAGAATCTAAATACACTTTTGCTTCACGAATAATGTGGCGCGCAACAAACTCGGGCGTATCTTCATTCATATGAATGAAGCCATGCAACTCACGCAAGATGTCATTAGGCATATGACGTGAAGTGCGAGTCTCGCCATACAAGAAGATTGGAATATCTTCATTGCGTTTACGAACTTCAGTAATAAAAGCACGTAGGTTATTTAAAGCAGGAAGATCATGGTCTTCAGAATCGGAATCAAACTCTTCATCATCGATCGAAACAATGAAGGTAGATGCACGAGAGGCCTGCTGAGCAAAAGAAGTAAGGTCGCCATAGCTAGTTAAGCCAATAACCTCCATACCCTCATTCTCTATCGCCTCGGCTAGGTCACGAATTCCCGAGCCCGAAATATTTTCGGAGCGGAAGTCCTCATCAATGATGATGATTGGGAAACGAAATTTCATAAATACTCCCCTACTAACTTGTCCGATGTATTCGGAACCCACTTATCAAAATTGGTTAGATCAATTACTCGATCGCCGTCTGGTAATGCTGTCACTATATCGATGAAAGTCGCATTTTGCTGCACATCTTTAGGCAAGTAAACATGGCGAGCATAGACCTGGTTAGCTAAGCTCTCGTGATAACCCGTAAAGGTAATCAGTAAATGCCATTGACGCTCAATTGCCGCTTTACCCAAGTAATCCTTTAAGGCGCTTGTCTCGTCAATACTATGCATTGCAGTCCAGGTTAATGAGAATACTGGGCTCTCAGAACGATGTAACTGCAATTCGACTGAACGACGATAACGCTCCCCTTCAGCAGTCATGCTTTCGGCAATTAACCAAAGTCGCAGTTGCGCTTCAACAATGTGCGAACTGCGATCATTCGCTACGCGAAACTTAAAAGTCTGTATGCCATCATGACTTCCAACAACCGCCACCTTAGAAAAGCGCACACCAGCAGTAGGTCTAGTGAATCGCGCAAAAGCCAAACCAGTGGTTAATGCGGAATACACAATTCCAAAAAAGGCTTCAAAAGTCACAATTGCATTTGGCCAGCTACCTATAGGCGTCATGCGACCGTAGCCAATTGTTGCCATAGTTTGCACGCTAAAGAAAAATGTATCCAACAATGATCCTGGCTTGGCATTGGTAATAGCGCCATCACCGCAAGCTAAATAGGCAAATGCAAATAAGAGATTGGCCCCGAGATAAACAAAGACAACCAGCAGCATGAAGCTGCTCCAGGTGGTACCTAACAGCCAGTGATAAAAATTATTTTCTGGACGCGCAACTTCAGTGCGCGATAGTGTTGCGCGATATTCATCTAAGTTAATTCGCGCAGGACGGCGATTAAACGGAAATAATTTACGCACTGCCGTAATGGCTTAGGTCTTAGGCAGGGTAACGCCCCGCTGACCTTGATACTTACCACCGCGATCTTTATAAGAAGTGCCACACACTTCATCACTCTCAAAGAAGAGTACTTGTGCACAACCTTCGCCAGCATAAATCTTGGCGGGCAATGGCGTAGTATTCGAAAACTCTAAAGTGACATAACCTTCCCACTCTGGCTCGAATGGAGTCACGTTCACAATAATGCCGCAACGTGCATATGTACTCTTACCAACGCACACGGTTAATACGCTACGTGGAATCTTGAAGTACTCAACCGTTCTTGCTAGTGCAAATGAATTCGGTGGAATGATGCATACATCACCCTTGAAATCAACGAAGGATTGCTCATCGAAATTCTTCGGATCAACAATGGTGCTATTGATGTTAGTAAAGATTTTGAATTCGTCTGCGCAACGAATGTCATAGCCATAGCTTGAAGTGCCATAACTCACGATTTTGTTACCGGCGGCGTCTTGGCGAACTTGCCCAGGTTCAAATGGGCTGATCATGCCTTGCTCGCCCATGCGGCGGATCCAGTGGTCAGATTTAATAGTCATGGGCGAATTGTAAAACCTTCGCCCTTACCTGCCCATGAATTTATTGGGGTTTTTGGCTAAAAACGACCCTCTCCGGCGCGTTATAGATCTCAAAGTGTTTACCAGAGCAGCGGGACAGGATGGTGAGATTGGTTTTGCGAGCCAGCTCTAGCCCCATCAAGGTGACACCCGAGCGAGTCAACAGGAAGGGAATACCCATCTGGGCACCCTTGATGACCATCTCCGAGGTCAGGCGCCCCGTTGTAAAGAAAATGAGGTCTCTGCCAGGCTTATTGGCCAACCACATCAAGCCAGAAATTGAGTCAACCGCGTTATGACGGCCAACATCCTCAATGAAATGCAGAAGACGTACGCCCTCATTGTCATCTCTCTCAAAAACGGCGCAGGCATGGACCGAGCCAGATTTCTTGTAAATCGTGTCATGGATCCGGATGGAGTCAATTAGAGCAACTATTGCCTCTTGGGACAATGTCGGACCTTCAGGAAGTTGAATCTCATCCATCTCCTCGATCAAGCCACCAAACATGGTGCCCTGCCCACAACCCGTTGTCACAACCCGCTTGCTCGTCAGGGCGTCAATATCCACCGTACTCCGGCGGGTTTTAACGGCAGCAGAATCTGTCTCCCAGTCAACCTGAATACTCTCGATATCGTCTGGAGACTCCACAAGCCGCTGATTGCGCAAATAACCCAAGACCAAGGCTTCCGGAGCGCTTCCTAAGGTCATAAGCGTTACAACCTCACGCTTATCCAGGTAGATGGTTAAAGGACGCTCACCAGGAATATGGGTCTTTTTAAGGCGCCCCATTTCATCCATAACCTCAACCTCGTGCACTACGGGCACGGAGGCATGGGACATCTGAATGGTTGGTTTTGCTGCCATAAAATACTCTCTAAGGTCGGGCTGAGCTGAAGTTTATCGGGGTTTATGAAGCTTCACGGTGCTTTACTTTAACCGCAGACTAAAATCACTGCATAAGCCAGCATAATTGAGTGCTGCACACCATTTAACTCTTTAACCTTCTTATTTAAGTACGCATTACATGAGCAGTTCCCAACGCCGCCTTCTTGTTACCTCCGCCCTACCGTATGCCAATGGTCAGATCCATATTGGCCATCTGGTGGAGTATGTACAAACCGATATTTGGGTACGCTTTCAAAGAATGCGTGGTCATGAAGTTCATTACGTTGGCGCTGACGACACCCACGGCACCCCCATCATGTTGCGCGCTGAAAAAGAAGGTCTTACACCAAAAGAATTGATCGCAAATGTTTGGAAAGAGCATAAGCGTGACTTTGACAACTTCCTCATTTCGTTTGATAACTACTACACCACCGATAGCCCGGAGAATGAAAAACTCGCGCAGAGCATTTACATAAAGCTGCGTGATGCAGGGTTAATTGAGAAGCGAGCTATTGAGCAAGCTTACGATCCCGTCAAGGAAATGTTTCTGCCCGATCGCTTCATCAAAGGTGAATGCCCGAAATGTGGCGCCAAAGATCAATATGGCGATAACTGCGAGAAGTGTGGTGCAACATACTCACCTACCGACCTTAAGAATCCGTTCTCAGTTGTTAGTGGTGCAACACCGATTAAAAAGATTTCCGATCACTATTTCTTTAAGTTATCCGATCCGCGTTGTGAAGAGTTCTTGCGCGACTGGACTCAAGTAAAAACACCTCTGCAGCCAGAGGCTCGCAACAAGATGAAAGAATGGGTAGGGCAGCCCGGAGAGAGCAAGCTGGGTGACTGGGATATCTCCCGCGACGCCCCGTATTTCGGGTTTGAGATCCCAGATGCGCCTGGTAAGTATTTCTACGTTTGGCTAGATGCACCTATTGGCTACTATGCTAGCTTCCTCAATTATTGCCAGACTAAAGGCATGAATTTTGATGAATGGGTTAAGCCAGACACAACAACTGAGCAATACCATTTTATCGGTAAAGATATTCTGTACTTCCACACGTTGTTTTGGCCTGCTACTTTGCAATTTGCTGGTTACCGTACACCAACCAATGTATTTGCGCATGGCTTCTTAACAGTTGATGGTGAGAAGATGAGCAAGTCACGCGGCACACTGATCTCTGCAAACAGTGTGATTGAGTGCGGCTTTAATCCTGAATGGTTCCGTTATTACTTCGCAACTAAGCTGAATGACAGCATGGAAGATTTAGATTTAAATCTTCAAGATTTTGTTGCACGGGTTAACAGCGACTTATTGGGCAAGTACATCAACATTGCAAGTCGCAGTGCTGGCTTCTTGGTGAAGCGTTTTGGCGGGATTGTTTCTGATGAAGCAATGAACAATCCACTACTAAAAGAAATTGCGTCATCAAGCGAAAAAATTGCCGACCTCTATGAGGGCCGTGAATATGCGAAAGCACTACGCACCGTAATGGAGCTTGCGGACAAGGTAAATGGCTTTGTCGATGAGAACAAGCCATGGGAAATTGCTAAAGATCCAGTACGTGAAGCAGATTTGCAGCGCGTTTGCAGCATTACCTTGGAAGCATTCCGAATGCTCAGCCTGTATCTCAAGCCGGTCATTCCCCAAGTTGCTGCTGGAGTTGAGGAATTTCTCTCTTTGCCACCCCTCTCCTGGGCGGACATTAACACCCCCCTTTCCAGCAAGAACCCCATCAAGGCATACAAGCACCTAATGACCCGAGTTGAAGCCCCTCAAATTGAGGCTTTGCTGGCGGCAAACTTATAAAAAGCCCCTAAAAAAACACCTATAATGGTGGTTGTAGTCCCTAGATAACTTTTGTATTAATTTCATAAGTTATTGAATTTATTGAGTATTTTAGGAAATGTCATGGCACGATATCAATCTGAATTCACCCAGTTCTTAAATGAACTCAAGACCGAGCATCCAAACCTCGAGGCTGAACAGCAAGCTGGTCGCGCCCTCCTATGGGACAAAGAGCCATTGAGTGTTGAAGATCAGCGTCGCGCCAAAGCTGCAAAACTCAAGCAACGCGCTTACGTTTATTCGAATGACTGAGCCCAGTACTCAGCCAATATCCGATTTACTAGATAGCACTCCATCAGTTACAGATGGCATGTCGGAAGCGTTCGCCAAACTGTATGGCGAACCGCTTTTTAAGCTTCCCACTGATCTCTATATTCCACCTGATGCACTAGAAGTTTTTCTAGAGGCATTTGAAGGTCCACTAGATTTATTGCTGTATCTGATTCGCAAACAGAACTTCAACGTTCTGGATATTCCAATGGCGCAGGTTACTCAACAGTATCTGAGCTATATCGATCAAATTCGCCATCACAATCTTGAGCTAGCTGCTGAGTATTTACTCATGGCCGCTATGTTGATTGAAATTAAATCTCGCATGCTACTGCCAATGAAGAAAGCAGACAGCGAAGAGGAAGTGGAAGATCCACGTGCAGAGTTGGTTCGCCGCCTGCTCGAGTACGAGCGCATGAAACTTGCAGCACAAGAGCTTGATCAGATTCCACAACAAGGTCGCGACTTCCAAGTAGCTCATGGCTATGTCGACACCACTATTGCAATTGCATGGCCCGATGTCAATGTAGAAGACTTACAAGCAGCTTGGCGTGATGTTTTACACCGCGCCAAGCTCACGCAGCATCACACCATTACCCGTGAAGAATTGTCAGTACGCGATTTCATGACACGCATCTTGCGCCGCTTACAAGGCACTAAATTTGTAGAGTTCGGCGAGCTATTTGAAGACGCAATTAAGTCAGGCAAAGGCATTCCGGTGGTGATCGTGAACTTCATCGCAATGCTTGAGCTCTCACGTGAAGCTTTGGTTGAAATCACTCAAGCTGAGCCATATGCGCCAATTTATGTGCGTCTTGCCTATACCCCTGTTGCATGAAAATCATTAGCGACATTCAGGAATTGCGTGATCACCTGCGCGGCCAAAACCGCGCTTCATTTGTACCAACCATGGGCAACCTCCATGAGGGTCACCTCTCTCTAATGCGCTTAGCGAGACAGCATGGGGATCCTGTAGTCGCCAGCATCTTTGTGAACCGTTTGCAATTTGGCCCTAATGAAGATTTTGATAGCTACCCGCGCACCATGCAAGCCGATATCGATAAGCTAGAAAAAGAAGGTGTATATATCTTATTTGCGCCTACTGAGCGAGATCTTTATCCACAACCACAAGAGTACCGAGTTGATCCGCCACAGCAATTAGGCGACATCCTTGAGGGTGAGTTCCGCCCAGGCTTCTTTAAAGGGGTTTGTACAGTCGTATTGAAGCTATTCTCTTGCGTTCAGCCCAAGGTTGCCGTGTTTGGTAAAAAAGATTACCAACAGTTGATGATTATTCGTCAGATGGCTAAGCAGTTTGCTTTGCCGGTTGACATTATTCCTGGCGAAACTATTCGTGCAGAAGATGGTCTCGCCCTCTCTTCCCGTAATGGCTACCTTTCTGTTGAGGAGCGAGCCGAAGCACCTGAATTGCAAAAGGCGTTGAAAGAAGTTCGTGAACGTGTTCTGCAGTTGAAGGATCTCAACAGCCAATCAATTTCTGAAATTGAGAAGGCGGCTGTTGCATCTTTAGCAAAACGTGGTTGGCAACCAGATTACATCGCTATTCGTCAGCAAAGTGATTTAGCCCCTGCTTCTAATGAGCAATTGCAGGCTGGTGAGCCGCTCGTTATTCTGACAGCGGCCAAGCTTGGCAAGACTCGCCTGATTGATAACCTAGAGATTTAGTCTCTAGGCGTACTTGTTACAGGGCGAAGAACTGCCCTACTTGTAGATTTAACTCTTTAGCTAACTCAGCACCAGTGACTTTTCCTGCGGCGCCTTTAGCCTTCAGGACTTCAATCTGTCCGCCGTGGCAGGTAATGAAGAAGGAATCTAGCGTGATCTGAGTTACTTCTCCAGGCTTGCCTTTGACGGCACCAAATGTTGCAGCTACGTGCTTGTGGCAATCGTAGATCTGAACCTTTTGCTCACCAAACTTCGTCCATGCACCAGGCGCAGGATTGCAAGCGCGAATGAGGTTATAAGTTTGACTGATGTGTGTAGCCCAATGAATCTGCGCAGCGTTCGCATCAAACCAACCTTCATAGTTAGCTTGTGATTCATCTTGAACGATTTCTTGATGCTTTCCTGCCGCTACTAAGTCAGCAGCTTCGAGCAATGCTTTAACGCCGATCGGGAAAAGATGATCAAAGTAGATTTTTCCTAAAGTATCGTTAGGACCAATAGCGACTTCATTTTGCAAAATCACTTCGCCTTCATCGAGGCCATCGGATGGACGGAAAATCGTTAAACCCGTTTTTTCCTCCCCCAATGCGATTGCCCAGTTAATAGCGCTTGGGCCGCGATACTTTGGCAGTAAAGATGGGTGATATTGAATGGTGCCGTGCTTAGGGATCTTGCATAGCTCTTGCGGCACAAACTGAATGACATAAGCCATTACACAGATATCGGCATTGCTATCAATCATGGCTTGAGCAGCCTCTGGACCCTTCAGTGATGGGAACTGCAAGGGGGTTAGACCCCTTGCTAGCGCAGCCTCTTTTAAGACTTCCGGTTTGCTTGATTTTGGATTGTCTGGTGGACAGAAAACGGCAACGATTTCGTCACCGCGATCTAAAAAAGCATCTAAAGCCGCTTTACCAAAATCCGCACTTCCAATCAAAGCAACCCGCATCTTAGATCACCTTGTCGTGACGGAGAGAAATCAAATCGTCAGTGGTGTAACCTAACTCATGAAGAATCTCATCAGTGTGTTCACCAAGCAATGGAGAACGTGTCACCTCTGTTGGGCTATCAGACATCTTGATTGGATTACCAACAGTGAGGTACTTGCCACGAATTGGGTGATCCACTTCAACCACGGTGCCAGTGGCACGCAATGCAGGTTCTTCGGCGATTTCTTTCATGGACAAAATTGGGCCGCATGGAATGTCATATTGATTCAGTACATCCATCACCTCAAACTTCGTCATGGTCATGGTCCACTTTTCAATCTCGCCGAAAATTTCCATGAGGTGTGGCAAGCGCGCCATTGGTGATGCAAAACGTACATCGGTAATCCAATCTTCACGACCGATTACTTTGCAAATCGCCTCCCAAACTGGAGCCTGAACAATCACATACATATAGGCATTAGGATCGGTTTCCCAGCCTTTACACTTAACAATCCAGCCAGGCTGGCCACCGCCAGAGGCATTGCCGGCGCGGGGCACGGAGTCGCCAAACTCACCATTTGGGAACTGCGGGTACTCTTGCATCAAGCCAACACGCTCTAAACGTTGTTGATCGCGCAACTTCACACGACACAAGTTCAATACAGCGTCCTGCATTGCTGCCAACACTTTCTGACCACGACCGGAGTGAGTACGTTGATAAAGCGCAGTCACAATACCTAATGCCAAATGTAAGCCAGTACCACTGTCACCGATTTGTGCACCAGTCACCATTGGAGGGCCATCATCAAAACCAGTAGTTGATGCAGACCCACCCGCGCATTGCGCTACGTTCTCGTACACCTTGCAGTCTTCGTATGGGCCAGGACCAAAACCTTTTACAGAGGCCATGATCATCATCGGGTTGAGCTCTTGAATGCGTTCCCAAGAAAAGCCCATGCGATCAAGTGCGCCTGGAGCAAAGTTCTCCACTAAAACGTCACACTCTTTAATGAGGCGCTCAAGAATTTCTTTACCCTTTTGGGTTTTGGTATTCACGGTAATAGAACGCTTGTTATGGTTCAACATCGTGAAATACAAACTGTCGGCATCAGGGATATCACGCAACTGACCGCGTGTTGCATCACCTTCGCCGGATTTTTCCACTTTGATTACGTCCGCACCAAACCAAGCCAGTAACTGAGTACAGGTTGGGCCTGATTGAACGTGCGTAAAGTCGAGGATTTTGACCCCTTCTAGTGCTTTTGCCATGGTTTAAGTCCTAATAAGAATGAAAATTTTGAATTAAGGCAATTTTACCAGCGGGAAATAGGAAAAATTGAGGTGTGCCCAATATTTGGGCACAGTGACCATCTAAGCCTTTATAGGCGTCGCTATACGACTATATGTGGTGAAGCCTAGGGATTTTCAAGATCCAAAAGGCGCTTTTTCATGGCTCGCTCTTCTGCAAAGCGGGCTGTTTCGTCCCGAATGATGGCAACCACCCCATTAGCCTTGCCAGAGGCATCAAAAAGCATTCCCACAGTAAAGGCAATTGATATGGTGCCCCCATCTTTGTGCTTAGCAGGAACCTTCAATAGTGACGCTCCATAACGCGTTGTTCCCGTCTCCATGGAGTGGTTGTAACCCTCATTATGTTTTTGACGTTGACGTTCAGGAACAATGAGGTCAAGCGTATGGCCGAGAGCCTCTTGCTCCGAATATCCAAAGATACGAGTGGCAGCAGGATTCCAAAGCACGATCTTTTCATGGGCATCAGCCACGATGATGGCATCACCTACGCACTCCACTAATTGGTGTAAATCAATACTTGTCTTCATAAGACCAGTCTATAGAATAAAAAAGGCGCCCACAAGGAGCGCCCTAAAGATAACTACAAGAAACTGCCGTTAAGCAGATTCCTATTTTTTATTAAACCGCTTTTGCTGCGTGCAACTTAGCAATTTCATCTTTGCCATAGCCTAGGTCAGCCAACACTTCATCAGTGTGCTCACCCAATACTGGAGATGGCTTCACTTCGATTTCCAAATCAGAGAACTTGATTGGGCTACCGATTGTCAAATATTTACCACGTACTTTGTGGTCAACTTCAACGATAGAACCGCTCTTACGCAAGTCTGGTGATGCAGCCAATTCTTTCATTGAGAGAACTGGAGCACATGGAATATCGAACTTGCGGAGGATGTCTACAGCCTCATACTTAGTCTTGTCTTTGAGCCAATCTTCGATGGTTGCGAAGATGTCAAAAATCTTGTCTTGACGAGCCTCAGCAGTCATGTACGCTGGATCAGTTGCCCACTCTGGTTTGCCCAAAGCCTTAGTAATTGGCTCCCAAGCGTGACCTTGAATAGTGAAGTAGATGTATGCGTTTGGATCTGTTTCCCAACCCTTACACTTCAACACCCAACCTGGCTGACCGCCACCACCAGCGTTACCGCCACGTGGAACTACGTCAGAGAATGTACCGTGCGGATACTGTGGATACTCTTCCAAGTAACCAACTTTGTCCAAACGTTGTTGATCGCGCAACTTCACGCGGCACAAGTTCAACACAGCGTCTTGCATTGAGCAAGATACTTTTTGACCGCGGCCAGTTTTCTCACGTTGCATCAACGCTGTCAAAATACCGATTGCCAAGTGCATACCAGTGTTTGAGTCGCCCAAAGCAGCAGCAGAAACTGTAGGGGGACCATCCCAGAAACCAGTTGTGGAAGCAGCACCACCAGCACACTGAGCAACGTTCTCATATACCTTTAAGTCTTCGTATGAGTGACCATCGCTAAAGCCTTTTACAGAAGCCATGATCATTTTTGGGTTCAATTCTTGAATACGCTTCCAAGAGAATCCCATGCGATCCAATGCGCCTGGACCAAAGTTCTCAACCATTACGTCAGAAGTTTTGATCATCTTCTCTAAAACTTCTTTTCCTTCTTGAGTCTTAGTATCCAAAGTCAAAGAACGCTTGTTACCGTTCAGCATAGTGAAGTACAACGCGTCAGCACCTGGGATGTCACGCAATTGGCTACGTGTAACGTCGCCAGCACCTGGGCGCTCTACTTTAATAACGTCAGCGCCATACCAAGCCAACAACTGAGTACATGCAGGACCTGCTTGTACGTGTGTGAAGTCAATAATGCGAATACCGTCTAATGGTTTAGTCATGTTTGTTTCTCCTTAAGTCTTTCTTGTTTGCTTCTAAATTTATCTTGGTTTACTTCTTAGCAGCTGCTGTGGATGGGTTTAAGTTCGTTAAACGTCCACTCTCAGTACCTGCAGTTTCATCAATAACAGCATTGATGAGGGCTGGTTTACCGGCAGCAATCGCTTCTGTTAACGCTGCTTCTAATTCTGCTGGAGTAGTTACGTAGTAACCAACACCACCAAAGGCTTCAATCATCTTGTCGTAACGCGCATCTTTAACGAACACAGTCGGCGCAACATCAGCACCACCTGTTGGGTTCACATCAGTACCGCGGTATACACCATTGTTGTTAAACACAACAGTCGTGATTGGTAAGTTGTAGCGGCAAACCGTTTCCAATTCCATACCACTAAAACCAAATGCGCTATCACCCTCAACTGCAACTGTTGGCAGACCGCTAATAACAGCGGCACCAATGGAGTAACCCATACCAATACCCATAATGCCCCATGTACCAGAGTCAAAGCGCTTGCGTGGCTTATACATATCAACGATTGCACGGCAATAGTCGAGTGTGTTTGCGCCTTCGTTTACCAAGTTCACGTCTGGGTTCTTCTTGATCACATCACGAATCACACGCAATGCGCCATGGAAGTTCATTGGGTTAGCTTCTTTGGCTAATGTTTCAGCCATCTTCGCCATGTTCTTATCTTTTTTCTCATTGATTGCTGCAATCCACTCAGCGCTTGGCTTCGGAACAGCGGAAATACCTTTCAATAGCTCACCTACACATGAACCAATATCACCAATCAATGGAGCAGCAATTTGTACGTTGCTATCAACTTCGTTTGCCTGAATATCGATTTGGATAAATTTCTTAGGCTCTTTGCCCCAAGTCTTACCCTTGCCGTGTGCCAACAACCAGTTCAAACGAGCGCCAACTAACAACACTGCATCAGCCTCAGCCAATACAAATGAGCGCGCTGCAGAAGCAGATTGTGGGTGATTGTCTGGCAACAAACCTTTAGCCATAGACATTGGTAGGTATGGGATACCTGATTTCTCAACCAAATCACGAATTTCTTTATCCGCTTGAGCATAAGCAGCGCCTTTGCCCAAGAGAATCAATGGACGCTTGGCGCCCTTCAACACATCTAACGCACGAGCAACTGCATCAGCTGCCGGAATTTGACGTGGAACTGGATCGATTACTTTGAAGATCGATTTCTTGGCTTCTTCAACAGGCATAGTTTGTGCAAGCAATTGAGCTGGCAAATCTAGGTACACGCCGCCTGGACGACCAGAAACTGCAGCGCGAATTGCACGTGCAAAACCGATGCCGATATCTTCAATGTGATTAATACGATAAGCTGCTTTGCAATATGGCTTAGCCGCGTTGAGCTGATCCATCTCTTCGTAGTCACCTTGTTGCAAGTCAACAATTTCACGCTCGCTAGAACCAGAGATCAAAATCATTGGAAAGCAGTTCACAGTTGCATTAGCGAGAGCTGTCAAACCATTCAAGAAACCAGGAGCAGAAACAGTCATACAAATGCCTGGCTTTTGTGTCATGTAACCAGCAATCGCTGCAGCATTACCAGCATGCTGTTCGTGACGGAAGCCGATAAAACGCAAACCTTCAGCCTGCGCCAAACGACATAAGTCGGTAATTGGAATACCAACCAGACCGAAAATCGTATCAAGGTCGTTTGCCTTTAAGGCATCAATGACGAGATGGAAGCCATCCGTTAACTGTGTGTTTTGATTATCTGTTGTCATAGAAATTTTTTAAGAATCGCAAATCACCCGCAAAGAGCAAACGCAATCTAGCTTTCGCTAATGTCTCCAATTTAGTTATTAATCGCACTGCGGGATTTTTGACCCCGCTTAGGCTGAAATGAATATTAGGCTTGGGGAGGGGGTTCATCATTGACTTCGGTCAATTTCCCTCTAAATCCTGTAATTACGGGGGTGGCTAGCTATACAAAAAGCTCTTTATGCTTTGTTTTAAGGCGGCTCAAGGTCTCTGGAGAGAGATTGAGGTAGGCCGCCAGCTCCTTCTTGGGGAGGAGCTCAAATAAATCCTCGTATTTACGCAAGAAACGCTCCACCCTGCCCGGGGCATCGAGCATGTGCAAAGTAATCGTGTGGGCCATGATTTCACTCATCAGGCGCATGACTTCAAACTCAAAACTCTCTTTAAGGATCTTGTGCTGATCCAGGAACTCCGCCCACTTCTTCAGAGGCATCCGAGCCACGCGGGCCTTGGTCACAGAGGCAATGCTGTAGGGGGCAGCCGTCTTCAGGCGCCATGCAGCATAGCTAGTCTCAATATCTTTTTCGATGGCAAAACGCAGAATCATCTCTTTTGCATCCGCACTAGAAACAATCCGCTTCAGAATGCCATCCAAAACAAAGTACTGCTCCATCTGGTGGTCACCTTGATGAAGCAATATTTCAGACTTTTTGAGGTCGGAGATCTCTAAGTGGCGCTCTAAATCGGCCATTGCAGCCGGATCCAAGCTTTTTAGGACCGAGTTTTGGCTCAACTGCAGGCGAATCAGGTTCTTTTCGGGATGCTTATCTAATGCGGTCATTAATGCTTGCTCCTAGACCCTATATTGTAGGCTTTTTTACCTCCTAAAGAGGTCTATTTACCCTGGAATGCCCATAGCATTCACAGCAATGAGGCATGCTCTTGAATTCGCTCAAATTTATTGCAACGCAGCAATTAAGAACAATCTCATACCAACCTCAGGAAGCCCTTGGGAGGACTAAGGTATGCCCCTCACCGTTTTCCAACATCCCATCCAAGCCAGCAGATTGCAATTGAGATACCAGTTTCGAATCATAAGGCGTGCCTATTGGAAGCATGGAGTGATCGCCATTGCCCAACTGCACCTCAGTGGAGAGGGTAATCGCAAGACTTAGGCTCTCTTGGTAATTCCAAAGCTTTTGCAAAAGTTCGTCATAGGGGACATTAAACAGAGGCGTATAAATTTCGTAACCCTGCCAAGCGTTGACGCGCCACTGACGTATATCCTGCAGATGTAAGTCTCCAAAAACCAAGCGTTCAATTGGTAATTCCGCTTGCGTACGCATCATACTCAAAGCAGCCTCGATAGACTCTTGATAATCGGTATTTGGATACAACGGTACTAGGCAGAGAGGCACCTTAAAGAACTCCGCCTGTTTGGCAATATCCTTAATGTGAATATCTTGTATAGAAACTCGATTAGTATGCGCGCCAAAACTAGTGAGCAAGATTACATTCTTGCCCTCGTCCAACAAATGCATCAAAGTTAAAAAGCTGTCCTTGCCGCCTGACCAAAAAAGAATGTTTAAACCACCCTGCTTTGGAGCCCAGTTAATTAGGACAGGGTTTGCCATCGGTGATTCTGGGCTATCAACACCGAGTACATTAAATCGCCCATATGGACAGTGTCTGCATGAATTACCGCAACATCTTCCCTGCTTTAATAATGCATTACTGGTCAATACTTGATATCCAGAAATGGGATCAACATAGGTATCTCGACCTTCTGCGCAAGCCCTACTATGTAAGCTCTCTAAATTTGGCATAAATAGTTTTCCACAAATAAAAGCCACCCAAGGGTGGCAAATTATTCATAGCGTTTTATTTCATCGCGTATCGAATGCCAACAAATACATTGGATCCAGGAGTGACGTAGCCATAACTGAGCTGGTAGTTTTTATTAAACACATTGTTCCAGCGTGCAAATAGACTCCAGTCTTTCTCAAACTCATAACTGCCGTATAAATTAGCAATGCCATAACCATTCATAGAACCAGTATTGCCATAGTCATATCGTTGCGCCTGGAATGTTCCTTCGGCACCTACAGCTACAGCATTCTTTTTGTATTCAACACTAACGTTACCGAATTGCTTAGCCCTTTTGGCAAGCACATAGCCGGTCGATTGATCCACTGGATTTTGTTGATCAAAAGATCCTTTCAAAGTGAAATCCCCTAGTCGACCAACGCCACCAAGCGATGCACCTGAGATTTTGGCGGATGCTACATTACTTGCACAACCCATTGAGAATCCCACTGGGCAGCCAAGGGTTGTGTATTGAATCAAGTTTGTGATGGTGTTGTTATAGACCACAAAATGAATATCGTAAGGGAGTGTTTCATAATGAATACCAGCCTCCGTATTTTGACTTTTTTCTGGCTTAATCGTTGCTACCCCATAGTTCGGATAGTACAAATCATAGAAAGATGGCGCTTTAAATCCAGTGCCGTAGTTTGCATTTACGCGCAACTCTTTAGTGAAGAAGTATCCATAAGATGCTCCGCCAGTGTTTTGCGAACCATACCCAGTGATATTGTCATTACGCAAACTAAAGTTTGCCAAATTTGATCCTCGCTTCAATTGGTATGCCGCTGCAACCGAATTGGTATCTTGACTAAGATTGAGGGTATTGACACCAGTTGCGTACATCGACACCGTTCTACGCTCCCCTAACAATTGCAATAAATCAGACCCTACGTTGATGTCGTTTTGCCAAGTGTAGATATTTTGCTTGGTATTAGAAAGCGGATTGCCTGCTGGATACCATGAGGCAGGTGTTTGGCTTGGGTAAATTGCCTGACCGGAGTCATATGATTGAGCAACTTGAAAATTGCTGTTCCAAATGTCCGTAATTTGATTTTTGGAATACAACGCTAAAGTGCTGACTTCATTAATTTGATTGCCGAGCACCTTCCCCGGTCCATAAACAGGATATTGGTTATTGTTTCTACTTGCGTATACCTGCGCACCAACAGACTGGCCCTTTGCCCACTCCTGACTTACTTGTGCGGCACCGCCTGTTTTGGTGTACCCGACATTATTGGTGGTGTTGTAACTGTTTTTGTAAGGACTGTTGGATGCGATCGTATTAAATCCTGCAGAGTTCTCAGCTGTTGCACTAACAGAGTAACTAATGCTTTTATCGCCCTCAGTTGAACCAAACAAGCTGGCCTGCGAAACGCTGGTGCCATAAGTGCCATACCCAGTAGATGCAGTAACCTTGGTCGGCCCAACACCCTTTTTGGTAAAAATATTAATCACACCACCGATTGCATCGGAGCCATACAAGCTACTTTGCGGCCCAAAAATAATCTCAATGTGATCAATCAAGGGAACGGGAATAGCAGCCCATGAAGCACCGCCATTTAAAGCTGATGTGGTTCTTACCCCGTCTATTAAAACCAAAGTTTGAGCAGAGTTTGCGCCGCGCAAGAATACGCTCTGCACACCACCACCATTATTCGAAACTTCCACGCCTCTTTGGCGTTGTAATAATTCTGTAATGCTCGATTGACCAGCATCAGCAATTTCCTCTGGTCCGATATAGACATAATCCGCCAGAACATCATTTGCGCGTGTAGGAGTTCTTGTCGCGGTCACAATCACCGGGTCAAGTTGATTGTTAATGGTAGCAACAGATACTGAAGAAGAGCCTTGAGCAAAAGCGCTCGGCTGATTTAAACCAAATGCTAAGGAAATTACCAGGAAAGTTGGCAACCCATTATTACGACAATGCGCTGCTGCTTTTTGAAGAAAATTATGTTTCATTTTGTATACCATTCATGCGGATTCCCCAGCCAAATTCCCTGTTGGCTAGAATCTTTGGAAATAGCAAAATGCGTCCGCAAGATATGGCTTCGCATCTCAGCGAATCATCATCGGCAAGCAAAGACCCACGTTGCAAATTCCACCTGTTGAGGCCGGTATCCGGGCTGGAGAATTTAGGAGCTTGGCCTTCCCATGCAATCAAAACACAGTGGCTTATTCAAACTCTTTGCCTATAAAAGGCGTTCTCTTACCGTTGCGGGGACAGCGCACGTTTGGGTAGTGCTTCCCGTTTAACTCCGGCATCAAATCGACGCTAGAGCACCATCAACAGAAATATTATACGGGAGCACCAATTGTGCTTTGATATTTGGGATGGAGAATGTAGACTGCCGCCATCATCTCAAATCAGAACTTAATCTTGCTTGGAGGCGTTGCCTTATGCGCCACAGCAGTAATTACTAAATGTGCTACTAATGCCAAGATGAGATAGCCCATTGTATTGAGCAACGCATGTGGGAGGTAAAGGGCTTGCCTGCTCATAAATTCACCAATAGAGGCAGCTCCTGGAACGTTGATTAAGTAATAACTTCCACTCGAGATAAACTCGCAAACAATAACTCCTGCAACTGCAGCAAAAATAAAGTTCTTAAAGCTGGTCAGATTTAATGCGTAACGCTTAGAGAGCCACTTACCGGCGAACCACAGAGAAAGATAAGCAGGCAACAGGAAGGAGTAAGCAATAGTGAAGCAGGATTGACCGATACCCAACTGCGTGAGAACTAAATAATCAATCAAAAATGCCTGAGCCAAAAACAATGCAATGACAGCAAAGCTTGAAAAATAAAAACCTACAACAAAGAAAATAGCCCATGATGCATCTGGAAGATGAGCGAGGGATGCCAAATGGTGACCTCTTGTAAGCCACATCATTGCCGACAGCGCAAAAATAAAAAAGACATTCTGTCTTTTAGATAAACTCGTCATGAATACTCTCCAGAAATTGGGTTTCTGTAATTTTATCCCCAAATCATGGCGCACTAAATGGTTATTTTATAAAGGTAGCTAATCCATGTTGACTCAGTCGATGGCCTCCTGGAGTGGCGGCAAAGACTCCTGCCTAGCCTTATGGCGCGCTCAGAAGGCAGGCGCCAATATCACCCATCTACTCACCGCCCTCGATGAGTCTGGAATGAAAACCCGCTCCCACGGCGTTACAAAAGATTTGATATGCGCTCAAGGCGAGTCCCTTGGTATGCGCAATACTTTTATCTCGGCAAGCTGGCAGGAGTACGAAAAGCATTTTATTAATCAGCTAAAGCAATTACATGCTCTAGGCATTAGAGAGGCAATATTTGGTGATATTGATCTGATAGCCCATCGAGAGTGGGAAGAATTCGTTTGCATGAAAGCCAGCCTTACAGCTGTGCTGCCACTCTGGAATGAAGATCGACTAGCAATGGTGCACGAATTTCTGCGCGCAGGATTCAAGGCATGGGTCGTGTGCGTGGATGGCAGCTCTTTGGATGACTCTTTTGTCGGGGTGGAATTCAATCAGGAGTTCATTAACCGACTTCCTCCCAATGTTGATGCTTGTGGCGAGAACGGTGAATTTCACACGTTTGTATTCGATGGCCCAAATTTTCGGCACCCAGTCAAGTGGGAGAGCCTGGGCAAGAAAACTTACGCCTCCCCAAAAGAGTACGGGGAGAAAACCTATTACTTTGATCTACTTGGGGTGCCCGCTTCCCGAGCCCCATAAAAGCAAATGCACAAACCAATTTCCTGAGGCTACAATGCCAGTATGAATGAGTACATACCTCTTTCCGCCGAAGAACCGGCCCCAAATATGGATGCGCTATGCGCATCCATCAATCGAGTCGCTGAAAAGATTCAAGTAATTTCTGAAGCAGTGCAAAAACTAAACCTAAACAAAGTTCAGCTTGAGGGCAAAATCAATGATGCCCAAAAACGCGTTCAACGTATTTTGAGTCGCCTACCCGATCAGGGTGATGGTCGCCAACTCAATCTACTTGGCGAAGTTACTACACCAAACAATCCAGAGGATGATAATGAGCCAACAACGCATTGAAGTAAGTCTTGCCGGCCAAAAAATCACCTTAGCAACTAGCGCTGAGCATGAACCTCTATTGCGAGCAGCATGCGTCTTGGTCGACGAACAAATTCAACTTGCCATCAGTGGTGGCAACCGCAGTATTGAACGCGCTAGCATGATGGCGGCACTTAAAATTGCCGGCGATCTCATTACATTACAAAAAAATCAAACGCAACAAAGCAGTCCCTCCAACGTGAGCTCCGATGAAGTCTCTCGTCTGCAAAGTGAAATTCGCGCCCTTGAGGATCAAGTAGATGCTTTGATGCAAACCCTTTCCCTGCCTGGTTCGCCAAGGCCAATAGCTCCTTGAACCGATGCGCAAGCATCCGGAACGATCTTTACCTTGTGGGCGTGAGCGTTTCGAAAGTTCACAGTGCCAACTTAGACTTGGTTACTCCCTGAACCTCTTAATGCACCCGAAACAGAGTAGCCGTTCCACCTTGAACCTTAGGGTTCAGGATGACGGCCTAGCGGCTAAGGCGGGGAATTCATGTTACTGAGTGATATCGCCATGTTGATGCTGTGTGGCAGCATCTCCGGATTTTTAGCAGGTCTACTAGGCATTGGTGGTGGCATGATTCTTGTGCCATTCATGATCTTAGCTTTTAACCATCAAGGCTTTAGTCAAGAAGTCATTGTGCACATGGCGATTGCGACTGGTATGGCCACCATCCTGTTCACCACCACCTCCGCAATTTGGGCGCATCACAAACATGGCTCCATTGATTGGAAGTTGGTTGCCTCATTAAGTCCTGGTCTAGTGATCGGCAGCTTAATCGGTGGCAGTGAAATTTTTGAAGCCTTAAATACTTCTTGGCTATCGCTCTTCTTCGCCATCTTTATTGTCTACACATCGATTCAGATGTTACTTAATAAAAAGCCTAAGCCAGGCCGAGACTTACCGGGCCCACTAGGCCTCTTTGGGTTTGGCTCTTTTGCTGGAGCCCTCGCTAGCTTGGTGGGTGCTGGGGGCGCCTTCATCACCGTACCATTTATGCTCTGGTGCAATGTAAAGCCTCATGTGGCCATGGCCAGTTCTTCAGGGTTGGGATTCCCAATCGCAGCAGCCGCTACAGTCGGCTATATGTATGGCAGTTGGGGGCATCCCAACCTGCCGACAGGCTCTTTAGGGTTTGTATATTTACCTGCGGTAGTTTGCATCGCAGTGGTGAGTATTTTTACTGCGCCACTCGGTGCCAAGATGGCGCGCAAACTCGATGTCGCGCAACTAAAACGTATTTTTGGGGTAATGCTGTTAATGCTTGCGGCCTTCATGTTTAATGAAAGCCGCAAAGCATTTGGCTTTTAACTAAGCCGTATATTGTTGGCGCAAAATATTCTTTTGCACTTTACCCATAGCATTACGCGGCAAGTCAGAAACAATCTCTACACGCTTTGGAATCTTAAAGTTCGCAATTTGCGTCTTCAATGTAGCGATCATCGCATCAGAATTTAAATTAGCCCCGGCCTTAGGCACAACAACCGCCATCACTGCTTCACCAAAATCTGGATGCGGAATACCAATCACAGCACTCTCGTCAACACCAGGCATGTCATCGATAAAACTTTCAATTTCTTTTGGATAGACGTTATAACCACCAGAAATAATTAAATCCTTGCTACGGCCAACGATGCACAAGTACTCCTTCGGAGCTTTACCGCCATTAGCATCACCGCCCCAGCGACCAACGTCGCCCGTCTTGAACCAACCATCTTTGGTAAATTCTTCAGCCGTCTTCTCAGGCATACGCCAGTAGCCTTTGAATATGTTTGGACCTTTAACCTGAATGCCACCGATTTCATCAACCTTGCAAGGTTTGTTATCTTCATTGACAACGCGTACCTTCACTCCAGGCAATGGCAATCCAACGGATCCACCTACTCGCCTACCTTTGTAAGGGTTAGAAACTAACATCACCGTCTCACTCATGCCATAACGCTCGAGGATTGGCTGTCCAATAACATCCTTAAAGGTATTAAAGGTTTCTGTAAGCAAAGGTGCTGATCCAGAAATGAATAAGCGCATATTGCGAGTAACTTTTTTAGTGAATCCCTTATCAGCTAATAAGCGCACATAGAATGTCGGCACACCCATCATCACTGTCGACTGTGGCATATGCTTAATGAGTTGCGCGGTATCCAAACGTGGCAACCAAATCATCTTACTGCCATTAATCAATGCACCATGGGCAGCAACAAACAAGCCGTGCACATGGAAGATTGGCAAAGCATGCAATAAGACATCACCCTTTTTCCAGCCCCAGAACTTTTGCAATACTTGAGCATTGCTGCCCAAGTTCTTATGCGTGAGCATTGCGCCCTTACTGCGACCAGTAGTTCCGGAGGTATACAAAATAGCTGCAAGGTCATCGTCTTTAGCCGGTACAGTTTTGAATTTATCGCTCAAACCAGCAGCACGCTCTAACAAAGTACCAGTGCGGTTTTCATCCAAGGTAAAGACATGCTTAGTACCAGCTTTAGCTGCAACCTTGGATACCCAAGATAGGTTCTTGCTGCTGCAAACCACTACCGCTGGCTCAGCGTTCTCCAGAAAGTATTGAATTTCAGCAGACTGATAAGCCGTATTGAGGGGCAAGTACACATAACCCGCACGAATCGTAGCTAGGTATAAAAACAGAGCTTCAGGTGACTTTTCAACCTGGACTGCAACCCTAGATCCTTTTGGCAATTTCAAGCTAGCAAGTAAATTTGCCAGCTTTGCCGTTGCAGACTCTAGGTCACCCCAGGAGTAATACAAACCATCATGCGTCTCGAGAGCGCATGCTTTTTTATCTTTTGGAAAACCTTTTTCCAATAGTGAATATAAATTCATTTGAACCTCAAACCCCAATGGCTATATTTAATAAAAATTCTTAATCTAACTTCGCGCCAGAAGCTTTAGCAACTGCAGCCCAGCGCTTGATATCAGCACTGACAAACTTTCCAAACGCATCACCGGAAAGATTTGGAGTATCAGAGCCATTGTTTGTCCAAATTGTTTTTAGCTCAGGAGTATTGATGGCTTTTTGTACCTCAGCAATCATCTTGTCAACGATAGGCTGTGGCGTACCTTTAGGCGCAAACAATCCATACCAAGTAGAAACCTCATACCCCACTAAACCCGCCTCTGCAGCGGTTGGTACGTTCGGGAACCCAGGTGCACGCTTTTGGGAGGCAACCGCTAAAGCCACAATTGAGCCATTTTTAATTTGTGCCGCTGAAGAACCTAAGCCATCAAACTCAATATCTACTTGACCTGCAATCAGATCCTGCATTGCTGGACCAGCACCGCGATACGGAATATGAGTAATAAAAGTCTTCGTCAACATCTTGAACTGCTCACCAGCCAAATGGTGTGAAGAGCCGTTTCCAGCACTAGCATAATTGAACTTACCTGGGTTTTTCTTCAGGAGTGCAATAAATTCTTTAAGGTCTTTAACTTGCACATTCTTTGGATTGACTACGATAACCTGAGGAGGGTTAGCAATCATTGCAACCGGAATAAAACTTTTCTCAATGTCGTAATCTAAGTTTGGATACATGGCCGGAGCAATTGCGTGATGTGCTGCGCCCACAAAGAAGCTATAACCATCTGGTGCAGCCTTAGCGGCGATAGAGGCGCCCAAAGTTCCACCAGCGCCACCACGGTTATCGATAATGATTTGCTTACCCAATTGCTTGGTCAGTTGAGTCGCCAAAGGTCTAGCAAATGCATCAGTTCCACCACCCGCAGGGAAAGGCACAACAAAAGTAATTGGCTTAGTGGGCCACTCTTGTGCCATCACCACCAAAGGGGCAGCACAAACAATAAAAGCTGCCTTCTTGATCATTGCCGAAAGGCTAAATTGATTAAACATCTTTATCTCCTCCACTTGCCACGATTTCATGACTATGTTCATTGTTAATACCGCGTAATCGCTCACCATACTACTTTCTGGATCTTTACGCCCAGTTCGCTTATTAGACCCTAAAGCGAATCTCTTTGGACTCTGCCTTAGGGTATCCCCTCCTCAACTCCTTATTACGGCGCCATCAAGCGCCCCACTGATCTTGAATAGACAATCTCGCCGTTGGCAAATTTCTCGTGATTTTCTTCGACATTACCCAGGTCATAGAGATAGTTCACCATCAAGCCAGCTGACTGACGCAATCCTTTGCGGGATAAATCTCCTGCCCAATTTACTAAATGCAACTTAGCACCGTTACCCAAATGGAATTTAGCAACTGGATTGCCATTGCGCCCGGTTGAGCCCAGACCCAAATAAATGGAGGCTAAACAGAGTAAGGACTCTTGCTCTTTTGGTGATGCCAAATCGGGATGCCATCCAGCGCTTAATTTTTCTGTCCATGACTGCGCATCTAACTTTAGATTTGCTAATGCCTGGTCACGAGCCGCCCGTAAGTTTGGCTTCAATCTCTCTGCAGGGACATCTTCACCCAAATTAGCACCGGCAGATACCCAATCCATAAATCCAGGAATTGGCGATAAGGTGACAAAGGTTTTGATTCCAGGAAACTCAGCATGCAACTGTTCTGCAACACGCTTAATCAAGAAGTTACCCATTGATACGCCACGCAGGCCTGGCTCACAGTTACTAATTGAATAGAACGCTGCTACTTTGTATTGTGCTGGCTGATCTACTGTCTCGGCCTTCTTATCAACCAAGGGTGTAATAACAGTTGGGATCTCCGGCAACAACGCCACTTCCACAAAGATCAAAGGCTCACTGGGGAGCTGTGGATGGAAGAAGGCAAAACAACGGCGATCAGGCTGCAGGCGGCGACGCAAATCATCCCAGCCATCAATGGCATGCACTGCTTCGTGCTGAATCAACTTTTCCAAAACTTCTGCAGGTGATTTCCAGTCAACTCGATGCATCTTCAAAAATCCTGGATTAAACCAAGATGACAAGAGATGGCGCATATCAAAATCGACCGCTGCGAGCTCTGGCTTCTTATCCAAGATTTGCAAAAGGTCTCGACGCATTTGCACTACAGCGGCAGTTCCATGGCCAGCGCGATTTAAGCGGCGAAATAATTCTTGCCTAGGAGATTCTGAAACTTTTTGTAATTGAATGTAATTGCGGGCGGTAGATTCAGCAGCAAAATTTTGTGCCGCTTTCAGAACAGCATCTACCTGGGGGTTTAACTTCTCAAATAAGTAAGTAAAGAAAGGAATATGCTGATCTTTTGCCAGTTTGCGATAGTTGTTTACAACATCATCTGCCATGCTGACTGCATTAGATTCGCCTCGCTCAGAAATCAAGCGCTTAATGGCGTTATTTGCCTTTGACAGGTTGCGAGCTTTTGCTAACTTTTCGAGCATGTAATCTTTTCAAAAAAAGAAAATCGACAAAAATTTGGTCGAGTTCAATTTATTACCCGAGGTAGGCAAAATCAATTAAGCGAAATGATAATTCATTAACCTAAGGTTAATGAATTACGAAAAATATAAGGGTTAATCAGGGGTTATTGCGATGCAACATGCGGGTTTCAGCCGCTAAAGCCAAAATATTAGGATTAGATTCATTAGCCTGAAGATACATTAGACCAATTCGCTGAATTACCTGGTACTTGGGTAACAGAGGGGTAAATTCAATGGCATCGCCCATCAGAGCCCTTACCCTACCTGGCAATAGAGAATGTCCCAACTCACCAGAGACCATATTCATGAGTGAAAAGATGTCGCCAACCTTCATGACCACATTAGGTTTAAAACCGGCTAATTGAAAGGCTTCATAAAAACCGGAAGTGGTGGCAAAGCCATCTTGAAGGGTGAGAAATTTCTCATGTTGATATTCGGACAAATCAATATTGGCCGCGGCTGGCTTACTACCCTTTGAGGAGGCCAGAAATAACTGATCCTCAAAAAGTGAAACGACCTGAACGCCTTCGGGCAAGCCTTGGGCCGGGACAGCAATGACAACGGCATCAATACTGCCCTCGGTCAAACGCTTCATTAACTCTTCATTAGACCCAAGAAATAAATCAATATCTAAATCAGGTCTACGAATTTTGGTACCCATGATCATGCGGGGGATGATGTTGGCAGTTAGAGAGTACATGGAGCCAAGACGAATTTGCCCACTTTCAACCCCAGCCTTTGCTCTCGTCTTTTTAAGAATGCGATCTACATCAGACAATAGATCGTTACTTGCTTCAGCCAAATAAATTGCCGCAGGCAAGGCCTTTAATTGGCGACCCTCCTTAATAAATAGAGGGCAACCAATGCCCGATTCAAGAGAATGTAAGGCCTTATGAATACTGACTGAACTTAAGTGCAACTCTTCTGCAGTTCGAGAAAGGCTGCCCGTTCGCACAAAAGAACAAAGTATTTCTAACTTACGCAGCGTCAGTTCTTCATTCAGCATATAGGGCGATGGGTTTTAAATACTTTTAGACTTAAATGCGGTCATTAAGTAGATACCAAATAGGATCATTGGTACACATAACCATTGCCCCATCGATAAACCTAAACCAAGCAGACCAAGGAATGCATCTGGCTCACGCGCATACTCCGCCAAAAATCGACAAATTCCATAGCCCAATAAGAAGAATCCAGACACCTGCCCCACACGTCTTGGTTTACTCGCATAAATCCAGAGTGCAATACCGAGTAAAACACCCTCGCCTA
Source organism: Polynucleobacter sp. MWH-Aus1W21 (assembly GCF_018687275.1). Lineage (NCBI taxonomy): Bacteria > Pseudomonadati > Pseudomonadota > Betaproteobacteria > Burkholderiales > Burkholderiaceae > Polynucleobacter > Polynucleobacter sp. MWH-Aus1W21. The sequence goes on from NZ_CP061287.1 coordinate 1,379,977, forward strand.
ACATTTGATAAATTTGCGAGGGGTGACGTGGCACAGAATCAACCAATGGGAATACCATCGCCCAAGGTAAATCGGTAGGTCTACCCCAGAGCTCGCCGTTAATAAAGTTACCTAGTCGACCAAAAGCTAGGCCAAAGGGAACGAGTGGTGCTACTAAATCACTGACGACAAAGAAAGTGGTCTTATGTTTTTTGGCAAACCAGTAAAGCGCAGCAAGCACTCCTAGCAAGCCACCATGAAAAGACATGCCACCTTCCCAGATTTTGAAAATACTTAAAGGGTTAGCCAAGTAAAAACCAGGCATGTAAAACAAGGTGTAGCCTAAGCGTCCTCCAAGTACAACCCCGAGAACGCCCGCAAAGAGCAGATCCTCTAGATCTTTATAGGTCCAGCCCAAAGCCTGATAACGAGGTGCTCGAATGCGTAAGCGTCCCAAGAGCAAAAACTGTACAAAGGCCATCAAATACATCAAGCCATACCAGTGAATCGCAAAAGATCCTAAACGAATCGCTGCAGGGTCAAACTGAGGATGAATCAACATGAGTATTAACTTTTGGATTGATCAAAGTTATACAGCTCGTGACCCAAATCTCGATAGGCTTTATAGCGTTCGCGCCCAGCTAAACGCTCAGCTTCATTCACAGTAACCACCTCAACAATCCTGGGGAAGCGAGCAACTAGAGTTGGCACGTCAGCAGGCATGCGCATACCCAGGTGAATCATCACATCCGCATGGGGTACATTGTTTAAAGCTGCGCTAGCAAAGTCATCAGTCAAGACAATTGGCGTTTCTGCTGCGGCTTCATCTTCGATAAAACAGTGCGGCAAAAAATCAGTACTGCTAAATGCCCACAAAAGATCATTTAACTTTTGGAGGTCAGCCCTCTCCCCCACCATCACAATATTACGAACGGGCTCGCCTTCAGGCGTGGCACTCCAAATCTTGCGTGTTAAACGACAGGCGTATTCCAGCTTGTCATTCACGTTGCTATGAAAATCGATTCGAGCCATTCAGCATTTATCCAAAGATTTGCAAAATACTTACTTACGCTCAAGCAAGAAGTTCACCAACAAGGGGACCGGGCGACCAGTGGAACCCTTAGCAGCACCACTCTTCCAAGCAGTTCCAGCAATATCCAAGTGAGCCCATTTATATTTCTCTGTAAAGCGTGACAAGAAACAGGCTGCAGTTACGCTGCCCGCCGGACGACCACCAATATTGGCGACATCCGCAAAATTGGATTTGAGTTGCTCATGATAGGCAGCGTCTAAAGGCAAGCGCCATACAGTATCCAAAGAAGCATGGCCCGCCCTTGTGAGCTCACTCACTAAACCTTCGTCATCAGAAAATAAACCGCTATGCACGTGACCTAAGGCAATGATGCAAGCGCCAGTTAAGGTGGCGATATCAATCACTGCTGCAGGCTTAAAGCGCTCAACATAAGTTAAGGCATCGCACAAAATGAGACGACCTTCTGCATCAGTATTGAGAATCTCAATCGTCTGTCCAGACATACTCTTCACAATATCGCCCGGTCGCGTTGCTTGACCTGATGGCATATTTTCACAAGTAGGAATGACACCAATAACATTCTTCTTTAGCTTCATTAAAGAAACCGAGTACATAGTGCCGATCACCGATGCAGCACCACACATGTCGTACTTCATCTCATCCATAGCTTCGCCTGGCTTAAGTGAAATGCCGCCAGTATCAAAAGTAATTCCTTTGCCAACCAAGACAATCGGAGCCTCGCCCGCTTTACCGCCTTGATGGCGCATCACAATAAATTGTGGCGGAGTATCGGAGCCTTGAGCAACTGATAGAAATGACCCCATTCCTAAAGCCTCAATCTGTTTGCGCCCAAGTACTTCGACTTTCAAGCCAGCCTTCTTACTTAAGCCCTGCGCAGTCTTTCCTAGGTAAGTTGGCGTGCAGACATTGGGCGGAAGATTACCCAAGTCTTTTGCCAAGTTCATTCCCTCAACCATGGCTACGCCCTGCTCTACAGCAGCTTTTAATTCTTTTGCACAATCATCAGTACCAGCAAAGACCAATTGCTTAAACGTATCCGCCTTATCTTTGGCTTTAAATTTCATGGCAGGCTGACGAACACCAAAGCGATAAGCTTGATCACCAGCATATTGCACAGTAAGTCGCACCTCTTCAGCAATGAAGTCTGCTTTATGCGCAAGTGCAAAGCTCGGAGTAAACCAAAGGGCCCCTTCAATTGATCCACCGCTCAGCACTTTCAAAGCCGCACGAGCAACTTTGGAATAAGTTGTCAAACTACGTTCACTTGCAAGATGAATATCACCCAAAGCAACTAGTAATATGCGTTTTGCTTTAATGCTACTTGCAGCCCAGGATTTTTCTGATCGCAACATGCACACAGACGCCTGCTTGGGATCCAAATCCCCAACGATATTCGCGTGATTGACCGAACCTCCAAGTAAGAGATCTAACTCTGATAAAAAGCCTGATTTGGCCTTGGCCCCTTTGGCCCCTGAGAAACTATCAAAATCCGCTTTTGAGTAGGCTAAAACTAAACAGTCAGTGTTGTGGCCCAGCAAGGATTTGAGGCTAGATTTCTGGAGTTTTGGGCTCTGTAGGTCGGCTTGAGGGAAAATCTTGGTGCTAAATTGAATTGTCATAATCTATTACGGTATTTTGGTCGATTCAAAAGAGAGGAAATTGCTAATCCGGGACGTTTATCCATTATCCTCCGACATGAGAATAGTCTCCCTTGTCACTAGCAATATAAGCCATTTACAACATCAATAACCCCATAAATCCAAGACCTTATTTCTCATGATTTTTAAACAGGCCCTCCGCCGCGAACTCAGTTTTACGACTGGCGGGGTCTTTTTGGTCTTAGTCACCATCATGGTGACAACCTTGGTTATCCGCATTTTGGGTTATGCCGCGAATGGCGCAGTGAATCCCGAGGATGCACTCGTTTTAATTGCCCTTGCTACTCTAGGCTATCTTGCCGTTCTTTTGACGGTCTCCTTATTCGTGGCAACCCTCATTGTTTTAGTACGCTGGTACAAAGATTCAGAAATGATCGTTTGGTTTGCAAGCGGCCTAAGTATCACCAATCTCATACGCCCTATTTTGCAATTTGCTACACCACTCATCATTGTCATTGCATTGCTTGCTCTGTTTGTTTGGCCGTGGGCGAATCGAGAATCCACTTTAATTAGCCAGCGTTTTCAACAACGCGATGATGTATCGATGGTCAGCGCTGGGCAATTTAAAGAGTCTGCAAAGGCGGAACGCGTTTTCTTTATTGAAGAGCTTGACGTAGATAAAAGTGAAGTGAAAAATATCTTCGTAGCCGATACTAAGAATGGACGCCTGAGTATTGCAGTGTCATCTACTGGCTTTATTCAAAACTCTGAAGGCGGGGGAAAATCAGTCGTACTCCATAACGGCCGGCGCTATGAAGGGCAACCAAACCAGCCTGATTTTAGAATTCTCGAATTTAACGAATACAGCACGAAGATTCGCAGCAAGGATGCATTAGCTCCCGCGCCACGTGATCGTGAGAAAACGCTTACTGAGTTACTTAATGATCCCAATCCAGCTGCAGCCAATGCCAATCGCGCTGAGTTACTCTGGCGCATTGGTTTGCCATTAATGGCTTTAGGTTTAGTGCTAATCGCCATACCACTTGCTTATGTAAATCCGCGTCTTGGCAACTACACTGCCATGTTCTACGCGGTATTAATTTATCTGATTTATAGCAATCTATTGAACCTGACACAAAATTTTGTATCGCAAGGTAAGGTTAGTGTTTTTGCAGCCATCTGGCCAATACACTTGCTTGCCCTTATGATTGCGACAGTCTTAATTCGTAATCGCATCAACCCTTCACTGAAGTGGTGGCTCCGCCAATTGCCCGCCTCAATTGCTAAAAAATGAAGCTACTCTTTCCCTTCATCTATGAGCGCTATTTAGCCAAGCTGATCTATTCCGCTTTTGGCTTCATTCTCTTTGCCTTAGTGGCTTTATTTTTGTTCTTTGATATTTTGAGCGAACTTGGCTCAGTAAATGGTGCTTATACACTCCCGTTGGCACTACTTCACGTCCTTCTAAAGGCACCAAGCCGCATCTCCGAAATCATTCCAATTGCAGGATTAATTGGCAGTATTTATGTATTTGCGATGTTGGCTAGTCAGTCCGAATTTACTATTCTGCGTATCGCCGGCTTAGATGTTAAACGTGGTCTCATTACTTTAACCAAAATCTCCATTCCATTAATTGCACTGACACTCATTATGAGTGAATGGGTTGGACCTTACTCCGAAGCCAAGTCGGATCAGATTCGCATGAAAGCAATTGGGTCAGCCTACTCATCCCAATTTAGAACCGGCGTCTGGGTAAAGGATCGCCTACGTGATGAAGATGGTAGCGGTCCAGTTCGCCCCGGTGTCCGCTATGTCAACGTTGGTAAGGTTGATAAGGATAATGAAATTCGCAATATTCGAATGTATGAGTTTGACGACACCTACCACCTTCTCTCTATTCGCAGTGCTGCATCGGGACAGTTTGATGAGACAGGTATCTGGGTTCTAAACGATGTGACAGAAACACGTTTCAAAGAAACTAAACAATCAGACCCGCTTAATCCTGTTTTTTCTGCACAAACTTTTACCCATCCAATTCTTACTCTGGAATCTGAAGTCACGCCACAAATTTTGAGCGTGCTTTTAATCAGTCCGGAAAAAATGTCGATTATGAGTTTGGGTCGCTTTATCTCTCATCTACGAGATAACAAACAAGATGCGCAGCGCCACTCAATTGCCTTCTGGAAGAAAGTGGTCTACCCATTCACTATTTTCGTGATGCTCACTTTGGCGCTACCCTTTGCTTACTTGAAAGTGCGTGCTGGTAGTGTTGGCATTAAGGTATTTGGCGGCATCATGCTAGGCATGAGCTTCCAGCTCTTTAATTCCCTATTCTCAAATGTAGGACTTTTGGGTTCTTGGCCAGCGTTGATTACCGCCCTTACCCCGCCCTTGCTTTATTTCCTATTGGCCCTGATTGGATTGCGCTGGGTTTCTAAGGCTTAATACCCAAAAATAATTTAGAATGTGATTCCTATATCTTTGTTGATATATAGATAGGAATCCATATGAATCTCCATCAATTCCGCTTTGTACGCGAAGCCGTTAGACAAAACTTCAACTTAACAACTGCTGCCAAGGCGCTTTTCACTTCTCAACCGGGCGTATCTAAGGCCATCATCGAATTGGAAGACGAGTTAGGCGTAGAAATCTTTCGCCGTCACGGCAAGCGCATACGATCCCTTACAGAGCCTGGGAAACGGATTTTGAGCTCGATCGAGCGCATCCTAGACGAGGTGGAGACATTAAAACGAGTGGGTAAAGATTTTGCTAGTCAAGATCAAGGCAGCTTTGTAATAGCCACCACCCATACACAAGCGCGTTATGCCCTACCCAAAGTGCTGACTGAATTTACTAAACGCTTTCCGAAGGTAAAGGTCAGTATTCAGCAAGGCAGCCCAGGTCAAATCGCGGAGTTACTTACACATGATCGCGCAGACATTGCCATCGCGACCGAAGGCATTGCAAACACTCCGGGTGTACTCGCCCTGCCAGGCTATCAGTGGCATCACGTACTGATGGTACCGCTCAGCCACCCCCTTCTCAACCAAGCAACACTAACGCTCGAAGAGATCGCTAAGTACCCCATCATTACCTATGACAAGGCTTTCGCGGGTCGCAGCAAGATTGATGCAGCCTTTGCACAAAGAAATATCACGCCCGACATTATTTTGGAAGCGATTGATGCTGACGTGATTAAGACTTATGTTGAGACAGGTATGGGCATCGGCATTGTTGCGGGTCATGCGTATGACCCTGATCGAGATCGCAATTTGAAAGTCATTCCTGCGGGACACTTATTTGGCAATAACGTAACCCATCTGGGAGTAAAGCAAGGAGCCTACCTACGCTCTTTTGTATACACCTTCATCGAACTCTTCTCACCCACTCTTACAAAGAAGATTGTTGAGCAAGCGATGTCAAACGAAAGCGAAACGTACGAGATCTAACCAGGTGCATTTTCGCAATGAAATCTACTAATTAGAGCACTCAAAGATAGATCAGTCTTTGAGTGGTGCCTCGGATGATCACCAAAAATAGAAGAGTATTCCATCCTTTTTAACTGGTTTTTTCCAACACCAATTAAGCAAAATACAAGATCACAGAAATAACTCTATGCTCAAAAATGCCTTAAATATTCTCTTTCTAATGATTTCAACCTTGGGATATGCACAACCCAATCCCCAATCTATTGAATTGGCAAAAACAATAGCTATAGCTGATGTACACATGCATACGTATCAGCAAAATCCACGCTCTGCCCAATGGTGGCGAGAAATGATGGATGCCAACGGAGTGATTTGGGGCGGTGCAGTTGGTGACTATAGAGAAGACGTGCAAGCTGAGCTAGAAGGTAGATATATTCCAGCAGTTGGTCAACCAGAATTCTTTAAGGTATTTTTTAAAGACGGCAGTAGCGGATTAATAAATCCCGAAAATGAGACCTTTAGGGATTTATATATTAGATCAGAGAAACTACTAAAGGAAGGAAAAATAAAAGGTTTTGGAGAATTTCACACTGATAACCATTCAAGTGGACCGCCAAGAATTCGACGCAGCATCAGAACTGACAATCCTGCAATGCGTAAGTTTTATGAAATAGCCAACCGGTATGGTGGCTTTATTCAAATACACGCAGAGTTTGATGGTGACTTTGAAAAAGATATTCTGAGTTTGTCTGCTGATTATCCAAATACCACTACCATCCTATCCCATTGCCTCAGCACTAAAAATGTAGATCCTATTGCTAGGATCCTCGGCAAGCAAAAAAATATTGTTTGTGAAATATCAAGCTTAGGTGCAGTACATGTAAATAGACTCAATATTCCCAGATCACCGCATGCCTTTGATTCGGCAGGCTTATATAGTAATTGGTTAACGTTTATGGAAGCATATCCAGACCAAGTATTGCTAGGCTCAGACCCTTGCTGTGGAATTGATGCGTCCTATTCTGAAATTATTGATGAATTAAGAGCTAGTGTTTTACCCTACCTTTCACCTCCAACCATGGAAAAAATTGCCAATAAGAATGCCATACGCATCTTTTCTCTGAAAAGTTACTGATTATTTATAAATTAGTCGAACAACTATTTAGCAATAGAGGTAAGTTATTATTTCCGAAATCAGAAAAAATATAGGGGCAGTGGATGGAGAAATTAAATGCTCAAGCTGGAAAAATCTCAGCCCAAGCCTTAGCCAAAATTAAGAATTTAAATTTTTCATTTGAAAGAACAAACAATGTCCTTGATTTAATTAAGTCGGGGTCAATGTCACTGCTCTCTATTTTTATAGTGGTGGTAGTGTTCTTGACGCTTTATAAGTCCTTCAACACTACAGATATTCAAGTAGAACCACTACAAGTACCCATCTCCCTCACTGAAAAGGGCTTTACCTCTGAAATCACAACTATTCGACTTTTAGATGAGATTGCAAAAATACATAAAATTTCAACCTCATCACTTCCGGGCAGGAAAAATATTTCAAATAAATTACCCGGCGATGAAATCTCTAAACTTCAATCGCTTCCAGTGGTTGGTGCAATTGATTTCAAAAGCATTCAAAATTTACTTCAGGATACATTTGGAATTAGTAGGTCACGTATTTCTGGCGAAATAACCATCATTACAAAAGACTCAAATCCTACATACCAAGTAAGAATTAGAAGCTTGCCAGAAAATGTATTGCTAGTTGATATTGAAAAACAGGGTGATATTTCAGAGGTAATAAAAGCATCTGCAATAAAGCTCGTTGAAAGCCTTGATCCGCTAGCAGCATCATCGTATTACCGCTGGAACAAGGATACCGATAATTCCTTGAGAATGATTGATGAAGCACTGAGAAATGATGACTCAGGGGATGATATTTACGCACTACTCCAGAGAGCATCTAGCTATATACAACGCAAGAAATTTGATTTAGCTCAGGATGATTTAAATCAAATGTTTAAAAAAGATCCTAATTTTCCATGGGCTATAAATGTTCAAAGTTATTTATTCAATGAACAAAAGGATTATGAAAAGGGATTTGAGTGGTCATCCAAGGCTGTAAAGCTCCTGCCAAATTATTGGCAGCCACACAGCAATCTAGCTGACTCACTTGCCGGTCTGGGCAAGATTCAGGATGCTGAAGCAGAGTATCTCAAAACAATTGAACTAAATCCTACTTGGGCATCCCAATATGTCGATGTCATTTCATTTCTTCAGACTCATAATAAGAATACTGACATCGAGAAACTTTTCCACAAAGGAATACGAAAGTTTCCAACAAATCCTCAACTCCTTGTTCTTTATGCCAGCTACCTTGATAAATTAGGTCGCAAGGAACAGGCACTTCACTATTTAAATATTGCCTACAAGAGTAACCCCAATGATCCATTGGTCTGGGATGGATATATGAATTTCACCGGTCCAAAAGATCCTAAAATTGAATCTGAGATTAAGGGGAAGCAGAAAAAATGAAACTTAAATTTTTCATAAGTGCATTTATTATTGGTCTTATCTCATTTATAGCCCCAACCTTAGCAGACAACTCCTCACAAGACTCTATCAAGCTCTCTAAAACTGTACCAATAGCCGACATTCATCGCCATGTAAACAAATTTGTGTCCCCCTCTAAGTTGGTGGAACAAATGAAAGCAAATGGGATTGGCTGGTCTGGTGCGGTAGGTCCAACGGAATGGCAAACGGAATCTGATCCATACCTTGAACTACTTGGGAATGCTTACATACCTACTGCCGGGCAAGCAGAACTAACTCAAATATTTTTTAAAATTGGTCCAAGTGCAATTGAGGATGAAAATAATCGTTTCTATAAGGATCTTTTTTCAAATGCAGATGAATTATTTAGAAGCGGAAAAATAAAAGGGTTTGGCGAGTTAATTCTAAATAATAAAGCATCCAATCCATCGCCAAATTTCAGAAGAAAAGTTACCATCGATTCACCGCCCATCGAGAGAATGATGGCGATTGCAGATAAAAACGGTGGTTTCATTCAAATACACACAGAGGATGATGAAGATTCAATTGCTCAGATAAAGCAATTGGCTAAAAAGCATCCCAAAACTCCAATTATCTTGTCACACTGCATGCTCACCACCAATATAAATTTGGTTTCTGATTTATTAAAAAATTACCCAAATCTATATTGTGATTTATCTGCAAGAACAACCCTTCACTATACAAACCCAGAGTCTGATAATGCAAAATTACGTGCTATTTATGGCGAGAATTTTGCTGATCCAGCGTGGATAAAATTAATTGAATCATATCCATCACGTTTTATGGTTGGAAGTGATACTTACCGATATGACATCGATTTTGAAAAGGTCATTGGAGCTATAAGAAATGGACTTCTGTCTAGACTAAAGCCAGCAACCATAGAAATGGTTGCGTATAAAAATGCACAAAAGGTAATGGACCTGAAATAGCAAGCTTTACTAAACCATTTAAGAAACTCTAGCCTAGCTTTAGTCTTCTTCTGAGAATCACTCATGGGATGCTTCTATTAGAGCTTGCTTTAATTTTCCAGAGTGGCGCATTTCATGACCTAACTCATCCTTATGGAATATTGCTTGATACTCTTTAAAGTCTTCGGCTAGGGAGGTACAAAGCTTATGTTAGCCAGACTGATTCCACCTCCCCCGCCCCTAAAATCAAGCAGGATGACTGCAATCTGGTTAGGTGCAAATAGCAGTCAAGAGCAGATTTTCTTGATACGATGAATCCTAGACCCTTGATTCTTATGGGTCTACAGCTGATTCAAATAGGGATATATAAAGAGATGGTGCCTCGGGGCGGACTCGAACCGCCACGCCTTGCGGCACCGGATTTTGAGTCCGGCACGTCTACCAATTCCATCACCGAGGCAGGTGTTTGCAGTGGAAATTCTGCTTACTTTGCTACTTTGTTACTGCTAAGAGATGAGAGTGTAACAAAAAATGGTCAGATACCCCCTACCTTGTGTCTGGAACCCCTTAAAATGAGGTCTTCTAGCCTAATTATTAAAAGGACTTACCCGTATGGCCGGCCATTCGAAATGGGCCAATATTCAACACCGCAAAGGTCGTCAGGACGAGAAGCGCGGCAAGATTTGGACCAAACTCATTAAAGAAATTACCGTAGCCGCCAAATTAGGTGGTGGTGACGTTGCTACCAACCCGCGTTTGCGTTTGGCGATTGATAAAGCCAAAGACTCAAATATGCCTAATGACAACGTGCAAAGAGCAATTCAGCGCGGCACTGGCTCCCTTGAAGGCGTGAACTACGAAGAGATTCGTTATGAGGGTTACGGTATGAATGGCGCCGCCATCATCGTTGATTGTTTAACTGATAACCGCACTCGTACCGTTGCAGAGGTTCGACATGCATTCAATAAAAATGGTGGCAACATGGGTACCGAGGGTTCGGTTGCTTTCTTATTCAAACACTGCGGCCAAATGTTATTTGCTCCTGGCACCAGCGAAGATCAACTCATGGAAGTTGCATTGGATGCTGGCGCAGAAGATGTCATCACCCATGATGATGGATCCTTGGAAGTGCTATGCCCTGTTCCAGATTTCTCAAAAGTACAAGATGCTATTAGCAAAGCAGGTCTAAAGCCTGAGCTAGCGACAGTTGCAATGCGCCCCGAGACTGAGATTGCTCTCGAAGGCGAGTTAGCAGAAAGCATGCAGAAATTACTGGACGCACTTGAGAACCTAGATGACGTTCAAGAAGTATTTACAAACGCTGCGCTTTAATTTTTTTGGTTAATTACTACAGATAGCTTGTTATGAAAATTTTACTTATCGGATCCGGCGGACGCGAACATGCTCTAGCCTGGAAACTAGCTCAATCCCCACAAGTACAAACAGTGTATGTTGCGCCAGGAAATGGTGGCACAGCCACCGCCAAACAGACTGCTGCGGGCATTGAGAACCTGCCGATCACCGGATTGCAAGAACTTGCTGATTTTGCGAAGCGTGAGAAAATTCATCTGACAGTAGTTGGTCCTGAGGCCCCTTTAGCTGCAGGCATCGTTGATGTGTTCCGCAATAATGGCTTGCGGATTTTTGGGCCAACCCAATTGGCTGCGCAATTAGAATCTTCTAAGGACTTCTCTAAAGCCTTTATGAAGCGTCACGGCATTCCAACTGCGGATTACCAAACTTTTTCAAGCGCTTTAGAGGCGCACGCTTATATCGAGTCTAAAGGTGCGCCGATTGTGATCAAGGCTGATGGTCTTGCGGCAGGTAAAGGTGTAGTCGTTGCCATGAGTCTTGAAGAAGCGCATGCTGCAGTAGACATGATGTTGGCCGATAACAAACTAGGTAATGCTGGCGCTCGTGTAGTGATTGAAGAATTCCTCACTGGTGAAGAAGCCAGCTTTATTGTTTTGGTTGACGGTAAGAATGTTTTAGCTTTAGCAACAAGCCAGGATCACAAACGACTGCTTGATGCCGATCAAGGCCCTAACACTGGCGGTATGGGTGCTTATTCCCCTGCTCCAGTAGTAACGCCAGAAATTCATGCTCGTGCATTACGTGAAGTCATCATGCCAACCGTAAATGGTATGAAAGCCGATGGCATTCCCTACACTGGCTTCTTGTATGCAGGTTTAATGATCGCGCCTGATGGCAAGATTAAGACGCTGGAATTTAATTGCCGTATGGGTGATCCAGAAACGCAACCAATCATGGCGCGCCTGCGCAGTGATCTTGTAAATGCTTTAGATCATGCAGTTGACAGCACACTCAATGAGGTCGAGCTGGAATGGGATCGCCGCACCGCTCTAGGCGTAGTGCTTGCTGCTCATAACTATCCCGATACTCCACGTGCTGGCGATGTCATTTCCGGCATCCCCGCTGATACAGAAGATCAAATTACTTTCCATGCTGGCACAAAACTACAAGATGGCAAGGTAGTGACTTCCGGTGGACGTGTCTTATGCGTAGTTGGACTTGCTGATACCGTCCGTGGCGCTCAGCAAAAATCCTATGATGCAATCAATCACATCAAATTCGATGGCATGCAATATCGCAAAGATATTGGCTATCGTGCCATTAAGTAAACCGATATCGAGTTAGAGCACCCTTGTCAGATCAACATACCCAAATTGATATTGCTGCCTTAAAAGATTACTTTTTAGGATTGCAAGAACGTATCATCACTGCAATGAGTGCTTTGGATGGCAAAGCCTTTGTTGCTGATGAATGGCACAAGCCTGAAGACAGCAAACTCAAGGGCTATGGTCGTACCTGTATCTTGGATGGCGGCAACATCCTTGAAAAAGGCGGCGTAGGTTTCTCACACGTGCGCGGCGATCAAATGCCGCCCTCAGCATCGCATCATCGGCCAGAAGTAGCGGGACGTGGCTTTGAAGCAATGGGTGTCTCTTTGGTGTTTCACCCAAATAATCCCAAAGTACCGACTACACATATGAATGTGCGCTGCTTTATTGCGCAGGCCCCCGGTAAAGAACCAGTTTGGTGGTTTGGCGGTGGCTTTGATCTCACACCTTATTACGGCGCTGATGAGGACTGCAAACACTTTCATCAAACCGCTAAAGATGCCTTAGATCCTTTTGGAGAAGAACTCTATCCTCGCTTTAAGAAATGGTGTGATGAATACTTCTACCTAAAGCATCGTGAAGAGCCGCGTGGTATTGGTGGAGTTTTCTTTGATGACTTTAATGAACTTGGTTTTGAAAAGAGTTTTGCGATGACTCGCGCAGTAGGTGATGCATTTATTAATGCTTACCTGCCGATTGTGCAGCGCCGTTATCAAGATAGCTTCACTCCTGAAGAAAAGGCTTTTCAAGAATATCGTCGTGGCCGCTATGTGGAATACAACCTCATCTTCGATCGAGGCACTATCTTTGGCCTGCACTCTGGTGGCCGTACCGAATCTATTTTGATGTCAATGCCACCAGTAGTTCAGTGGTGGTACAACTGGCAGCCCAAGCCTGGTACGCCTGAGGCAAAGCTGTATGACTACTACCTGAAGCCACGCGATTGGCTTGCGTGAGTATCCATCGTTGAGCACCATTAAAAAAATTGGCATTCTGGGAGGTACATTTGACCCTCCCCATGTTGGCCACCTCAAACTAGCAACGCATTTTGCGAAGTTACTCCACTTGGATGCGCTTCTACTTATACCTAGTGGCGAGCCATGGCAAAAAGGCACCCTCATTACCTCCGCAGAAATGCGCTTTAGATTAACTGAAGCTGCTGGGATTGATTTGGCTCGTGCGTTTTTATATTTAAAGATACCTACCCAAGTGGGAATTGATCGCATAGAAATAGATCGTGCCGGTCCAAGTTATGCCATTGATACTGTGAAAGCACTACGTGAGCGATTTGGAGTGGATGCTAGTCTTACTTGGTTAATGGGTGCTGATTCCTTGGTTGCGCTACCCAGTTGGAACTCCTGGGAAAAACTCAGTCAGTACGTGAATTTTGCTGTAGCAACTAGACCTCACCATGACCTTAAGGAACAAATCTGCTCTGAGGTGGGTCAATTTCTGCAAGAACATCAAACAAAGGATGCTGCCGCTCTTGAAAAATGCGCTGCAGGCCTCATATATATCGATGAAAGCCTCAATGTCGACTTATCCTCTACCGAGTTAAGAGATCGCCTTAAATCCAGCTCCAGAAGCACCATAGCGTCTGAGCAAATTCCAACCCACACCCTAGAAATCATTACAAATCTGGGCTTGTATCAATAATCAAGCTAAGATCACCCTAAATACAAAAATTATTTTCGAGAATATATGGACTTACGTAAATTACAACGCGTCGTGATTGATGCCCTAGAAGATGTGAAGGCACAAGATATTCGCGTCTACGATACAACCAAGTTAAGCGAATTATTTGACCGGGTCATTATTGCGACTGGTTCAAGCAATCGTCAAACCCGCTCTTTAGCAATGTCAGTTAAAGAAGAGGTCAACGCCAAAGGTGGCGAAGTGATCTCTATTGAAGGTTTGGAAACCGGTGAATGGGTATTGGTGGATTGTGGCGATATCGTTGTGCATATTTTGCAACCGATGCTGCGCTCTTACTACCAACTGGAAGGCATGTGGGGCGCTAAGCCTGTACGTGTGAAATTAGCTGGCAGCAAAGGTCTTGCCAAAGCCAGTGAATCAGAAGACGACGACGAATAAATTCGTCGTTAAACGCATCGATGCGCCTCACCATTGTTTCTGTTGGTCATAAGATGCCTGATTGGGTTGCAACAGCAACCCATGACTACATTAAAAGAATGCCTGCAGACTGCAGCATTGAAATCAAAGAAATCAAACCGGACCTGACGCCTGCTAAAGAGGCTGTAAAGATTGCTGCCGCTATTCCGAAGGGCTCAAGGGTGATTGCTTTGGATGAACGCGGCAAAGACCAGACCACTCAAAATTTAGCCACTCAGCTAGCAAATTGGCGCCAAGAAGGTTTTGATATTACCTTCTTGATTGGTGGCGCAGACGGTTTGGATCACAGCCTTAAAACGACTGCCCAAGCAATGTGGCGCCTTTCTAGCCTTACTTTTCCTCACGCAATGGCTAGAGTATTGCTAGTTGAGCAACTCTATCGAGCTTGGACTATCCTCCAAGGCCACCCTTACCATCGTGAGTGATTCCTTGCGTTCATTTATTTACCTTGCTTCGCAAAGCCCTCGTCGTCAAGAGCTCTTAAAGCAAATTGGTGTTCGCTTTGAAATGCTTTTACCTAGTGCCGATGAGGATAGTGAAAGTATTGAAACGCCCCTTCCCTATGAAAAAGCTCGTGTATATGTTGAAAGAGTTACCTTGGCAAAAAGTGCGGCGGCACTCTCTCGTTGGCGAAAAAGTAATTTACCTTGGGCTCCGATTCTTTGTGCGGATACTACGGTTAGCCTGCCCAACAGCCCTGATGGTGAAATCTTGGGAAAGCCAAGTAATGCGGCAGATGCTGCACGAATTCTCAATATGCTCAGCGGCAAAGTGCATGAGGTGTTAACAGCGGTGGCTATTGCAATAGATCCCACACAAAAACCCACAGCGCTAGTTCAAGTATCACAAGTACAGTTTGCAGATCTATCGCCAGAGCAGATTAAGTCCTATATCGCTAGTGGTGAGCCCTTTGGTAAGGCCGGGGCCTATGGCATTCAGGGCCTTGGGGGTACTTTTATTCCCTCTATCCAGGGCAGCTATAGCGGTATCATGGGCTTACCTCTTTATGAAACCCAACAATTACTAAAAATTGCCGGCCTGACTCGCGTATGAACGAAGAAATACTGATCAATATCACTCCGCAAGAAACGCGAGTTGCTTTAATTCAGCAAGGAGCGGTTCAGGAGCTACAAATTGAGCGCACTCGCCAACGCGGCATTGTGGGCAACATTTATCTAGCTAAAGTAGTACGGGTTTTACCAGGCATGCAATCGGCGTTTATCGAAATTGGTTTAGAGCGTACTGCTTTTATGCATGTAGCAGACATCACCCAAAATAATCCTCAAGCCCAAATCGAAAAGTTACTGTTTGAAGGTCAAACACTTTTAGTACAAGTACTCAAAGATCCTTTAGGCACAAAAGGCGCTCGCCTCACAACTCAATTGAGTATTGCAGGGCGCAATTTGGTTTACCTTCCTCCCGCAGGCAGCGATACCGCCACCGAAAAATATATTGGCGTCTCCCAGCGAATCGATCAACCTGAGGAGCGCGAAGCCATCAAGACTCGCCTCGCCAGCTTGATGGCCGCCGATGAAAAAGGTGGGATTATTGTTCGCACAAGCGCTCAGGATGCCTCGGACACTGAACTGCAGCACGACATGCTTTACCTGCGCACCACCTGGGACAATATCCATGCGGCCATGAAACACAATCCCGCGCCCACACTGCTTTATCAAGACCTCAGTCTGGCTGAGCGAGTATTACGGGATGTTGCCGGAGAGGAAACAATCCAGATTCGCGTGGATTCTGCTGAGAATTTCGAGAAGCTCAAAGCATTTACTAATTCTTATATGCCCAATCTATTGGGCAAGCTCACGCTACATCGTGGCGAGCGCGCGCTCTTTGACTTATTTGATGTTGATGCCGAGATTAATAAAGCGCTTGGTCGCAGAGTTGACCTCAAGTCCGGCGGCTATTTAATGATTGATCAAACCGAGTCTATGACTACGATTGATGTCAACACTGGCAGCTATGTCGGCGCACGCAATCTTGACGACACCGTCTTTAAAACTAACTTAGAGGCAGCCCAAGCAATTGCAAGACAACTGCGCTTACGCAATCTAGGTGGAATCATTATTATTGATTTCATCGACATGATTGGCAAAGATCATCAAGAATCAGTGCTTCATGAACTCAAACGCAATCTTGAGCGTGACCATGCTCGCACCTCGGTGAGTGATTTTTCAGCTCTAGGTTTAGTTGAAATGACTCGCAAACGTACTCGTGAATCCTTAGCTCATATTACCTGCGAGCCTTGTGCTACCTGCCTTGGCAAGGGTGAGGTTAAAACTGCACAAACGATTTGCTACGAGATTTTGCGCGAGATTGTGCGAGAGCATCGCCAATTTAATCCAAAAGAATTTAGGATTGTGGCTGCACCTGATGTCATTGATCTCTTCTTGGAGGAAGAGAATCAATTCTTGGCGCAATTGGGTGACTTTATTGGGAAACCAATTACCCTCCAAGCAGAGGGTAGCTTCCGCCAAGAACAATACGATATTGTTCTGAGCTAATACCTATAAATGATATATTTTTAGGCGTTAGAGAACTGAATCCGATGCAAGTTGGCATAAAGTCCATCTTGCTTAATCAAGTCCTCGTGCGAACCATTTTCAATAATTTTGCCGTGCTCTAACACCACAATACGATCTGCATGCTCAATAGTGGATAAGCGATGAGCAATTACCAAAGTAGTTCTGCCAGCCATTAAGCGCTCAAGTGCATCCTGGACCTGACGTTCAGATTCAGAATCCAATGCTGAGGTTGCCTCATCCAAGATCAGAATTGGGGCATCTTTATAGATTGCACGGGCAATTGCAAGGCGCTGGCGCTGCCCACCAGATAAACGATTACCGTTATCACCTATCAAGGAGTCAATCCCTTCTGGCAATTCTTTAATCAGTGCGCCGAGATTAGCAGCCTCCAAAGCCTCCATGACACGGCCGCGATCAACGCCTCCTTGCTTACCATCACCATAGGCAACGTTTGCGGCGATCGTATCATTAAAGAGGATAACGTCTTGACTCACAAAGGCAATTTGGCGACGAACATCAGCCAACACAATATCTTCCAAAGGAATGTCATCCAAGAGGATATGACCACTGGTAGGTTTATAGAATCGAGGTAATAAGTTGACCAAGGTGGATTTACCGCCACCTGATGGCCCGACAAAAGCAACTACTTCTCCCGGCTTAATAGTGAGATTGATATTCATTAAGGCGTCTTTATGATCACCCTCTTGCTCATATGAAAAACCAACATTCTCAAAACGAATTCCGCCCTTTGTTTTATCAAGAGGAGTCATATTGCGTCTACGATCTTCATCCTCTTCAAATGGTTGATCCATTAATGAAAAAATCATTTCTGCAGCAGTGAGTCCACGCTGCAGTGGCTGATTAATATCTGCCAAATGCTTTAGCGGTGAAATCACCAACATCATTGCAGTAATAAAGGCAGCAAAGCCCCCAACAGTAGTGCCCTCGGTGGCTGATTGCATTAAAGCGATTACTAAGACAACCGATAACGCCATAGAGGCAATGAGTTGAGTAATTGGTTGGTTGAGGCCACCCGCCACAGCAGACTTCAAGGCAAACTGACGTGCGCGCTCGGCCTTTTGCTTAAAACGATTCATTTCATACTCTTCGGCGCCATGCACTTTAACAATCTTGTATCCAGCAGCAGCTTCCTCAACAATGTAAGCAAGTTCACTAGTAAGCGTCTGCTGCTCTCGATTGAGCGATCTGAGGCGGCGATTAATTTTGCTCATGATGAATGCAATCAATGGAAAAATAATCATGACCACTAAAGTTAATTGCCAATTTAAATAGATTAAGTAACCCATCAATCCAACTACGGTCAGTGAGTCCCGCACCAAGCTGATTAACATGCCACCCATTACAGTCAACACATTATTCACTTCAAATACAACGCCATTTATTAAGGCGGATGCGGAATTCTTTTGGAAAAATGTCGTGCTGGCATGCAATAGCGTTTGAAACATTTGCTCACGCAACCTCAGGAGTACTGAGTTAATCACTCTGGTTAGCAAATAACTCGACAGAAATTGCGCCAAACTGCGGACTAAAGCTAGGCCTACCAAGAAAACTGGCACCTGCCAAAGTTTGCTATTGAGTTGACCGGTAAAGCCACGGTCCAATAATGGCTTCATCAAGGCTGGAATGGAGGTCTCGGCGGCAGCTACCACGGCCATGGCCAGTAAAGACCCGATAATCAAGCCAATATGGGGCTTGAGGTACGTAATTAAGCGATTTAAGGCGGTACGGTCTTGAGCATTCATATAATGAATTATGCCCACCTTATCAGTCATACTCATCACCCGCAATGAAGAGGCCAATTTGGACGATTGTCTGGCCTCCCTGGAGGGGATTGCCCACCAGATCGTGGTGGTAGATACCAATAGCTCAGACCGTACCCTAGAAATAGCCAAAAATCACGGTGCGACCATATCCCAGCCATCTGACTGGCCTGGTTTTGGCCCCCAAAAGAACCGTGCCCTGGATCTTGCCACGGGCGAATGGGTCTTATCAATAGACGCAGACGAACGACTAACCCCAGCTCTCAAATCCGAGATATTGACGGCAATTCACCATAGCGCCCACGTGGACTGTTTTGCCATCCCCAGACTTTCTTGGTATTGCGGTCGCTTCATTCGTCACTCCGGCTGGAGTCCTGACTATGTAGATCGTCTTTTTAAGCGCGGTACCGCGCGCTTCTCAGATGACCTAGTCCATGAGCGGCTTATGCCAAATGGTCAGGTAGCCAAACTAGAAAACCCACTACTCCATTACAGCTTCATGAACTATTCTCAAGTTCTGCAAAAGCTCGATCGCTACTCCACTGCGTCAGCAGAACAGGCATTTGCTAAAGGCAAAACGAGCAGCCCCATTAAAGCGGTTCTACATGGTGTGTGGGCGTTTATCCGCACATACATTATTCGCGCGGGATTCTTAGATGGAGCACAAGGATTTGCTCTAGCAGTATCTAATGGTCAAGGCACCTACTATCGCTACATCAAGCTTTGGCACCTCAACCAGGAAGCCGGTAAATGATTTCGATTTTGCTGGCCACTTATAACTGGCCACAAGCACTCAAGCTTTGTCTGGAATCGCTAGCAACTCAAACGGACAAGAACTTTGAGATCATCATTGCAGATGATGGCTCTAACGATAATACGAAAAAGGTGATTGACTCTTTAAAAGAATCACACCCTGCCGCCATAAAGCATCTATGGCAAGAAGATCAAGGTTTTCGGAAAACCAAAATTCTGAACCAAGCTATTAATGCTGCCCATGGGGACTACCTAGTATTTTTAGATGGCGACTGCATCGTGCAGCCGGATTTTGTGGCAAGACATCGTGAGCTGGCACAAAAAGGATATTTAGTTACTGGCAGCAGAATTCTTCTCAATGAAAATCTCACCCAAGAATTGCTCTCCTGGCCGCAGTGGAGTTTTCAGATATTCTCCTCAGGCTTAATAGGCAAGAGGCTTAACGGAGGTATTAATAAATACTGGCCCCTCAAATTTAAGCTTGGTAACGGCTCTTGGCGTGATTACAAAAAATTTGTTTGGCGTCGTATTAAAGGCTGCAATATGGCCTGCTGGAAAGCGGATGCTGAAGCCATTAACGGCTTTGACGAAACGATGACGGGCTGGGGGCACGAAGATGCCGACTTTGTATTTAGATTACAGCATCATGGCATCACTCGCAAATCGGGCTCTTGGTCTACCGAAGTCTTGCATCTGTTTCATAAAATCCATGATCAAAGTAATGCGGCTGAGAATGCGCGGCGTGTACGTGAAAAGATTTTGGCTAAGGCACTGTAAGCATTCAAAACAATATGGCTACTTACTCCAAACTCATACCGAAAAAAGTCTTATTCATTGCCACTCGCCAAATCGGCGACGTGCTGGTAACAACACCCCTTATTAGCAAAGCAAGAGAGTTGTGGCCTGAGGCAGAATTTCATTTTTTAGGCTATCGCGGCAAGTTAGAGATGTTGCACGGCAATCCTGATATCGCCGAAGTCATAGAGACCTCCGACCGCCCGGGCTTTGGAGAATACCTTTCCCTATTTAATCGTATATTTCAGCGTTATGACTTGGCGGTAGTGACCCAGCCGAGTGACCGAGCCTACCTTTACGGGCTAGTAGCCGCATTTAGAAGGGTTGGTGTCTTAGGCGGTCATCCTCAAGGCAAAGATTTTGTAGTCGAACACAAACGCAGCAAAAGTGAAAAGAAAAACGCATGGAAGAAGTTCATCTGCATACACACTGTGAATGTTGATTACTTTAATCAACATGTCATTTCAGAAAAACTACGATTACTAGAAACCTTTTTTAAAAATCCTGCAGATTTATTCTCCAAGCCGATCTCAGTGACGCCTCCTGCAGGTGAGCCGTTGACACCTATCATCGCTGGCGAACTCAAGCAGCCCTATGTTGTAATACACCCAGGACCGCTAACCGCTTATAAACGTTGGCCGCTAGCTTACTGGCAAGAGCTCATTACTTACCTAACTAAACAAGACTTTCAGGTGGTATTGAGTGCCTCTCCTGCAAAGCAAGACGTACAACTCAATCACGACATCATGTCTTTATTGGCCGAAGAAATTAAGAGCAAAGTCATCAACGCTGCCGGTAAGTTATCGATTCCACAGGCAGGTACCCTCATTCGAAGTGCTGCCTTATATATTGGCGTTGATACCTCCATCACACATTTAGCAGCAGCTTGTAATATCCCAACCATCACTCTCTTTGGCGCCACCCCACCAACTAACTTTGGCCCATGGCCTAATGGCTATATTGGCGAGCAACCCTATCAATTGCGCGCCCGCACACAAACCGTGGGCAATGTCACCATTTTGCAAGGCCCTGGAGAATGCGTGCCATGCCGTAAAGCAGGCTGTCTTGATAAAGCCAATAGTTATAGTGAGTGTCTAGACTTGCTCGAACCCAAACAAGTGATTGAAGCAATTCAAAAAGCGCTAGCAAACTAAATTAGCGCCAACACTACAAAACATTCTTAGTGGTACTGAACTTGTACGGGATCTTTTTGCTTGGATGCCAAAATCTGGTTCAAGCTATGCAAGCAAGCATCATCTGGATAGATACGCAACTCTTCTGGGAACTGCATTAAACAGGCGCCACCGCTCGTTGTCACTGCAGCAGTTAGCATCAAACCCTTCATGCCGTCATTTGATCCAGGCGCAGCTGGTGCAGCAGCTCCTAATTTAGGATCTCTGACGCGATTGGTCATCAAGTAAGGATTGATTTGACTACGCAACATCTTGATATCAATAGCGTTATCAATGCATACGTGAACGTTACGAGCAAAGCGCATACGTGCGCCAGTGATGTCCATCACCGCCTCAGAAACAATACGCATACCACCTGAGAACTTATCGGGAGTCACGTTCACTTTGGCGACTAGGAGCTCATCTTCCTTGAGCCATGAGCGATTAGGCTCATACACTTCGCTATACAAAGTGACTTCCAGGGCTGCAGTGCCATCATCAATTGTCGCAATCATCATACGACCGCGCTGACCAGTTAACATCCGTGCTGAAGTGATGATGCCAGCGATCAGCTGATCTTTGCCTTCAGTAACTTTTGATAAAGGTTGACGAATGAAGTGAGAGGTCTCGTCACGATAGGCATCAAACATGTGGCCTGTTAAACAAAGACCCAAAGCAGTCTTCTCTTCTTGAAGACGTTTTTTCTCAGACCAAATAGGCTCGCGCACTAGCTCTGGTAGATGGCGATTTTCTTCACCGGCCACTTCGAACAAGCTCACCTGGTGAATAGAAGCCTCAGCTTGCTCGGCAGCTTCAATCGCTCTTGCTAAAGAAGCAAGCAAGGTTGAGCGAATGTCGTACAGATTGCCACCCGCAGGAATGGAGTCACGATACAAGCTATCAAACGCACCAGCGCGCATCAGAGCCTCAATAGCACGACGGTTTACCTGACGACGATCCACACGTGCACAGAAATCAAATAAGTCTTTAAAAGGGCCGCCAGTTTCACGGGCCTTGACGATGGATTCAATAGCTGCCTCGCCAGTGCCGCGTACGGCACCTATGCCGTAACGTACATGACTAATTGGGGAGTCTGGGGCTGCATCGGGTGCACGCAATGGTGTGAACTCATAAACGCCTGTGTTGATATCTGGTGAGAACACTCGAATGTTATTCACCAAGCAATCGTCATACAGAATCTTAACCTTATCGGTGTCATCCATCGCGAGCGATAAGTTGGCCGCCATAAATTCTGCGGGGTAATACGCTTTGAGCCAGGCCGTTTGATATGCCAAGAGTGCGTACGCGGCAGCATGGGACTTATTAAATCCGTAGCCCGCAAAGCGTTCCATCAAGTCATAGATTTCGTTGGCTTTACCTTCAGATATACCGCCGGCCTTTGCGCCATCACTAAAGATCTTGCGATGCTGCGCCATCTCTTCAGGCTTTTTCTTACCCATCGCACGACGCAACATATCGGCGCCACCTAATGAGTAGCCGCCAATCATCTGCGCCATCTGCATTACCTGCTCTTGGTAGACCATGATGCCGTAGGTCTCACGCAGAACTGGCTCAATACGTGGATCGGGATACTCCACTTTTTGGCGACCGTGTTTACGCTCAATAAAGTCTGGGATCAAATCCATTGGACCTGGACGGTATAAAGCCACCAAGGCAATAATGTCTTCAAAGCGGTCAGGTTTGGCTTCACGAAGCATACCTTGCATGCCGCGGCTTTCTAGCTGGAAGACGGCTACCGTATTGGCACGCTTGAGAACATCAAAAGCCTTTTCATCGTCGAGTGGTATCTCGCCGATATTCCAATCTCTGCGATCAGCGTGCAAAGTTTTAATCCAACGCTCTGCTGCTGCCAAAATCGTGAGTGTGGTTAATCCCAAGAAGTCAAACTTCACCAAGCCAATGGCTTCTACGTCATCTTTATCAAATTGACTAATGACCGAGCTGCTGTCTTGATCTTTACTTTCTTGGGTGTAGAGAGGGCAAAAATCGGTTAGGCGTCCGGGGGCAATCAACACACCACCCGCATGCATACCGACGTTACGAGTCATGCCTTCTAACTGCTGCGCTAAAGAAAGCAATTGACGTACTTCATCTTCATTCTTCTCACGCTCGGCCAATTGTTTCTCTTCCTTCTTCGCCATTTCAATGGTCATGTACTGACCTGGCTTATTAGGAACGAGCTTAGCAATACCGTCTACGAAGTTATAGCCCTGTTCAAGTACGCGCCCCACGTCACGAATCGCCGCTCTGGCAGCCATCGTTCCAAAGGTAGCAATCTGACTTACCGCATCTTTTCCGTACTTATCCTTCACGTACTGAATGACACGGTCACGACCGTGCTGACAGAAGTCAATATCGAAGTCGGGCATCGATACCCGCTCTGGATTGAGGAAGCGCTCAAAGAGTAAGTTGTAACGTAGTGGATCCAAATCAGTAATACCGAGTGAGTAAGCTACTAAAGAGCCCGCACCAGATCCACGACCCGGCCCCACTGGTACGCCATTGTTCTTAGCCCAGTTAATGAAGTCTGCAACGATCAAAAAATAACCTGGGAAACCCATTTGAGAAATCGTCTTCACCTCAAAAACGAGACGCTCTTGGTAGCGCGTCATTTCTTTTTCACGCTCTTCTACATCTGGGAAATTGCGCTCCATATGGCGCTTAAGACCAATCTCAGATTGCTGCAAGAGATAGTCTTCCAAAGTAATTCCAGGCGGTATTGGAAAATCCGGTAAGCGTGGCTGACCTAACACTAGAGAGAGATTGCAACGTTTAGCAATCTCAACAGAGTTCGCAAGTGCTGCTGGCAAGTCTGCGAAACGTTTTTCCATCTCCTCTTGGGTTAGGAAGTATTGCTCTTCATTATACTTTTTGGTGCGACGTGGATTGCCAAGCAATTCGCCTTCAGCAATACATACACGGGCTTCATGCGCCGTGAAGTCACTTCTCTGCATGAACTGCACTGGGTGGGTTGCAACCACCGGTAAATCAAGCTCACTCGCTAAATGGCAAGCGAGCTGTAGTTGCTTCTCGTCTTGTGGATTGCCACCGCGCTGAACCTCAATGTAAAAAGAGTTTGGGAACAACTTTTCATAACGTCTAGCAACAATCTTCGCTTGATCTTCTTGACCAGCTAGCAATGCTACCCCTACTTCACCCATGCGCGCGCCAGAGAGCGCGATCAATCCATAAGATAAAGTCCGCTTGGCTTTTTTATCTTCAGCTTTGGCAGCTGGTTCACTAAACCAAGCTGAATCCACTTCAGCACGACCGCGCGATTGATTGTCTAAAGAGGCTCTACTGAGCAACTCACATAAATTGAGATAACCAGAATGGTTTTGAACTAAGAGTAATAAACGATGGGGCTGGTCTGGATCCGCAGGATTGCTGATCCAAACGTCGGCACCAGCAATCGGTTTAATCCCGCCAGAGCGAGCGGCGGTATAAAAACGCACCAAACCAAATAAATTACTTAAATCCGTGATAGCTAGAGCGCCCATCTCATCTTTGACAGCCGCGGCGACAGCATCATCAATGCGAACGACTCCATCCGTAATCGAAAACTCGGAATGGACGCGGAGATGTACAAAACGGGGTAAAGCCATGAGATGATTTTAGCTGTGTCGATACCTAAAAACCTTCCATCCCCAGCCAGCGGCTATCGCGGGCGATTTGCCCCTTCCCCTACCGGCCCATTGCATGCCGGATCCCTGGTTGCTGCCCTCGGAAGCTGGCTGGATGCCCGTAAAAATGGGGGTAAATGGCTCCTCAGAATCGAGGATTTAGACACCCCTCGCTGCATCCCCGAAGCAACCCAGCAAATACAGTCCCAATTGCTCGCCTGTGGCCTTTCTTGGGATGAGGAGATCATTTATCAATCTCAGCGCCAAGAGGCTTACCAGAGGGCTTTAGATCGCTTAAATGACTTGGAATGCCTGTATGCCTGCGCTTGCTCTAGACAGACCATTGCGAACACCCTAGCCAGCCTCGGAATAGAAACCCCCCGCAATCAAGAAATGGTCTATCCAGGCACCTGCCGCCCTGCCTATTTAATAAGCAATCTCACAGAAGACTTTAAAGATTCGGGGAAAGCTTGGCGTATTGCCCTACCCCCAAATTGCCATGTTGATTTTCAGGATTTAGCACTAGGACACCAAAGCCAAAATCTCAATCAGGAAGTGGGTGATTTTGTACTACGCAGAAGCGATGGATTATTTACCTACCAGCTAGCCGTTGTAGTTGATGATGCAGAGCAAGGTATTACTCATATCGTGCGTGGCGAAGATTTATTAAGCAATACTGCAAGACAAATTTATTTGCAAAAGGTGTTGGGATATCAGAGGCCAGAGTATTTACACCTGCCTCTAGTCCTTGATGAGTATGGAGAAAAACTCAGCAAGCAAACCTTGGCAACACAAATTAATACGCAAGATGATAAACGCTCGCTAATGGAGCTGCGTAAAGCTGCTAAACATTTGGGATTGAAGAACTTGCCAGATAGCCAGAACTCTACGATTGCAGAGTGGCTACTAGCAGCCACTCGTGCATGGAAAAACTAAAGAACTTAGTCTTTCTTTTTTTATTTCCTATTTCTTATTTCTTGCTTTTATTTATTGTTTTTATTTCTTTTTAAAGCCGCCGAGCAAAGCACCAACAACAGGCTTAGCAGGAGTAATACCCACTTTTTTCTCTTCGGGCTTTGCAGGATCTGTAGCGGAGGCTGTAGATGCAGATGGCTCGTAAGGCTTGTAGAAGAAGGGGTCAGACATTTTTGCTGGAGCACTGCCATAGCTGCTAGATGATGGGCGAGCCTGCGAAGGCGCACCTTCAGGCAAAGGCTTCACATCCAATTTACGCTTCATCAACTTTTCAATATCGTCGAGTAAACGCTTTTCGCTAGCATCAACTAAGGCAATCGCATCGCCTTTGCTGCCAGCGCGACCAGTACGACCGATACGGTGAATAAAGTCTTCTGCGTTATATGGCAGTTCGTGATTAATCACGCAAGGCATGTCCGGAATATCTAAGCCACGAGCAGCTACGTCAGTCGCTACTAATGCTTCGATTGCGCCAGACTTAAATGCATCCAGAGTTAAAGTACGCTCACCTTGACTCTTATCGCCATGAATCGCGCCCGCTTTAATACCATCACGCTCTAAGGCACGCGATAACTTTGCACAACCCAAACGACTGTTAGTAAAGATGATGCATTGACGTGATAGGCCGGCGCGAGTGCGTGCCTCAAGCACTTTCACAATTGCACGTTGCTTATCAGCAGAAGAAACCATGTGCACTACTTGCTTTACTGTATCGGCTGCGGCATTTTGACGAGCAACTTCAACGGTCACCGGAGTACGCAAATAGCTTTGTGCCAGCTTTTTAATTTCTGGTGAGAAAGTCGCTGAGAACAATAAGGTTTGTCTTTGTGCTGGAATCAAATCGATAATGCGCTGCAGGTCTGGCAAGAAACCCATGTCAAGCATACGATCGGCTTCGTCTAAAACCAAGATCTCCACTTGCGAGAGGTTGGCAACTTTAGACCCAATGTGATCAAGCAAACGACCAGGAGTGGCAATCAGGATCTCTACGCCATTGCGCAAAATGCCAACTTGCTCTTTCATATCCACGCCGCCATAGACCACTGCAGCGCGCAGATCAGTGTGCTTTGAATAGTTCGCAGCATTTTCAGCTACTTGCACGGCCAGCTCACGAGTTGGCGTGAGAACCAATGCACGAATTGGATGACGTGCTGGTGACGCGCTATTACTAGCGTGACGCAAAATCTTTTGAATAATCGGCAATACAAATGCAGCCGTCTTACCTGTACCCGTTTGCGCTGCACCCATGAGGTCGCTTCCCGCCAATACATGCGGAATCGACTGCGCTTGAATCGGGGTCGGAGTGTTGTAGCCCTGCTCCAGAACCGCTTTTTGAATTTTTGGATCTAAACCAAAATCAGCAAAAGTAATTGTTGCTGGAGGGTTGGAACTTATAGCGTTAGGGGTAGCGGCTTCGCTAACCCCTGTAGAAGAATTTATTTCAGTAGCAGTATTTGTCAAGGTAACTTACATGATGGCGGCAATGCCGGCCTTAGCGGTCTCAGCATCTTCCGCAGATTTAACGCCGGAAACGCCGACTGCGCCGATGGTAAACCCATTTACCTCGATATTGACGCCACCCTCTAACATGCCTGATACGTGAGGGGCAGATAAGAAAGCATGGCGACCGTTATTAATAATTTCTTCGTAAACACGAGTCTCGCGTTTACCCATTGCAGCAGTACGCGCTTTTTCTTGTGCGATATAAGAAGACAAAGGAGCGCAACCATCACGACGAATTAAACCCAACATATGACCACCATCATCACAAACGGCAATTGTCACTGCCCAATTGTTTGCAGCAGCGTGTTTGTTTGCTGCATCCAAAATCTTCTGAGCATCAGCTTGAGTTAAATACGGTTTAGTAGCCAACATGGTTAATCTTTCTTTGTCTCGAATATGTTTTATATGATGAAAGTGCTATCTATATAGAGCACCTGAATTATAAGGGGTGTAGCCCGACTCCGGTCTAGAAGCCTTGCTACACCCTGTCTCCACCCAACTAATTGATTATTTAGAGCTATTTGAGAAATTCTTGGGCGGCAACTACACCGCTGGCCTTGGGTTTAAAGCCCATGGAACCCAAACTCATCTCTACACCACTTAAAGCAGCCATCAAGCTCAATTCATTGCAATCGCCCAAATGGCCAATACGGAATGCCTTGCCTTTGATCTTGCCCAAACCTGTTCCCAATGAGAGGTTGAATTTCTCAAGCGCATGTTTACGCAATACATCCGCATCCATACCCTCAGGTGTCGCAATACAAGTGAGTACTGGTGAATAGCAATCTTTGTCTTGACACTGAATTTCTAAGCCCCAAGCGTTTACTGCTTCACGACAAGCTGCCGCCAAACGTTGATGACGTGCAAAGATCGTATCCAATCCTTCGGCCATCATCATGTCCATTGCTTCATGCAAACCGTACATCAAATTGGTGCTCGGAGTTGTCGGCCAGTAACCTGTTTTATTGGATTCAAGAATTTCATCCCAAGCCCAATACGATTTATGTATTTTATTATTTTTACTAGCTTCGATTGCACGTGGAGACAAGGCGTTAAAGCCAATACCTGGTGGCAACATCAAACCTTTTTGGGAGCCAGAAATCGTAACGTCAGCGCCCCACTTGTCATGCTCATAATCCGCTGAACCTAAGCCAGATACGCTGTCAACGAGCAATAAGGCCGGATGCTTTAAGGAGTCAATAGCTTTACGTACAGCAGCAATGTTGGATGTCACGCCAGTAGAAGTTTCGTTATGAACAACACAAACGGCTTTGATCTCATGACCAGTATCTTTGCGTAAACGCTCTTCAATCACAGATGCATCAACACCCCAGCGCCACGAATCTTGGCCAGGCTTACCAACAACCTCTACATCCAAACCAAGACGCTTACCAAGTGCGCGCCACAAGTTCGCAAATTGACCAGTTTCATAGAACAACACTTTGTCACCGGGATTGAGAACGTTGACTAACGCACCTTCCCAAGCACCAGTTCCGGATGCGGAATAAATGATGACGGGTTGCTCCGTTTTGAAAATCTTTTTAATACCATCCAAAACCTTGAGGCCAAACGCACCAAACTCAGGACCACGATGATCAATCGTTTGATAGCTAATGGCGCGCAATACGCGTGGCGGAACAGGACTTGGGCCAGGAATATGCAAGAAATGGCGTCCTGATGCGTGGTTATCAAGTTTCAACATGTTTTGTCTCACTTTTAAAGTGTTTATAGGTGGTAATTTCTGGCATTAGTGTATGACAAATTTGGCTAATTTTCCATTTTGTATACAAATTATTTAAAATAAATTACTTAAATAAACCTAAAAATAGCCATTTAAAGCCTCTATTTATAGTTTATGATGGCTTATAGTTTATTTTGTATACAAATATAGAGTCTAGAGGATTCCAGCATGGCAGCCATAGAACAGCCTAACTCTCCGAATTTGCATGAGGCTACCTTCCAGAAGTTGAGATCACTCTTGGTGGAAGGAAAAATCGCGCCTGGCTGCAAACTCAATGAGCGAGAACTGGCTGAGAGCCTCAATGTTTCTCGCACCCCCATTCGTGAAGCGATTCGTCGCTTAGCTGCAGATGGCTTGGTTGAACTCATCACCAATCGTGGTGCGATCGCAGTACAACTGACTCTTGAAGATGTAATTCACACTTTTGATGTGATTGCTGATCTTGAGGGATTTTCTGGGGAGCTAGCCGCCAATAATATTAGCGACGCTACCCTCTCAGAGTTGGAAGCCCTCCAATATGAAATGATGGCTTCGTACGCTCGCCGTGATCTATCGAGTTACTACAAACTCAATCTACGTATTCATCATCTGATTAATCAAGCGGCAAATAATCCGGTGCTGTCTAGACTCTTCACACAAGTCAATGCACGCATTGAAGCCTTACGCTTTCGCTCCAATCAAGATGGCGTGAAATGGGAAAAGGCTGTTGAGGAACATCAAGAAATGCTTGATGCCCTCAAGGCTAGAGATCCAGTGCGTATGCGCAAGATCATGATGCAGCACGTCAAGAACAAACGAGATGTAGTTGTGCAACTTCTTAAATCAGAAGCTGCACAAATGAATAATGTGGAGACAGTGAAGTCATGAACAAGCCCTTAAACCTCAAAGAACTCATGGTAGATCAAGCTGAGCTAGCTAAACGCTTGCGCCAAGAGACCTCTGGCGATGTTATGACCGATAACGCAAGTCGCGGACGTTATGCAACTGATGCCTCAATTTATCAAGCGATGCCAGTTGCAGTCTTTGTACCAAAGACTGCACAAGATATTGCCAGCGCCATTCAGATAGCTGCTGAACTAGGTGTCCCTGTACTACCTCGTGGTGGTGGCACCAGCCAGTGCGGCCAAACTACTGGTGCAGCACTGGTTATTGATAACACCAAATATTTCAGAAACGTTTTAGATCTCAATCTGAATAAGGGTTATGTAGAAGTTGAGCCGGGCATCGTACTTGATCACCTCAATGGCTCACTGAAGCAACATGGCCTTTGGTATCCGGTCGACGTATCGACTGCTGGACAAGCAACGATTGGTGGTATGGCAGGCAACAACTCCTGCGGCAGTCGCTCGATTGCTTACGGCAATATGGTCCACAACGTTTTAGGGATTGATGCGTGGTTAGCTAATGGCCAAGTGGCACAGTTTGGCAATTACGCTAACAGTTCAGGTGTTGCTAAAGAGTTGGGCGACTTTGTTAAAGGCTTAGCCCATACCCTCACACCCGAGATCGAGGCGCATTTTCCAAAGGTATTAAGACGGGTTGCAGGATATAACCTCGATATCTTCAATCCCCAAAGTGAATTACCGTATACCCAAGATGGCAGCGTCAACCTGGCTCACTTGTTGGTGGGTAGCGAAGGCACTCTGGCATATTTCAAGTCACTCAAGCTGAAGTTAGCGCCATTGCCTCAACATAAAGTACTCGGCATTGTGAATTTTGCAAGCTTCTATAAAGCAATGGATAGTGCTCAGCATATTGTGAAACTCGGCCCTACTGCTGTAGAGCTAGTGGATCGCACGATGATTGATTTGGCACGCAGCAACCCAAGTTTCAAGAAAACTATCGAAACTGCTTTAATCGATCACACCGCACAAACACCTGAAGCGATTTTATTGGTGGAGTTTTCGGGTGAAGCGCATGCGCCACTATTAGATAAGCTCAAAGCCCTGCAAGAACTCATGAGTGATCTGGGCTTGCCAGGTTCTGTAGTGACTATGCCTGATGCATCTCTACAAAAGAATCTGTGGGAAGTGCGCAAAGCAGGCCTGAACATTATGATGAGCCTCAAAGGTGATGGCAAACCAGTGAGCTTTATTGAAGACTGCGCCGTACCTCTCGAGAGTTTGGCGGATTACACTCAAGCACTCACTGAAGTATTTTCTAAATATGGCTCACGTGGCACTTGGTATGCCCACGCATCCGTAGGTACATTGCACGTACGCCCAATTCTGGATATGCGCAGAGATGGCGCCCAGAAAATGCGTGCTGTTGCCGAAGAAGCCTCTGCGTTAGTACGCAAATACAAAGGCGCCTATAGCGGCGAACATGGTGATGGCCTTTGCCGTGGCGAATGGATTTCTTGGCAGTTTGGCCCGAAGATCACTGAAGCCCTCGCAGAAATCAAACATGCATTTGATCCAAAGGGATTATTTAATCCAGGCAAGATTGTTAATCCGCCTAAGATGGATGACTCCATCAACTTTAGATTTCCACCAAACTATAAAGTCATTCCATTACAACCAGCCCTCGACTGGTCAGCATGGAATGTGCAAAATGATCCTGTCACAGAAGAAACAACTGCACCTGGTACTGGCGGTGATCCAGCAATGGGATTGGCTAAGGCTGTAGAGATGTGCAATAACAATGGACACTGCCGTAAGTTTGATGCGGAAGTCATGTGCCCTAGTTATCGCGTTACCAGAGACGAGAAGCACCTCACTCGCGGTAGAGCAAATACGCTACGTCTTGCACTCTCCAACCAACTCGACATTAAAGATAAATCCTCACCCCTAGGTAGCGATGCTATTAAAGAAGTGATGGAGCTTTGCGTAAGCTGTAAGGCTTGCCGCCGTGAATGCCCTACTGGCGTAGACATGGCTAAGATGAAGATTGAGTTTCTCTCCGCTTACAAGAGACGTGTAGGTCACTCACTCAGAGATCTAGCGGTGGCCTATCTACCTAAATACGCCAGCACGATTAGCAATATTCCATTTTTGCCAAGTCTTCTCAATCTACGCAATCACATTGCACCAATAGCTAAGCTTCAAGAATGGATCATGGGTATCTCAGCACAAAGAAGTTTGCCAATTTGGAAGAGCAAAACCTTCTGGAATCAGAAAGCAAAAGATTCTTATCAATACACTCCAGAACAATTAGCAAACAATACCGACGGTAAGGGTGTTGTGCTTTTAGCCGATACATTTAACGCTTACTTTGAAGATGAAAATCTCCAGGCAGCATTAAAAGTACTCAAGGCTGCGGGCTATCGAGTGCATATCCCCAACAAGAATCAAAGCAAGAGTCAAAGTAAGAGCCAGCAAATTGAGAATCAAAATCAAACCAATACTTGTTCTAAAGAGTTTTGTTGTGGCAGAACCTATTTAGCGGCAGGGATGGTTGATAAGGCCAAGAGCACTTTAGGTGAGTTGGTTGATCATCTTGCACCCTATGCTGACAAACACATTCCAATTATTGGTTTAGAACCATCCTGCCTCTTCACCTTAAAAGATGAGGCGCTTGTAATGGGCTTTGGCGAACGCGCTGTCAGCGTTTCGAAGCAAGCGCAATTGCTAGAAGAATTTTTGGCAATCGAAGTGATAGCAGGCAACCTCAAGTTAAATCTGAAAGCAGCTAATAAATCCGTACTGTTTCATGGTCACTGTCATCAAAAGTCATTTGCTGCAGTAACTCCCGCAATGGAATTGCTTAAACTTATTCCTAACGCAGAACCTAAGCTCATTGAATCATCTTGCTGCGGTATGGCAGGTAGCTTTGGTTATGAAGCTGAACACATTGAAGTATCTAAGCAAATGGCGGAAGCTAGCCTATTGCCTAGTATTCGCAAGTCGCCAGATAGTTGGGTGGTGGCTGATGGCACGAGCTGTCGTCATCAGATTGCGGATGGCACTCAAAGAGAGGCTGTGCATATCGCTAGAATTTTGGCGGCACACCTATAGCAAATTAACGTATAACGCCGTAACCCACCATTAACAAGGTTCCAGTCAATAAGGCTGGAACCAATCGTTTTGTGGGTTTAGAAATCATCACACCAATCGCCAAAGTGCAGATCAGGATGCGAATCCATAAAGGAACTGTTGCCATTAGACCAAGCGGCATCACAATCAAACGCACTGTGAGTGCAGCAACCATCGCATAAGTCACCGCAGCAAGCCAGCGAAAGATCTCGCTATCTTGATTAATGCTCTGCGACAAAAAAACACCGATTGCGCGACAGAAGTAAGTGCCAAAACAGGCGCCAACCAATGCAATCCATAGTCCCCATCCTGTCAGAGCATCACTCATATGACTTAATGTCTCCATCGCTCCACTCATCCAAGCACTCCCGCTTTTTTGCGCAAGAACTTGCGATCGATAAAGTAAGCCATAGTGCCCGCAACCAAACCAGCCGTTAACAAACTGGTATCGCGATCAATAATGAAAAAGATAGGGCCAAAGATGCAGCCCAATAAAAGTGCAATACGATTAATCCAGGGCTTTACTTCGGTAAAGGTGAGCAAGAAGAACAATGGATTAATAAATACCAAACCCAAAGTAACTGGCTTTGGCACCATACCTGCTAAGTAGTAACCCAAAATTGTTCCAGGCACGGAGATCAGCCAACATAACAAACCTAAGCCTACAAAATAACTAAGGCGATGCTTAATCTCAATCGCATGAAACTCTCTCATCGAGATAGCCCATGCTGTCATGGCCAGCAAATGGACAGAGGCATAGAGACTGCGATTGCGATCTTTTTGATGAAACTGCGGAAAGAGTGTCACTGTCATGGTGATAAAGCGTGTTGAGGTCAGCGTAACCGCTAATGCAATCGCCAGTACTGATGATCCGGTAATGGCCATCTCAAGCAAAACAACTTGGCCCGGCAATGCGAACATAAAAAACGAAGTAAAGGTGGTAAACCAAACATCAAATCCATTGGTTTTACCCATCGCCCCAAATCCCACCATACCAGCAAAGAGCACCATTGCAGGCGCACCAGCTGCATCACGCATGCCAGACCAAAAAGCGTGACTTGGATTTTTAAAGCGTTGTACAGCAGCCTCTTCTAGCGCAATTTCGCTAGGATCAATATAGGGCTGGTCGTTCGATGACATAGGGCAATTGTAAAGCTTGTGGGTAATTATGTTGACTTGGTTTTTTGTCCTAAGGCCCACTCAATGTGTTCAGTCACCAAAGGATCAGCAGCGGGAAGCGCTGCGTTTAAAGCCTCAACAATTGCTTCGTTCTCAACATCATTTGCCAAGGCATTACCCATTGCGACGGCCAGGTTACGGCGCCAACGACTAAATCCAATTCTGCGAATAGCGCTACCTTCATGGCGTTGTTCAAACTCTTGCTCAGTCCACGACCATAACTGTAAGAGGGTTGCCTGCCCTAATCCATGGCGTCTTGCAAAATCTGGTAACTCCGTGCGTTTGGCAAATTTATTCCAAGGGCAAATGAGTTGGCAGTCATCACAGCCATATACACGATTACCCATAGCCTGTCGAAACTCTATAGGAATGGAGTCAGGATTTTCAATGGTTAAGTAAGAGATGCATCTTCTTGCATCAAGTTGGTATGGAGCGGTGATAGCTTGGGTAGGACATATATCGATACAGGATGTACAGGTACCGCAATGCTCTTCAATCTCTTGATCTATTGGCAGCGGCACATCTACTAAGATCTCGCCCAAGAAAAATGTAGAACCAGATTCGCGATTGAGCAAGAGTGTATGTTTGCCGCGCCAACCTAAGCCTGCTTTACGCGCAAGCTCGACTTCCATCAAGGGCGCTGAATCCGTAAACACGCGGTAACCAAGTGTTCCGATGCGCTCTTCAATCAATTTAGCAAATTCTTGTAAGCGGTTACGCAGCACCTTGTGATAATCACGCCCTCTGGCATACATCGATACCACCGCTTGAGCAGGGTCCCCTAGTCGTTGCCACTCACTATCAAAATCAGTCTCGGGCGGCAGATAGTTCATCGACACACAAATAACACGTACGGTGCCAGGGACCAAAAGCTCCGGATTAGCGCGCATCTCGGCATGGCGTTGCATGTATTCCATTTGACCGTGACGACCTTCAGCCAACCACTCCTTCAAGCGCTCAGTCGCAGGGCCTAAATGGGTATCGGTAATCCGCAGACCATCAAACCCCAGTGCCATAGCCTGGGCATTGAGCCAATTGCGCAGATTGGACTCGTCTAAGGATTGAGGGCTGGTAGATAAAGGCATATGGAATACAGAATGTAGCGCAATAATTGAATAAACTAGGGGAATGGCTCAAACACAGGCAACGACAACAAAGGCGACCCAGCTTACCGCAATAGAACTCTATTGTAGGCAGGAAGCCGATACCGCTTCTCTTGCTAAGCAGCTTGCCACCAGTTTTGAGCACTTTCTAAGTAAGCAGTCTGGCTCGCATCTCAATATCTCTCTAGAAGGAGATTTGGGGGCTGGAAAAACGACCTTTGCCAGATACCTCATTCAGTCTATGGGTCATGATGGCAAAGTTAAGAGTCCCACCTATACCCTATGCGAACCCTACCCACTGCAATTAAAAGGACAGGCGATTACTGTTCACCACTTTGATTTGTATCGCATGCGCGATCCCTTAGAATGGCAAGAGGCAGGATTTGCAGAACATTTTGATGTGCCAGGCATTTGCTTAATTGAATGGCCAGAAAAATCAGAAGGAAGCTTGCCAGGCTTTGACATTCAGATTCAGCTTGCTGCCGGTGCAGATGAAAATGAACGCTCTATTAAGATAAATGCCTTGAGTCAATCTGGCTTAGTAGCATTAAAAGAGATTCAATAGAAGTAATACATGAGCACCAATAAGATCAAGCCAAAGATCAATCTCTTGAAAAGACAAACGCTCAAGACTTCAGCGAAGTTTTTGAGTTTTGCTGTATTACTCACTGAGGTTGATATTTCCTGGGGTGCCAAGATATTGGGCGTACGTGTCTGGCCCTCTGAGGACTATACCCGCGTTACCCTGGAATCCGATACTCCACTGCCTATTACTCAACAGATTCTGACCAATCCAGATCGCTTGGTAGTTGATGTGCAGGGATTGGAACTCAATCCTACACTTAAAGATTTAGTAGCTAAAGTAAAACCCAACGATCCTTATATCTCGCAAGTTCGAGTGGGGCAATTTCAGCCAGGGATAGTACGTTTGGTGTTTGACTTAAAAGAGCCAATCAAACCACAACTCTTTACACTTGATCCAGTAGCCGAGTACAACTACCGTATGGTGTTTGATTTGTACCCCACCACTCCCCCAGATCCTTTAATGGCCCTAGTAAGAGGCAGCGCTAAAAAAGAAACTGCCCTTGAGAAATCTAATGAAGAAATTGACCTGATTGCGCAGTTTGCTACCAAGAAGGAAAAAGAGCTTGCTAAAGTACCGGCAGCGCCAGTCGCTCAAGCCATACCCGAAACCAAAGAATTGCCAGCGCCCGCCAAATACAAGCGATTGATCACGATTGCGATTGATCCTGGCCATGGCGGTGAAGATCCCGGCGCAATTGGTGCGGCGGGATCCAAGGAAAAGAATGTTGTTCTGGCAATTGCAAAGCGACTCAAAGATAAGATTGAAGGCGAAGCCTATATGCGTCCTTTTTTGACTAGAGATGGTGACTACTTTGTGCCACTGCATGTCAGAGTCCAAAAAGCGAGGCGAGTTGAAGCGGATTTATTTGTATCCATTCATGCGGATGCCTTTATTGAAAGAAACGCCAGAGGTGCCTCAGTATTTGCACTCTCGCAAATGGGCGCTAGCAGTACAACCGCACGCTGGATGGCCAATAAAGAAAATGCTTCTGATTTAATTGGCGGTATCAATATCAAGACACAAGATAGGCAAGTTGCCAACCTGCTCCTAGATATGTCGACTACCGCTCAGATCAAAGACTCTCTGCAGGTGGGTAATTCCATCTTGAAGCAAATTGGTGGATTTGCAACCCTTCATAAACCAAAGGTAGAACAAGCTAGTTTTGCGGTTTTGAAGGCACCTGACATTCCCTCGATCCTCGTAGAAACTGCTTTTATTAGCAATCCACAGGAAGAGGCTCGATTAAACGATGACAGCTATCAGGATCGCATTGCAGGGGCAATTTTGAGGGGAATTAAGGAGTATTTTTCCAAAAATCCGCCGGTCGCTAGACGGGTAAATTCATAAGCCACTTGTAACTACAAGGGCTGACGGGCAGACCCCACAGACCTGGGGATGACCCACAAACTTCTTGCTATAATTTATGGCTTAACTGGGTCGGTAGCTCAGTCGGTAGAGCAGCGGACTTTTAATCCGTTGGTCGCGAGTTCGAATCTCGCCCGACCCACCAGTTATACAAAAGCCTCTAGAGAAATCTAGGGGCTTTTTCTTTTTGGATTGTTAAATGTTGGAACTGTTGGTGACAATGTGCGATCTATGAAGTTGTTATGGATCAGGATGGGAGGCGCTGGTTGACAATCTTGGACTATTGGCAACTCAAGAGACTTGCAAGTGTCGCGTTTCGCGACACTTAATCATGTCATTTCTTAGGAAAACTGACTCATATACTCATGGCTCAGAATGAAGTCAACACAACCGTATAACAAGCTCTAAAATCTACCCCATCTTCATATCGAAATCAAAGATCAATTATGTTGACAGACTTATTCAAAAGGTGGTCAGGGGCTTTAGTAACAACCCGCAAAGAACTATATATAGGCACTCTAGGCGCAGGATTGGGTCTGCTTAGTACTGAAGCCATTTGCCGATGGACATTGGGAATAACTCAGCCTTGGTTTGTCATACCCATGGGGGCATCAGCAGTATTGCTATTTGCCGTACCGGCAAGCCCTCTTGCTCAGCCCTGGTCAATCATAGGTGGCAACACAGTATCAGCCCTATCAGGAGTAATTTGCTATTGGATATTTGGTGATACCGGTTTTGCAATTTCACTTGCTGGCGCTCTAGCAGTAGGCTCCATGTTCTTCTTTAGATGCGTCCATCCCCCAGGCGGAGCAATTGCTTTGACCGCAGTTCTTGGGGGTAGCTCAATTCACGCGCTCGGATTTCAATTTGTTTTATCGCCCGTGCTACTAAATAGCGCCATTCTGTTAGCTCTAGCAGTCATATTTAATAAAATTGCTGGAAGGAAATATCCACACTATCCTAAGCCAGCGCCCAATATGCACAGCACAAATGACCTATTACCAAGTCAACGAGCGGGCATACAACGTCAAGACCTCGATGCCGCCCTAGCTTCATATGGAGAAGTCTTAGATATCAACCCCGGCGATCTTCAAGAAATCATGATACGAGCTCAAATGCAAGCTCAACGTCGCCATTGGGGTCATTTGCTATGTAAAGATATTATGTCTCGAGATCTCATCACGATTAATCCAGATGCTTCTGTCGCTGACGCGTGGCATCTGCTAGCAAAGCATAGGATCAAAAGCGTTCCAGTTGTAACAAAAGATAATTTGCTTGTTGGCATTGTTTCCGTTCCGGACTTTTTTATCGACCGACATAATCCCGCCATGCAAACCATTCCCAGAATGATTAACTCCAAATACGTGCATGAAATTATGTCCACTAATGTCCGGACTGCAAAGCCAGATCAACCCTTATCAGAGCTAGCCAAGACTTTCACAGATCTAGGTATGCATTATTTGCCAGTGACAGATGAATCAGAAAAGCTAATAGGAATGCTCACCCAATCCGATCTTTTGGGCGCTCTTTTTTCAAAGGACGTTAGCTAAGCACCAATCCATAAAAGTCAAATATCTCGAAATGAGGCACTTGTAGCTTAACTTCAGATTGCAGATTGGGTGACCGCAAATTCGCAAAGATATGGCTCTAGCAGCATCGGGAAATAGAGTGAAAGAAATATCCGGAATTTCAGCGCCTGTTTTTAATTCAGAAGGCCTATTGGGTGTAATAACGCTAACAATGCCAACTTATCGATTTGATAGCAAACAATCAACCTTGGTTAAAGCTAGCGCAGAAAAATGGACAAAACTACTCGGTGGTAAATTTACTTAAATCGAGGTTGTCGGTTTTCCCGACAGCTAAGTGTCGCGTTTCCGGACACTCCAACACGACAATGTGGAAACCAATCGACCTCCACCTCGACCCAATCCGACCCAAAGGACCACCCGCTTACATCACGACACTTTCTTCGCAGGTTTAGGCCAATGTCTTAACTACTGTTTAAATACAATTACAAATCTTTTAATCCGTTGGTCGCGAGTTCGAATCTCGCCCGACCAACCATATAGAATAAGGCTTTGCGGGCGATGCCCCACAAACCAAAGACACACGTTAATTATCAATCCGTTGGTCTTTGCTACAAACCCATATAGATACTGGGTTTCCTGCTAGCAATTGAATCGCACACTTTGTATTTTTTAATTGCGAAAAAGTTCGACTCTGTAGGTAACGCTCTAACGGTTACTTAAGTAACGCTCCTAAGTTGGAT
Organism: Polynucleobacter sp. MWH-Aus1W21; assembly: GCF_018687275.1. Classification (NCBI taxonomy): domain Bacteria; kingdom Pseudomonadati; phylum Pseudomonadota; class Betaproteobacteria; order Burkholderiales; family Burkholderiaceae; genus Polynucleobacter; species Polynucleobacter sp. MWH-Aus1W21. The sequence goes on from NZ_CP061287.1 coordinate 1,419,661, forward strand.
CTAGCCTCTTATTTTCTAGTTTTATTAGCTAGTGCTATTTTCTCAATGCACCTGTGACAACGTAGCGTTTTAGTGATTCTGCCTCTACTGCGAGAGGTAATCATTTTCAAGCGATCAATCGGGATTAATGCTCGACAGCTTGGGCAAATTTTTGATGTTTGATTAACTGAATCCATTTAATAATTTTTAAATAATCATCCAAAAGACACTTTAAGTTCTAGCTTTTTTACATCATCAAAATTATTAGATCAAGATTGCTCTTTAAAAATATGGGGTATTTGGTCAACTAATACTTTTTTGGAAATTGACACTGACTCGTTAAGGTCAGATTCAACAATCACCCTAGCATTGGCGCAATTATCTCGATGTTGGCACTTAGATAAAGTTCCGTTATTTTTTTGATTATGGTATGTGGTACAGGAATCACGCATCCAACTACCGTCTAGCGGACAAGTGTCTTTCGACTCCATATCATTTCCTCCAATCATATATGCGCTGATATGTAAATTTACAATATTTACGAAAACCAAATTTGATCTAGATTAAATTTGTTGCGCTGCTTTTAAGCTTATTAAGCCTCTAACTCTGCTGGATATGGGTGCTTCGTAATTTTCCCATAGAGGTATGCAGTAATAACCAATACTACTGAGTCTGCAAAGATAGGATACAAAGCAAAGTAATAACTATTGATTTTTCCTGTTGATACAAACAATGCCAGCATTAAAGCTGTTGGTTGGAAGCACTTCAATGCATACATTGCAGCTGCTGAAGCAGAAACACTTAAAACCATTGCAATATTTGACTCGGGAAAAATATAAATGCTCGCAGAAGCCAGTAATGCAGAGACAACATTTCCTTCAATAATTGTTTTTGGGTGAAACATTGGACTAGCTGGCATCAATAAGATCATTAAAGCTGTTACCAAAAAAACAGCATTAATTTCCATTGATTTATCTGCTGGCCCAACAAATTCATTAAAAAGTACAACGGCCATAATTAAGACATCTAGCCCAAAACAGATTCTTAAGATATCTAGCCAACTAAAGCCATATGGATCTGGTGGGATGCATTTTTTTATATACGCACGCACCCTTTCCCATTCTATTTTCTTCATACCTGAAATGTATCAGATACCCCAAAGGAAAGACAAATGCTAATACTTGAGAGTAGTAACAAATTCAGTAGGGATCATTCGCGGTTTAGCAGGAGTTGCTCGATCAGGCGTTCCAATATTAATAAAGCATAAGGGATCCTCATGATCTTTTAAGCCAAACAGATCTCTAACAGGCTTCATATACATAGATTTACCGCTAGTAGGGCTGGCACCAAACCCCATAGCATTTGCCATCAGAAAAATATTCTGAATAGCACAACCCGCTGAAATAATGCGCTCACTAGGAGGAACTTCCGACTCTGTTCCCCTGGCATTGACAATTGCCAACATCACCAACGGCGCTCTATGCGCCTTAACCATAGCATCTTGAATCTGCTGATCGGTGGCATCCGGATCGCGCTCAACAAGTGATTTTGCAAATGCATCAGCCAGCAGCCCCCTGCATTCCAATGGGCAAATTACAAACCTCCAAGGTCTAGTTAGATTGTGATCTGGAGCTGTAGCAGCCATAGAAAACATTAAATCCAACTGCTCTTGTGAAGGCCCTGGCTGGAATAAACGTTTAGGTAAGTATGACTGACGCGAAGAAATTAGCGCTGCGGCCATTTCTGTCATTGAATTATTTGGCATGCTTGATCTCTCCATCAAATTGATCGTCTAAATAGGGGCCTGTTCCACAGTTATCTGCAGAATGTGCCGGAATAAATTTGCCAGCAGTTACATCAAAAACTTGAACTTCGCCATCTTCGATAACGTAATACCAACCATGTAAAGTTAACTCTTTCTTTTCCACTTGTGCGCGAACCATGGGGTAGTCCATAAGCCGCTCAAGTTGCAAAACAATAGAGCGTTGCTCCACCCTCCTTAATGCCTCTGGAGTTTGCCTAACCGGCAAAAGCGCTTCCTTAATTAAGTCTAGCCATACGGTTAAGTTAATCGCCTCTTTAGGCACGCCTTCATAAGCAGACCTTACCGCCCCACAATGACTATGCCCACAAACCACAATTCTGCTAACTTTCAATTGCATTACAGCAAATTCAATTCCTGCAGCCGTACCATGAATGCCATAAGAACCATCATATGGAGGAACAATGGCCCCAACATTGCGAAGAATGAATAAATCCCCAGGGCCAGTTCCAGTTAACAGGTAAGGAACAATTCTTGAATCAGAGCAACCTAAAAATAAAGTTTTCGGCGATTGCCCTTGTTCTATAAGAGATTCAAACTCTTGACGATGCGCAGGAAAGTATTCTGTACGAAACTTTCTTAGTCGCTCTAATAGCTCATCTGGCATCGTCAATCCAAACCTTACTTACGCCCAATACCGAGGCGGCGACTACGCACTATTTGATATGGTCTTACCAAATAAGTTACAGATGCAAAGCCGCTCCAAATGTGCACTAAGCGAGTAAATGGGAAAATTAAAAAGATAGTCATACCCAAAAACATATGCAACTTAAATACCCAATCAACACCACTCAGCAGAGCAACTGCGCCGGAATTAAAGGTAACGATATCTTGAGCCCAACCAGCCAATTTCATCATCATTGAGCCATCTAAATGCTGACCTGAAAGCGGGATAGTTGCAAGACCTAGCAACAGCTGGAACCATAAAATGACAGCAATCAAAATATCGCTAGCCTTAGATGTGGCACGAATACGATCATCTGTTAAACGACGATGTAACAGAATCGTCAGACCAATAAACCCAAACGTTCCAGCAATACCTCCTGTTGCCATAGCCATTACTTGCTTTTGCCCTGCGGTAATGAATGGCTCATACAAGAAGTGCGGCGTTAGCATTCCAAAGAAATGGCCGAAAAATAAGAATAAGACCCCAACATGAAAAAAGATGCTTCCTATGCGCAACTGTTTTTTACGTAATAGCTGACTAGAATCGCTTTTCCAGGTGTATTGGTCTCGATCAAACCGAATCAAGCTACCTACAAAAAAAACTGTCAGGCAGATGTATGGGTAAATTCCAAAAATAAAAGTATCTAAATAGCTCATGACTGAACTCCCTCTAATTCTTTTGCGCGCTTCACAAAGTGCATTGGTTGCGCTTCCCCTGGTTTAGATTGACCTCGCGTGGAGCAACCGCTAAATGCTGGTGGCTCCGCCCACTCCTCATCCATAGAATTTTCTTCAGGTTTTAAGTCAACAATCTTGAACTTTTCACCTGAAAACTCAATGGCAGCAGCAATTAGCCATGCATACTGATTATTACGAGATACCAAAGTTGAATACACTGCATTCAAAATGTGAGCCATTTCACCAATAAATTGCTTAGCCTGGTCCAATGGAAGCGTTGAAGCAAACTCAAGAATGATGGATAAATGATCAGGCAACTCATTGGCGCTTAATTGCAAACCACCTTCTTTATAGGTTTGCAGCAAATCCACCATTGCCTGACCTCGCTCACGTGAGTCACCATGGACATGCTCAAATAGATGCAAAGAGGTTGCTCTGCCGCGATCAAAGCACTCTACATAGTTTTCTTGTGAATCAAATAAATCAGATGTTTGTAAATTCTTTACAAAATCTACCAAACCGCTATGCACCTTCTTACTTAGCTTTGGCATGCCATATAAAGCCTCGGCAACTTCAGCTAAATGCTCCATCAATTCCTGATCGGGATATTGCAGCAATCTAGATAACGCTCTTAAAGGTAATGAATGTTTCATTCTTTCTCCTTACACTGCAGGCTTAATTGGAATAGTCCGACGTTTTGTGCCGCCGAATAAGCTTAATTCAGAGTCGCCATCAGAACAGCCATTACCGAAAGTAAATCCACAGCCACCTTTCATATCAAAAGTGTTTTCAGCGTACTCTCGGTGCGAAGTTGGAATCACAAAACGATCTTCGTAGTTTGCAATTGCCATAATCTGATACATATCCTCAACCTGATCTTCAGATATGCCGGCCTGTTTAATAGCTTCTAGATTTCTGGTTCCGTCTACATGCTTATCCCGTTGCCATGCGCGCATTGCCAACATCTTCTCAAGAGCAGACACGACCGGCGCTTCATCACCAGCCGTCAACATATTGGCTAGATACTGAACTGGTATACGCAATTGCTTCACATCAGGAATATGTCCATTGACGCCAACATAACCAGCTTCGACTGCACCTGTTACCGGAGACAATGGCGGAACATACCAAACCATCGGCAAGGTTCTGTATTCCGGGTGAAGAGGTAATGCAATTTTCCAATCCATCGCCATCTTGTATACAGGGCTTTTCTTGGCCGATTCAACCCATGAAGGTGGAACGCCATCCAATAAGGCTTGCTTTTGAACTTCAGGATCATTCGGATCTAAAAATACTTTTAACTGAGCGTTATAGAGATCCTTTTCATTTTCAACGCTGGCAGCATTTTCAATTTGATCAGCGTCATACAGCATCACTCCTAAATACCGGATACGCCCAACACAAGTTTCAGAACAAACAGTTGGTTGACCAGCCTCGATACGTGGATAGCAGAAAATACACTTCTCTGCTTTGCCACTCTTCCAGTTGTAATAAATCTTTTTGTATGGGCAGGCTGATACGCACATACGCCAGCCACGACATTTGTCTTGATCTATCAGAACAATGCCATCTTCTTCGCGTTTGTATATAGAGCCTGACGGGCATGATGCTACACATGCTGGATTTAGGCAGTGCTCACAAAGCCGTGGCATATACATCATGAAGGTATTTTCAAACTGACCCCATACATCTTTTTGCATTTGATCAAAATTGGAGTCTTTACTACGTTTTGCGAATTCGCCACCAAGAATTTCTTCCCAGTTTGGGCCCCATTCAATCTTTTCCATCCGCTTGCCAGTAATCAAACTACGTGGTCGTGCTGTTGGAGCCGCCTTTGATTCTGGTGCGGATTGAAGATGCTCATAGTCAAATGTAAATGGCTCGTAGTAATCATCAATTTCTGGCAAATTGGGATTTCCAAAGAGATTCATCCAAATCTTGGATCTACCACCTTGTTTTGGTTCAATCTTGCCATTGCTTTTACGTTTCCAACCACCCTTCCACTTCTCTTGGTCTTCCCAATTTTTTGGGTATCCAATACCAGGCTTTGACTCCACGTTATTGAACCAAGCGTATTCCATGCCAGGACGGTTAGTCCAAACTTGTTTACAAGTAACAGAACAAGTGTGACAACCAATACACTTATCCAAGTTCAAAACCATGCCAATTTGTGCGCGAATTTTCATCTTATTTCTCCGTTACGCTTGAACTGTGTTGGCATTTTCACTATCAAGCCAATCAATATTTCGCATTTTTCGAACCTTCACAAATTCATCGCGATTTGTGCCAATCGTTCCGTAATAGTTAAATCCGTAACTTAATTGGGCATAACCACCAATCATGTGAGTAGGCTTGAGAACAATTCTCGTTACTGAGTTATGAATACCGCCACGCATACCCGTAATTTCTGATCCAGGAGTATTAATAATCTTTTCCTGCGCGTGATACATCATGATCATTCCTGGGTTTACCCGTTGACTTACCACTGCTCTAGCTGCAATTGCGCCATTCGTGTTGTACAACTCAACCCAGTCGTTATCGACAATGCCTGCTTTTGCAGCATCGTCTTCACTCAACCAAACCACTGGGCCACCGCGATTTAAAGTCAACATCATCAAGTTGTCGCTGTATGTTGAATGAATGCCCCACTTTTGGTGCGGTGTAATGAAATTAAGCACAATTTCTTTATTCCCATTTGGCTTAATACCTTCAACCTCACCAATGGTCTTCAAGTCAACTGGCGGTCTGTATGAAACGAACCCTTCCCCAAATGCTCTCATCCACTTGTGATCTTGATAAAACTGCTGACGACCAGTGAGTGTTCTCCATGGAATGTATTCATGAACATTGGTGTAGCCTGCGTTATAAGAAACTTTCTCACTCTCTAAACCTGACCATGTAGGCGAGCTAATAATTTTTCTTGGCTGAGCCTGGATATCACGGAACCGAATTTTTTCGTCTTCGCGATGCAGGGCTAAATGGGCGTGTTCACGACCGGTGATTTTTGAAAGTGCATCCCAAGCTTTAACAGCTACGTGCCCGTTAGTTTCAGGAGCCAGCATTAAAACCACTTCAGCAGCATCAATATCTGTGGAGATTTTTGCCATTCCCGCCATTTCGCCGTGCTCAACTTTGCCATTAAGCTCACGTAGCTGCTCGACCTCAACTTTCGTATCCCAGGCAATTCCTTTGCCACCATTGCCAACCTTATCCATTAGCGGGCCAAGAGCGGTAAATCGATTAAAGGTATTTGGATAATCCCTTTCCACCACGGTCATCTGTGGAGCAGTTTTTCCTGGGATTAAGTCGCATTCGCCTTTTTTCCACTCCTGCACATCAAATGCTTGCGCCAATTCTGCAGGGGTGTCATGCATTAATGGGGTGAGAACAATTTCTTTTTCTACTCCAAGATGCCCAACACATACTTCGGAGAACTTTTTAGCAAATCCTTTGTAAATTTCCCAGTCACTATGCGCTTCCCATGCAGGATCTACTGCTGTAGATAAAGGATGGATAAATGGATGCATGTCACTGGTATTCAAATCATTTTTTTCATACCAAGTAGCCGTTGGTAAAACGATATCGGAATACAAGCAAGTGGTGCTCATCCGGAAATCAAGCGTAACCAATAAATCCAACTTGCCTTCTGGTGCTTTGTCGTGCCACTCAACCTCAGATGGCCGCGCCTCATCCTTGCCTAAATCCTTGCCCTGCACTCCATGGCTTGTACCTAATAGGTGCTTTAAGAAGTACTCATGGCCCTTACCTGATGAGCCCAAAATATTTGAACGCCATACAAACATATTGCGTGGCCAGTTATTTGGGTGATCAGGGTCCTCGCAACTCATCTCTAGGGAGCCAGCTTTAAGACTCTTAACCGCATATTCCTTTGGATCTTCACCAGCAGCAATTGCTTCTTTAACAACATTCAAAGGATTAGTTTTGAGCTGAGGAGCTGAAGGCAACCACCCCATTCGCTCTGCACGAACGTTGTAGTCAATCATGCTGCCTTTATAGTCATCTTTATTCGCTAGAGGAGATAACACTTCCTCCATACCCAATTTTTCATAACGCCACTGATCGGTATGGGCATAGAAGAAGCTAGTAGAGTTCTGTTGGCGTGGTGGACGAATCCAATCTAAGGCAAACGCCAAAGCAGTCCAACCGGTTTGAGGACGAAGCTTCTCTTGACCCACATAGTGAGCCCAACCACCACCGCTTTGACCAATACAACCACACATCATCAACATATTGATAATGCCGCGATAGTTCATATCACAGTGGTACCAATGGTTCATGGCGGCACCAATAATGACCATGGACTTACCTTTAGTCTTCTCAGCGTTGTCGGCAAACTGACGTGCAACGGCGATTACTTGATCACGTTTAACGCCAGTGATTGATTCTTGCCATGCCGGTGTATAAGGCACGTTGTCATCGTATGATTTTGCGCAATCACCGCCCAAACCTCTATCAATGCCATAGTTGCCAGCCAATAAATCGAAAACAGTTGCTACAAAAACTTCTTTTGAAACTCCATTCTCAACAAAGGACATTTTTTTAGCAGGGATATTGCGCACTAAAACATCGCTTTGCTTATTAACATCAAAGTGAGGTGTGTCGATACCGCCAAAGTAAGGGAATCCAACAGGCACCACATCATGAATCGCCTGATCCTCCATCAAAGATAACTTGAGGGTTACCTCGTTATCGCGATGCGCTTCTTTGGACTCAAGATTCCACTTGCCTTGATCTTTACGACCTTCTTGACCCCATCTAAAACCAATTGAGCCATATGGAACTACAGGCTTGCCAGCAGTATCTAACGCTACCGTTTTCCACTCAGATCCATTGGTTTGACCTAAATTACCCTCGAAGTCACTTGTGCGAGCATATCGACCAGGTACCAATACTGTTCTGCCGTCTTCAAGCGTCTTTTCTTCTAACACAACCAGATTTGGCATATCAGTGTAGCGACGCACATAGTCATCAAAATATTCAGTGCGCTTATTGAAATAAAACTCTTTCAAAATCACATGGCCCATCGCCATTGCGATCGCAGCATCAGTTCCTTGCTTTGGGTGCATCCAGATATCAGCTAATTTTGAAACTTCGGCATAGTCCGGAGTAATTGCTACTGTCTTAGCGCCCTTATAGCGAACTTCTGTGAAAAAGTGCGCATCAGGAGTTCGCGTCTGAGGAACATTTGAGCCCCAGGCAATGATGTAAGTAGAGTTATACCAATCAGCCGATTCAGGTACGTCAGTTTGCTCACCCCAAACCTGTGGGCTAGCTGGCGGCAAGTCGCAATACCAATCGTAAAAGCTCATGCAAACGCCACCAATCAAACTTAAGTAGCGTGAACCAGCGGCATAACTGACCATTGACATCGCTGGAATTGGTGAGAAACCAATAATACGATCTGGGCCATGCTTTTTGATGGTGTAAACATTGGCTGCTGCGATGATTTCATTTACCTCATCCCAAGACGTGCGCACAAAACCGCCTTTGCCACGCATCTCTTGCCAAGTTTTTCTTTTGGTATCACTTTCAACCAAAGTAGCCCAGGCATCCACCGGGCTTTTTGCAACCGCTCTTACTTCACGCCATTGTTTTAGCAACTTGCCACGAATCATCGGATACTTCACGCGATTGGCGCTATACATGTACCAGCTATAACTAGCCCCACGAGCACAACCGCGTGGTTCGTGATTAGGAAGGTCTGGTCTTGTACGAGGGTAATCTGTTTGTTGTGTTTCCCAAGTTACGATGCCGCCCTTGACATAAATTTTCCAAGAACATGAGCCAGTACAGTTTGTGCCATGTGTTGAACGGACGATCTTATCGTGCTGCCAACGTGATCGGTAGGCATCTTCCCATGTGCGGTCTTCACCAGTGACCTTTCCATGTCCCTCTGAAAATGATTCAGTATCTGTAGATAAAAATTTCAAGCGATCTAAAAAATGGCTCATATCAATCCTTTAAGTTCTTTTAGCAAGGCATTGGTGCATTTTTACGGCTGTAGTACCACCAAGTAATCAAGGTACATGTGACGTAAAAGACAATGAAGGAATACAAAGCAGCTTCAGGGCCGCCAGTAGCAGCAATGGATGTTCCGTAGCTCTTTGGAATAAAAAAACCACCATATGCGCCAATCGCAGAGCTAAATCCCAATACAGCAGCAGCTTCTTTATTAGCGTCACGGATTGCCTGTTCTTTATCTGCTGGACTATTTACGGCGGCACGCTGACGCTCAGTTAAGAAAATTACTGGAATCATGCGAAATGTTGAGCCATTCCCAATACCTGATGTAGCAAATAGCAGCATGAACGCAATGAGAAATCCATAAAAATTACCTCCAGCACCTTGCGAAGGTAAAAAATTCAAGACGGCAAAAACGCCAGCGCCCATTGCAATGAAATTCCAGAATGTCACGCGAGCGCCACCTAATTTATCTGCAAGCCAACCACCGAATGGACGCGCTAAAGCACCCACTAAAGGGCCAAGCCAGGCATAACTCAATGCATTGACACCTGGAAACTGACTTTTAATTAACAATGGAAAACCAGCTGAATAGCCAATGAAAGAACCGAAGGTTCCTAAATACAACCAGCACATTAGCCAATTATGTTTACGCTTAAAGATCACAGCCTGATCAGCAAATGAAGCTTTTGCTTCCGCTAAGTCATTCATGCCAAACCATGCTGCAATGGCTGAAACTGCAATAAAGGGCACCCATATGAATCCGGCGTTTTGCAACCACATAGGGATTGGTTGACCCGCTTTCATAACAGTTTGAGATTCACCACCTAAAGCCCCAAAGACGCCAGCAGTAATTACCAGTGGCACAACAAGTTGAACAATCGATACACCAAGGTTGCCAAGGCCAGCATTTAATCCCAGCGCAGTTCCCTTCTGAGCCTTCGGATAGAAAAAACTAATGTTTGCCATTGAAGATGCGAAATTGCCGCCGCCTAAACCACACAGTAATGCCAAAGTAATAAAGAACTCATAAGGAGTTGCTGTGCTTTGAACTGCAAACCCAATGCCTATTGCCGGAATCAAAAGCGATGCGGTAGAAATGGCAGTCCATCGCCTTCCACCAAAAATAGGAACGGCAAACGAATAAAAAATGCGTAACGTAGCGCCGCATAGCGCAGGCAATGATGCCAACCAGAAAAGTTGGTTGGTTGAAAACTTAAATCCAACATTCGGGAGGTTTACTACCACCACTGACCACACCATCCATACAGCAAATGCTAAGGTCAATGCCGGAATTGAAATAATCAAGTTACGTTTTGCAATTGATTTTCCAGTCGATTCCCAAAAATCTTTATTTTCTGGTTCCCAACGGGTAATTACTGTAGAGGACATTTTGTGCCTTTCTCTCTTAAATGATTATTGGGTGGATTTAAGTGATTTCTCACCCATCACCTCAGTCTTGCGAACTTCAGTCAAATACATCCAAATCAATGAAACCCATACCACTCCATACATCAGCATGAATGCGCTAGAACGTACACCAGTGATATCTAAAATTGCGCCAAACATGATTGGCAAAATGAACCCGCCCAATCCACCTGCTAGACCCACAATTCCAGAAATGGTTCCAATATTGTTTGGATAGTCATCACCGATATATTTGAAAACGCTGGCTTTACCAAATGCCCAAGCCACTCCTAATATCGCCATCAAGGTTGTGAAGGCGTAGATGTTTAAACCAATGTGATAGGTCTGTGGACCATTGATTGTTTGGATCGTGAAATCAGTTTGCGGATAAGACAAAAGGAAGAGGCAAACCCAACTGACCCACATTACCCACCAAGTCACTTGGTGAGCGCCATACTTATCTGAAAGCCAGCCGCCAATTGCTCTTAAGACTCCGCCTGGAAGTGAAAAGCAAGCGGCCAATAACGCTGCAGTGCGAATTTCCAAACCAAACTCACCAACGTAGTACTGCACCATCCAAAGACTTAAACCAACATAGCCACCAAATACAATGCTGTAATACTGGCAATAACGAAGTACCTTCGGATCCTTAAGCGCTTTTAGTTGATCTTTAAAAGAAATATTGCTTGAAACCAAATGTGATGGATCGCTCGCGCTAAACATCCAAAACAAAATTGCCATCCCGAGCATCACAGCGGCATAAACCTGGGGAACCATTGCCCATCCAAAAGCCACTACTAGAGCTGGCGCAACAAACTTATTGACTGCAGCGCCAGAATTACCAGCGCCATATACACCCATTGCAAAGCCTTGACGATTTTTTGGGAACCATCTTGCAACGTAAGGCGTTCCAACTGAAAACGATCCGCCAGCCAAACCAACAAATAATCCAATGGTCAAAAAGTGCCAATACTCTGTCGCATATGCCATCATCCAAATAGGGATAACAGTCGATAGCATCAAAATAAACATCACAATGCGACCGCCGAAGCGATCAGTCCAGATTCCTAAGGGCACACGTACTAATGAGCCAGTCAGAATCGGTGTAGCCGTTAATAAGCCAAATTGGGTTGCATTTAGATTGAGTGCTTTTTTGATTGGGATGCCAATAACACCAAACATCATCCACACCATAAAACATACGGTGAATGCCAAGGTGCTCACAATCAGGACTGAATAAGCTTTATTGCTGGTTTTGGTAGTCGTACTCATGAATATCCCCTAATCTCATGAGTGATTATCAAAACTAGAGGATGCCGAGCATATCCCCCAAAAGACTACTTTTGAAAAGCAGTCGAACTATGTCTATAGACAGACATAGCTCTAAAGAACTACTACTTAAGAAGTAATGCCCTCTGCGCTCGCAAAAACAGCAACTTGGACACGCGATGAGAGATTGAGTTTTCTAAGTACGTGCTGAACGTGAATTTTTACAGTTGTTTCAGCAATACCCAGCTCTCTTGCGATTTCTTTATTACTTGACCCAGTGGCAATGAGCTTTACGGTTTCAAGCTCTCGAGGGGAAAGACTCGCCAATAAAGATGAACTGGCTGGGCGCTCATCTGTCTTTTTATTCGTCTTAAAGGCGCTCACGAGCTTGTGCGTCATCTCTTTACTAATGACAGACTCACCCGCAAAAGCCCTACGGATACCCAACAGTAGATCATCTTTTTCACTAGTTTTGAGCAAATACCCCTGCGCTCCATTCTGCAGCGCCTGAATTAAATCCCCTTCATCCTCGCTAACAGTGAGCATCATCACTGTTGACTCAGGGGATGCATGAAAAATGTCTGGCAAAGACTGAATACCACTTGCGCCTGGCAAATGGTTGTCTAACAAAATAACATCGGGCTTTAATGTTTTGCAAAGTCGAATAGCCTCAATGGCGTCTCCGGCCTCTCCAATCACCTCAAAATCTTGCGCCTGCGAAAGCAGAGCAATTAAGCCGCGCCTAAATAAGGTATGGTCATCAACGACCAGTATATGAATCTTTTCCACGTTTATACCCTCACACCTTTCCACTTAGGCAAATTATGCTGGCAATGTTAGCAGTACTTTAGCGCCAGCAGGAGTATTAGCCTGAACCTGTAGATCAGCGCCAATCTTCATTGCTCGCTCTTTCATAATACTCATACCCACGTGCGTGCTATCAATCGATATTTCATCCGGGGAAAAGCCAATGCCGTCATCTATGACTTGGAATATCCATTGTGGTGACTGGTTCACAACCACCTTCACATTTTTTGCCTTGGAATGCTTGCGGATATTTGATAAAGCTTCTTGTATTACATGCATTACCTGTATTTGAACATCTGGCGCCAAAGGCAAGCCTTGCCCATGAATCTCTAATTCGCTATGAATGTCTGATTGATGCTCAAATTTTTGCAAAGTTGTTCGAATTGCAGTTTCAATATCCTCAGTATTTGTTCTTGTTCTAAAGTGCAACAACAACTCCCGAACATCGCTGTAACTTTCACGCAAACCTTCATCTAGCTCGCCAAGAATTTTCTTCGCTTTAGTGGTGGCCGGCTCAACCAATTCATCCTTTAGCATGCCCACTTGTAACTTCAGAAATGCTAACGATTGGGCAATCGAGTCATGTAACTCTCTTGCCAAAAGACTCCGTTCCTCAGATATTGCCGCTTCTTTTTCCATCGCTTTAATACGCACAGCCTCCATAGCTCCTGCCAGATGGTGGGCAAGTGTTTCAAACAATGACTTTTGATCCTGATCCAAATCTGTTGGATCAGAATAAAAAATATCGATCTCACCTAGCAAATCTTGCTGAAAGAGAATCGGAACAGTAATGAGCGTCTTATAGCCAGCTCGCACACAATGCCGCTCTGCTTCCGTTTTGGGATTAAATGTAACGACTTGAACTTCACTAAGGCCTGTAGATTGGCCGCAATAGCAATCTCCTGAAACTACACACTGCTCTTCATGTGTAATTGTTTTTGGAAGATTTGCGCCAGATAGTAAAAAGTATCGGCGGTTCGCCTCATCAGTCCAGCGAATGGCAATAGCAGAAGCATTACTCAAGCTCATAATGCGCTCGGAAAATCCCTTGGCCAATTTTTCCAGGTTATCTTCGCGTGATACAAACGAACTTAGATCATATAAAGCTTGTAATCGATTTTGGCGTTCTTGCAAGTGCAAGGTCTTCTCCGCCACCTTAGCTTCAAGACCACCATACAAATCACTAATGGTGGAAGTCATTGAATTAAACCCAGTAGCCAAATCACCAAATTCATCCTGAGCATCAATCTTTACTCGGGTATTGAGTTTGCCGGACTTAACACTCTCAAAACCTAAGCGTAACTTTTCCACGGGATCCAAAATAACCGAGTACCCCACATACATAATTAATAAAGTGGCAATGAGTGAAGTTGCTAACATTGCAAACTGAAATAAATGCAACAGATTAGTCCAGTAATCTACTTCACCTTCGATTGAACCAACAAATCGATCAATACTGGAGACAAAATTATCAACTTGTGCAATCGAAACACTATCAGATTTTTTACTCACTAAATCTGCTTTAATGGCGTTCCATTGACTAGAGATATTGGCAAAATAAATTCGATTGACTTTATTCCAGGGTACAAAAAGCGGTCTTGATGGGTCGCCATATTTCAGGGCGATAATGCTATCGTCAAACTTATTAATCAATTTAGAGGCTGCCTCTTTATTGCCTTCGCTGACCAAAAGAGCCAATTGATATGTTTGCATACGCATACGGCCAGCCTCATTAATTGCCGCAGCGCCACCCTCTAGCTTCCAAGTTACCCATAAAGTAAAGCTGATCGATATCATGGCCAGCACCAACAGCGCAGCGCCAATGAACGTTAGCTTCTTTTTTAGGGTAAATTCTCTATTCATCATTTAATAAAACTATACCTAAAAGCGATCATGCAAAGAGACAAAGAACCTAATTGGCTTCACCGCCTCCACCCTGGACTATTTGGAATGTCCTTAGGGTTACTTAGTCTTTCATTTACCTGGAGCAAATACTCCCACGTCACCTCAATTTCAACCTTTTGGATTGAGCGCTTTTTCCTGGGTCTTGGCCTCTTTATTCTATGCTTTCTAGCAACCCTCTGGAGCATTAAGGCGGTTTTCTACCCAAAGGCAATTAAAGAAAAGTTTCTAAATCCCGTTTTAGGCCCCATGATGGCCTACTTTCCAATCAGCACAATGCTTGCCATTGCTTTGCTCTTTCCTAGATTTCCAGAGTACGCAACATTTGCATACACCTTAACTGCGATTGCACTCATCATCCAAGTCACCATTGCCTGGCGCGTGGTTTACCTACTGTCCATGGGTAATATGCCTAGCGATCAAGTAACACCCGCACTCTATCTGCCGATTGTTCCAGGCGGCTTAGTTGGTGGCGCAGCATTAACTGCGATTGGATTACCTGGTTTTGGATATCTCGTTTGGGGTATGGGACTGGGGGGATGGGCGTTATTAGAAATGCGCATCTTGCATCGTTTATTTGCCGGTCCTTTGCCACCACAATACCGAGCAACGATAGGTATTGAAATGGGCCCTGCTGCAGTCAGTACTATTACCGCAGTAAGCATCTGGCCCAACATTCCTGTGGATGCTGTATTAGTTGGCCTTGGAATTGCCTCTGGGCCTATTTTCGCAGTGCTAACCAGATGGAGATCTTGGACAGCAGTTCCATTTTCATTTGGATTTTGGTCTTTCGCCTTCCCCGCAGCAGCAACAACTTCTTGCATCATTGAAGCCGTCATTCGTGGCGGATGGCCCAATGCTGCTGCAACAATCGCAATTACATTAACTACTGCCCTCGTCCTTTATTTACTGCTACGGACTTTTGTTCTATTGATTAAAAGACAGCTCTATTAGATTTGTTCATCCGCATGAACCAACGTACCCGCAGCTAGTACAGTAATCGCAGCCATCTTTTTTGATCATGGCATGAGCTCCGCAGTCTGGGCACTTTTTACCAGCCATAAGACTGCCTGCAGCACTTTTCTGTGAATCGATTTCACCAATTGCAAAATCTTCAGCCGACTTGAACTCAGCAATTCCCCTCTTTGCCAAAATATTTTCGATTGCAAAAGCAACAGCAGCCACTTCAGAGTCATGCCACATCGGCGCTAACGCACCATCTTGTTTTTTCTTAGTACCTAAGCGCACAGGCCCTCTATCCCAAGCTACTTTTTTCATATCGCTTAGCGCTCTTGCTAAAAAGCCCCCACGAGCCGCCAATGAAAGCATCCGCATACTAGAAGTAATCCACTGTTGCGATTCACCACTTTGACCTACAGGCATAAAAAATTCAATGGCCCGCTCAACACTCGCCTTTTTGCCATCTACCAAACCTTCGACAGCTAAGAACGAAATCACAAGATAAAGCGTCTTTTTACCTTCTTGTGTCCAATAGGTAATTTTTTCAGCAACTGCTGGCAACTCCCCATCTGGGCGTCGATCGATTACTTTTCGAGATGGGTTGCTACGCAATTCATCCACATCCATGGCTGGCAAATCATTTTCTGTAGAAGATGGAGTCACCTGCAAAACAGAACCCAAAATATTATTGGGCCTATAGGTAGCCAATCCCTTTAGATGGGATTTCCAAGCAGTGATGTACAGATCTTTAAATTTTTCATAAGGATAATCTGCAGGGACATTCACTGTTTTGGAGATCGCAGTATCAACGTATGGCTGTACAGCTTCCATCATCAATACATGATCTTCTGCGGACATTTCCAACGCAGTAACAAAATACTCTGGAAGATTATTCACATCCCCACCTAAATCACGGTACACCCGCCAAGCATGGTCCTCTACCGCGTACTCTTTAGTAGTACCATCGGCCTCTCTCTTTTTGCGGGTATAGGTCCACGAAAACGGTGGCTCAATGCCATTGGATGCATTATCAGCAAATGCCAAGCTAACGGTTCCTGTGGGGGCTATAGAAAGCAAGTGGCTATTGCGAATTCCATGCTTTCGAATGTCCGCCTTTAAAACATCGCTCAAGCGACTCGCGAAATTTCCACCAGAGAGATATTGATCAATATCCAAAGCAGGAAATGAGCCCTTTTCCTTTGCTAATTCAACCGAAGCGCCATAAGCAATATCGCGAAGTTTCTCAGCAATTTCAGCTGCTTTAATACGTGCTGCTGCACTATTGTAGGAAAGCTTTAACATGATTAAAGCATCGCCAAGCCCAGTAAAACCAACACCAATACGCCTTTTTGCGCGAGCCTCTAAACCTTGCTCACCTAGCGGCCAATACGTAGCATCTAACACGTTGTCCAACATGCGTACTTGTACTTTGACAACTTGAGCAAATCGCTCAAAGTCAAAATAAGGCTCGCCATCAAAACCAAAGGGATGGATAACAAACTTTGGCAGAATGATCGGGCCGAGATCGCAGCAACCGTAAGGAGGTAATGGTTGCTCACCACAGGGGTTGGTAGCATCAATCCGTTCGCAATAGTACAAGTTGTTATCGCGATTAATATTGTCTAAAAATAGAATGCCAGGTTCCGCAAAGTCATAAGCAGATTGCATTACCGCATCCCAAATCTCTCTTGCTCTTACCTTTTTATATATCCAGAACCGATCTGTTCTTTGATATGCTCCCGCAGAGATTAGCGCCTCGCATGGTTTAGCTTTATGGCAAAGCTCAAGCTCGCCATCTGAGCCAACTAATTTCATAAACTCATCAGAAACTCCTACAGAGACATTAAAGTTATTCCAGCGTCCAGGCGTTCTCTTGGCGGTAATAAATTCCAGCACATCAGGATGATCTATACGCAAAACACCCATTTGCGCGCCTCTGCGTGCGCCAGCACTCTC
The DNA here is from genome assembly GCF_018687275.1 of Polynucleobacter sp. MWH-Aus1W21. Lineage (NCBI taxonomy): Bacteria > Pseudomonadati > Pseudomonadota > Betaproteobacteria > Burkholderiales > Burkholderiaceae > Polynucleobacter > Polynucleobacter sp. MWH-Aus1W21. Next base: position 1,437,089 of record NZ_CP061287.1, read on the forward strand.
TACGGTTGAGCAAGACTGATCAAATACGTTGATATAACTACATGGCCCAGAGGCGATCGAGGCCGTTCCCTTTACCTCAGCGCCTTTAGGACGAATTCTGGAAAAGTCATAGCCAACACCTCCGCCACGACGCATCGTTTCTGCAGCCTGCTTCAAAGCTTCATAAATGCCTGGGTACCCATCTTCATCGGAATCCTGAATGCAATCCCCAACCGGCTGCACAAAGCAATTAATCAAGGTTGCTTTAATGCCTGTCCCAGCCGAACTCATAATGCGTCCAGCCCCAATCGCGCCAGCATAAAAATTATCTAAAAATTGCTTTTCTACTGCATCTTGAATTTCGGGATCTTCAACTTCTGCCAGGCTTTTTGCGACTCTCTTAAAAATCGTATCTGCGTCAGTCTCTCCGCTTTTTAAATATTTTTCTGCTAATACATCAACGCTAATTGGCTGCATAACCATATTCGATTGGCTCCACATCAGATAAAAGTCTTGTAATTAAATCGATTACTGGGCGAATTTGAGTGCCAAATGGCAATGCACCTGCGCCTCTAAAAAAAAGTCCTTTTTGAACGCTGCCCACCAATGCGCTTCCAAGAACCTTGTCAATACAAAATTGACCCCACGAACTATTCCCATCCCTTAAACCACAGTCATGCAGGCAATCAAATACCATTGTGCAGCGCGGTTTTTTGCGGGCCGTTTCTTGGAGAACACTCTCTACTTTGAGATATTTGCCAAGCCATGGAGTCTTCACTGCTCGGGCTGGTAGACCTGCGACACTGAGGAACTCTACGATGTCTTCTTTTTTCGCGTTAGCTAAGACATGCTTAAATGCATCGTCAGCGTCACCTTCAGTAGTAACGGCAAAGGCGGTACCCAACTGCACTGCTGATGCACCCAAAGCCTGTAGCCTCTTAATATCCTCAAGACTTGAAATACCGCCAGCAGCGATTAAAGGAATCTTTCCTGCTATTCCAGCTTCTTCAAAAAATTTGAGCACTTCTGGAATAACATTTTCAAAATCAAATTTAGTGTTATGAATATCTGTAACGCTTGATGCTCCAACATGCCCGCCAGCTAAACGGGGATTTTCAATCACAATGGCATCTGGCAGGCGACCTTTTTTCATCCACTTCTTAACTAATAATTGAACACCTCTAGCCTCAGAAAGAATGGGGATTAAAAGGGCATCTGGATAATCTGCTGCCAAATCCGGCAAATCCAGCGGCAATCCAGCACCTACAACAATGATGTCAGCGCCGTTTTCTAAAGAACACCTTACATATTGAGCATATTCGTTGACGGCTTTCATCACATTCACAGCGATAAGACCAAACCCGCCAGCATCTTTCTTGGCCTGAAGAATCTCACGCCTCAAAGCCTCTATATTTGCCGCATTGATTGCCTCTCGACTTTCAGAACACGGCTTGAGATGCTGGGTTTGCTCCATTAAATCAGGATGTAGACGCCTCAAATCAATCGACGAAATCGTTCCTACACCACCGGCTTTCGCCACAGCACCAGCTAAACGATGAGCCGATACTCCAACGCCCATACCACCTTGCACTATAGGCAATATGTTTTTCCCTTTTATCACCAAGGGAGACACGCCACTCTTAGAAAGCAACTCCATAACGTCAGTCGGAATTAATGTTGTCATTGAATTACCTAAGTAGTGTTGTGGCTATTGCTTAGCCAGGCTGCCCATCTAATCGAGGTTTTGTTAACCAAGGAAAATATTTAAACAAATACAAAATAAATGCTGTACACCAGCAAATTCCAGCCCAGCCAAGAGCGGAGTGAAACCATGTTCCACTGAAGGCATGAGCCAACATCCAAAATATTGCTGTAGCTTGTACCAATGTATAAGCAAGCGTTTCGATTACACCTGCAATTAATGGGCGGCCGGTATGCCCCATTGCAGTGCGCGTAATCATTCCAATGATGAGCCCTGCGGTTGCGCCAATCCCAAATGCATGCACTGGTATGTAAATCGTCACAAAACCTAATGCAGAGAGCCCCAAGAGAATAAAGCCAAGTGGAATCCATAAATATGCAGCATGCAAAACCAATACGATTGGTTTAGAAACTGTTGCAAGAGGATTCCAACCCCACAACATCTTTAATTGAATCAGACCGGTAAATAGACAAACTATCGCAGTCAAATAACTTGCTGGAAAAAAAATCCACAGCAAGAAAGATGCGCCACAACAAGCAAGTACTAAGGTCGCTAAGTTTTTATTACGAATTTGCTTTATCCCAAAAAATGCGTTAGCCGTAAAACTTGGTATAACTCTGCCCCCAATCATGATCTCAATCATCACAATCAAAAACAAAGAAATAATCAAGACTTTATTGGCGTCAATTTGAATTCGATTATTCGCCGAAAGATAGAACACAGCATTTAAAACACCCAATACACTCAAAATGAATGGGAGAAATAAATTTCTATACATGCGCTGATGCAAAATCAACCTGCCAATAGCAATCGCAATTGCAGGTAAAAATAAAACATCTACAACTGCTAGGTAGGGACTCAATAATGGCCCGACTCTTCCAGCAATCCAAAGCAAAACCAATAACATTAATGACTTGCCAGTTGGAGTATCCAAGCCCGTCCAAGCTCTCACTGCCGTAAGCGCAAAACCAGCTACAACCGTAGCAGCAAAACCAAAAATCATTTCATGAGCGTGCCACTGAATACCAGGTATTTCGCTATTACCCCTGAAGCTATAGCCACTTAATTCGCATAGCCACTCAACTACGGCAATCACAGACCAAAGCGCTGCCAGCAAATAGAATGGTCTAAACCCAAGAGCAAATAAAGGCATTGTCTTTTTGGACATATCAATTAGTCTTAAGACTTCGCCTCTAACTCCGCAATGCGCTTCTTTAAAGCCCGATCATTTTGGAACCGCTCAGTATCATCTCTGACTACAGCGGCAATTCCAGTCACTTTCCCAGAGGCATCGGTCAACATGGCTACGGTAAAGGCAATAGACAAAGGCTTACCTTCTTTATGTAATGCGGGTACTGTCAATAAAGTTGTGCCATAACGGGTGGTTCCTGTATCCATTGATTTTTTATAGCCATCCCAGTGTCGATCTCTAAAACGATCAGGCGTAATGATGTCCAGGCTTTTTCCTAAAGCTTCACTAGAGCTATATCCAAAAATGCGCTCTGCTGCAGCATTCCAAAAAACAATATCCCCTTTGGCATCGGAAATTACCACTCCATCGCCCATAACATTTGCTAGCTGTTCAAAATTCACCTGATTTGACATACAAACCTCTATCTAAAAATTACAAATTTGGAACATTTTCCTAATAATGGGTGGTGTTTGATATAGCCCGATAGAACTATGTAACAAAGTAAGGTTTCTGATAGATCATCAAAACACCCCTTCTTTTGCGATAGATCAAATACCATTCCAGCTAATTGGAATTTAATAAACGCATCATGCAAAAGAAGTTTCCAATCAATCCACCACACCCCGAACGTGTTTGCTGGGGATGCGAGAGATACTGCCCATCGAACTCCATGGCTTGTGGAAATGGCTCAGATAGAGCCCAACATCCGTATGAATTATTTGGTGAAGGATGGGAAACGTGGGGCATGTATAATCGAGACTTACTAAAGAACCCGCAATAGCGCCATGAATGACTTAACTATTGCAAGGTCAATACATATTCTTAGCGTAGTGATTTGGATGGGTGGCGTTACATTTGTGACGCTAGTGCTCATACCAACTCTGAGACGATCCTCGTTTCACGTTGATCAACTGGCTATTTTCAATGTCATTGAAAATCAATTTGCCAATATCGCCAGAGTAATGGTCTTGTTGGCGGGAATTAGTGGGTTCTATATGACCTATAGATTGAATGCTTGGAACCGCTTTACAGAAATTCAATATTTCTGGATGCATGCCATGGTTTTTGTTTGGACACTCTTCTTTCTTGCTCTTTTTATAGTTGAGCCATTTTTCTTAAAAGAGCATGGAAAGATGGTCAAGAATGGGCACAACATCACCAACCTACAAAAAACTCAAATTGTGCATGCAATTATTTTGCTATTAAGTTTAGTCACAATAATTGTCTCCGTTCTGGGTGCCCACGGATTTTTTTATTAAAAAATACCCGCCATATGGACGGGCATGAACCATAACTAGTTATGGAGGAGACTTGTTAAATCCTACTCCTGATATTTAGATGAAACAAGCGTTACTTATGTAACGCTCAAATAGCCACCCTTTTAATCACCTCTAGCTTTTGCTCCAGGGTATAACCAACCGTCCCGTAGTTATTAAACTCTGACCCCCCACTAGAGTGCCCTGTAATACTTTCAGCTAAACGGGTTGGAATATCGTTACAAGCTTTAAGCCGATCAATAAACGCATGTCTAAACATATGGCTACGAAAGCCTAGACCCCTAAGACTTTTACCCATTGCAGCTGAGCATGAACCATTCCCGTTCTCTTTGGCGTAGTTTGGCGCGAGCCAAGCACTTCTCTTGCGTAGCGCCCTCTCGTATAACTGGGTAGCTGCTTCAAGAGATATGCCATATAAAGGTACCGCCCGAATACTCGATTTGGTCTTGCGATCCGATAGTCTATTTTGACGAATCCAAAGATGAGGAATGGGATGATCCAAAATGCAATCCTCAAGCCTTGCAAAAACCAGTTCTGATAAACGCATACCCGTATTGAGCTGGATTAACCCTATCAAAGCATAGTTAGAGCGATTCTCTAGCAATCTGGCTTTTACGCTCTCAATCAAAGTGGGTGTCACCACAGCCATGTGGCGCTTAGTCTCACCCTCCCCTTTAATGCGCAGACCCCTAAAAGGACTTAAGCGATCAATATCCAAAAATCGAAAGGCTAAATTGAGTATGGCATTGAGGCAATTATGGTGCTTGCGAACACTAGATGGGGTAAGACCTCTTTTGAGCTGATGATCCCGATAGGTAGTGATATGCCAGTGCTTTAGCTCATCTAGTGGCAAATCACCATACAGATCACAAAAGTAATTGAAATAACGGGTAGCGTCATCTCGAAAACGCTTACGGTGGGATGACTTACTTTCAGCCAGGTAAATCTCAAAGGCAGTACTGAAGGTGGGTCTTTTGCCATTTGGTAAGGCTGAAAAATGATTAGCCACCAATTTACCTAAAAACTCCTCATCAAACGGCACCCCATTGACATTGACCATTCTCTGAACAAATGGGTCCTGAGTTTGGGCTTCAAATTGCTCGTTACTACGCACTAATTCCAATGACATAAGTTCTCCAAAAAAGAAATTAGTCAGTAGTACTGTAGTTTCAGATTTTGGGAATTCCTACCGGTTTTTTGAGGGTTGAAAAGTTCGAAATCCGGCCCACAGATTCGAACTTTGCACCAAAAAGCAATCGCACAGTCAATCGCACAGTCATTTTTTTGTCGCTCAAAGCCATATGCTATATAGGTTTTTGAAGAGGCACGACTTCTTTTAATCCGTTGGTCGCGAGTTCGAATCTCGCCCGACCCACCAGTTATACAAAAGCCTCTAGAGAAATCTAGGGGCTTTTTCTTTTGGGTTGTGGCAGATGTGGTTGCTGTGCGGACCCAATGGAAAATCTATGGAGTCGTTGTGGGTCAGGATGGGGGCGCTGGGTGACCGTGGGCAACTGAAACACAGAATGTTCAATGCAAAACAATCGCCTTTAGAAGCTTTAAAACTCGATAAACAATAGCCCCTATTGACTGCGCAAACAAGCCTACAAAGATACATACAAATGCTGTCAACCAAGGATCTGGTGAATACATCCCGAAAATTAAAAATGTAACTGCACTTATTGCCAATCCAAACCCAATTGCAGCCTTTTGTGGCACTCCATGAATTCTTGGTCCCGGAGGAATATATTCCACCTTAATTCCTTTGTGTTCAATATCAACCCAAACGCCTGGGCCACTAGCCGATGGTGGTATGGCAGTCAAATAAGTCATAGCAATTTTTTGACCTCTATTAAATACGGGTAATTTATATTCTCTGCTCTTGTTATAAATATCGTACTGCTGTTGTGTTGGAGTACCACCTGGTTGAACAAACATTAGCTGTTTGAATGCTGGAGACCATTCAACAATTCTAGGCGTGCCAATGATTTCAGTTCTTTCAGTCAAAAGAATGGTGTCGCCTGAATAAACCTTGAAAATAACTTCAGAAAAATCACGGCTAGTATCGTTTGTTAATTCAACCCTACTTGTATACAAATTGGAGACTGGATTTCCTTGCCAGGTTGCCTGAATCGAGCCAAAAATAGGATCAATTGAAGAAGAGGCTATACGTTCATGGTGAACCACATACTCAAGTCGCCTCACTCTATTACGAAGGTACAGAACGAGCGCGCCAGCAAAGGCGGCAAATATATACCTTACGAATTGATTGTGAAAAATATCTTTTAAAAAGGAAAGATCCATCTTTTCTTATTCCTCTGTATTCTTATTCGAATTCTTATAAAGCAAGACTAACCCAGTAATTGGGGCAAAGAATAATCCCATAAAGAACCAAAGCCAAGCATTGCGGTTAGTTGTCTGAGCCCAATAAGCACAGAAGATCCCAAATAAGAAAAAGCCTATTCCAGAGTATTCATTCATCATAGTAATTTGCATGTCCCAAAAGCAATTCCACCACGGCCATTATTCTCAACAAACTTCATATCCGGGAACAGCTGAATATCGTACTGACTTCTAAATAAGTAGAACTTCTTGTATCCCACATGCTTATCCGCTTCCACCCTATCAATATCGTAGGAATCACAAGTGACTTTGTTGTCATTAGGCTTAATACTGCATCTATCGACTTTGGGCTTATCTGAATCATGAATTCTGGCGGAAAACTTGTACTTTTCCATTTGGGCTGGCTGGTACACATTCTCAAAATCTAGCTTTCTCGTAACTGTACAGTCATAACTGGCTGCATTGGCTAGTCCAGCTGCTAGCAGCAATCCTAGGGAGATAAGGTATTTCATGAAAAGCCTTTGGCAGTAGATCGATTGCTCAGTTTAGTTATGGGATTGATAAGTGTCCAGGCTTAGTTAGAAGCAGCATATGACTAATAGCCTGTCGTGTTTCCCGACAACCTAGGCTTTCCCCGCCCTACTCTTGCGATTTCTTTGCTCAAACTCAATAGCTTCTTCTAATACGGCTTTTTGACGTGCAGCCTCAAGAGCAGCTTCTTTTTGTTGTTTGATTAAGTGCTTGCCTGTAATCACTTGCCGGTCATTAAGCAGTGACTCTAATGTGGGCTTACTCTTCCCAGGGGAATCTTTCACGACTTAATTTCTCTATGATTTCACACAACGTCTTTCTGACCCGGCAAGCCCATATCACTCTAGCTAATGCTGTAAACCTTTGAAATATCAGAGGTTTATGGCTTAATTATTGGGCAGAATTTCCTAGGAAATCAGCCCCAAATCCACTAAAATAGAACTATGCCAACTAAGTTTGCTTCACAATCTCAAGTCCGCCAATACAACGTTTCTAACGCTGTGGCTTCTGCTCGGATTGAAGGTATTGTTCCAACTAAGCAGTTAGAGCAAAACCTCACTGATTACGTTGCTGGTAAAAAGAGTATTACGCAAATACTGGAAGAAACTAAACAACGTTATGTCACGCTACGACGCGGATGACACTTACTGCTATTCAGGTACAGACGTACTTCGCAACAAAGCAGAAATAACTAACGCACAAGATTTAGACGCCTATGAAGGTGAGCTATCTACTTTGCGCTCAATTGAAATTCTAGAGAGGCCCATAGCAGGTCAATTTGACCTTGCTCATCTTCAGCGTATTCATTTGGCACTCTTTCAGGACGTATATGACTGGGCCGGCAAGATTCGCACAGTAGATATTAGTCGTGGCAATAGTCGTTTTGCCAATGTGCGGTTCATTGAGTCAGCAGCAAGCGATATCTTTAACAGACTGGCTCGCGAAAACTGGCTCAAAGGCTTTGATGCCGACTCCCTATCAAAAAGATTAGCTCACTATTTATCAGAGATAAACGCCCTTCACCCTTTTCGGGAAGGAAATGGTCGCGTACAACGGATATTCATCTCCCAGCTTAGTCAATCAGCTGGATTTCAGCTTAACTACTCCGATCTGGAGCAGGAGCAAATTTATCAAGCAATGGAATTGGCCTTTAATGGCGATGAAGCTATTCTTGCCAATTTGATATCCGAGCGCCTGGATCGAAATGAATAGGTTTGAGCAATTTACTGACCTGTCTAAGCCAATTAGACCTCTTTAAGATCGTTGGTCGCGAGTTCGAATCTCGCCCGACCCACCAGTTATATCGAGGGATCACAGCAATGTGGTCCCTTTTCTTTTGGTTGAATGGAATGTGTTGGTGACTGCTTAGGTTCAATAGGTGATCCATTGGACCGTGAGCGACTATGAGCGTCTCAAGGGGCTTGCAAGTGTCGTGTTTCGAGACACTTAAACACGTGGTTTGTCGGGTAAACCGACAAATCATGGATTTATGTCATATGCTCACAGCAGGTCTCTAGCCACCCCTTCTGCCTTGCTAATTCATAAGCATAATGAAAGCGCTTCTTAAACTCAGCTCTCTTAAGACATTGTCTACCGGCGTCAATGCACTTTTCTAAAGTCCATGTTGCGGGCACGGCGGGTTTTCTTTTGAAACCCTTGATATGAGTTGTGCATTTAGTGAGCCAGCCCCTTTTGATGGCTTTTGCATAACTGACGGGACTCTTTTTTTCCCAGTCTACTCTAGTTGTGAAATGAGCAGCCTCTTCTATACAACGCTCAAGCGTCCAATAACTCTCTTCTGTAACTGATTGATTCAAACACCAGTTTCTCACTGGTGTTGTCGTCCTAAATTGCTTGAAAAGAGGTACTTGGGAAATTTGAGCTTGCATCGATGTCTCCTACCAATTTAATCATTTCAACTAATGACGCAGGACATTTAAGGAACTGCGTCATCATTTTGATGCTATTACTTGATAAAACGAATCTTCTCGTTAATCTTGCTGAGAATTGGACCCTTCTTAGCATTGAAGACCTTCTTGTTTTCTTCAATGAGATTCTTGCCCTTGGTATCAATCGAGATAATTAGTGGGCCAAATTCTTTAACTCGGTTTACCCAAAGCGTTTCAGGCATACCCAAGTCTTTCCACTGGGCATCTTCGATTTTCTCAACCTTAGTAGCCGCTAAGACTGCACAGCCGCCTGGGAAAATCGCATGAACTGCCTTATTTTCAACACAGCCTTCCTGCGTTTCAATACCCATACCGCCCTTGCCAACAATTAACTTAACGCCGGTTTGTTTGATGAATTCTTTTTCAAACTTCTCCATACGCATTGAAGTAGTTGGTCCAATAGAAACCATTTCGTATTCACCATCTTCCTTTTGACGAACAATGGGGCCAGCATGAAAAATAGCGCCGCCCTTTAAGTCGACCGGTAACTCACGACCTAACTCAATTAAGCGGCGATGTGCAACATCACGACACGTCACCAAGGTTCCAGTAAGGTAAACAACATCACCGATGTTTAATGCTTCTAAATCTTCGTCTTTAATGGGTGTTTGTAGAATTTTCTTCACAGCTTGAATCCTTCGTGGGAAATGATTTCATAGGACATATCGGCATTAATCTTGATCTTGCCACGGCGATGTGCCCAGCAACCGGTAGATACCGCTACACCGATGGTCGATGGATGACGAGCCGATGACTCAATGTTCACACCCATCACACTATTAGCTCCAGTCAAACCTTGTGGGCCAAGACCCAGCTCATTAAGACCTTCTGTTAACAACTCTTCCATCAATGCGGCATTCTCATTAGGATGGCTTGAAGTGACTGGACGCAAAATGGCTTTCTTAGATAAGCGAGCAGCGGTCTCAGCCGAAGTGGATACACCCACCCCAACCAATAATGGTGGGCATGCGTTTACACCACGAGAAGTAATGACATCAAATACAAACTCTGCAACGCCTTCATATCCTTGTCCTGGCATCAGTACTTTTGCGGCGCCTGGCAATGTACAACCACCGCCAGCCATGTAAACGTCAACGATGCAATGATCAGCACCGGGAATGATTTCCCAATCGAGCCAAGGAATTTTGGATCCAGTATTGGTGCCGGTATTTTTCTCTTCAAAGGTTTCTACTGCGTTGTGACGCAATGGACCTTCTTTGGTAGCCCCCTTAGTAGCATTGAGCAAAATATCCTCTAGCTCACCCAATAATGGGAAATTTGAGCCTGCAGATAAGAAGTATTGAATTACTCCAGTATCTTGGCAACTTGGACGATCGAGCTTATCTGCGAGCTCTTGGTTCTCTCGCATAGACTCAAAAACTTCTTTAGCCAAGAAGTTCACTTCCTTGCTACGTAACTCACCTAGTTTAGTAGTTACATCAGTTGGTAATCGCTTGCCAATATAAGAGGTGAACCTGGATAAAACATGAGTGAGATCTGCAACAGCAGCTTCTTTATCTACGACGGATGATTGCTTATTCACGAGTAACTCCTTTGATGTGAATGCTGGTTATTCGATTGCTAGTTTGGCCGCCTTGGCAAGACTAGAAAACTTAGCTGTTTCTTCGGAAATTTGCTTTGCCATCTGCGCTTGTGTATTGCCCACTGGTTCTGCGCCGATATCAAACATCTGCTTCTTAAATTCGGGTGAGTTAATGATTTTGACGATTTCAGTATTCAGTCTGGCAGTAATGTCTTTAGGCGTTGCCGCAGGTGCAAGCAATCCAAACCAAGTGCCAATATCCATATTGACTCCTGACTCTTTCATGGTTGGCACACCTGGTAATGTAGAGGAACGCTTAGCTGTTGTTACTGCTAAAGGACGCAATTTCTTCTCTTTAATAAATGGCAAAACTGGAGTAATGGTGTCAAAAGACATGGTTACCTGACCGCCTAATAAATCAGTTGCCAATGGGGCGGACCCCTTGTATGGAACATGAAGGATTTCAGTGTCAGTCAACATCTGGAACTGCGTGCCAATCATGTGCTGAGCAGTGCCATTACCGTTGGAACCATAGGAGAGTGAATCAGGTTTTGCTTTAGCCGCTGCCACTACATCCTTAACTGTCTTGTATGGCGACGCTTCGGAGACAACCATAATGTTTGGCACTAAAGCGACTGTAGTAATTGGGGCGAAATCTTTTTCAAAGCTATAAGGTAGTGTTTTGTATACAGATGGCGCAATCGTGTGATGTACAGCGCCCATGAATAAGGTGTAGCCATCAGGAGCTGACTTTGCTGCTAAACCAGCGCCAAGCGTTGCGCCTGCACCAGGTTTGTTATCAACGATCACTGACTGACCCAATACTGGGCCTAACTTTTGGGCCACTGCGCGAGCTAGAACATCGGTTGTTCCTCCTGGAGGAAATGGCACGATGATGGTGATTGTTTTGGTTGGATATGACTGGGCACATACAGACCCCACAACTCCGCACAACAATAAACTTACTAGGCTATTTTTTATTACCTTTTTAAACATCTCGTCCCCTCCCTTGGTGAACTCCATTTACCTATTGGCTATAGGAATGTAAGAACTATAGGATTGAGTAGCACTTAAAAATCATGTATAAAGTTAAATTATTGTTAACTTTTAATTAATAATATGATCAAAGGCGTTAATCCTGCTGATTTAGGATTCTTTTCTGCTCTTGCCTCCTCTGGCAGCCTTGGGTCTGCTGGTCGCGAGCTTGGCATTACGACTGCGGCAGTCAGCAAACGACTCGCCCAGATTGAGGGGCGATTAGGTCTAAGCTTGGTTAATAGGACCACCCGCAGAATGAGCCTCACCCCTGAAGGCGAAGTGTATCTAGAGCATGCCCGAAAGATTCTTAGTGAAATCGAAGATATGGAACATGTTCTTTGGGGCTCAACACAAACTCCGAAAGGATTATTGAGAGTTAATGCGACGCTAGGCTTTGGAAGATCGCAGATCGCCCCACTCATATCCGAATTCGTCAAAAAATATCCGCAAGTCGATATACAACTCCAGCTCTCAGTGAGTCCACCCCCTATAGCAGATGACTTATACGATGTGTGCTTTCGGTTTGGGCATCCACCCGACTCAAGGGCTATCGCTAGACTTATTGCCCCTAATAAAAGAATACTAGTAGCCTCACCTAATTATTTAAAAATACACGGTGAACCCAGCACGCCTAATGATTTGATAAAACACAATTGCATCGGCATTAGACAAGGTGATGAGGCTTATGGCTTATGGCGTTTTGCTAAGAGCAAGACCAGAAATCAAAATGAGCCTACTGAAGATATCAAAATTCGAGGAAATCTAACCACCAATGATGGCGAGATTGCAGTGAACTGGGCTTTGGATGGGCAAGGCATTTTGCTGCGTGCCGAATGGGATGTAGCTAGATACATCAAGAGTGGACGCTTGGTGCACATACTTGAAAACTATCACACTCCAGATGCCGATATTTATGCTGTTTATTCTCAACGGCACAAGGCATCAGCCAGAGTTAGCGCCTTGATTGAGTTTGTGACAATTTCACTAAGTAAGCAATAACCGCTATTTAAAGTAATGTCCAAAAGTTTGAAATCCGATCTACAGATTCGAACTTTGCGCCAAAAAGCAATCGCACAGTCAATCGCACAGTCATTTTTTGGTCGCTCAAACCCTTATGATATATAGGTTTTTTAACACCCACGACTTCTTTTAATCCGTTGGTCGCGAGTTCGAATCTCGCCCGACCCACCAGTTATACAAAGGGATCACAGCAATGTGGTCCCTTTTCTTTTGGCTAGATGGAATGCGGTGGTCACTGTGGGGATTCAATAGAAGATCTATTGGACGTTTCGAGTGGGGATGGTGGACGCTAAAGTGAGACTGAGCGTCTCGAAACGGGATGGTTGTCGGGTTAACCGACATTTCATATGTGGATAGTTGGGTGACCGTTAACGACCCAAAGCCTTGTCTAAACAATCTGACATAAATTGCACATACTTTATTGCCAGCTTAGTAGGGATAACGGATTTTTTACGAGCATCTGTTTTGTCTGCAAGCAACTTTACGTAACCAAGTGTCACCAAATTCTTCAATCTCCCATGTAAAGTAGCCTGGGAGCCATATTGCTGAAGAGAAATAAGATCGCCTACCAATAAGGGGATCTTTCGCGAGTCTTGCTGCATGATGTATTCAAGTAACTGAATTTCAAGGCAATCTAAAGCGCGACCTGGATTCATACGATCAAGTGCATCAATCAGATTTAAAAAGCGAATATAGGCATTTGACATCTATGAATAGTAAGCAATCCCAGGACTACATTCATTGATCATCGTCAAGCCAAACCAAGGCTCCCTTTGAGTACTCTTTTAATTTTGCGGCAGTGCATTATAAAAAATTAGAACCAATTCTCATAGTCTGGGCGTATAGTTATTTTTAAGGGGAATAGATGAAGCGGATTGTAGATATCTACCGAAAAGAGCAAAGGGACCAAGTTCTCTGGACTTACATCGTCTCTCTAGGCGGAGATGGTTCTCACCCGGGTCTTGAAGACTTTAAAAAAGAAGCTTTACGATTAGCCGTTATGGATAAACGTGGCTCACTTGCAAACTTAGATGCTTATGTCCATCTTGAAATCATCAAATAACCATGGGTAATAGCACATTACACGCGATCGCTATTGACGAGCTTCGCCACTCAAATCCAGAGTTTTATCGAGAGTATTGCCTACTCATTGAGGGGATTAGCAATCAAATTCGAGAGTTAGCCAAAAATCAAGCTGATCATTTAGATTACAGTAGTTTTACCGAAAGCTATGATCGAGCTAGCCATGAGCCGGTATTGCAAGTGGTCATTGGAATTCAAAAGACAGAGTTGTACATTCATATCTATATCCACAAAGACAATTACTTTGTTATTGGACAATCTGGCAGTGGAAAAATTGCCATAAATGCTCAAGAGGCGCTAGCACTTGTAGCGCAAAAGATAAAAGCGACTAAAAAATGAACTGGCAACGAACAATGCTTAATAAACCCAACTCCTCTCCTCCGGGAAAAGGCGGTGTGGTGTATGTCGTTGATGATGATGAAGCGATTCGAGATTCCCTGGCTCTACTACTTAATGCCTATGGTTTTAGGGTCAGCCCTTATGAAAGTGCTGAGAGATTCTTGCAATCACTAGCTGCTAGTGATCCACAATCTTTGGGCTGTGCTTTAGTAGATATTCACCTTGGCGGCATGTCTGGAATCGAACTTCAAGAAACGCTTCTAAATATGGATCTTAATATTCCCATTGCGTTTATTACTGGCCATGGGGAGATCACCACTGCGGTAAATGCACTTAAAAAAGGAGCTGTAGACTTTATTCAAAAACCGATCAATGAAGAGATTCTTATTGGCTTAATCAATGAAATGCTATCAAAGGCTTATCTTAGTAAAGAACAATCTACGGAGCTCAAAGAGATCAAAGAGAGATTTAGACTTCTAACCCAAAGAGAAGTTGATGTGCTTGATCGCATTGTTGCTGGCAGGATTAATAAGGAAGTTGGCATGGACTTAGGTATTTCAATTAAAACCGTAGAAGCGCATCGAGCGAACCTCATGGAAAAGCTTAAGGTAAATCGTGCGGCTAAGCTACTTCAGTTAACCTTGAGATATCGAGAGGCTAAGGCTAAAGGACTTATTTAATGGGAACCGTTACTTAAAGTAACGCTCAAAAGTTTGGTATCCGGCCTAGAGATTCGAACTAATATTGCTCAAAATGCTTGCGAGTAATCTCGTAACCTTCATCCGCTTTTTTTCTACTAATAATCTCATCACGGTATGTACGCATAAAGTCTTTTGGATTTAGAAACGTACATTCACTACCATATGGATGACCGCAATACTCATACACAATTGTACGAACCTTATTTGGCTTATTTTTATTTACAAACTCAGACTCGCAATAGCCCTCGTAACATGACAGCACCTCAGGAAATGGCTTTTTCCAATTCTTTACTACTGGCGGCCTCACCAAAGGTTTCCAACCCTCCTTTTGTATTGCATCACGCAATACCAAGTAAGAGGTCTTAGATTCATCATATTTCCAGTATCCGAATAGGGCTATCACTGCAATAACTACCGTGGCGAATACCGCGTATATCTTCTTCCTACGATCCCCTTTATCGCTTTGCTGCTTTTTCAAATCAGCTTCTGCCTGCTCCTTAGCCGACTCTTCAGCTTTCATTAATTCTGCTTTATTTTTTTCAAGCCTCTCAGCTACTAATTCAGCAGTATTTTGCTCACCTAAGAATTTTTGAGCACCAGCATCATAAGCATCATTTAACTCCTCACTCATATAGGCTGGCATCCACTGCCACTCGAGCTTGCCTGTCTCTTGGTTTGTAGTTTGCTTCAGCCCAGTTTCAGAGAGAATGTCTAATTTCGCTGGGTAGATGTGCGGAAGATGATGCAAGTAAACAATGCTGCAATTTCTACTGCCAGCATATCCATGCCCATACGCCTCTTGCTTCATGTATTCCAATCCAGGATATTTGGATTCAAATTCTTTTTCTAACCTGTCTTGAGCACCTTTTTCATAAGCTGCATTAAGCCTAGCTACCAAATAAGGCTCATAGATATCCCAATAAACCCTTCCATCTTCAGTTAAGAATAAATTTAGATATTCATCTTCCAAATCAAAGCCGCGCTGATATGCCTCTTCATTAGTAATCTGACCTTCTAATAAGATCTGAGTTTGCTTTTGGAGCTCCTCAAGGCGATCAGATTCAGCTCGCATTGCCTCTTCATGATTTGCACTAGCCTGCCACTTTGCCTCTCGAACTTCATCAAGGTGTCGCTCTGCAGCCCATGCGGCCTCTCTTGCACTCTCCCGAAGCTGACGTTGCATATCAGCCTGGCCTTCCTGGATCTTTGCGTTATCTTTACAGACACCACAAATACTCCCCCAGCCGTCCATATACTTACCACAGTTAGAGCAATTAGCCACACTCAACCTCTATTAGTAAATTTGATTGATATTAGTATTTTGAATACGGAGTAAACCTAGACTTGATGTGATTTCACTAACGCATCTTGACCAGACTTAATTTTTTGCCTTGCCCGCTCAGCCTTTATAGCCTCTTGATCTCGCTTAACGCGATCCTTCATTGATTTAAGCCTAGCTTGCTCTGGACTTAATGGTTTTAGCGGAGCTATTTCATTGAATCTCATGACTATCCGATCTGCAGTGGTTGATGAGGCACATTATTAGAGCCAAAGATTGCTTGAAATAACTTATATGCCTGAGCTTGATTCTGGGCATAAAGAATTGTCTCCACCCACATTCCAGCCGCATTAACAGTTGCCTTATATCGTTTCATAAAGTTATTTAGTCAAAAACTCAAGCCGATCTCTAAGTCCTTCGTTATCTAGCTCCTCAAGCCTAAGAGGATCAACGTGGTCAAGCCTACCTTTGGCAACCTCATTTTTTATGCGAATTTCATCTGTAATAACTTGGCTCTGAATTCTGCTTCCGCTATACCGCCTATTGCAAGAGTAAAAATCTCGCCCTTTAGCAGTAGCTAAAAATTTATCTCCACTTTTAAGCGCTTCAATATATTCGAGACAACGCTCATTCCACGTTTTATTTAAATCCCGAATAACCTCGTTTCGGATTCGTGCCATCTCATTTTTTGCATCTTCTACCCTTTTTCGAGCTGCTTTCGCTTCCTCTTCTGCTTTTGCTTCATCATTAACTCGAATACCCCATTGAATGAGATTCCAACCAACAATAGTGAAAAAAATAAGTCCAACCCATCCCCAAAAGCCCATGTAAAACCCCTTATGGTTTTTAATAGTTATTGAAAACTTTAACGCAGGCTCATGACGTTGGTAAGCCCCTGCAGGGTAAATCCTGATGAAATACTGGGGTACGCTAGGCACCCCGTTTAATTAACGTTTAAACCCACTTCTTAAACTGGAGCTTGCAGATTCAATCTGCTGATCGAGCTCCCCTGCCTCTACTGCTGCTTTAATAGATTCAAGAGCTTTAACCAATCCCTCTCCACTGGCTACTTCAACGCTAGGCTTGCCTTTGGCTAACTCCAAAGTACAACTGCCATATTTCACAGAGACACAGACCTTTCCTTCCTCACTTTGAAACCACCATGGTTTTATACGTTTTGGAACTTCCACTTGTTTACGTAATCCTGTTTCACGATCTTTCACTGTTTTGTACTTCATGACTACAAATGGTGTTCCTTCTAGCTGGCTTTTAGCGAGTTGGATCTGCTCCCAGAGTTTTGATCCCAGCTTATTTCTCCTAATAACAATGGCTGGCATATTGCGGGGTTTTTTAACGGCCACTAGCTTTAAGTGACTTAATTGGCTCATTTGAATTCTCCTATGTAGTTAATGGGCTCATTAAGTGTGTTTTCGATATAGCGCTTTGGTCGACCTCTTTTTGACCATTGGATCGTTTTGGCTAATTTTGGATAGAAAAAATACGTTTTTTATTAACAAGGGCTAAATATTTACGAGTCGCGTAATGAGTTGCATTGAGATGCGAAGAAGAAATAAGTTGCAGTAAGAGATGCAGTTAGTTGCTGTATTTGGGACAAATGAGTAGCTCTGAACAGCAACTCAAGCAACAGCAACTATCTTTTGTCTCTGCTACTCCTTGCATCTCAAGCAACACCGCGACTCCTTTCAATATTCAAGGAGATTAAAAATGAAAGAAATCACAGCCCGCTTATGGGAAAACAAAATGTACGGAACAACCTTCGCCAAAGGTCAATATCGCAAAGCCATCTACAACGGAACATTGGAGATCATGGATCCCTATGCCAAGTATTTAGTAGATTTTGAGGAAGTCGAGACTTGGTTTCACTTTCCCAAGAGTCCAGTGCATGTGGAAATGGCTAATCGCTTAGCCAACCCACCAGTCAATGAAGATGGAGTTTTAATGAGTTGGATCTATCGATACGAGAATGGCTCAAAAAGCCCTATTGAGGGATATGCGTCTTTAGATATGAACTACAGCAGAATTTATATTGAAATTAATGATTCAGAGCACGGAATAAATGATTACTGGGAACTGCCCATACGAAGCTGTATTGCCAGAATTCCCGGAAAACCCACTCCAGCACTAATAGCCACCACGCAATCGGAGCTAAATGCCCCTCAAAAACCGTCTACAAACGGCGTATTTTCCGGTGGACATAAGCAAGCACTTGAGAACTTACAAAAGTACGCTATCCAGTGATTTGAGGTGTTAGCTAGTATCGCGGGGTTTTGTCGTCTAAATCCCACGATATTCAGAAGATTTAGCTAAATACTTATAGAAAGAAAGAGGCTAAGAATATTTACATATTCTTAGCCTGGTCTTGTAAGTCATTGATTCTTGGAAGATCTTGAAGATTTAATGGAAGGTATAAAGAGGTCGACCTTTTCCCAATAAGAAAACATACTTAAAACGCACATTTTATTTATGACAGGAAAAACAAATGGCACAAGCAAAAACCTTATCTCAAACCGAACTAGACCAAGTTCTTGAGTATGTCAGTACCAAAAAGTACGCTTTACGTGACAGAGCAATGATTTTGACGAGCTTTCTCGGGGGACTTCGCGTCGCCGAAATAGCCTCTCTAAAAATGGGTGATGTTCTAAACCTAGATGGCACCATTAAAAATGAGATACGTCTCTCCGCAGCGCAAACAAAAGGCAAATTTCCTAGAACGGTGTTTGTTTCTCAACGCTTACAAACTGAGTTAGCAAACTATCTAGCTACCCGGTACATCACCAACCCCGATATTCCCTTCTTTCATACAGATCATCGCCTAGGCTTTACCCCAAATGGCTTATGCGTTTGGTTTTATCAACTCTATAAGAATGTCGGCATTAGTGGCGGCAGTAGCCATTCAGGTAGAAAGTTTTTTATAACCACCTTGGCTAATAAAGGCATCGGGGTAAGAATCTTAGCCTCTTTGGCTGGTCACAGATCCATTGCCGTAACCCAAAGGTACATCGATGTTAACGATGAGCAAAAGAGACAGGCCGTAGAACTTATATAAATTAAGTTAACTCTCTATCCAACCCAAGCGCTCCCATTTACGCAATGGGAGCTCATCATCTAGTCCGGGCTTCTCGCAGCTAAAACCCAGATCACGCAATAGTTGCAATACATAGGTACGGCTAACAGTTTCACCTGCCAAATACTCTTTCTCAATTAATGTTTGAATCTTTGAGAGTGTCCATTTATCTGTTACATGCCCCGCTGCTTTAGCGCCAGCCTTTAATGCTCTCGTTAATTTCTGCACTTCATTATTCGTCAGCTTCTTAGGTCTACCTAACTGCTGACAGCGTAACTCGTTATAGCTCGTTTTATAGATCTTCTTATTACTTAAGAACCCTTTTTCTTCTTGCTGAAAGCTAGCGGTGATCGTGCCGCCCATGTCCGTTTTTCTTTTGACTGTTAATCGAATAGCCCAGTTCTGCACACTTTGACGGCTCACCCCTAATTGCCGGGCAACTTCTGCTTTAGCCACCCCCTTCATTAAAAGGCGAGCACCTTCTAAGCGGCGATGCTCAAGAAGTTTGAGTTTTCGTTTCATTTTCTTTTGGGTTGTACTAGATTTTCCAAAAAACACCTCATTTTTTGTCAACTATTTTTATAACAATAAATCATTCTACCCATATTAAACATGGCAAAGAAAAATCCCTATTTTTCGTCAAGAGATTTTAGTTTTTTTCATCAGCAAAAAAACGCTCATTTTCGACATACATTTCTCTTCATTGGCATTACCGCTCTTTAACAATTCACTCATTTCTTATTCACTGTCGGGTTTCCCGACATTAGCCCTTTCCCATATTGGTAAAGGTAATTGTTAGATTTTTATTAAGGAGGTCTTATGGACCAAATAGCTGAAGTAGCTGAAAAAGTAGATGGGCAAGTAGTTACGAATCTGGTTGAAAAAATCAGTCAAGATTCGCAATTATCTGTAGGGGCCGTAGTAAACAACTTGATTGCCGAACGAAAAGCTTGGCAAACACAGGATCTCACTCGAAGCAATGAACGCCTTTATGGCATCTTGCAAAGTTGTTACATCTTGTTTCAAAGCATGAATAGCATTAAGTCGGAAGCTATGGCTGTAAAAAAAGGGTTTTTAGAGTTTTGTAAGCAGCAAGGTTGGGACTTTAAAGACAACACACACCTGATGACTAAGGTTGTGCAATGTGTCTTTGGCAATGAAGATCGCCGTCGCGTTAGCTCTTACGCCCTTGCGCTACGAGCGGCAGCAGAGTCAAAGACACCTAGCATGGAAATCCCACAGTTTTTCAGGGATAAAGGTGGGGTAGAAGAAGTTCGACGCGAGCGATCACCCAATCATAAGACGGCCAAGGATAAAGCAGCAGTTGGCCGCGTTGCCATGGAAGGTAGAATCTTAGCCTCCTTTCATAGCGACACTTTAGCGGGTCAATTTGAAGCGTCTGAGTACAACGGGGCCTTAGTCCTGCTCTCCACCAGAGAGGCTGATGGTAGTTTTGCAGTTCGTAGACTGGTTCAAAACGGCACGGCTATTACTGCCGTACTAGCTAGTTTGGCGCACTCAGTAGCCAAGGAGCAACAAGAGAAAGCTCCAGCCACTAAAGCAGCCAATGATGATCAGTCTCGCGATACTGCAATAAAACAAGCTGTAGGCGCGTAATTGCGTTGTCGTCTAAAGCGGTAAGCCAATACGGATAAGAAATGAGTGAAGCCATAACTAACTAGGAGGAACTATGGCACTCAATATCTCAACCCCGTCATCACCTGATGACTTTGCATTAATGCCCCATACAAGGGCTAAGCTAGAAGCCGTATTAGACGGTACCGTAAAGTTTCCTGGCAATGGAGTATCAGCTTTACTGCTCTACGGCGTTTACGGTTCAGGAAAAACTACCATGGCCAAGCTATTGCCTGGCTGGCTCGAGACTGTCAAGACTACCCCTGTACTGCAATCAATTCCTGTGGGCTCAATTATCGACTCCACACAGCCAAATATTGATTTTTACTCCTGCGCTCAAGGCCAGAATGGCGCATCACTCATTGGGCAAATTCAAAGTCATGTCATGACCATGAGCTTTAACCCCAGTTGCTTACATTATGTGATTTTGGATGAAGTAGATAACCTCACCGCAGCAGCCCATGCATCGCTCAAGGCCATCATGAACTACACCCATGTAGTTTTTGTCCTTACAACAAATCATCTTAATAAGGTAGATCCCGGAGTTATTAATCGATCCATCGTATTGGATATGAATTCTGCTCCGACCTCTGCTTGGGTCAGCAAGATCAAGGCTATTTACGCAGCCTCCGGGAAGACGCCTCCGACCGATCAAGCCATTGCAGGTGTTGTCAACGCTGGAAATGGATCAGCCAGAACGATTCTCACTGATATCGAAATCACTCAATCTATTCGTGAGCGGCAGTTTGAAGATGAATAAGCGCAAATCTGTTGAACTGCTGATGGAAATCACTGTGCAGGCGCTTGCTGAATTGGTAAGCGGGGACGAAGGTATCGGCACCTTTGTCCTTGCTAAAAACCATGCTGTCTCCACCAGAAAGATTGTGAATAAGGTGCAATTTGAAGAGGAATGGCAACAGCAAATTGATGATAGCGAGGTTTTCTATGTTTTCACCACTTTAAAGCTAGCGCCCAACATCCTTCAGATTGCGGGCTCTAAATACCAAGACCTTAATCGCGTCTCTTGGAATTTAATTGTTCCCAATACTTTTACGCTTGAGCCCGCGCAGAGACCCACCAACTCTATTGAGCTACTCATGATGGCAAAACTCATGCTTGAAGAAATCCAAGGCGGCCACTTCTCGTATGAGGAATTGGTGGAGTTTTTACAAATTATTAGTCGCATACGTAAGCGCTAAATCCTTAACAAATCTACTTAAATTAATTTACCTTGGAGTAATCATGAAATATTTTGACGCAGTTGTACTAAATGACCGAGAAACATATAGCAGCATTGATGGCGCATATGTTGTATTGAATGCCATTGAAGATGAATGTGTAAACGAGGTTGAGATAACCGAAAAGTCTCGAATTATTCAGATTTCCGATCTTTTAGAAGCCTACTATCGATTAACTACTTTTTAAATATTGAAATCACCCAATACGAGCACATAGAAAAAGAATATGAAGATGGTAATTTTTGAATTTTGGGGTTGTCATGCGCTACCCTAGAACAGTCTTTGTTTTTGACACCCCAGACCATGGCATTGATCCCGAATACTTTCAGAAGATCAGCTCATCTTCACAGAAGATCTATATACGCGGGCATTCAAAACCAATTGGGACAATTGATTCTGAGCTTGATGCCATCAAAATACTGGATGGTTATCTTAATTTCACAGGTCCAAATCGGTCTTATATGGTCATCGGCAATCTAAAGCATGTTGAATTTATTGCTACTAGCTTGGCTGATAAATACTGCTCGATCTATTGGCTCATGAATAAGAATTCCGCTTTAAGCATTCGCGCAGCTTTAGGTGCCCTGCTTGATCTTCATGAAATGGAAGCCTTATTTAACGAGGCGCTTTATTACTACACCAAATCTAGGGATCGGTATCAAGCATTGTCTGACTCCACGCATATATCAAACGATGATTTTCCCCAGCTTATTGCGGACATCATTAATGGAGGAAAACAGGTTGAGCTACGGGCGGATATTGAAAGTTTTTTATGCGAGGAATTACATATCGGAAAATTTGAGATTTAAGCCAACTTCGCGGCTGCCATCATTGGGGTCAGTTTTGAGTAATGACGCTCAATCATTAATGTCGAGGTACCCATTTGCCTAGCTAGGGTGTGTATATCAACCCCCTCAGCTAGTGCAAATGTGGCATAGGTATGGCGAAGACTATAAAGACTACGATTTCGCCCCGCTACATCTTTAAGCAAATTGCATTCTTTTAAGAGATTCTCAAACTGAGGATTAAAGTTATAAGGCTGAACCCCTCTTGGGAAAGTAAATATCAGACGATCTAACCTGGCCTCTATGACGGCATTTAGATCTTTATACGGCAATTGATGCCAAGCAATTAATCTTTCCAAGCAATCCACTACCAAATGTTTAGCAATTAAATATCGAGGTCCTGTTTTACCGGAAAGCCAAACCTTGAGATAGCGTTGATCGCCAATCCAATGCCATTGAAGATGTTTCCAGCGCATGGGTTTGAGCTCGGTTCCAGGCCTTGCTCCCGTATAGAGTAAGAATTCCACATAAGAGCGACAGAGCTGTCTCATCTCCTTGGTGCGCGATGATCTGCCGACGTTTTCCCAGCTAGGCATATAGGCCAATAATTGAGCGATCTCTTCCTTACTAAAGGCGGGTCTTGCTTGACTGGGGGAGCCATGAGGATCTAATAAAGGTACCCGGTATGTATCTACAATCAAGTTTTGCTCTCTAGCCAAGGCAATGACTCGGTTATAGGTCGTTGCATGGGTGCGCTTAGTGCTTGCCTGGGGATCTCTACCCATCTGGGATAAGCGCCAAGATTCAAAATCCTTAACCAGCTCTGAAGTAATTTCCTTTAGCTGGAATTTTCCAAAAAATGGGATGAGGTATTTATTGAGAACAAACCTGTAATCCTTAAAGATAGCTTTTCCATTACCTTCTTTATTGGCAATATCCATTGCCACGAGGTCTTCTTCAGCCAACTGCTTAAATGACTTGGATTTGAGGCTTAATTCCTGGCTTATCTTAGCCATGGTCTGCTCATAGAGTGCTATAGAGGTATGCTTGGCCTCCTCAAGATCCGCCTGGCCAGTGCTCATGGAGTGCCACTGACAATTGGGCAACCTAAAGCGGCATTGCCATTGATTGCTGCCTGATCGCTTAAAGAGACTTACTAAACCTCGGTGGAGGTGAATTACATCAGCAGACTGGGATGCACTAGATTTGAAGAAAAGCTGGTTTAGATTTTGCACTCAAGTGTCGTGTTTCGAGACACTTGTAGCTTAACTTCAGATTTCAGGAAGGTCGATCGGAAAATTTGTCGAGTAAACCGACATTTCATGTGTGGATATCTGGTAGGCAGACTCCGACCCAAAGCAGACCATCAATTCAATAATCTGAGTACGCTAACTCTCACCCAAAACTGAGCGACCTGCTTAACGTAAGGCTTTATTTAACTGATCCACAATCTCGGCCCAATCAGCATCTAAAAGCAACTCATCACGAAGAAGCCTTGCTTGAGATGGTGTCCACAATGGTGCATCCGCTAATTCAATCGCTTCATCTAAAGGAGCATGCCGATCAATGAATGCCTTAATACTATTACCATCAGAAGGTAGTCCTAATTGAAGGAATAACTCAGAGAATGGATGAAATGACTTTTCCATGATTAATTTCTCCTTAAACGTAACGCATTTGTAATGACCGAGGCTGAGCTCAAGCTCATGGCAAGTGCAGCAATTAATGGTGAGAGTAACCATCCAGTGAAAGGATATAAGAGACCAGCAGCAATAGGAATGCCCAGTGCGTTATAAAGAAACGCAAACACTAGGTTTTGCTTCATATTGCCTACCGTATCGTCTGAAAGCGACTTAGCAATCGCAATACCCCTGAGATCACCTTTAACTAAAGTAATTTGGGCGCTATTCATAGCAACGTCAGTACCGGTGCCCATAGCAATACCAACATTGGCTTTTGCTAAAGCCGGAGCATCATTGATGCCATCACCTGCCATTGCAACAATCCGACCTTCATTTTGTAGTCGAGTTACCAATTCGAGCTTATCTGCTGGCTTAACCTCTCCATAGACCTCTTCAATCCCAAGGCGCTTGCCAACAGATTTAGCAGTTGTTAATCCATCTCCAGTTGCCATCACAATTCGCAATCCCGCCTCTTTTAAGGTTTGCAAAGCCTCTGGCGTAGTAGCCTTAATAGGATCAGAGACAGCTAAAAGTCCAGCAAGCTTTCCGTTGATAGCTAAATGCATCACGCTAGCGCCTTCAGAGCGGAGCTCCTCTGCTTGGGCTTTCAAAATATCAACAGAAACTCCCAGCTTATCCATCAATGCAGTATTACCCAACGCCAAATGAAACAAGCCAACGCTACCTTGAACTCCAATTCCTGAACTAGATTCAAAGTTTTCAGGTTTCTCCAGGGGCAAATTACCATCTCTTGCAGCACGAACAATCGCATCGGCAAGAGGATGCTCACTACCCTGATCAAGGCTTGCCGCAAGCCTTAAGACCTCATTGCCATCAAAGCTGGGGGCGGCAATGACTCTATCAAAAATTGGCTTACCCTCTGTTAAGGTGCCTGTTTTATCAATAATGAGGGTGTTCACCTTACGAAGATTTTCAATGGCCGCAGCATCACGGAACAAAATTCCTTTTGTCGCCCCCTTACCAGTAGCCACCATAATCGACATTGGTGTAGCAAGACCTAGGGCGCAAGGACACGCAATAATTAATACAGAGACCGCATTAATTAAGCCAAAAACCCAACTTGGTTCGGGACCAAAGACCCCCCAAATGAAAAAAGTCAGCAAAGATATAGCTACAACCGTTACTACAAAATATCCCGCAACAATATCTGCCATTCGCTGCATTGGCGCTCTGGAGTGTTGGGCTTGAGCTACCATTTGCACAATTTGAGCCAGCATGGTTGATGAACCAACACGCTCGGCCTTAATAATCAATGCGCCATTGGTATTCATCGTTGCTCCAATCACACGATCACCGATACGCTTAGTAACTGGCAATGGCTCTCCGGTAAGCATGGATTCATCAAGCGCACTAGAGCCTTCAACAATGACGCCATCAACAGGCACTTTTTCACCTGGGCGCACCCTCAATAAGTCTTCAATATGCACATTTGATAAGGGGATGTCTTCCTCGGATCCATCTGCCTTAATTCTTCTGGCTGTTTTGGGCGCTAAGCCCAACAAGGATTTAATTGCCGCAGAAGTTTGTGAGCGTGCCTTTAGTTCCAACACCTGACCAAGCAGAGTCAATGAAATAATGACGGCGGCTGCCTCAAAATACACACCAATCCTGCCCATAGACATAAAGGAAGCAGGAAATACTTGTGGAGCTACCGTAGCAACAACGCTATAAAAAAATGCAGCACCTGTTCCCAGTCCAATCAAAGTCCACATATTTGGACTACGATTGGCTATGGATTGCCAGCCACGATGAAAAAACGGCCATCCTGCCCATAAAACAATTGGTAAGGATAGGAACAATTCAACCCAGGTTTGGGTTTGAGGCTCTAGTAGATTTAATTTATGACCAAACATCGCAAGGACAGTCACCACTGTCGTCAAAGGCAGTGTCCACCAAAATCGCCTTTGAAAATCAACTAATTCTGGATTTTCTTCTTCCTCTAATTCAGGCAGCAGAGGCTCTAAACTCATCCCACAAATTGGGCAATTACCAGGATGATCTTGTCGAATTTGCGGATGCATGGGGCAGGTATAAATTGTGCCAGCCACCGAAGCAGAAGACTCTGAGTCCTGTAGCCCCCCATCTAGATACCTGCTGGGCGCTCCAATAAATTTTTCTTTACAACCATTGCTGCAAAAGTAATACGCAATATTCTTAAGCGAGTAACTATGCTTAGACTGAGAAGTGACCGTCATCCCACAAACAGGATCCTTCAAGGAATTTTCATCTGAAGAATGTTCGTGATGGGAGTGATCGTGTCCATGCTCATGATGATTGTTCTCATTGTGCTTACTCATTGCAAATCCTTGTTTACCTAATTCATTAAAACTGGCGTATCTGGGATTTCATTATCTGAAGATGATTTCCCCGGGAATTGACTTTGCAATAGTTGACTCACCATTTCAATTCCAGACAAAATGCCAGCCTGATATTCATTGAGCGCAAATTTGGATTCGATCTCATGACAAATAACATCCCACGCACTGGCATCCGCATTTGAATGAATGCCTCTATCGGCAATTATCTCTACAGCATGATCGGCTAATAAAATATAAATGAGCACCCCATTATTGTGCTCGGTATCCCAAACTCTGAGATTGGTAAAGACTTCAATTGCACGATCTCTAGGGCTTAAGTCTTTTAACAAGGCAAGCGTATCCAGGGCACCTTCCACGGCAAAACAGATTTGACCCGAATGTTGAGCCTCACTATCTCGAATCGCATTTGTTATTGCGGCAAGATCTTCCTTGGAAAAGCATTTCCCTACCTTGCGACTATGAGACCAGAGATGTTTTATTAATCGATTCATATTCATGCTCACCATCTCCCCGAGGAGCCACCGCCACCAAAGCCGCCACCGCCACCACTAAATCCACCCCCGCCACCATGAACTCCTCCACTGCTATAGCCACCAAAGCCATGTCTACCCAACCCCATTCCGGATAGAGCAACGACCAATGCCACAACACCGGCGATTAAGGCCATAGAAAACGCACCGAACATAAACCAGGCGATAAGAGCTACAAATCCTCCGGTAACGAGGGATCCAGGCAACCTGCCGAGCATCGATCGTAAGATTCCACCAAGCACTAAAGCCACAATAAAAATGATTGGTAAAAACGAACGAATATCCCCGGGGTCACGCATTTCTGTATTAGTTGGGTTTGGCGCTGGTAACGCCTCACCATCAACCACGCTAATCACAGCGTTTACGCCATCCGTAATGCCGCCATAAAAATCCTGCTGTTTGAATCGGGGCACAATGATTTGGTCGATGATTCGCTTGCTAGTTGCATCAGTTAATACTCCTTCAAGGCCGTAACCCACCTCAATCCGAAGGGCTCTATCCGCTTTAGCAATAATCAGAATCGCACCATCATCTACTTTTTTCCGTCCAATCTTCCATTGCTCAGCTACGCGAATAGCATATTGCTCAATAGCTTCAGGGGCTGTAGATTGCACCATTAACACCACAATCTGACTACCCTTTTTAGCCTCAAAATTGCTTAAGGTTTGATCTAGAGAGCCAATCTGACTGGGTGTAAGAGTACCTGTTTGATCAATGACCCGCCCTGATAAAGCTGGCACCGTCTGCTGCGCCACAGAAAACTGAGGCCAGCAGAGCAGCGCCAAAAGCGTTAGCAAGGCGAATAGGCATTTAGGCAGCCAGAAGATGCGGGTCACGAAAGTTGCTCCAATTATTTCGCCGCAGGAGTATCAAATGAAACGCTAGGAGGGGTCGCTAATTCCTTTTCATTCTCAACAGTAAAGTTTGCCTTGGCCTTATAACCAAACACCATTGCTGTTAAATTCGATGGGAATGAACGAATCGTGACGTTGTACTCCTGTACAGATTTAATGTACCGATTACGAGCAACTGTAATGCGATTTTCAGTACCCTCTAGTTGCGCTTGCAAATCTCTAAACCCTTGATTTGTTCGTAAGCTCGGGTAGCTTTCTGTAACGACCAATAACCTGGATAAAGCCGAAGTGAGCTGCCCTTGCGCTTGCTGGAATTTCTGGAAAGCTTCTGGATTATTTACCAAATCAGGAGTAGCTTGAATTGAGGTAGCTTTAGATCTAGCCTCTACCACTTTGGTCAGGGTATCTTGCTCAAACTTAGCTTCGCCTTTGACCGTGCTTACTAGATTAGGAATCAGATCCGCTCTACGCTGATATTGATTCAATACCTCAGACCAGCTAGAAGTTACCTGCTCATCTTGGGACTGAATTTGGTTATACCCACAACCTGATAACAATACCGCTGCTATTGCCAACAGACCGATAAGATATTTACGCATTTGTTACTCCTTTACTTAATTGAAGTTTGAGTCTTTAAGAACAGTTACCTTTTTGGATGTCTAAAAATTGGGAATTAAAGAGAGTGTTAACCACAACAGCAACCACCAGATTTTTTCTGTGGCGCCTGAACGCTGCCATCAAGGTCCAAAGAAGATGGATAACCCTCCTGATTTAGCGCATGAATCAAATCATCGGTCTTCCAGCTCACCCTATCTAAATGCACTTTTCCTTTTTGCAAGTCGACATGGATATTGGATACGCCATCTAAAGATTCAAGTGCCTTGGTAACGTGGTTAACGCAAGATCCACAAGTCATACCGGCGACATTTAAATAAATTTGACTCATTTTCATTCTCCCTTTTTTAATTCGACGACATATAGCTTTCCACCTTCGCTTGATGCCACAAATTCCACTTGGTCTCCAGACTTAAGACCATTTAAAAGGGCTTTGTTTTTCACGTTAAAAATCATGGTCATTGGGGGCATATCTAAATTCTTGATTTCCTCGTGACGAATGGTGACTTTGCCTTGCTCCAAATCAACTTTGCGTACCTGACCAGCCGTATATGCACCAGTAGATTGGGCGCTTACTATATGAGTCAAGATTACTCCTGATAGTAGAAAAATAACACTCAAATATTTTTTTAGATTGTTCATAATTTAATTCCTATCGATAAGATTGATAAATTTGGGATTGACCATTTTTAGAGATCAATAAAACGTCATAAGGATCTTTTCTAGATCCATACTCAGGACCATCCATTCCTGGAGAGCCTATGGGCATCGCTGGTACAGCAATCCCTACAGCATTGGGCTTCTCGGCCAATAAACGCTTAATTTCCCTCGCCGGGACATGGCCTTCGATTGCATAACCATCAATGACTGCGGTATGGCAAGACCCAAACTGAATGGGCATGCCCATCTTCTTTCTAATCTGGTCATTACCATCGCTGATCACTTTAGTAGCAAAGCCATTTTTCTCCACATACGAAATCCAATCCTTGCAACAGCCACAAGTTGGACTCTTCCATACTGTGATCAATGGTTTTTCACTGACAGCACTGGATGCAAACGGCACTAGCACCAATCCCATTGCTATAGCCCTTCTTGTTAAATTAATGTTGATGGGAGCCATGGCCGTCCCCTTTCTGTGCTGGTGAAACAGATTTAGGTCCAGCTACCGAAATTGATCCCTTCATTCCCGCATCGTAATGGCCTGGTTGTAGGCATGCAAATTGCACTTTTCCAGATTTCGTAAATTGCCAAATAATTTCACCTGTTTGACCAGCGCCTAAGGTAACCATGTTTGGCTCGGCATGCTCCATTTCTGGAAACTTCATCATCTGCTTATAGTGCTCTTGTAGCTCTTGATCTGTACCAAGCACCATTTCATGTTTTGTTTTACCCAGATTCTTGACTACAAAGTGGATAGTTTCGCCTTGCTTGACTTGAATACTGCTAGGATTAAATCTCATGTTGTCTGTCATGCGAACTCTAATTGTTCGATTTACTTTGGCTGCAATACCCGGCTGTCCAACACTAGAATTTTCGCTGGCATGATCATGACCACCACTAGCGCCATGGTCATGAGACATTGCGCCCATGCCACCCATAGCCCCCATGCCTGCGCCTGATCCCTGCATCTTGTCATGCATCGCCTTACATTGACTAGCACTCATCTCAGGATGCATTTGTTGGCACATTGCCACCCTTTGTTCAGGAGTCATTTTTGCCATATTCTCGTGCATCGCCTTACATTGATCAGGACTCATTTCAGGATGCATTTTTTGACACATCGCTGCCATTGGATCTTGGTTCATGGCCCCTTGATTCATCATCCCCATACCGCCAGGTTGTGTTGCACCTTGCGCAAACACCAAACTAGATGCTGCCATCGCAATTGCTGCCAATGTAAATTGAATATTTTTCATTTTGTTTTCCTTAATTATTAATGTCCAGAATGCCCATTGGGCTTTCTTACTTGCACTTCGATTTCTTTTGTAGAGCTTGGTCTTGTTGATTGCATAGGTTTTGCAGTATTTAGTTGCGTTGGAGCTGCAGGTAATGCGCCTTTGTAAGCCTCTGCCACCGTACCAGCCGGATGCTTATACCAACCCGGATCTGCATAATCGCCAGGCTTTTGATCCTTACGTACTTTTAATACGCTAAACATACCGCCCATCTCTACCGACCCAAAAGGACCCATACCCGTCATCATGCGAGCCGTGTTATCGGGAATAGGCATTTCCATTTCAGACATATCACCCATACCCCTTTCACCCATCACCATATAGTCAGGTATCAGACTGTTGATCTTCTTGCCAACCCCCCGATGATCAACGCCAATCATGGTGGGGAGGTTATGCCCCATTGCATTCATGGTGTGGTGGCTCTTATGGCAATGGATCGCCCAGTCACCCTCTTCATCTGCAAGAAATTCAATTTGCCGCATCTGCCCAACAGCCACGTCAGTGGTTACCTCAGGCCAACGAGCAGTTTTTGGAACAGGGCCTCCATCAGTGCCTGTGACCGAAAACTCATGCCCATGAAGATGAATTGGATGATTGGTCATTGTTAAGTTTCCTACTCTGATTCGGACCTTGTCATTTAGGGCGACATTCAAAGAATCTATGCCAGGAAAAACGCGGCTATTCCAGCTCCATATATTGAAGTCAACCATCGTGGCTACTTTTGGTGTGTAACTACCAGGATCAATGTCATATGAGCTCAATAAAAAACAAAAGTCCCTATTAACATCATCAATAAGTGGATTTTGATCTTTAGGATGCGTAATCCACATACCCATCATTCCCATTGCCATCTGTGTCATTTCATCGGCATGGGGATGGTACATAAATGTTCCCGGGCGGCGAGCAACAAACTCATACATGAAGGTTTTTCCGGGTGGAATACCTTTTTGAGTTAAGCCTGTTACACCATCCATACCATTTGGTAATCTTTGGCCATGCCAATGTACTGAAGTCTGCTCTGGTAACCGATTGGTAACAAATATCCGGACTCGGTCGCCTTCCACCACTTCGATTGTTGGCCCAGGGCTTTGACCGTTGTAACCCCATAAATGCGCCTTAAATCCAGAAGTCATTTCTCGCACTACTGGCTCAGCGACTAAATGAAACTCTTTAACGCCTTCATTCATTCTCCAGGGCAATGTCCAGCCATTTAAGGTAACAACTGGGTTGTATGGGCGACCTGTACTAGGGGTCAATGGTGGCATCGTATTAGCGTTTACCTGCGTCACTATTTCTGGGGCGCCAGATAAGGCATAGCGGCCAACTGCTGCAACCGCAACAGCACCACCAGCAATACCGGCGTATTTAAAAAAATCTCTTCTTGAACTCATTATTTTTCCTTATCAATGTCCGGCAGGGTTTGCTAACATCCCCGCCCCAGTAACGCTAGGCACCTGGAGTATTGTTGGTCTGCCAATTAAGGAGGACTGCAAAGCAGCATCTGTTAACCAAAATTGTTGCTGAGCATTAATCGCTGCAATTACTGCAGAGACCTGATCTCTTGAGTCGGCAATCAACTCAAAGACACCAATAATCATGCCGTTATAGCGAAGCTGACTTTCTTCAGCAATGGCTTTGCGTACAGGTATTACTTCTTTTCGATAGTGTTGGGATATATCGTATGCAGTTCGATAGGCCGAATAAGTCTCCCTCAAATTGGAACTAGCATTTCGAGTAACGCCCTCTAGCCGATTAAATGCAGCCAAAGTTTGGGCATTCATGGCGTCCCTACTCATATTCCCCCAATCGAAAATTGGTAGTCGAATTGAGATTTCATAACCCTGCTTTGGGGTGCTCTCACCAGATGCTGAATCAAATTTAGTGCCGCGATTAAAGCCCAGCTCAATATCGGTAAAACTGGTGATGTTGTTAAGCCCCTGGGCCTTCGCTGCTGCCTCTAAAGTTGCTGTAGCCAAGCGTATATCTAGCCGCTCTACACCGGCTTGCTGCGCAATAAATTCGGTGTTTGGTGGTTGCTTAGGCAGATCAGGTAAACGATCGGGCAATTTCAGTTCTTTTGCCTGAGCTTCACTTAGCCCAAGAGCACGAACAAGCTCCTCCCTACGGCTTACTGAAGTCTGTTGTGCATTAGCAAACTGCGTGGCCGAATCTGCATAAAAAGCCTGCTGCCTTGCACGAGTAATCTTATTGAGATTACCTACCGCCTCCATGCGCCTTGCTAACTCAGCACTTGCTTCTGCACTTCGAAAAACTTGATCGGCATATTTAAGGGATTGCTCTGCTGCAACTGCACGAACCCAGGCTTGGCGAACCAAAGTAACCTGATCAATGATTTCGGTCGTTAAACGCAATTGAGCTTGTTCAATTCGCTTATCAGCTATTCCTTTGCGCTGTGGCAAAGTAATCAGATCTAATAATCCAAATACAAACCAGCGATTAAATTCGATCTCTGGACTAGTAACCATTCGCTCAAAAGCAAAATAAGGATTAGACATTCTGCCTGCTTGGGCAGCAGACGCTGCTTCAGACCAATTCTGGGCAATAAGTGCTTGAACGGCTGGACTATTAATCAAGGCAAGCTGAACAGCATCGCTTTGATTTAAATTCTTAGCCAGCAGCTCCTGAGCTCTACCCTGAAGAACATCACGCTCATCTGACGATTTTGCTAAAACAACCTGGCCATTAGTAAATTTACTCGAATCTAGATTCGTTTTTTGTAAGGCCTCGTCAATATTGACGCTAGCGCATCCAGTAAGAGCACTCGCAAATAAGATTGATACTATTTTGTATCGTTTATTGAAAGGCATGGTCATCATCATTTAACTCCCTCGTGATGATTTTTCGAGTGCTCTTCGCTTGTTGGCGCCACATCAGCCTGAGCAGCTTCTTTTGCATACACTTTCCATCCGCCGATCTTTTGGACGGTAGCGTTAGCCTGCCTCCAAGGAATGATCTCCTCTTCCGAATAAGGCTGATAATTTTTAAATACTGACGTGTACTGCAGCGACTCGGCAATAAACTTTGCCGAAGAACCATTTACCGCCGCATCTTGCGCCGATGCAACTGGACTACCTAGTAATGTGAGCGCCAATAGAAACATTCCATTGCCCCACATGCATTTAAATATGCTCATAATTTCTCCAATAGACAAACGTAGCGACAAGACTTGTCGCCAAAATCTACTTACTACTGAGGAAATTTAAATCCGAGGGGGTTTGTAAATGCTACCTAGCGATTGGCCGAGTGCCAAAGTAGGAGCGTAAGGCAGTAGATTGTCCGCATACTGCAAAGGAGCAACTACGGAGGATGAAACTGTTAAATCAGCAATACCAACGCAGCACTGAGAAGCGGTATGGCACTTTGTAGCCACTTTCTTTGCCGACTTTTCTATCGATGAAGTGCAATCGTTACATTGCTTATGCTGCATATGAGAGTCAGCATTATCAGCATGAGTCGCAGCTTGGGACTGGTGCGCATGGTGTTGATCGGAAACGAATACGGGCATGCTAGCCGCATGAATCAGGCTAATAAAAAAACTTAAACATAAGAAAACGCATACTTTCCGCATTGTTTAATATTACACTGAATTTAGAGCTTTGTCGGCCTTACTCTTCACATTTTGAGTCTAGGTATTAACTTACTGGGCTATTGAGGCTATAAATTCAAGAAGATGTGAATAATCCATTTGGTTTGTAAATGGGTGTTTATCGTAAAGTGCTACAAGAACCCCCACCACCCCCCACCAAAAAGATAGTAGATTCGAAATCCATGTCAGATAAAGCCGCCAAACTCAATGCCCAGTGCAACTGCATCAGCGTAGACAAACAGAAACTAGATATTGAGGTTCATCGCCTTATTAGTGATCTGGACCTTGCTGATTCAACTGCTACAAAGATAGGCTCGATGCTCTCAAGTAGCGGAGTATTTATTGACCAAGCCGCCTTAGATCAGATGAAAGCATTAGTAAAAGCGGTCTATAAAGTTTGCGAAATGCCTTTATTTCAAAAATTAGTTCTTGAGCAAGCTCCATCCATTGCTAGACATCAACAAAGTACAAGTGGTGTTTTTTATGGATTTGATTTTCACCTAGGGGTAAATGGCCCGCAATTAATTGAAATCAATACCAATGCAGGCGGCGCTATGATTTCTGCCCTTGAAATTGGGGCATCGATAAATTGCTGTGAGCCAGTAGAGAGACGCTTGGGAGCAAGAAATATGCCCAATGAAATTTATGAGACTTTTCTGGATATGTTTACCCGGGAGTGGAGATCCTTCAATAGGGATCCTTCTGCGCAATTAAAGACGATTGCAATCGTTGATGAGAGTCCAACTGAACAATTCTTATATCCTGAGTTTCAACTCTTCCAAGCCCTGTTTCAAAAGCATGGAATCACGACAATCATCACCTCTCCAGATGGTCTCGTAATTAAAGATCAAAAGGTTTACTTCGGCGAAGTCCAAATTGACTTAATCTATAACCGAACGACCGACTTTTATTTTCAAGGTTCATCATACGAAGCGCTTAGAGACGCTTATCTTCAAGATCTTGTAGCCATCACCCCAAACCCCTTTAATCATGCAGTATTTGCCAATAAAGATAACCTTTGCATCTTAAGCAATCGGGAACATCTTGACTCCCTAGGGGTTGACTTGGCTATACAAGAAATACTCCTAAGCCACATTCCGGAGACTGTAAAAGTGTCCTCTAAAAACGAAGAATCTCTTTGGACAAATCGCAAAGACTACTTTTTCAAGCCCAGTCAAGGCTATGGGAGTCGCGCTGTATATCGCGGAGATAAATTAACTAAAGGCGTATGGGGTCAAATTAAGGATAAAAGCTATATTGCACAAAAAGTAATTCCACCAAGCAAACGAACCATCACGATTGATGGTAATGAGGTTGATCTTAAAGTCGATATTAGAGATTATGTCTTTGAAGGTAATTCACTCATTTCAGTAAGTCGCATATACCAAGGGCAAACAACAAATTTAAGAACCTTGGGAGGCGGCTTCTCACCTCTTTATGGCGTAGACTAAGACTGATAAGGTTTAAGACACAATTTAAATTTCTATCTTCTTTAATTCTGAAATTGCAATCAAATAAGCTCAGTCACTAAAATTACTGCGACTACTTCTGGCCGATTTGAGTCATCTGAGTGAATTCAATCAATTTGGATCTTATCGACCCAAGGGAGACCTTGGAGGACAAGTCCAGTAACTCATCCCCCTAGTGTGTTACTACCTTGACCGATCCATCCACATATAGTTCTGCTGCATCATTTGGTTCATCATGTTCTGCTGCATACCCATGTATTGATCCATCATGTATTGGCGTTGCTTTAACTGCTCAGGTGTTAATTTAGAGTAATAGGGGCCCATACCATTCCAACCCATCATGTGTCCACCCATCATGCCGCCGTTACCACCACAACAACCCATCATTCCCGAACCCCACATGCCTTGCATCATATTCATGTTGCCCTGCATTGTGCTCCAGTGAGCCTGCATCAGCTTTTGCCTTTCTTGCGGATCTTGAGTTGCACGGATCTGATCCATCTGCTGTTGCATCTTTTTAAAGTTCTCTTGAATTTGAGCGGCTTGCTTATCAAACTCCGCTACATCAACATTTTTTTGTTGTGTCTGTGAGGCTTTAGTGCCTGCCCCTGCTGATTGCGCCAAAACGGGCGCACTTAATAAAACACCCAAACTTAAAATCGCAACACATCCTAGCTTTTTCATCTTAGTACTCCTTGAGTTAAATGCTGAATATTGACTACTGTCTAACTTCTTAATAACCGCAATCCATTTGCCACTACTAGCAAGCTCGCACCCATATCCGCAAATACCGCCATCCACATCGTGGCTTGCCCTGTAAAGGTAAGCACAAGGAAAATAGCTTTAATGCCAAGAGCAAGAACAATGTTTTGAGTCAGAATTAGAGCGGTTGATTTGGATAGCCGAATAAAGGTAGCAATCTTGCGTAAATCATCATCCATTAGCGCAACATCAGCAGTCTCTATCGCAGTATCGGTTCCAGCCGCCCCCATCGCAAATCCAATACTTGCTCTTGCTAAAGCGGGGGCATCATTAATGCCATCTCCAACCATGCCTACCTTTACATTGGGATCCTTTTTTAGGCGACTGTCAATTATTTTGAGCTTATCTTCAGGCAATAAATTACCCATAATCTCATCGACACCCACCTGTTTACCTATTGCCTTAGCGGTGTGCTCATTGTCACCAGTGAGCATGATGGTAGTCACGCCTAATTGGTGAAGCTCATCAATAGCCTGCTTGCTTGTTTCTCTAACAGTATCGGCCACCGCAATAATAGCTAAAACCTCTGTTTGGTTGGTAAGCAATACGGCCGTTTTGCCCTGCTGCTCTAGTGGTAATAAACGATTCTCAATATCATCAGAGCACAAACCCAATTCTTCAATCAGTCGATGATTGCCAAGGTAATACAAATTACCCTCAATAACGCCTTTGACACCGCGACCCAGAATCGCCTCAAAGCTATCTACAGTCTTTAAATCATTCTTTTGCTCTTGATTAGCATGGGCAATTGCTAGAGATACGGGATGATCAGATCGTGCCGCAAGACTGATGGCAATTTCGTGAATATGCTTGTCATTGCTACTTAATGCAAAAAAGTCCGTTTGTGCAGGCTTCCCGTAGGTTAGTGTCCCTGTCTTATCTACTGCTAAGACCTTCATGCTCCGTCCTGCTTCTAAAAAAGCGCCTCCTTTAATTAAGATGCCTTTTCTTGCAGCGGCTGCTAAGCCACTCACAATCGTTACTGGTGTTGAGATCACCAAAGCACAAGGGCAGGCAATCACTAACATGACTAATGCTTTATAGATCCACTCTTGCCATGACTGCGCCATTAACAATGGAGGCAAAACAGCGACTAACACCGCAAGCAAAAAAACAGCTGGCGTATAGATCTTGGCGAATTGATCAACAAAACGCTGGGTGGGCGCACGACTTCCTTGCGCTGCTTCAACTGCATGAATAATTCGAGCTAGCGTTGAATGAGTCGCTTCTGCAGTAACTTTGTATTCGAACGATCCTGTCTGATTGATCGTTCCTGCAAATACCTCATCGCCAACTATCTTATCGACGGGTAGGCTCTCACCCGTGATTGGCGCTTGATTTACTGCCGAGTTACCACTTATTAATATGCCGTCTAAAGCTATTCGCTCTCCAGGACGCACTCGAACTAAAGCACCTAAAGCGATAGCCTTTACATCCGTTAGCACCCAAGAGCCATCGGCTTGCTGAACGGTTGCGGTTTCAGGGGTGAGGTCTAATAAGCCACGAATCGCATTACGAGCACGATCTAATGACTTGGCTTCAATTACTTCAGCTAGAGTAAATAAGAACATCACCATGGCGGCTTCTGGCCAACTTCCAATCGCCATCGCGCCTGTGACTGCAATTGACATTAAGGCATTGATATTGAGATTGCCATTCTTTAATGCAATCCAGCCCTTTTTATAAGTGGTAAGGCCCCCTGAAGCAATTGAGGCGATTACTAGAGCAATGACAATCCACTGATTACCAAGTTGCAGCAATTCCATGATTTCAGCCAAGGTTGCAGTGATACCTGCAATAGCCAATGGCCACCAATTGGTTTTAGGCATAGGCTCAAGTGAGCTGTCCTTTGTAGAAGTCTCACCAATTTGTAGCACCGCCTGCATTCCAATTGAACCCAAAGCGGACTCGATAGCGTCAAGTGAGTTGAGATTGTGACCAACCGTGAGCATCCTTTGCATTAAGTTAAAGTCCAGCGACTCAATGCCGCTTACACTCGCTAGCTTTTTGCGAATAAGCGCCTCTTCAGTTGGGCAGTCCATATTTTCAATGCGATAGATGGCCTTATTCTTGCTCGGTATTTCAGAAGCCTTTGTCACAGGGGTTGATGTTGAACAACTACAGGAGGTATTGCATTCGCTCATAGCGGAAACCTAAATGATGAAGACATAAAACATTTAACACCCTATAGTAACTATAGAGTCAAGGGATTAGAATAAAAATGTAAAAACTTGGAGGTCAAATGAGAATTGGTGAACTAGCAACAGCCACAAGCACTCAAGTGGAAACTATTCGGTTTTATGAACAAGAGGGTTTGTTAGCAAAACCGGCTCGATCTGAGGGTAACTTCCGAATCTACGGGGATCAGCACCTGCAACGCCTTACATTTATTCGCCACTGCCGCTCGCTGGACATGACCTTAAGTGAAATTCGTCAATTACTTCGCTTAAAAGATTTGCCCGATGAAAACTGTGATGCAGTAAATGAATTGCTTGATGCCCATATTGAAGGTGTAAGCAATCGAATTAATGAGCTACGCCAACTTGAGCGACAATTAAAGCTGCTCAGAAAACAATGTCATGCGAATCAGGACTCAGCACATTGCGGGATCTTAAATAAATTATCGCTACCCGTGAAGTAAAAAAGAGGTGGCACTACCGCCTCTTATTAGCCGAAAGCAGTCATCGGCCTTTTGCCGATTTACCAATAACCAATCGTTAACACCCAAGGAACCCTGTCTAAAGCCAATTCGACATTTTTAAGCCCGTTGGGAACAATAGACAATATTGGGTCGTTGTGAGTGGGAATGTTAAGCACTGATTAGCCGTGAGCGTCTCGAAACACGACGGTTGTCGGGTTAACCGACATAGTAGGATGCCGTTAGCAATGGACCGATAACGACCCAAAACCAACTATAGATGGGCGCTGTCTTTACTATTCAGCGAGGTTAATCCAGATCATTTAGGGCGACCCAGAGTACAGACTAGATTGAGCTGATTTAGGCTATAAATTAAATCCTGCTGTAATCACTTTCGCTTTTATCTTGATAACTGCTATAGCCTTAGCTCCCTTGGGAATAGCGAAATTACCTTTCACTTCCAATTTGCCTCCATTAGGCAGTAGCTCATAATCTTTTTTATCTGATCCAATTAAGACTGTCAGCTTTGCGGTCCCACCATCTATAGGTATCGGTTTACCGTGGTCCGTCAAATACAGCGATAGGCTATCAGGCTTTGCAACCAATTCAACATCAATGTCCTTAGCCTCTACTATGACACCGCCATGCATTGGCTTTAAATCATGGCCGGCTCCAGCATGGGCTGGACCAATAAAACTGATTAGCAAGGTTGCAATCACCATCATTGATTTCATATAAACCCCTTTAAATTAAAATACTTCGTTAGTTTTCATATTGCTCAAGGCTATTTCAGATGCTTTTTTCCCGTAAAGCCAAAACATGGCTGGCGTTAAAAAGGTATCCAATAAGGTAGAGCTGATGAGCCCGGAGAAAATAACAACTGCTACTGGATGCAATATCTCTGTACCAGGACGCTCTGCTTCAAATAACAATGGTGCCAAGGCAAAAGCTGTGACCAAAGCTGTCATTAGTACAGGACTTAAGCGCTCAATTGATCCGCGAATAATCATTGCCAGACTAAACGATTCACCTTCTGACTGCATCAAATTTAAGTAATGGCTAATTTTTAAGATTCCGTTACGCACAGATATTCCTGCTAGCGTGATAAATCCTATTAATGCAGCAATCGAGAGTGGCTGGCCTGAAATCCACAAACCAATCACTGCTCCGACCATAGCTAAGGGAATGTTAGACATAATCATTAAAGATAGGCGCATGGACTTATAGCGGTTATTTAAAACCGCAAACATCAAAAGAAATGATCCAATCGATAGCAAACCAATTACTTTAGATGCCTCTTCTTGCGCTTTAAATTGACCATCTAAAGTAATAAAGTAACCCTCTGGAAGAGTCTGATTAGAGATCACAGTTCTAATATCAGCCACGATATCTGACAGGGCACGCTTGGAGGCATTAGCCGATAAGACAATTCTTCGCTTACCGCCGTCTCTGCTAATTTGATTTGGGCCATCCCCATCCTCAATGCTAGCAATTTTGGAGAGTGGAATTTTTCCATTTGGCGTATCAATCAAGATATCAGCAAGCCCTTCTAAATTTCTTGCTGAGTCTGGTAACTTGATCACTAAGGCAAACCGTCGATTACCCTCAATAATTTGCGAGAGCCTCTCCCCTTCAACCATGCCCTGCAAGGTGGCCATAATCTGAGATGTTGAAACTCCATATTGCGCCGCCTTATCGTAATCAATTCGGACCTTAATTTGTGGTGCTAAAACCTGCTTTTCTATTTCTAGATCAACTAAGCCTTCAATGCCTGCCAATTTCGATCTTAGAAGGTCGGCTTGGCTACGCAGCACGTCCAAATCATCGCCAAAGATCTTAATAGCAATTTGCGATCGCACTCCTGAAAGCATGTGATCTATTCGATGTGAGATTGGCTGACCGATCGCAATTGCAGCGGGTAAGTTAACTAATCTTGACCTGATATCTGCCTGTATCTCAGCCATGGAGCGATCTAAATCTCCCGCAGGCTTTAAACCAACATCTAACTCGCTCACATGTACACCTTCCGCATGCTCGTCCAATTCTGCGCGGCCACTCCTGCGTCCAACATAAGTCACTTCTGGAACCTGCCTGACTAACTTTTCTGCTTGGCTAGCTACGCCCGCCGATTCAGAGAGAGAGACACCAGGATTTAAACGCAATCCGATCAGTAAAGTCCCTTCGTTAAAGGGCGGTAAAAATGCGCTCGCCATAAAGGGAACACTGGCAGCAGCGACTATGACGGATGCAAAAGCATACATCAGAGGCTTTTTAGGCGCCGCCAATAACCTTGATAACTGAACCTCATAATGGCTTTTAAGCCAAGTGACAATCTTTGTATCGTGATCCCTCAGGGACTGCATTGAGGGCAGCAAGTAAAAGCAGAGTACTGGCGTGATAGTGACTGAAACTAAAAGCGATGCAAGAGTAGAGACTATAAATGCAATACCCAAAGGCACAAATAGTCGCCCCTCTATACCTGGTAATGCAAATAATGGGATGAATACCAAAACGATGATGGCTGTAGCATAGATAATTCCGGTTCTTACCTCAAGCGATGCGGCTCTCACAATCGCTAGTGGACTTAATTGGTCTAAAGATGCTTTATCTAGATTTACTCTAAGGCGACGAATTACGTTTTCCACATCAACTACTGCATCATCAACCAGGCCGCCGATTCCAATGGCTAAGCCTCCTAAGGTCATCGTATTAATTGATAAACCAAAGTACTTAAAAACTAGGGCAGTTAAGAGAATTGAAACTGGAATTGCTGTTAATGAGATGAGGACCGGGCGAATTGTTCCTAAAAAGAAATACAGCACTACAGCAACAAAGATTGATGCGCCAATCAGCTTACCCTCTAAAGTGCTAATGGATGCATCAATAAAGCTCGCCTGCCTAAATGTTACTTTAGGAGCTTCCATGCCAGTTGGCAAGCCCTGCTTTAATTCTGCAATAGCCGATTCAATCTTTTTTGTTAGCGCTACCGTATCTGCTGAAGGTTGTTTTTGTACACCTAGAATGACTGCTGGCCCACCTTCATAACCGGCATCGCCTCGCTTAACTGCTGGTGCAAAAGTAATATCTGCAACTTGTCTTAAAAGTATTGTTTGTCCATTGCGGTTCGATACGGCAATGTTCTTTAAATCTTCAAGGCTAGAGGTTCGCCCTATATGACGAATAAGATACTCACGATTATTGGACTCAAGAAATCCACCAGACGTATTTGCAGAGTAGCCCCGCAATGCATCTTCAATCTGCAATATGCTAAGGCCTAGCTCCGCCATACGGCGAGTATTGGGTTGCACTTGAAACTGCCTGACTTGCCCACCTATAGGAATGACTTGCGCTACCCCGGGGATAGCCATCAATCTGGGTCGCAAAACCCAATCAGCATACTCGCGAACCTGCATGGATGAAATCTTAGATTCATCAATCGGAATGGCAATTTGCATAATCTCACCCATGATCGAACTAATGGGCCCCATGCGCGAAACAATGCCATCCGGAATTGCTCCCTCCATAGATGACAGTCTTTCTGAAACCATTTGTCTGGCGCGATAGATGTCTACAGTCCAGTCAAAAGTA
Organism: Polynucleobacter sp. MWH-Aus1W21; assembly: GCF_018687275.1. Taxonomy (NCBI): domain Bacteria; kingdom Pseudomonadati; phylum Pseudomonadota; class Betaproteobacteria; order Burkholderiales; family Burkholderiaceae; genus Polynucleobacter; species Polynucleobacter sp. MWH-Aus1W21. The sequence continues at coordinate 1,479,847 of NZ_CP061287.1, forward strand.
ACGTATATGAAAGAGAGGCCGGCGCTAGATACTGAGCGAATAGCCTCTACTCCCGGTAAACCATTCATAGCCGTTTCGAGTGGGAATGTAATGAGTTGTTCAACTTCTTCTGAAGCCATTCCGCCAGCCTCGGTCATGATGGTGACAGTAGGCTTATTCAGATCGGGAAAGACATCCACAGGCATCTTGCTTAAGGTGTAGGCACCATAGAACATAGATATAGCACCGAGCAAAATCACTATCATGCGATTTTTTAAGCTGAAATCTAATAACCAAGTAAACATGTCTTAATCCTTAACGAATTTGATTGATGAGGGATGCCCCATCAGTAATGACTCGTTCACCATCTTTAATACCACTAGTAATAACAATGCTCTGACCATCTAAAGGCTCATATACAACTGTTCTTGGCTCAAATATTTCTGGGGACTTTTTAATCCAGACAATTGTTTGGTTCGAGCTGCTTTTGACTAATGATTTTGAAGGCGCCTTTACTCCAGTGATCTTGCTATCGGTATTTACAAATACTCGAATGGGCTGACCTATGGGTAAAAATTGGAGATCGTCCGATTTAGCAGAAAAAGTTAGAGGTAAGGCTTGCTCTCTGAGGGTCTGTCCACCACCAAGATACTTGAGCTCAATCACTTTGCCATTGACATCCACCTTGCCATCAGCAATGTTCTTACTCAGACTTGAATCGTAGGCAAGCGCTTCTATTAATAGCTTGGATGGATTAACGACCTCAAAGATTAGATCTCTTGCTTGCACTACTTGGCCAGATACGACACCCGTAGTAGAAATAATTCCGCTGACTGGGGCTCTTAATTCTTCATTAGCAACAGCGGCTTCTGCCTCTTCAATAGTCTTACGAGGGACCGTATCGCTCAGATCTCGCAAACGCTTTAGTCGACTTTCCGCAAGTGATCTTGATTTTCCTGGGCCAGCCTCTGGCGTTACATACGCCAAGACATCGCCTTTACTAACCTTCTGTCCGGGCAATGGAAAACCAGCTGGTCCCGGCGTAATACGGCCAGCAACAATCGCTTGCACCTTACCGCCAAAGTTAGGATCCATAATGACTTTTCCAGCTAAATCATAGGTTTTGGCATATTCGCCGAACTGGCCAGGAGCTGTCATCACGTGTAACTGGCGTTGCGCAGGCTTGGGAATAAAAAGACTGCCGTCCGACTGTCTTTTAGGGGCGTCACCTTGAACTTGGGATACTTCCGACTCGCCATGACCCGGCCCAGCATAAACCTTAAAAGCAAATAGCGCCACAGATAAACTAATGAGGACAATGGGGCGAAATACAAAATCTCTCTGTTTGCGATTCATACCCGCTCCTTAATTTGTTTGATTAGTTTTTTTGTATTCGTCATCAACACCTCTTTCTTGCGATAAGACAAATAGGCAATTGCCATCAAGAGGCTGAAATAAAGCAAGATCTTTATTGCTGATTTCCAAGTGATCAATGAGGAGCGCTCAAAGGAACTTAGATCTATAGTGGCTGCTAGTATGTCGGTAACATCATCATTAATCGTGATGGTGATCGCAGTAGGCTGATCTTTAATTTTATTTTTTAGGCGAAAGAGATACTCTCCATCGCCATGAGGCTCTGAACTAATTTTAGAGCCCTCAAGCTCAATTTCAACCTTGGCTCCTTTGACCAATTCATTGGAGGAGTAGCGATCTAGGTAGAGCGTGATTTCCTTGCCGTTAATCACTCCTACCGCCTCATAGAGATCAGATTCAGCATAAAAGCGAGGTAGTGATTGAGTTTGTGCAGTGGTGGGTTTTTCCTCCCCATGACCAGGACCTGCATAAGTTGCCGATGCGATCGTCAGAAATAGCGCAATTAATAGTTTTGACGCCCACTGACTATATTTGTTCAATAAATTCATAGTTAAAGTGACCTTACTCTGGTAACAGGCCAAGGGCCTGTCGTAAATTTGAAACTGAAACTGCGTAATTGATTTTTGCAATTGCAGCCTGCCTATTTGCATCCACTGCTTCTAGCTCAATACGTAGTCTTGTGGGCAAATCGGTTTCACCAAAGCGAAATGATTTGTCAAAAAATTGACGTGTTTCATTGGCTAAGTTAGACCTCTTATCTGCAGCGCCAAGCTTCATTTTTGCCGACTTCACTAAAGCCACATTTGACTCCACATTACTTAATGCAGACTCTCGCTCATAGGACAATCGAACCTCTGAATCGACCATCTCAGCAGTAGCACTGGCCAATCTATTGGTATTGCGAGCATCAGAGCCAAAAGGAATTCTTAACCCAACAGCAACTGATTGCTGATAAGGAACGCCATAGACTTCACGGCCCTTAGTAGTCCATATTTGCAATTGTGGGGAAGCCCGAGTTTGAGACTTTGCTAGGTCAACTGCTTTTTTAGCAACCTCTAACTGATCTACAAGGGCTGCAACGATTGGCAAACTAGAATCTAGTCCTGACAGGTTTTCAGGAACCTTAGGTAGCGGTTCAATATTTTTAGCAATGTCACCGAATTGAATTTTCTTGAGATACTCACTTCCTAATAAAGTACGCACCCTTTGCTCAGCATTAATTACGTTGGCCTGCGCTTCGACCAAAAAAGCTTCTGATGATGCGAGGGCACCATTGGCCTGATGAAGATCAGCGCGAGATAAGTCTCCAGCCTTAAATCTCTTTTCAACATCAAGAGCTAAGCTCTTTGCATTCTCATTTCTGCGTAGCGCTAAATCAGACTCAATTTTTGATTTCTGGTAATTCCAATAGGCATCCCTTACTTCAGCTGCAATTCTCAATTGGGATAGATAGTATTGAGACAAAAGCTTTTTATATTCAGCATCCGCTAAATTAATTGAGCTTGACCGCTCATTCCATAACCACAGGGGGATATCTAAACCCAGTATGGTTTCACTAGCGCCTTGATTGCTGTTAGTTCTATCGGTCTTTTGCGACACTTCAACCGAAGCTGGGCTTACCAAAAGGCTGCTAGCAATTTTTTGCTTAGCAAGCGCGGCCTCTACTCGATACTGATAGGACTTGTAGTCAGGTTGGCGCTCCCATGAAGATTCATAGAAGGACTTTAAGGTCGATCCACCTTTGAGCTCGGCATTAGCCAGCGCTATTGGCGATCCCAATATAAATACCAATCCAGTAAATTGAATGACGCAGCGACGAACTACGCCCGAATACTCTCGCAACATAAAAACTCCATTTGTTTGTTCAAAACAGAGTTAGCGAGAGGAGAAGAATTAGGTTAAGGCTCTCGCTAACTTAGGCGAGAGCGAGCCAATTGGGTTTTTCGGGGCGGTGAGGAGAAATATCGACTAAAAACTCTACTCGTGCATCTTCATAATGAAAGATGGTAGAGGTAACTGAAATGCTAAAAGTGGAATGCAATGCTGGAGAATGCGCCAAATGACAGACCCCACAATCAGAATCGTAGCTTGCAGAATCGCTAGCAGAGGCAATGCTGACTGGCTTCTCATGCTCGTGATGTGAAACATGAGAAGCTGCTGCCCGCTCTTCTTGGCAGTAAGCAGAAACCGTAGCATAGGATGTTTGTATAGATAAAGCTAGCAGGGCCAGAATTATCAGGATTTTTCTCATGTTTCTATTACAGCATATTTCTTGGTATTTTGCATTATGGGCTTTCCCACAAACGCCTAATAGATTAACCTTACATAAAGAGGTGCATCAGCAGCTCATACAATTAAAAAACATCCGAAGGTGGTTAGTGTCTCTTCCAGCCGATAGCAATCTTGATTTGGTTTTTGCTATGACAATTTAATTTAGCTCAAACTAGGATGGAAAATACTCAGGACTAACCCTTGAGCATCAACAGAAATGTCGTTTTAAACGACATTGCAAGTATCCACCCTAGATGGTTGGCACGGTTAGGCAGAGTTAGGGCAAATCAATTAGCGGTAGAACCAATAGATGCAAGCACGATTAAACCGGAGCCAAATTTTTCTCTTGCATCATCAATTGCATTTCTAAGACTACTGGTAATCCAATCATTTAAACCCAAGGAATCATGCAAATGCTTTTCTGTATGCCTATGATGACGCATCGCATTCTGCCCCTCAAGAGCCAATTCCTTAAAGGGATTCATTTTTTGATCACTTGATTCCAATGCTTCCAGTGCCTTATTTAAATCAGGGCTATGCCAAAAATCATGTAACTGCTTAGCCTGTTGTTTAGATTTGAAAATTAAATTTCCCTTAACAACCATTACCGTCCATGAAGCAACAGACATGCAAAGCAGAATAATTGCGGTCAGTTGAATGACAAATCCGCCATCAACCCACAAATGAAAGAGGCTCATACTTGAATTCATATCACTACTCCAAAATAAATTTAACTGGTAATTCGTAACACATCGGGATTGGGGTATTTCCCTTTTTTGCCGGGATAAATCTCCACTGCTTAACGGTCTGCAAAGCAACTTGGTCAAGACGCAAATAACCAGAGCCCTGCTTCAAATCCAAACTCTCTAACGACCCATTGGCGCCAATACAGGCCCTTAAAAGCACTAAACCCTGTTCTCGCAGCTTTCTACTAATTGCCGGATAAGGCGGCTTCGGATTATTCAGCTCAGAGGCATCAGAATTAGGCATTGAAACTGGGGCTGACGCTAAAGCGCCATCTTGCTTGGCTTCACTTGTTTTTTCCTTTACAAGATCACTATCTTTGGTGGTTTTTTCCTTATCTAACTTTTTGTCTTTAGGCTGAACATGAACTGATGGTGTAATTGCCACGGATTCGCGATCAATAATCTGCGCCATCATTAATATCGGTTCAGCCTTCCTGGAAAAATTAAAAGCACAGAAAACTACCAGTAATGCAAGCAATACGTGAGCCAGGGCCACGCTAATGCCAGCATTTTTATAGGTAAGCTCGTTAAAGACAAAGGACATGGCTTAAATTACTTATACCCAGCTTGATCAAGTAATTTTTGTGCTGCAATCTGATTCTTGCCAATCGCGGTAACCGATACTTTTTCAGCCTGAAATGCTCCTAGTGCCTTAAGAGCAGAATTTTCAACCTTAACCGTCGGAACGGCAGGCCACTCATTGTTACCATTTGCAAAATATTCTTGCGCCGAGTCAGTAGCCAGATACTCTAGAAACTGCATAGCCTCTTTAGGATGCGGGGCATTTTTAGCCATGCCACCACCGGAGATATTGATATGCACGCCGCCAGATCCTTGGTTGGGCCATACATAGCCTACTTTAGAAATGGCATTCATATCATTTGGCTTATCTGATTGCATCATGCGCGCAAAGTAATATGAATTTGTAAGCGCCACGCCACATTCACCTGAGGCAACAGCGTTAATCTGATCCGTATCGCCACCCCTTGGACTGCGTGCCATGTTGGCGACCATTCCTTTAGCCCATGTCTCTGTTGCAGCCAAACCATCTCTTTCGATAAGAGCGCCAACAAGGGAAAGCATGTATGGGTGAGCCCCTGAACGGGTACAGACTCTACCTTTATTGTCTAGATCAGCTAACTTTTCGTATGTATCAACTTCAGATTTTTTAACGGTAGCCTTGTTATAGACAATCACTCGAGCTCGAGTTGAGTAACCATACCAAGGAACTCCACCAGCCTCGCTTGCAGCCCTCAAGTTTGAAGGAATTCGTTCTTCCAGATACTTGGATTTAATCGGCGCAAAAAGATTGTGCATTTGCGCACGCCATAAACGAGCAGCATCAACCAACAAAATGACATCAGCCTGACTCTTATCGCCTTCGCTTTTTAAACGCTCCAAAATGCCGTTGTCATCCGCTTCAATTCGGTTAATTTTGATGCCCGTCTTTTTAGTGAAATCACTATACAAAGCTTCATCAGTTTGATAATGGCGCGCTGAATACAGATTGAGCTCTTTTACTGGGTCGGCAGCAAAAACATGACTACTGATAACCCCAGCAAATAGGATTCCGGACATCAAAAAATTCATCTTTTTCATATCAAAGCCTTAATTTGATTTAAATAATCACTTTTGTTAATTTTCAAAAGTGTACATCAGAATGAGAATCATTACTATTTGGAGGCAAACAAAAGAAAGGGGTAAAAATATGAAAGGAAGCCCTGCCAACATAGAAAACCCCCTATAAAGCAGTAAATGTCTGGGCTTTACGTAGTTCAGTCTCCGCGAGAAATGACTCGGGAGAGGATTAAAACAGGTATTAATCCCGCCAAAACAATGGTTAAAGCCGGCAATCCGAGCTCTGCTAAACGCTCGTCAGCAGCCAACTGGTAGGTAGCAACTGCCAAAGTATCAAAATTAAATGGACGTAATAGCAAAGTTGCCGGCAGTTCTTTCATGACGTCTACAAAAACAAATAGTCCTGCGGTAATCAAACTACGATTGAGGAGTGGTATGTGCACCCTCTTCAGAATTTGAAATTGAGATAACCCCAACAACGCAGCGGTCCCATCCATTGAAGGCGTTATCCGCAAGAGACCAGCTTCAATACTTTGCAAGCTAGAGGATAAAAAACGCACCAAATAGGCATAAACCAACACCCACATGCTGACGGATATCCACCAAGCTAACTGAAAAATTTCCAAAAAAGACAAAATGCCAATTGCCAAAACTGCACCAGGTAATGCGTATCCAAACCCCAACAAACCATTAACCCAACGCAGGCTTGGCTTGAGTCTAACGGTGTAGGCAAAAAATACTGCAAGGCCAACCGATATGAGGGCTGTAACGATTGAGACTGATAAAGAATTCCCAAGCCAACTCAAATAACGAATATCTACACTGAGCCCCTGCTTAAAAAGTAACTGCAGCAAAGCGAAGGCTGGCAATAAAAACCCAAAAAGTAACGTTAGCCCGCAAAATAGAAATGCAAAAAGAGAAGATCTACCTTGCAAATGTTTAACGTTTGGCTTGCTTTGTGATGAAGATGCATAACGCAACTTGGAGCGACTGCTTTGCTCGATAAAGAAGATTAGCAATATAAAGCTAAGCAAGCCTATGGCCAACTGTACGGCAGCCAGGCGATCGCCAAAAGATAGCCAAGCCCTGAAAATACCAGTCGCAAAGGTTTGCACCCCAAAGTAAGAGACCGCACCAAAATCAGCTAGCACTTCCATTAGAGCCAGAGCCATGCCCGCAAAGATTGCTGGCCTTGCCATTGGCAATACTAGCTTAATAAAGCCTTGTAATGGGCTGTAACCTAGAGTCTCAGAAACCTCAATTAGCCTACTGCTACGCTCTAAAAATGCCGTGCGAGTAATGAGGTATACATAAGGGAACAAACAGAATGAAAAAGACCAGATCGCCCCACTCAAAGACCTAGGGTCAGGAAAAAACCAAAGGGACCCCATACCCAGAAAATTACGCAAAGCAGTTTGAATCGGTCCTGAGAATTGCAAGAGATCAACAAAAAGATAGGCCATGACATAAGTTGGTACAGCCAGAGGCAGAATTAATGCCCACTCAAATATTTTCTTCCCTGGAAAATCGTAGCTAGCAATAATCCAAGCGTTACCCACCCCAAGAAAAAATACCCCTGCACTTACGCCTGCAACGAGCATTAAGGTAGATGCAATGTAACTACCCAGCACAAAATTCCAAAGGTGGGCAAGTGTCCCGGTTGCCGGAAGACTGTTTCCAGCCAGACCAGGAAATATGAATGGCGCTGCTAAGCCAAACAGCGGCAAAAATAAGAACAGGGCAATTGATACCGCAATACGATTCATGAAATCGACAATCCGTTTAGACTCTAGCTATGTATTAAACCACTAGCATTAATGAGAAAATTATAGGGATGAACTCCGCCAGCACTCTACTATCAATTAAAAACATGGAAATCGACTTCCCGAGTCGAGATGGCCATGGTCGTGTCACGGCGGTTAAG